>DDPE01000002.1 GCA_002342035.1 Asticcacaulis sp. UBA2476 | reverse complement strand
GCCGGGACGGAAGCCCTTGACGTTCATTTTGGGGGCGACTTCGGCGATTTTGGCGTTCAGCTTTTGCGTCAGTAGATCTTTAGCGATCGTGACTTCGTAGACGCGCGACAGGCCTTCATTCAGTTTTTCAACGACTTGCATCGATTTTCAGTACCTTTTAGAACCGCGCCCTTTCCAGCCCTTGCCGGACGCACAATTCAGACAAAACACGACCGACCGGCAAAGTCGCCGGTGCGGAAATTCAAAAGAAGCGCATCTATGGCATGATACGCCTCAAGGTCAACGGTATATAGCCAGTTTTCTCGCTTTTTCGGGCCAATTTCATGACAACCCAAAGGCCGCCCCAAAGCGCTGGGCACGGTTGCCGCATCTTTACGCCTGTGCCACAGTCAGCCCTCATATGATCGGGAGCACAGCATGTTCAGATGGTGGTTTAGCATACCTTTGTGGGGGCGGGTCATGCTGGCGCTCGTCCTTGGCGTCATCACAGGCTATGGCCTGCAACATGCGCTGATCTATTGGGGGCTGCATATTGGCATAGCTCCGGATGAGGCCAAAAGCGTCGCCGCCCATTGGATCAAGACCTATCTCGGCCCCTTTGGTGATATCTTCATGCGGCTGTTGCGGATGCTGATCGTGCCGCTGATTTTCACCACGCTGGTGGCCGGGGTCGTTGCCCTTGGCGATCCGAAAAAGCTGGGGACGGTCGGGCTGAAAACCATCGGCCTTTATCTGCTGATGACCGTGTGCGCCAACATAGTCGGGCTAATATTCGGCAATATTTTTCAGCCCGGTCAGGGCATCAGCTTTGATGCGACAGAGACCGCACCGCTGGCTTCCGACACCCCCTCCTTACGGGAACGACTGCTTGAGGTCATACCGCAAAATCCGGTTGTCGCGCTGGTTGAAGGCGACGTTCTGGCCATCATATTCTTCGCCGTTATATTTGGCATCGGCATAATTTTAGCGGGCCCTTCCGCGAAGCTGGCGGGCGATGTGTTTACCGCCGCATCTGAGGCCATGCTTAAGGTTACTCAGATCGTCATGGAATTCGCCCCCATCGGCGTATTCGCCCTGATCGCCTATACGGTCGCCAGTCAGGGATTAGAAGCCTTCAAATCCATATTGCTGCTGGTGGCCTGCGTCTATCTGGCGCTCATTACCTATATGATTATCGTCTATTTTGCGATCATTAAGCTGTGGCTGCGCCTGCCACTTGGCCGGTTTTTCAAGGGTGTTGCCGATGCCGCCGCCGTCGGCTATTCCACGGCCTCCAGCAACGCCACCCTGCCCGTCACCATCGCCTGCACCACCCAAAAGC
Source organism: Asticcacaulis sp. UBA2476 (assembly GCA_002342035.1). Classification (GTDB taxonomy): domain Bacteria; phylum Pseudomonadota; class Alphaproteobacteria; order Caulobacterales; family Caulobacteraceae; genus Asticcacaulis. The sequence goes on along the minus strand of DDPE01000002.1, from coordinate 52,529 downwards.
TGGGGGTCAATCGATCAATTGCCGGTTCAACCCTGCCGCTGGGAGCGACCATCAATATGGATGGCACCGCGCTGTATCTTGGAATACTGGCAGTATTTACCGCGCGTATCTTTGGCTATGAGCTGACCTTAAGCCACTACGCCATGATTGTGGTGACCGCCACCATATCTGCGATCGGTGCCGCCGGAATCCCGTCAGCCTCATTGTTTCTGGCGGCCGTGGTTTTGCAAACCTTTGGCGCCACACCGGCACAGGTCGCCCTGATTGTGGGCTTTATACTGCCGGTAGACCGCATCATGGATATGGCCCGCACTACCATCAACGTCATCAGCGATTCCGTGGTCGCCCTCGCCGTTGCCAAGACCGAGGGCGAACTGGATGAAGACATCTATTATGGCCGTAAATCCTATGAACCTAGCCCCGATGAATTAGACGATTTTTATCGCCAGAACTAATTCTCAAAGTGGTGCATCTTCATGTCAAACCGGCTGAGTTCAGCCAGATAATCGTCAATATTGACCAGGCCGACACAGGCTTTTACGCCTGCGCCGATATCCACTACGGCTCGGTCATCCTGCGCCAGACGTCGAGCCAATATGATAGCCGGTACGCAGGGGATTTGCGGGCCATCGCCGTTGCGAGCAATGATAAACCAGCGCACCTCACGCATTTGCCCCTGCAAATCCGTTCCCCGTAAAACGACGTGCATGCCGCCATCGGCTGTCCCCAGACCATTAAACAGGTCGCTCATCCGCAACATCAAAGCCGCATGGCGTTCGAGATTAAGGGGCAACCCTATCCGCACCAGCCAGCTTAAGCCCCACAGCCCCAGATGCAGCAAAGGATGCTCCAGTCCCGCTGAAAACCGGATGGACTTTATGCCATAAGCTTTGGGCAGCAGATCCAGATCGGGCACATCGCAATTAGCCATCCAGCGCGCCTCAAGCTCAGGGTAGGTTTGCCGGTAAATATCCTGCCAGCCATATCGCGCACCACCCTGCCCCAGTGCGGGTTTTAGCTTTTTACCAACGTAACTCAGTATGCCCTTCGTGGTCGCCAATCCCCGCTCGGCCTTCTGGCCCGGACTGATGCCGTACATCATTGATTCTATCACAGCGAACTGGCTTCGGTAGCGCTCAACCACAGCCGACGATAGCCCCGGCACCGTGCTGGCTCCGCTAATTACACAAAGTTTTGCGGCCTTAGCCTGATCATCAAGAGCGGTGATACCTGTGACAAACTCCCGGCCATCGGCCAGATCGATATAGTGCATCCCCGCAGCAATACAGGCGCGGGCGACATAGTAATCCTGCCCCTGAAACGGCCCGACCGTATTGACCACAACATTTGGCGACAGATTTTTAAGCGCCTCAATCAGCCCATCGTCAATATTGACAAAAGCCGCCCCCACCTCCGCATCGGGCAGCATGTCCTTAAGCCGATCCGCTAACGCCTGCGCCTTAGACAAATTCCGTCCGGCGATGATTACCGGCACATTTGACCGGATCAGCGCCTCGGCAATCCGCTTACCGAAATTACCGTATCCCCCAAGGATCAGAACCTTTCCCATCAGCTTAAACGCATGTCCGTGACCGTGAATGTACCGCTATAGGCATAGATACGGCCAAACCAGACGTGACGCAGATCCATATACATCTCAAACTGCATGTCATCTATGGCCCGTTCTTCGGCATAACCCCGCCCGATCAGCCATTCCAGCGGCACCGGCAATTCCAGCCCCAACATGCGCACTTTGTAACCCCTGTGGTGCATCGTGACCTTTTCACCATCAAAGCCATATCGCGCGTGCCAGCCAATACCCGACGGCATCCATTCAATAATATCACCCTCACCCGCAGCCACCATGCGCGAGCGAAAATGATAGGGTTTAAGTCCGGGAAATCTGAACGCCCGGTCAAAGCGAAAGCCATCGCGATCAGGTTCGCTGCTGAAGATCACCGTCACCGGGATATTCTCACCCGACTGCGGCACCAGGGCCTTAGTCAGCCGCATTAACGGCGCCAGTGCTTTGGCCAAGGCCGACAGTTCAACCTTCATAAGGCCATCGACCTGCACCTTGTCGTTACTGAATGGCCGGTTGGCGTAATGGGCTTTGAAAACCGGCGGCAAATGCGGCCACGCGCCCCCGAACACAGCTTCAAAAATAGGCTTATCGGTCACGCGGGCTCACCTTCATATCAATCGGACGCACGCCTTTCAGATTCAGAAATCCATTTCTAAAGGCCCTTAGAAACGGATACAAAACCCGCGAGCGTGTTCTGGACTTAAAGATATGATGAACGATCCAGCCCCAGCCATGCCGGTCATCACTCAAGGCCGCGATCAAGGCTAAGGCTTCATCCCCGATATAGATCTGGGATTGATAGATAATGGCCATGCCTTGATTCAGATCAAATCCCGCCACATCGATCCGCTTCACAAAATCATGCGCCGCCTCATCGCGGGCATTGATCAGGTGCAGCCGAAAATTGCGCCTTAATTTAACGATTTCCGCCGACATAGCGCAGACGGGGCAATCCCCATCATAAATAAACCAGACGCCTTCGGGATCAGGATCATCACGCACGTCCAGACTTCCTCTCTATCGCAATCTGTTTGATATAGCGTATTAAACCTGCCATCTCCAGCGGGCATAAAGGTAAAGAAAAACCATGAGCTACGAACTGATCAAATGGGTGCATGTCTTAAGTTCAACCATACTGTTCGGCACGGGCATAGGCAGCGCCTTTTACATGTTCATGGCGAATCGAAGCAAAGACACGCGCGATATCTATTTCGCGGTGCGTCATGTGGTCATTGCTGATTGGCTGTTCACGACCCCTGCGGTGATCGTGCAGCTTTTGTCGGGATTATATATGGTCCATATGGCGGGCTACAGCCTGACGGATCTCTGGATATTGTGGGGGCTTTTGCTCTACGTCTTCGCGGGGATGTGCTGGGTGCCGGTGGTGTGGATGCAAATCAAGATGCGCGACATGGCCCGGATTGCCGTTGAAACCGGCACGTCATTACCTGAGCGGTACTGGCGATTAGATCGCTGGTGGATTACCCTGGGCAGCCTCGCCTTCCCGGCGATTGTCGTCGTATTCTGGCTGATGGTCTCTAAGCCGGTTTAGTTGGAAAGCGCTCACAGCGCCGACCGGGTGCTGGTGATAGGTCATTTAGCCGCCGAAGACTCGAACCGAAGCGTAGCGACTAGCGACCAAGTGGGAGCGCAGGCTGCGCGCCGCCGAGCGGCCCTGCCGCTGAGCGCCACTAGAAATCCAAATTTATCGGAGAGAAATTTGGTGCGGTCGAGAGGACTCGAACCTCCACGCCTCTCGGCGCTGGAACCTAAACCCAGTGCGTCTACCAGTTCCGCCACGACCGCATTGGCACTGGCGATAGACGGATCAGATGCGATTGACAAGATTTTATTGGCGTCCTTCGCAACAAACTCGTGGAAGAACCTGCCAAAGCCACAAAACCTTCGCATACGCCGCGTAAAGACATGTCCGGTTTTACAAACGATATGATGTCATAAAAATTGATTTCAAAAGCAATCACTCCTCACCAAAAAAGCGATTTTTGCAAAGTTTAATAGTGGAATTCAACATTTAAGGCCATAATTCATGGTCTGAGATATTTTCCTTTTGAAATCCGCAGGCTTCACGTCTAAAGCCTTGCCACACCATTTCACGCAAAGTAATAAATTCTTTCAGTCATGTGAGCCGTGCTTTCGCAAAACTTCCTTGCATTCTTGCGCAATGCAAACAAGTTAAGCCATTGAACGGTCGCTCGTTTCAGGATTGCTCATGAAAAAGATCGAAGCTGTCATTAAGCCCTTTAAACTCGACGAAGTGAAGGAAGCCCTTCAGGAAATCGGGGTCCAAGGTATGACCGTGCTGGAAGCCAAGGGATACGGCCGCCAGAAGGGCCATTCCGAACTCTATCGGGGTGCGGAATATGTCGTTGATTTTCTGCCGAAGATCAAAATTGAACTCGTCGTAGCCGATGATCTGGCGCCCGCAGCCCTGGAAGCTATCCAGACCGCTGCTCGCACCGGCAAAATCGGCGATGGCAAAATCTTTGTAAGCGACATCATTGATGTCGTTCGCATCAGAACCGGAGAATCCGGCCCTCAGGCCGTCTAGTTTCTCTTTATTATTAAACTCAAGGTTTCGGGGCGTCTAAAATGACTGCAAATGAAATTCTCAACCTCATCAAGGAAAAGGACGTCAAATATGTTGACGTTCGCTTCACTGATGTTCGCGGCAAAATGCAACACGTCACTTTCGACATCAGTCTGGTTGACGAAGAGTTCCTCGAAGACGGCACCATGTTTGACGGTTCGTCCATCGCAGGCTGGAAGGCGATCAACGAGTCGGACATGAAGCTGCGTCCCGACCTGAAAACGGCCTATATCGATCCGTTCTATCAGCAGACAACCCTCTTCCTGTTCTGCGACGTTGTGAACCCTGACACCAACGAGCCTTACAACCGCGATCCGCGTTCGATGGCGAAAAAGGCTCTGGCCTATCTGGCATCGTCCGGCATTGGCGATATCGCTTTCTTCGGCCCTGAAGCTGAGTTCTTTATCTTTGACGACGTTCGTTGGTCGATTTCGCCGGACAACACCGGCTATGCGTTCGATTCGACTGAATTGCCGCATAACTCGGCCAAGGTTTACCCAGAAGGCAATATGGGCCACCGCCCTGGCCCAAAGGGTGGCTATTTCCCGGTCAACCCTATCGACTCCTGCCAGGATCTGCGCGGCGAAATGCTGGCCGTGATGGAAGAACTCGGCATGGAAACCGAAAAGCACCACCACGAAGTGGCACCGGCTCAGCACGAACTGGGCCTGAAGTTCTCGGACATGCTGACCATGGCTGACCGTCTGCAGCTCTATAAGTACGTCGTTCAAAACGTAGCCCATGCCTACGGCAAATCGGCCACCTTTATGGCCAAGCCGATGTTTGGTGACAACGGTTCGGGTATGCACGTTCACATGTCGATCTGGAAGGGCGGCAAGCCGTCGTTCGCGGGCGATAAGTATGCTGGCCTGTCGGACATGTGCCTGTGGTACATCGGTGGCATCATCAAGCACGCCAAGGCCATCAACGCCTTCGCCAACTCGACCACCAACTCCTACAAGCGTCTGGTTCCGGGCTACGAAGCCCCGGTTAAGCTCGCTTACTCGGCGCGCAACCGTTCGGCCTCGATCCGTATTCCGTGGGTATCGTCGCCGAAGGGCAAGCGCCTCGAAGCCCGCTTCCCCGATCCGATGGGCAACCCTTACCTGACCTTCGTGGCCCTGCTTATGGCTGGCCTTGACGGCATCGAAAACCGTATCGATCCGGGCGCACCTGCCGATAAGAACCTATACGATCTGCCGCCCCAGGAGCAAAAACTGGTGCCGGAAGTTTGTGGCTCCTTGCGCGAAGCCCTCAACTGCCTCGACGCTGACCGCTCCTTCCTCAAAAAGGGCGGCGTGATGGATGACGATTTCATCGACTCCTACATCGAACTCAAGATGGAAGAAGTTATGAACATGGAACTGCGTCCGCACCCGGTCGAGTTTGAAATGTACTACAAGTGCTAATTTTGAGCTCATAAGCGTTTGAAATACTTGATTAAGCCGCCCATTTTGGGCGGCTTAATTTTTGTTCGATTCAAACCTGAGATTTAATTTCAAATGTTATTATTTTAATTTCACAAGCAACCATTTTCAAAACATATCTTTAAGCACCAATACGGCTCAAATTGACACATAAATGACGCAATCGCCCACCCCGCACTCCTTTACGTATCTTTAACATGATAAAAAGCCTTTGAGTTGAAGGCATAAGGCGGCACTGTTCGCCTGTGCAACATCCGCTTAACCAAGGGGGATACTTTGAAAACGTGGATTAAATTATCAAAAGCCGCAGCCTGTGCTGCCGCTATAATGCTGGCGGCACCTGTCGCTGGCACGGCTATGGCCGCGGCACCCGTCGCTGCCGAGGTCGCCTCTGAGGCGGCTGAAGCCATGTCTGAAGCCGCTTCGGCGGTCGAAGCTGCTGTCGCTCCCGAAGCTGAGGCCGAAGCCGAAGCTCCTGTTCTGCTCGGCCACCAAGCCGCTTTGGAACTGGACGGCTCAGCCTCTGCTTTTGTCTTCCTGTCAACCGCTCTGGTTCTTATGATGACCCTGCCAGGCTTGGCGCTGTTCTACGGCGGTATGGTTCGTAAGAAAAACGTAATCGCCACCGTGACCCAGTCGGTCGCCGTGTCCTGCGTCGCTGGCCTGCTCTGGCTGGTGGTCGGCTATTCGATCGCTTTCGGCAAGGTTAGCGCCCCGCTGTTGGGTCAATCAGCCGACTTCATGAACCAGTTCATTGGTGGTTTTGACGTTGTCATGCTTAAAGGCGTCACCTCATCGACCGCATTCAGCGCAGCCCCTTACCTGCCTGAAATGCTGTGGATTGCCTACCAGATGACCTTCGCCATCATCACACCAGCCCTGATTACCGGTGCGTTCGCAGAGCGTATCAAGCTGTCTGGCCTGCTGCTGTTCATGGCTCTGTGGTCGGTATTCGTCTACGCTCCGATCTGTCACCAAGTCTGGGGTGGTGGTTACCTCGGCACCATGGGCGTGCTTGACTTCGCCGGTGGCGCGGTCGTTCACGTCAACTCCGGCGTCGCCGGTCTGGTTGCCGCACTCTTCCTCGGCCGCCGCAAAGGCTACGGCACCGAAGAAATGCCGCCTAACAACCTTGTGTTCGTCATGATCGGCGCCTCTTTGCTGTTCGTGGGTTGGATTGGCTTCAACGCTGGTTCCGCCTGGACACCGGATGGTATCGCTGCCGCCGCCCTGCTCAACACCCTCGTTGCCGCTTTCGCATCGGGTATTACCTGGAAAATCGTTGAATGGATTGTTCGCCGTAAGCCTTCGCTGTTGGGCATCCTGTCAGGCATCGTTGCGGGCCTCGTGGCTATCACTCCGGCCGCTGGTTTCGTCAATCCGATGGGCGCTCTGTTCATTGGTCTGATCGCCGGTCCGGTCTGCTACTTCTCGGCTGTCTGGGTTAAGAAGATCTTGGGTTACGACGACTCGCTCGACGCATTCGGCATCCATGGTGCTGGCGGCTTCCTCGGCGCCGTTCTTACGGCTGTGTTCGCTGACGCCTCCATCAACAGCCTTGCTGAAGGTGCAACCGTTGGCAAGCAGTTGGCAGGCCTCGGCTTCACCATCGTGTGGTCGGCTGTTGGCACTCTGATCATCCTGGTCATCTGTAAGTTCACGACGGGCCTGCGGGTTTCCGAAGCGGACGAAGAAGCCGGTCTCGATTCGTCACAGCACGACGAAGCCCTTCATCACTAAGCCTATCCACATCTGATTTAAGATGAGCTTATAAGGCGTCCGGTAACGGGCGCCTTATTTGCGTTCACAATGCAGATTTATTTATCACATCGTGCACCGCAACATTCCCTTACAAAGTAGCAACAGAAACAAGTTAATTGCATAATTGTCACACAATGCGTGTTTAAACTTACACACCCTTGGCAGCGCTAGTTAATTCTGTATGGTCATATTGCAAAGTCACAAAAACTACATAAATGACGCACTACAGGAAACGCCCTCGGTAACGGGACACATAAAAACAACCCATCTGAGGATATGGATATGAAAAAGATTTTGTTTGCTGCCGCCGCTTCGGCTGCACTTCTGGCTTCGGGTTCGGCAATGGCCGAAGGTGAATTCAGCTACAACGTAGCCGCCACCACTGACTACGTGTGGCGCGGCGTTTCGCAAACCGACGAAAACCCAGCCATCTCTGGCGGCATCGACTACAGCAACGGCATATTCTACGCCGGCACCTGGGCCTCTAACGTCGACTTCGGCACTGATGCTGACTACGAACTCGACCTTTATGCTGGCGTAAAGCCAACCGTTGGCGATTTTGCCTTTGACTTCGGCGTTCTGTATTATGCCTACCCGCAAGAAGACGACATCAACTTCACCGAACTGAAAGCTGCTGTCAGCTACCCACTGGGTAAGGGCTCGATCGGCGCCGCAGCTTACCTCAACACCGATGAAGATTTCGAAGACTATTTTGAAGTGAACGGCGCTTACCCCCTCACCGATAAGATCAGCGTTTCTGGCGCTTACGGTGACTACGGCAGCTATAACACCTGGAACGTTGGCGGCAGCTACGCCCTGACCGACATCCTGTCGGTTGACCTGCGTTACCACGACACAGATGTCGACACTCCGATCTCAGAAGAGCGCGTTGCCCTGACGCTAAAGGCCGCGTTCTAATCGACAAATGCTAAACTGACGCAATGAGAAGGCCGCCTTTTATCAGGCGGCCTTTTTGCTGATAATATTGCTCCCGCCTCAATTTTATATGCACCGCAAACAGGCGCCATGTTAAAGGCCTTGGTGCACGAAAACTTTCGTAGCTCTTGGCTACATCTTTTTGAATTTTATAAGCATTAATACAAATTTACACTCATCATGATACGAATATGCCCGTTAACACTGCGTTGTAAAATTGCACCAAAGCGTTGCTAATAGTCTTCCGCAGGTTTGCTGGGTCTAGTTCTGTGACGAAAAAATGCTACATTTGCGAAGGCTTTGATAAAGTTAACTGTGTAATCGTGTCTGATTCCGATGACCTCCTCGATCTGACGCTAAACAACAAAACCTAGGATTTATAAAAATGAAGAAGTCCCTCCTCGCCGCTGCTACGGCTCTTGGTCTGGTATTCGCTGGCGGCGCAATGGCCGAAGGCGCTCTGAGCTACAACATCGCCGTCACCAACGACTACGTATGGCGCGGCGTTTCGCAAACCGGCCGTCAGGAAGCGGTTCAGGGTGGTATCGACTACACCAACGAAATCTTCTATGCAGGCGTATGGGCTTCCAACGTAGACTTCGGTGACGACGAAACCGATCTGGAAGTTGACGTGTATGCCGGCGTAAAGCCGACCTATAAAGACTTCTCGTTCGACTTCGGCGGTATCTACTACGGTTATCCGAACCAACCTGAAGACACCAACCTGTCGTTCGGTGAACTGAAAGCTGCTGTCAGCCATCCGATCGGTGCAGGCGCTATCGGTGCTGCCGCTTACTACTCGATGGATTTCGGCGGTGCGGGTGAGTCGCTCTATTCGGAACTGAATGCCTCTTATCCGATCACGGAAAAGCTGTCGGTCTCCGGCGCCATGGGTAAGCAATACATCGAAGATGGTTCGGACTATACCGCTTGGAACCTCGGCGCGGGCTATGCCCTGACCGAAGCTTTCTCGGTTGACGTTCGCTATTGGGACACCGGCGATCACGACCTGGGTTCGAACTACAAGGATCGTGTTGCCGTAACGCTTAAGGCCGCTTTCTAAGCCCACGCCTTTTGTGCTAAGTTTAAAGGCCGCAAGCCCACAGGGTTTGCGGCCTTTTTCTTTGTAATATCCCGAATCACAGCAAGATAGGGTTTATGTCCACATCTGTACCCCAGCCGAATCTATTCGATAACGGAGCCGCACCCGCGTCACAGGATGCTGCCCAGCCTCAACCTGCCGCTAATCCGGCCCCCAGTCCGGGGCCAAGTCCAGCGAATGACACGCCGCCTGAAAAGGCGGTTAAAGTCAAAGCCCCCGCCACGTCTCAACCCGATGCCATGACCGCAGAAGGCTATGGCGCCAATGCCATCGAAGTACTGGAAGGGCTGGAGCCTGTCCGCAAGCGCCCTGGCATGTATATCGGCGGGACCGATGAAAAGGCGATGCACCACCTGTTCGCCGAAGTGCTTGATAACTCTATGGACGAAGCCGTGGCGGGTCACGCCAAGGCGATCTGGGTGGAACTGGATGCGGACGGTTATTTAAGTGTGCGCGATGATGGCCGCGGCATCCCCGTCGACCCGCATCCCAAATATCCCGGTAAGTCGGCCCTCGAAGTCGTTATGACCGTTCTGCACTCTGGCGGGAAATTCTCTGGCAAGGCCTATGAAACCTCCGGCGGCCTGCACGGCGTGGGCGTGTCGGTGGTGAACGCCCTGTCTGAGCGTCTGGAAGTCACGGTTTGGCGCGACGGCTATGAGTGGCAGCAGGTATTTTCCAGAGGCTTGCCGCAAGGACCGATTGCACAATTGGGGCCCTCGAAAAAACGCGGTACACGCGAACGCTTTATTCCTGATCCTGAAATTTTTGGCGAAAACGCCCACTTCCGTCCCGCACGGCTATACCGCATGGCCAAGGCCAAGGCCTATCTGTTCCGCGGCGTCCAGATTTATTGGAAATGCGCGCCATCTTTGATCCACGACACGACGCCCGCTGAAGACAAATTCTACTTCCCGAACGGTCTGGCCGATTATTTGGCCGAGCGTGTGGTCGACACCGAAACGGTCAGCGATATTTTTTCCGGTCGCGTCGAGCGTAAAGGCGAAGGCGGGGCCGTGGAGTGGGCCGTGGTCTGGTCTGCAGCAGGGTTTGGTGAGCATGACGGCTTTGTCCAGTCCTACTGTAACACCATCCCCACGCCCGATGGCGGTACTCACGAAGCGGGCTTACGGGCCGCCCTCACCCGCTCGCTCAAGTCCTATGCCGAAATGACCGGCGATAAGCGCGGCGCTATCGTCACCGCCGAAGATGTCGCGGCTCAGGCCGGTATCGTCATCTCCGTCTTTATCAAGAACCCCGAATTTCAGGGCCAGACCAAAGACCGCTTGTCGTCGTCCGAAGCCCAAAAACTGGTGGAAAAAGCGCTGGCCGATCCGTTCGACCACTGGCTGACCTCATCGCCGAAGCAGGCCGACAAGCTGCTGCAATTCATCGTCGAACGCGCCGAGGAACGCCTCAAAAAGCGCAAAGACAAGGAAGTTCAGCGGGCCTCCGCGACCCGTAAGCTGCGCCTGCCGGGCAAGCTTGCTGACTGCGCCCGTCAGGATGCCAAGGATACTGAACTGTTTCTGGTCGAAGGAGACTCCGCTGGCGGCTCCGCTAAACAGGCCCGCAACCGTAATACTCAGGCCATTTTGCCCCTGCGCGGTAAAATCCTGAACGTGGCCTCAGCCACCGGCGATAAGGCCAAGGCCAATCAGGAACTGTCTGATCTGGGACTAGCGTTGGGCGTACAGCCCGGTGCGCGTTTTAAGGAAGAAGACCTTCGCTATGAACGCATCGTCATCATGACCGATGCTGACGTCGACGGCGCCCATATCGCGTCCCTGCTGATCACCTACTTTTACCGAACCATGCCCGCCATGATCCGGAACGGAAACCTGTTCCTGGCCATGCCGCCACTCTACCGCATCAGCCATGGCTCCAAGACCGTGTATGCGCGTGATGACGCCCATCGCACTGAGATTCTGGAAAAAGAATTTAAGGGCAAGAAACCTGAAATCGGCCGATTTAAGGGTCTGGGTGAAATGATGCCGGCTCAGCTCAAAGAAACCACTATGGACCCCAAAACCCGCACCTTGGCGCGGGTGGTTCTGCCTGAGAGTGAGGATGCGGTCGAAAGTCTGGTCGAGACCCTGATGGGCCGCAAACCTGAATTGCGCTTTCGCTATATTCAGGAAAATGCAGAGTTCGTCAGCGAGGATCTTGACGTTTAAGCGGTCTGAATTTGCCCGCAAAGCTTTAAACTTCAAAGAAACCGGCTTTTTCACAGAATAGCTGTTACACCAAACGGCTATTCTGTGTATAAGGCCGGTTTATCGCGTATGCCCCCGGTTAAAGAGTTTCATGACAAAGTTCACCGATCTTGGATTAAGCCCCGAAGTTTTAAAGGCCATAGCTGAGACCGGCTATGACACGCCGACGGCTATTCAGGAACAGGCGATCCCCGTGGCCCTGACTGGCCTTGATGTCCTTGGCATTGCGCAAACCGGTACCGGTAAGACTGCCGCCTTTACCCTGCCCATGATCGAACGTCTGGCCGCGGGCCGGTCGCGCGCCCGTATGCCACGCGCCATCGTTCTGGCCCCTACCCGAGAACTGGCCGATCAGGTTTCCGAAGCTTTTGAAAAATATGCCAAGTACCATAAGCTCAATTGGGCGCTTTTGATTGGCGGCGTGTCGATGGCCGATCAGGTGTCTAAGCTTGATAAGGGCGTAGACGTTCTGATTGCCACTCCCGGCCGTTTGCTGGATTTGTTTGAACGCTCAAAAGTCATGCTCAATGGCGTTCAGATCATGGTCGTCGACGAAGCTGACCGGATGCTGGATATGGGATTTATTCCCGATATCGAGCGTATTTTTAAGCTCACCCCGCCGACGCGTCAGACCCTGTTTTTTTCGGCAACTATGGCGCCGGAAATCACTCGCATCACTCAGGCATTTTTGAAAAATCCTGTCCGCATCGAAGTGTCACGCCCGGCCACGACGGCTGAAAATATTCGTCAGTTTGTCTACCGCGTCCCCGGCAGCAATGCCTTGAATGCGGCCAAGGCCAAGCGCATCGCGTTGCGCGCTATTATTTCAACGCTGGAAATCAAGAACGGTATTGTGTTCTGCAACCGCAAAACCGATGTCGATATTGTCGCCAAATCATTATCGGTCCACGGTTTTAACGCCGCCCCAATCCACGGCGACCTCGATCAGGCCCTGCGTATGAAGACGCTGGATTCCTTCCGCAAAGGCGATCTGACCTTGCTGGTGGCGTCCGACGTGGCCGCGCGCGGGCTTGATATTCCCGATGTCGGCCATGTCTTTAATTTCGATGTGCCCCATCATGCCGATGATTATGTTCATCGCATCGGACGCACTGGCCGCGCCGGTCGCTCAGGCGAAGCCTATCTTCTGCTGTCGGGTGCCGATGAGAAAAACTACGATAAGGTACTGAAACTTACGAAAAAAGAACCCGAAACCCTTTCGATTGAAGTCGATTTCAGCGCCCTCTCTGAGGATGGCGACCGTAAATCGTCACGGCCAGAACGCAAACCCCGGCGCAATGACAGAGATAAGTCGGTAAAGACAGCCGTAAAAGCTGAGCCAGAAGCCGAAATTCAATCCGAACCGGCCGTTAATGAAAACGCGGTTATTGAAAATAAGCCGGAAGCACCAAAGCCGTCACGTAGACGCAGTCGCACAGAGAAACCCTCTGAAACTAAAGAAAAATCAAACAATTACGAGACAACGGCCGAGGGATTTGGCTGGCATGTACCTGCGTTTCTGCTGCGTAGCGTCGATCTAAAATAATAAAAATTTAGAAAAATTCTCATCCGCGTTAACCGCCTGTCAGAGAAGTTGGGCTAAGGTCGCCATTGTCACATAGAATCAGGTGACGCAAGGAAGACCAAATGAACAACGACATAGAAGTAAGTGTCCGTGGTCCAAACTCATATGCTTTAGCGCAGGATGCGTTAAAGCTTATGGAAGAACATGGTGTGTGGCCGACGCCGCTCAACTATGAAATCTGGCTCTATGTTGCCGGTGATCCCCAGTGCGCCTTGGCTCAGGAAGTCCTGAGACTGGTTGCCAGCGGAGAGAAAATCACCGAAGAAATCAGCGATAGCTTAGCCTCTAAATTCATTGCCCGTCTGAAACTCAATGATGAAGTTCGTGACGCGGGCCTTAAGCTATCTAAAGAATTACATACTATCACTGAGGTCATCAGTGACGTACAAACATCCCAGAAAAGCTATTCCACGACGCTGGAAAGCGCACGTCAGTCCCTTAATCTGGCCGATGCGGGTGTACTGAAAAATCTGGTCGATAATCTCTCGGCGGCAACCAATGTCGTCCTTGACCATCATCAGTCATTACAAACGCGTCTGAGCGATTCATCGCGTGAAATCAATCGCTTGCGTAAGCATCTTGATCAGGTGCGTATGGAAGCTATGACCGACGCCCTAACTAATCTGGCGAACCGTAAGGCGTTTGATGAGCAACTGGATAAGCAGTGTGAAGGCGATGACGTCTCAAAGCCGCTGACGCTGGCGGTCATCGATATCGACCATTTCAAGCGCTTCAATGACACCTGGGGTCATCAGACCGGCGATCAGGTTCTGCGCTATGTGGCCAGCGTTCTGGCCCGTATTGGCCGGCCGCCCGCTTTGGCCGCTCGCTATGGCGGCGAAGAGTTTGGCATGTTGTTCCCCGGCCAAACCGCTACCGAGGTCGCTCGTATTCTCGATGAAGCCCGTCAGGAAATTTCAACACGTGTGTTGAAACGCCGCTCGACCAACGAAGATCTGGGTACCGTATCCATATCTGTGGGCCTCGCTCAACGCGAATTTGCCGAAGATCCGTTTGATCTGATGGACCGCGCCGATAAAGCGCTTTATCTGTCAAAAAACAACGGTCGCAACATGGTGACCGTCGCTGAAGGCAGCCAAGTCAGAGATTTCAACGTTGCCTGACGCGCGTTAACACAGGCTCGCCAAATCAGCTAAAGTCTTATACGTCTTTGAGAGCTATGACTCTTAAGGCCTGACCATGCGCAGTTTTCTGTTCGCCAGCGCTTACTGGCTGTTTTCGATATTTTACAGCCTTATGGCGCTGCTAATTACAGTTTTACCGGGCCGCCGCCCGGTGCTTTGGGTTATTCAGCGCTATACCCGCCGCATGGTCTGGGCGATGCAGCATCTAGCTGGCATCCGGCTTGAAGTCAGAGGCCGCGAACACATCCCGTCACAGCCTGTAATCTTTGCCGCCAAGCACCAGTCGTGGGGCGATGGATATTGCATATATTCCCAATTCAATGATCTGGCTTTTGTGACGGGTGATCACCTCGAAAAATTTCCGTTTATGTCGACCATTCTGCGCAAGCTGGGGGCGATTGTTGTCAATAATTGCGGTGGCATCGAAGCCCGCAAGGCTCTGGCCGGCCGTTCACAAAAGGCCAGTGACGATGGCCGCCACATTCTGATCTATCCGGAAGGCCATTTGTCAGCGCCCGGCACCTATCACCGTTATCGCTCAGGTGTGTGGCACATGTACCGTAATTTCAATCGGCCCGTCGTGCCGGTAGCGACCAATCTGGGGCTATTCTGGCAGGAAGAACGCTATGAGAAATCGCCGGGTACGGCGGTCTCGCAGTTTATGGAACCGATCCCCACCGGCCTTGATAAGGCTGAGTTTATGGCGCACCTGCAACAAGTGATTGAGACCCAGACCCAAACCCTGATCAGCGAATCCACCGGCATGCCATATCAGCCTTCGACCATAGTTTCTGAATAAAACTATACGCGAAAACAACAGGTTTTGAGGCTTTATTAAGCTGGCTGCACTATGACATTTCATAGTATCTATTTGCGTACAGGCCTATAATAATGCCCTCTGGTTTTCGAGTGAGTTACCGCATCGACGAAACCAAAAATCGCCTGCTGGTCACCGTCAGGGGCGCTTACGAAGGTGCCGATCTGATTGATGCCTTAATTGCGCTTTATAGACAGATTGATCAGCCCTGGTCTTACGACCGGGTAATGGATATGCGCGCCGCCGAAGGCTTTACCACCCTGCCCGACTTAATGCGCGCTGCTCAGGCACTGGCTGAAATGGCCGGTTCTCCGCCACCGCCACGTAAACGATTAGCACTGATCTCGCAGGACCCGCTGGATAAGCCGCGTTTGGCTGGCATTGGTGATATGTTCCCCAAGAACTATATCCAGACATTTCAGAGCCTTGATGAAGCCCTGACCTGGCTGGATGCTAATCCGCCTGAACCGGCGTGATCGTCACGCTCTCGCCACACCCGCAGGCATCGGTTTCATTCGGGTTATTGAACACGAATTTTGAGGACAGCTTCGTCGTCTCATAGTCAATGACCGTACCGACCAGATAAAGCACCGCCTTGGGCTCAATCAGGATGGTGACATCCTTATCGGTCACGACCTCATCCAACGGATCAGCCGCCTCAGCATAGCTAAGGACATATTCCTGCCCCGCACAGCCGCCCGCTTTCACGCCCACGCGTAGCCCCGTGTAAGGCTTATCGGCTCTCGCCATAATCGCCTTGACTTGCTTCGCCGCCGCGTCCGTCAGACTGACGATCGCAGGCCTTGGTCGACGGGGTCGAAAAGAAACAGCGGTTTCCATGATCACTAAGCCTTAAAAGACATTCGCGGCATTGAGTTTACATAAAATGCAAAAATTATCGAAGGGCCGCCCCAAGATAATTTTTTCGATCTAACAACACCCTCAAAGTACACTGAGCGCAGCGAAGGACTTTGAGGGTGAGTAACTAAAACATATTGAGCTGAAGCTTAGCTTCATCACTCATTTTCGATGAATCCCATGGCGGCTCAAAGATCAGATTAACATTGACACTGTTAACGCCTTGCACGCCCATAACTGCTTGCTCGACCCACCCCGGCATCTCACCCGCCACAGGACAGCCCGGCGCCGTCAGTGTCATGTCCACGGCCACGTCGCGGTCATCAGAGACATCGACGCGGTAGATCAGCCCCAGTTCATAAATATCAACCGGAATTTCGGGATCATAAACGCTTTTGAACGCCCCAATCAGGTCTTCGGTCAGGCGCGACAGTTCGTCCTCTGACAAACCGGACGGGGCTTCGCGCGCGAACAGTTCCGCCTGCGGATGCTCCGGTTCCTCGTGAAGATTGATGATGTGGTCGGACATATCGATAACCTTACTCAAAAAAACTTTGGGCCTTTTGGACCGCCACGATCAGAGCGTCGATCTCATCTTCGGTATTATAAAGCGCAATCGACGCCCGCACAGTTGAGGTCACCCCAAGGCGCGTCATCAGCGGTTCGGCGCAATGTGTACCGGCCCTTACCGCTATATTGTAGCGATCAAGGATTTGTGCAACGTCATGGGCGTGGGCCTGCCCCAAAGAAAAGGTCAGGATCGAGCCTTTATGCGCCGCATGGCCGTGAACGCGCAGACTATTGATACCGCGTAAGCCTTCATAGGCCCGCTCATATAGTGCCATTTCATGGGCAATGGTGGCGTCACGATCAAACTGCGACAACCATTCGATCGCAGCCGTAAGACCGATGACCTCAAGGATCGCAGGTGTACCCGCTTCAAACCGATGCGGCGGTTCGGCATAGGTGATACGATCCTTGCTGACGTGGGCAATCATCTCGCCCCCGCCCTGATAGGGCGGCATGTCGGCCAAGAGGTCATATTTGCCATACAACACACCTAAACCCGTCGGGCCATAAAGTTTATGGGCCGAAAAGACGTAGAAATCGCAGCCCAGCGCCTGCACATCAACCGGCAGATGAACCACGCCCTGACAGCCATCAATCAGGACCTTGGCGCCCACAGCATGAGCCTTAGTCACAATCTCGGATACCGGATTGATGGTGCCCAGAACATTCGACATATGTGAGATGGCAACCAGCTTGACCTTATCCGTCAATAGTTGATCAAATGCCACCATATCCAGGCTGCCATCATCCAGAATCGGTACCCATTTCAGAACCGCTCCGGTGCGCTCGGCCAGCATATGCCACGGCACGATATTGGCGTGATGCTCCATTTCAGAGATCAAAATTTCATCGCCGGCTTTGATGAAGGTGCCGAAACTGAAAGCGATCAGATTAATGGATTCCGTGGCTGATTTAGTGAAGATAACCTCTTCAACGCGAGCCGCATTGATAAAGCGCGCCACGGTGTCACGGCCTTTTTCAAAGGCATCCGTCGTTTCATTGGCAAGCGTATGAAGGCCCCGGTGGACATTGGCGTAGGATGTCGCGGCGTGCGCGCTCATGGCCTCAAGCACCTGACGCGGCTTTTGCGCGCTGGCACCGCTGTCGAGATAGATCAGGGGCTTACCCTTGATCTCACGCGACAGGATTGGAAAATCGGCGCGGGCCTTATCGACGTCAAACGCCATAAAAGCCTCCAGCCTTAGCCTCAACAAACTCCAGCACCGCCGCACGTAATTGATCGTCGTCAATGGCTTCGATCACCGGCACGATAAAGGCCTGCATCAAAAGACCGCGGGCGGTGGCTTCATCCATGCCACGTGACATGCAGAAAAACAGCGCGTTTTCATCGAGATTACCGATGGTATTACCGTGCGCGCATTGGACGTCATCGGCATAGATTTCCAGTTCCGGCTTAGCACGCACCCGCGCCCCGTCGTTCAAAATCAACGCCTGATGTCGCATGCGGGCGTCGGTGCCGTCGGCACCCTTTTGCACCAGAATACGGCCCTGAAACACGACCTGAGCCTGATCCTTGACCAGCCCTTTGATCGCCTGCGTCGTCACACCATTGATGTGTTGATGGTCAAGGCGCGTGGTGTAATCGAAATGGGTTTTGTTCTTCAAAAGGTACGCGCCGTCCATGCGCACTTGCGCCCCATGACCAGCGTGGGTAACATGGCTTTCAAACCTTTGAAACGCCGCTCCGGTCGATATCACGGTCTGCACATAGTGAGCGTTCGGCGCGGTATCAATCGTTGACTGACGCACTGAGGTGGCCGTTTCCGGCTCATCCATGACCACCACACGCTCAAGGCGCGCACCTTCGGCCAAAGTGAACTCAAGCTCACTGTGAACGGCGTAATTGCCCTTGCCCTCATAGGTCTCAAACAGGGTCAGGTGTTCACCCGCCGCAAGATCAATCCGGCCTTTATTCTGAAAACCGGCTACGCCATCCAGACGCCCGCGTGCGCAGTGCCGCAGCCACAGCTTGCCCCCAAAGTCTTTAAGTGCCGCCTTAACCGCTGCCTCAAGGCCGCTATAGTCCGCGCCAAAGACGTTATGGACGTGAAACCCGTCCAGCGTCAGGCCGGGGGCCGCGATATCCGTCGAAACCTCCAACTCACGCGGCGTGATGCGCAGATGACGCGCCAGATCGGAATATTTCCATTCCTCATCCCGCCGGGTCGGCCAGGTTATGGGATCGAACAGATCGAACGCCATTATGCCGCCTCACCAAGGTACTCATCATAGCCGCGGGCTTCCAACTCATGGGCCAGTTCAGGACCGCCCGAATGGACAATGCGGCCATCGACCAGAATATGAATCCGATCCGGCGTGATATGATCCAGCAAACGCTGATAGTGGGTGATGACCAGCATCCCGCGATCGGGCGCACGCAGAGCATTGACGCCCTCAGACACGACCTTAAGCGCGTCGATATCGAGGCCGGAATCGGTTTCATCTAGGATCAGAAACTTCGGCTTGAGCAGCGCCATTTGCAGCACTTCCATGCGCTTCTTTTCACCGCCGGAGAAGCCAACATTGAGCGGGCGCTTAAGCATGTCCATGTCGATTTTCAGCGACTTGGCCACTTCGCGGGTCGTTTTCAGGAACTCAGGCGCTGACATTTCGCCCTCACCGCGCAGCTTGCGCTGAGCATTCAAGGCCGTCCGGATAAAGGTCAGGGCCGGGACACCGGGTATTTCGAGCGGATACTGAAACGACAGATAAAGCCCGGCGGCGGCACGCTCATGGACGTCTTTGGCGAACAGGTCTTCGCCATTAAGCGTGGCTGATCCGGCCGTTACTTCATAGTTGGAGCGGCCGGCCAGCGTATAGCCCAGCGTCGATTTACCGGCACCGTTCGGGCCCATAATGGCATGAACTTCACCCGCCGGCACATCAAGCGTCAGGCCCTTAAGGATAGTTTTGTCGTCAACGCTGACGGTGAGGTTTTCAATATTAAGCATTGTCATTATTCTCTTTTTAGCCGACCGAGCCTTCAAGACTGATGGCCACCAGTTTTTGCGCCTCAACGGCAAATTCCATAGGTAGTTCCTGCAACACATCACGCACGAAGCCGTTGACCAGAAGGGCCACAGCCTCTTCCTGTGATAGGCCACGCTGCATGGCGTAGAACATCTGGTCCTCTGATAGCCGCGTGGTCGTGGCTTCGTGCTCAAACTGCGCCTTGGCCGTATCGGCCTCAACATAGGGCACGGTGTGGGCCGCGCAGGTCTTACCGATCAGCAGGCTGTCGCATTGGGTGAAGTTACGCGCCCCCGCTGCCCGCGCATGGGCTGAGACCAGACCGCGATAGGTGTTGGACGACTTACCCGCCGATATGCCTTTGGAGATGATCCGTGAGCGGGTATTTTTGCCCAAATGGATCATCTTGGTGCCGGTATCGGCCTGCTGCATGCCATTGGTGACCGCGATAGAATAGAACTCACCGACGCTGTCATCACCGCGCAGAATGCACGACGGATATTTCCAGGTGATCGCCGATCCGGTTTCCACCTGCGTCCACGACACTTTCGCCCGCGGTTCACGACAATCGGCGCGCTTGGTGACGAAATTATAGATGCCGCCACGCCCTTCGGCATCACCGGGATACCAGTTCTGCACGGTCGAATATTTGATCGAGGCGTCCTCTAAGATCACAAGTTCAACCACGGCGGCATGAAGCTGATTTTCATCGCGCATCGGGGCGGTGCAGCCTTCAAGGTAGGAGACGTAAGATCCCTTATCGGCAATAATCAGGGTGCGTTCAAACTGGCCGGTTTCCGACGCATTGATGCGGAAATAGGTCGAAAGCTCCATCGGGCAGCGCACGCCCGGCGGAATATAGACAAACGATCCATCCGAAAACACCGCCGAATTAAGGGCTGCGAAATAGTTATCCGATTGCGGCACTACGCTGCCCAGATACTTACGCACAAGTTCAGGATGTTCGCGCAAGGCCTCTGAAATTGAACAGAAAATCACGCCTGACTTACTGAGTTCATCCTTGAAAGTCGTGACCACCGACACCGAGTCAAACACAGCATCAACCGCATACCGTGGCGCACCTTCGACACCGGCCAGCACCATCTGTTCTTTCAGAGGTATGCCTAATTTCTCATAAACGCGAAGCAGTTCCGGATCGATTTCATCCAGCGATTTGGGTGCGACCTTTTGCTTAGGGGCAGCGTAATAATAGAGATCCTGATAATCGACGCGTTTGTAGTTTAGCTTGGCCCAGTCGGGCTCATCCATCGACTGCCAACGCTCAAACGCTTCCAGACGCCATTGCAGCATCCATTCCGGCTCATTCTTTTTTGCGGAAATGAAACGCACGATATCGGCATTGAGGCCCTTTGGCGCAAATTCCATCTCGATATCCGAGACGAAACCGTGCTCATAGGTCTCAAGTTTCTGAACCGTATCAATGGTTTCCTTAACGGCAGCCATCAGGCTTGTTCCTTTATATTCAACTTAGTCGACTTGTTAGTCTTCTGGCGGGCGCGGAAGGTCTGATACCCGCCCGACCAAACCTCAAAAAACCGAGCCCAATCCGCAGGCTGGCTAGACCAACCGGTCGATATACGCAAGACCCCGCCCGACAGGTTTTCTAGCCCCATAGCGTTCAGGACACGGCTTTGTTTAACCTTACCCGACGAACAGGCCGAGCCAGAACTGATGCAAATCCCTGCCATATCCATATGGATCAACTGCAATTGCGACGACCAGTCCTGCACCGCCAGACAGGTTATGCCTGGGACCCGCGCAACGTCCTCGCCTATGATACGCGCGCCCAAAGCTTTCAGAGCCGCCTCAATAGAGATTTGTTGAGGCAACCGCTCACACGACTGCACCGCCAGAGCCGCCGCCCCAAAGGCTGCCAGCCCCGCGATGTTTTCAGTCCCGGCCCGCAAGCCCTGTTCCTGACCACCGCCGGTGATCATCGACATGATCGCATGATCGCTCTTATACACCAAAGCACCTACACCGACCGGGCCACCAATTTTGTGCGCCGTCACCGTCAGGCTATCAGCGCCCAAGACATCAAAATCAATATTGATTTTACCCGCCGCCTGCACAGCATCGACGTGCAACCAGCCACCGGCAGAGCGGACAATCTCGGCAGCCTCCGCCACCGGCTGAATAATGCCGGTTTCGTTGTTGACCGACATCAGCGCCACAAACGCCTTGCCCTCAACCTGAGCCAACAGCGCTTTTAAGGCCTCAAGATCGGCCAGACCTGATGGCAAAAGCGGCCATTTCAGAATAGGCTTACCCCCATAATTCGCGGCCGTGTAAATGCTATCGTGCTCACCGTCACTGATGATCAAATGGGTGATGTCCTCACGAACCCGCGCCTGATGCAGAGCCAGATTGTTGGCTTCGGTGCCGCCTGAAGTGAATACCAGTTTGGCACCATATCCACCAACCAGATCAAGGATTTGCGTGCGCGCCTCTTCGACGATCATCTTCGCCTTACGCCCTAGGCTATGCACAGAGGATGCATTGGCTCCAAGCTCAAATGCGGCCAACATAGCCTCACGCGCCTGCGGCCTGAGCGGCGAGGTGGCGGCATGATCCATATAAAGAACGGGCGAAGCAGACATAATTTAGGATACCATCTCCTGATCGCGGGCAATCTTATCAATATTGATTTTATGACTACCGTTGAATGAAGCCGGGACATTAAGCGCATCTGCGTCCGTTGTCTTACGGGTGCGCTTGAGGATCACGTCACTCAACGACACCTTCGCCAGATAGTCATGGATGGCAAGACCCAGATCTTCCCACAGATTATGGGTCAGGCAGCGCTGACCACCCGGCATACAACCGATTTCGCGCGCCGCATTTTCTTTGGATAGCCGCTTATTGGCCCCAAGCTTATTGGACGTCAGGGCACAGCGCGTCGCCTTGATCGGCTCATCAACCGCCACCACGATTTCGGCAACAAACAAGGCATCCGATGACCGGGCCAGCGAATAGCCACCACCGGGTCCCCGTGCACTTTTAACCAGCCCGGCTTTGCGCAGGCGGGCAAACAATTGTTCCAGATAGGACAGCGAAATCTGCTGGCGTTCCGAAATCTCAGACAGCGATATGGGCTTACCCTGACCATGCAGCGCCAGATCCGTCATAGCCATCACGGCATAACGCCCCTTGGTTGACAAACGCATATGAAATCCTTCGCCAAAAGCCTGAACCGGACTGTCGTTTGCACAAATAGGCAGTGACCGGGCGTCACTGACTAAAAATCTGCGCAAACTGAAAACTTTGTGCTATGACCCGCGCAGATAGCGGACAAAATGCCCGACTAATGCGCTAGGTTATTCGGACTTAATAATTCCGACCGCGTTAGTCAAGTAATTTGGCCGTCAAATTTGTTATATTTGTCACAAGGTGAATTAATGCCCGAAGTCATTCTGGCCGGAGCCGCAGGTCGCATCGAAGCCCGCTACACGCAAGGCAAGACAGAAAACGCCCCGATCGCCCTCATCCTGCATCCGCACCCCAAGGCGGGCGGCCACATGAATAATCCGGTCACGGTGCAATTATTCCACCTGTTCATGACGCGCGGGTTTTCGGTTCTGCGCTTTAACTTCCGCGGTGTCGGCAAATCCCAGGGCGAATTTGATGCCGGCATTGGCGAACTGGCCGATGCGGCCACCGCACTCGACTGGCTGCAGGCCAAGAATCCGACGGCGGCGCAATTCTGGGTCGCAGGCTATTCGTTCGGTGCCTATATCGGTATGCAACTTTTGATGCGCCGCCCCGAAACCGACGGTTTTATTTCGGTATCGCCGCCGACCAATGCCTATGATTTCAGCTTTCTGGCCCCCTGCCCGGCGTCGGGCCTGTTCGTGAATGGTGCTAATGACAGCGTGGTGCCGCCGTCCGAAGTTGACCGTGTAGTGGCCAAGCTGCGCAGTCAAAAAGGCATCGTCATTGACCACGAACTGGTGCCGGACGCGACCCACTTCTGGGTCGATCAGTTGCCGGAAATCGAACAGCGTGTCGGATCTTACCTCGATAAGCGCCTGTCGGACGCCTGACACTATTCAGCGGGCGGAGGGTATATTCAGCCGCCCGCCCGTTAACGGTTTAGAGATACCGGTCGTTCTGGGGAACGAGATAGGCAAAGACCGCAGAGACCGCACAGCCATATAGGCAAAAGCTTCGGCCTCGATCGCCCCACCACGCCAGCCGAGGTCTTCGGACAGATAAAGCTTTGTTTGCGCATCAATTTTTTCGCGCAACCTGTTGACCAGATACGCATTTTGCCGACCACCACCGGCCAGAACGACGGCCTTGGGGGCCACACCCGACATCAGGATAGCGAGCAACAGACTTTCCAGCGTAAATTCGCACAATGTCGCCAGACCATCCTCAAATCCTAACTCATCTACACCCGCCAGCGTAAAATCATAACGGTCTAACGATTTGGGCGCAGACGCTGAGAAATACGGATGGCTGAGATAGGCCGTCACCCGTACTGGGTCAGCCGTCCCAAGTGCTGCCCACACACCACCCGCATCATAGTGACCCCGCCCGTGCGCCTGCACCCATTGATCCATCAGGCCATTGGCAGGCCCCGTATCCATGGCGGATATATCGCCCGCTTCATCAATGATCGTGATATTGGCAACCCCGCCCAGATTGACGACGACCACCGGCAAGTCCAGGCCCGCCTGCGCCACCAAAGCCCTATGATAAACGGGGGCCAGCGGTGCGCCTTCTCCACCTTCCGCCACATCAGCGGCCCGAAAATCGGACACGACCTGAACGCCGGTCATGTCCGCAAAGGCTTGGCCATCAAATAACTGCACGGTCCGCCCCGGCACGCCGACTTTCGGGCGCTCATGCAACACGGTTTGGCCATGCACCCCAAGCAGATCGAAATCGCTAAATCCCAGGCCCTGTTCCGCCAGAAACACCTGCGCCGAAGTGAAATGGTAATCCGTGATGACCTTACGGGCTTCGTTAAAAATCTCAGGCTCCGGCGTTCCGCGCGGCCAGCTAAGCGCAGCCTTCACCGTATCTTGCAACACCGCGCGCACCGCATCCGGCATGGGGCGTTCAGCCCACGGTCCAAAGGTCAGGCGCTGCTCACCATCGGTCTCCAGCACCGCCATGTCTATGCCATCCAAAGATGTGCCGGTCATGAAGCCCAGAACCTTAAACACACCCGTCCCTGACATACGATTCTTCCCTATGGTTTTCGCGCAGGTCTATGTTATGACGCCTTTCCCTTAAGGTCGAGGCGAATTAGTCCCGCTCTTTTTCTCCAACCATTCGATAGAGATATGACCGCAACCAGCTTCAAATCCGATTTCCTCAAAGTCCTGAGCGAGCGTGGCTTCATCCACCAGTGCACCGACGCAGAGGCCCTTGATACGCTCCTTCTTGCGGGGCCAATCACGGGATATATCGGCTATGATGCCACGGCATCGTCGCTGCACGCCGGCCATCTGGTGCAGATCATGATGCTCTATTGGCTGCAAAAGACCGGTAATAAGCCGATCGTGCTCATGGGCGGCGGCACCACCAAGGTTGGCGACCCGACATTCAAGGACACCCAGCGCCCGCTTTTGACCGATGAGCAGATCCAGTCGAACATGGACGGCATCAAAAGCGTGTTCAATAATTTCCTGACCTTTGGTGACGGCAAAACCGACGCCATCATGGTCAATAATGACGACTGGCTGTCGGGCTTTGGCTATATCGAGTTCCTGCGCAAATTCGGCACGCACTTCACCATCAACCGTATGCTGACCTTTGATTCGGTCAAGCTGCGCTTAGAGCGTGAGCAGCCGATGACTTTCCTTGAGTTCAACTACATGCTGATGCAGGCGGTTGATTTCCGCGAACTGAACTCAAACTATAACTGTACCTTACAAATAGGCGGCTCCGATCAGTGGGGCAATATTATCAATGGCGTTGAACTGACGCGCCGGATCAATCAATCGGCGGCGTTTGGGCTTACGACGCCGCTGCTGACGACCGCATCGGGTGCCAAGATGGGCAAGACGGTCGGCGGGGCGGTGTGGCTCAATGCCGATGCGCTGAGCCCCTATGATTACTGGCAATACTGGCGCAATGCCGAAGACGCTGATGTCGGCAAGTTCATGCGCCTGTTCACTGATCTGCCGATGGATGAAATCGCCCGCCTTGAAAAGCTGGAGGGGGCCGAAATCAACGAAGCCAAGAAAATACTGGCCGATGCCGCCACCCGCATGGTTCACGGCGAAGCGGCGGCAAGCACCGCCCGCGATACGGCACAAAAAGCGTTTGAACAAGGCGTGCTGTCTGCAGACCTGCCGACGGTCGAAGTGGAAACCTCAGCCCTTGAGGCTGGGATTATGCTGGCGGCCTTGACGACCCAGATCGGGCTTACCCAATCCAACGGCGAGGCCCGCCGTCTGGCTCAAGGCGGTGGCTTGCGCGTCAATGACATCGCCATCACTGACGGCAATCAAAACCTGACACTGGCCGACCTTAATCCTGATGGGGTGATCAAGATCAGTCAGGGCAAGAAAAAGATCATTCTAGTTAAACCGGTCTGATCACAATTTTCGGGGTTTGGGGGCAATGCCCCCAAGCCTTACCTGCCTAATCCTTGCTTTTCCGCGCGTCTGGTAAATTCAACGGCGGGATTTCGTCCTCAAAATCCTTATCAAACCACTGCCGCAAGAAACCAGGTATGACCAGCGAGAACGGATCGACCTCGACCTGCGGCGTTGGCGGCCGCCCCCGGACGCGGTATCTTAAGCCCACCAGCCCCTGGCCCTTCTTCGCCACGTCCCCGAAGATGGAATTAACGGCATAGACCGGCAGCAGGCTGCCACGATAATCGATATAGTTATTATCGCGATCGAACGTCCCCCAGACATTTATCCCAACAGCCTCGCCCTTGGCGTAACCGTCCTTAATGAACAAGAGTTGGTCGCTTACCCGGTATCGCACAGGCAGTTCGTACTCATCAAAAGTAATACCTTCGCCGGTTAAGGTATTGGCCAGCCCCTGCAACGACCCCACCGTCAGCAATTGCGCCAGTATAGGGATCTGGCGTACCTGAATATGCTCACCACTGATCGTGGCATCGACCTGCCCACGGGTAAACACCCCCTTGATCTCAGTTTCGCCCTGATGAACCTGAGACGTCGCAAAGGCCGTTTTCAGAGCGTCACCTGTATCGGCAATTTTCCCCTCAAAACGGCTATAGGCGGGCTGTTCAGCCTTGTCGGGCTCAGCTTCAAATCGGATGAGGCTGTTGTTGTCTGTACGCACGTTTAAGCTTCCGTCAAGGCCATTGGCCCCATCCCAATCCATATTGATTTTAACGTCACGAAAAGCACCGTCGCGCGATAGTTTCAGCGTTTGCACATCCGCCACCAGACGGGTCGGCACCGCCGGAGACAGCGGGGCCGGCACGTCCGCCGGCTGATCGTGGGGAATATCAGCCAGTATGACCGGAGTCTGGGGATTGGCCTTCGGCATAAGCCAGGGCCGCAAGTCAAAATAGCGGCCGCTTGCCGAGATCAATCTGGGCCCGCCCTGCGACGCTTCATAATATTTGACGGAACCTTCCGCGAAGTTTTTCAAATAAATATCTGACAGATCAGCAAACTCAATCTCGCCATCACCATCCAGCGAGGCACGCCCCTCAAGCTTTACCGACGCCCCATTGCCATAGATGCGCGCGATGTTCATACCTTGCCCAGCACCCTTATCGTCAATCTCAAAGGCGAAATCGGCAGCCTCACCCGCAGGCTTAACCCAATCACTACCCAACACCTTAAGCTCGGCGTCCTGAGCATAGACATTGACCACGGTTACGTTGCGGTCGCCGCGCCGGTAAAGACTGGTGACCACATCGGCCTGCCCCGTCAGGGTCAGACGATTATGGGTATAGCCCAGCAGCGTCAAAAGCCCGTCATTGACGCGGGTGCGTATCTGGGCCTGATAACCGTTCGATCCGACAATATTGTCCGGCACCGTAAAGTCGATAACATGGCCTTTCAGATCGATCTGCCCGCTCATGGCCGCGCCCGTTTGCAACCACTGAGCCTTGGCATCGATAGTTTCAGACGGCTTAAAAAAGGCTTCGGGCAGGCCAAGCGACGCCCAATCCTGCGGCGCGATTTTGGCGGTCAGTGTACGGGCAATATCGTTGCTGGCGTCGCGCTTGGCCCAACCGAGTTTCGCCTCAAACTGATCAACCCGGATGAGCGCCTCCCGGGTTTGATCGTCAAGCCCGATATTCAGACTAAGCCGCCGTTGCGTCCGGAATAATGGCATCCCGCTCAGGCCCAGTTCGCGCGCCTCATCCGGCGTGATAACCGACTGATAGACCAGCCGCGGCTTTGCCCCCTCAATATAGGCCAGATCGCCGGAAAAGGCCTGCGCCTGAATTTCCCCGCTCCAGATATCGCCAGACCGAATGAGCGATACCTGCGTGGGAAGCTTAGGCCCCAGATGCTGGATGAACGGCAGACCTTGCGCAGCCATGCCTTTGGCGTCGGTTTCACCACGGATGGTCACTTGGTTCGGGCGTTCATCTGTGCCTTCCCACGCCACATCGCCGTCAAATATGCCGGAACGTATGTGACCGGAACCCTGGGTGCCCTCATCGCCCCCACCCGTCAGGATGAACTCGCCCTCAATTGGCACCGGCTTATCCGGCGCGCCGCCAAACGGCTCAGCATCAAACTGACCTTTGAAAGTCACTTTGGGGTCGGTTTTGCTGAAGGCCGTGTGGTAAGCGATTTCGCCCCGGTACGGGCCAAGCACGCCAGGCCCCGACGCCACAATACGGTTGGCGCGCAAATCGCCATCCACATGGATCGTCGCATCGGTCAGATCCCACCCCAGCGCCGCCTGCTTCAGGGACGCATCGGTCAGGTCGGCATTGAAGGTCAGATCAAACGTGTCTGTACTCAGGTTCTGAAAGGTCGGAAAGCGGATATCAACCCGCACATCCGCCTGACCGCTCAGACGCTCACGGTTAAGACCGTTCTTCGCCAGATCGCCACCGGCGATCGGATCAACCGCTTCGATCACATCGACCGCATCAGCCTTCGCTTTGATCCAGATGTGGGTCAGGCTGCCTCTGCCTGAGCGACTGGAGTGGAAGCTCGGCACCAGCACCTGCCCGTCCGTAATCGCGGCCTTATCCAGCCAGCCGGATTCGACATCCAGATCAAACCGACTGCCCATCAGCACGGCATGGCCTTTGAGACCGGTTCCGTCCTTAAGACGCGGATCAAATTCGATCGTCGCATCCCGAAAATCAAAATCGAGCCGCAAATCCTCATTGCGCAGATTATCAGCCGTCAGATAGCCCGGTGGGGCTGACAAGGTAAAATCGGCGTTAGATAAGGTGCCGACCTTAATCCGGTCGATCAG
This sequence comes from Asticcacaulis sp. UBA2476, assembly GCA_002342035.1. GTDB lineage: Bacteria > Pseudomonadota > Alphaproteobacteria > Caulobacterales > Caulobacteraceae > Asticcacaulis. The sequence goes on along the minus strand of DDPE01000002.1, from coordinate 23,511 downwards.
ATTCAGCCGGGTCGCCTTTGTCAGACCTTCGGGCCAGAACGCAAAGACGGTTTTCTTGGTAAAATCACCGTCGATTCTGGCCGTCAGATTGGCCCCCAGCCCCTTATCGTCCGCATAAAGCCGCCCCTTGGTGGTGACCACGGCGGTCTCCAGACGACCGCGGCCGGATTTGATAAACAGCTCGCGCGTATCAGGTGAATAGGCACCGGTAAAATGGACATCATTCAGAGTCTGAGCCCTGAAATCGTCGGCCAGTTTGCCGGTGGCCTTTGGCCCCTTGAAGTCAAAATCTATCAGCCGTTTTCGGCCAATTTTTACATCCGACGGCCAGATTTTGACATGACCAAACAGGTCAGCTTCCAGCATTGGCGACACCACCCGAAAGCGCTTGAAATCGATGCGCTTGGTGCGACGGGCATAGGTGGCCACGACATTCATGGCCTCAAACGATTGTTTCGATTTTCCGAAGTCGTAATAGCCCTTACCGGCAGAGATATCGAGATCGGTCGTCTCAAAGCCGTGGCGGGCACTGTATTTCACGGTGCCCGTACCGTTGACCGGTGCATGAAATCCGGCCATCGGTCGGGTCATGCCCACCGAAGGGAATACAGCCGACGGGATAAGATTGCTTATCTGGGCGTCAATGGCTGCGGTTTTCAGGCCTTCGGTCGCACTGGCCCGCGCCGTCAGTTTCGATATTTGATTTCCACTTTTGATCGATAACCCCAGATTGGCACGGATACGGCCATCACGTTTGGTGTAGTCGATACTGCCGATATCCGCCGTCCAGGCCAGATTGGAGTTGACCTGACGCAGATCAAGGCGACCCTGGCGCAGGGCAAACTGGCGGGTATAGCTGATAGGTGAGCCTAGTTTTTCCGGTCCGACCAGTTCACGGAACAGCCGATCAAGTGCTACGCCACCGCGCGCCTGCGGCTGCCCCTTGGCCTCATAGCCCAGTTCATAGCGCCCGCGCTCCGATACCGTCGCCGCTAGAAAAAAATCCTTCGCCGTCAAGCGTGCCGGCGCGATATGCAGCGCAAATAGACTATCGATCGCAAGGGCCGCTTCAAGGGATTGGGCCGACGCCACGACACGTTTCTTACTGTCGCGAATAGTTAGGCCTTCAAACCGCCACCCCAACGCATTAGCGTCATGAAACCACACCAGATCCATGTGACCGATATCGGCCTTATGCCCCGGCAAGGCATTTTCCAGTCGCGAAATAATGATCGGCTTAAAATTATCAAGCCTGACCGGCGCCGAATAGATACGCAATCCGCCCGCGATCAGACACAGGCCCGACAGAACGGCAAGACTTAACCGCCAGCGCTTTTTCACAAGGCGGGTTAAGGGCATCACAAAACTTGAAACTTCACGAGTAATCAGCAGAACCCTGCGGCGAAAATTTTTTAAGGATTTAGGGGTGTCAGCAGAACCAATTTGGCACACAAACGTACCTGAATCGATTATGTCATCCTTACGCATCCATAAAGGCTATGTCATGGCAAAAGCACAGATAAATCAAAACGAATTTGAACCTTTTACAGCACCGGATTTCACTCTGCCCTCATCAAGGGGCGGCGATGTTACCTTGCACGACCTCAAAGATCAGTGGGTGGTGCTGTTTTTCTACCCCAAGGACAATACCGAAGGCTGCACTATTGAGGCGCGCGAATTTTCAGATCTGGCTGATGAGTTTAGGGCGCTGGACACAGCCCTGTTTGGCATTTCAAAAGACAGTCTTAAAAAACATGCCAATTTTATCAATAAGTTCGACCTTAATCTTACACTTTTGGCTGATGAAAGCACGCAGACCATTCAGACCTATGGGCTGTGGGCTGAAAAGACACTGTACGGCAAAAAATATATGGGCACGGAACGGGCCACCTTCCTTATCGATCCGGATGGGATGGTGCGCAAAGTCTGGCGCAACGTAAAGGTGGGTGGCCACGCCGCCGAGGTATTATCGGCCCTGAAAGGCTTCAAATCCTGACGGCCATCCTGCGGCACCGATTTTGATACCCAAGATGCAGTCTTCCTAAAACGGGACGAAGCATCACAGAAGTGACATAAATTCCTTAATTTCAGACGGTTTTAGATGAAATTTCATCCAAAGCCAAAGAAACGCGGATTTATGGTCTTGCGCAATGGCGATGTTAAGGCATAGTTAACCAAGCTATCGGGTGCTGGCGGTGATGAGTAAGAAAAGCTTTGGACGCCTTCGTGACATACTGGAACAAACCTTTCCGGAACGTCACCTCTATATTCGCTCAAACGGCGAAACCCGCGGCTATGTCCTGAGCACAGGCAAGCAATTTGGGTTTACCGTGCTGGCTTCGGTCGCGGTCACATGGCTTGCCATATCCACAGGCGCTGTGATGTTCATTGCCCTGTCTGAGAGCGCATCCGAGCGACAAATCAGCCTGATGAAGGCCCAGTCTGAACGCTGGGTGGCTGACCGTCAGGCCCGCCTCGACAGCGCCACTAAGCAACTGACTCAGGCGTCAGGATCGCTTGATGAACTGGCGTCAACCGTTGAAAAACGCCACGGCGCATTGATCCATATTCTGAAAGATTTCAAAAACGTACCCGGCGCTTCTGCCACTCTGTCTCCGGCACCCGTTGATGAGGCGCTGCCCCCCATTGAGCGTATTTACGCCGTCCGTGCCGAGCAGGAACGCATGGTGGGCAAGGCCGAGAATTTTGCCAAATCCCGCGCCGAACGCTTAAGGCTAGCCTTCCGTCTGGCCGGGCTAAATCCGGCCGCCTATGCGCAAGGCGGGTCGAGCGCCAATCCGCTGCTGGAAGCCAAGGATTCCAAGGAGCTGGCTCAATACCTTGATGTCGACGAAGGCTTCGCGTCGCGCATCCGCAATGCGGCGATCAATCTCAGTGATATGCGCGGCCTGCAAAAGTCGTCTGAGACCCTGCCGTTCAACCGCCCCTCCTATAATGTCCGCACTACTTCAGGCTTTGGCGTGCGCTTCGATCCCATTAATGGACGCCCCAGAAGCCATCTTGGCCTCGATTTTGCAGGCCCCTATCTTACCCCAATCTACTCAACGGCGCCTGGCATAGTTTCGTTTTCAGGTGTGCGCAGTGGCTACGGGAACGCGGTCGAAATCGACCACGGCAATGGATTTAAAACTCGCTACGCTCATATGCAGTCTATGTCTGTACGTGCCGGCCAACGTGTGGCGGTCGGTCAAAGACTGGGGGCAATGGGTTCAACTGGTCGCTCGACCGGCGTGCATCTTCATTACGAAGTGTGGCTCAATGGTCGTCCTCAAAACCCTGCACGCTTTGTAAAGGCTGGAGATTATGTTCAACAAAACTAAACCAACCCGCGCCCAACAACCCGAAGCGGCTGTAGCTCCACCGCTGGACCTCAACGCGGTCAATATGAATTCATCGAAATCAACGCCGATGATGGCCCCCGCACCAAAGGTCGGTTCGGTGCTGTCATCGACCCTGACGATTGATGGCAATATTACCGGTTCCGGCGACCTGCACCTTGAAGGCACCGTGCGCGGCGATGTTAAGGCGGGCCATCTGGTCGTTGGCGAAGCTGGTAATGTCGAAGGCTCGATCGAAGCCGAAACCATTGAAATCCGTGGCCGTGTAGTCGGCGGCATTTCGGGCAAACAGGTCCGCTTGTCGGCCACCGCCTATGTCGAAGGCGACATCACCCATGAACAGTTGTCGATCGATGTCGGCGCTTACTTCGTCGGCCGCTGCCTGCAATCGCGCGCCCGTCCCGAAACCGTTCATGCAGCCCCTGCTCCGGCTCAACCCGCAGCCGCCCAGTATGCAACCACGCCTGACTACGGCGCACCGTCATTGAGCAGCTATGACATGAACGCCCTGTCAGACCTTAAACCATCCTACTAAGCGTTAACGATAAACTATTGATACATAAAAAAGACCGTAAGAAATTGAAGCTTCTTACGGTCTTTTTTATGGAGATTTAATCACACAATCGCCAACGGCACCTGTATGATGGGGCATTAAATCACGGACTCTCATGCCTGACGCTTCATCCGACAGACCCGAACTGACCTTAAACTTCATGTGGCGATTGCTGCGTGAGACCTTTGACGAGTGGCTGGCCGACAAAGCCCCGCGTCTGGGCGCTGCCCTTGCCTTTTACAGCGTCCTGTCGATTGGCCCGCTGTTGCTCATCGTCGTATCCGTAGCCGGGCTGGCGTTTGGTGAAGATTCTGTACGGCTTCAGCTTGTCACCGAAATCAGAAACCTTATCGGTGATACCGGCGCACAAGCCATTGAAACGATCATGACCAATTCTCATAATCGCGAAGCGGGAATCGTCGCGACCCTGATTGGATTTGCCACACTGATTATCTCAGCCACCGGCTTTTTCGCGCAACTACAGGACGCGCTTAATGCGATCTGGAATGTCGAAAGTAAGGAAAATGACCACTGGACATGGTTCCTGAAAAAACGGGTTCTGTCATTTGCCCTAATCGTCGGTATCGGCTTTTTACTGCTAATATCACTGGTGGTTTCAGCGGCACTGGCGGCGTTTGGCGGTATGTTCGCTAACGTACTGCCAGCCTTCATGCTGCACAGTTTTAATCTGGCCGTATCATTTGCCGTCACCACATTTTTGTTTGCGATGACATTCAAAATGCTGCCTGACGCCCATATCGAATGGCGCGACGTATGGATCGGCGCCGCCATTACAGCCCTATTGTTCTCGGTGGGCAAGTTTTTTATCGGCATCTATCTCGGCCAAAGCGCGCTCAGTTCCACCTATGGCGCGGCAGGGTCGCTGATCGTGGTTCTGGTCTGGATCTATTATTCGACCCAGATTTTCTTTTTCGGAGCCGAGTTCACCCAAGTATACAGCCGCTATTTCGGCTCACACATCACCGCTAAACACCGACGCGTCAAAACACCAAAAACCCCTGAGATGTAATCTCAGGGGTTTTTTACAGATTTAAACTTCAGCACCGTCGCGCGTGGCCCCGACCCTTTGCGCCAGAGACGCGGCCATGAACGGATCGAGATCACCATCCAGCACAGCTTGCGAATCCGAGGTTTCCACATCCGTCCGTAGATCCTTGACCATTTGATAAGGATGCAGAACGTATGACCGTATCTGATGGCCCCAGCCGATATCGGTTTTCTGATCCTCAAGCGCCTGCTGCGCCGCCTCACGCTTTTGCAACTCGACCTCATAAAGCCGCGCCCGCAACATCTTCCAGGCTTCATCGCGGTTAGCGTGCTGAGAGCGACCGGCCTGACAGGCTACGGCAATACCGGTCGGAATGTGGGTCAAACGCACCGCCGAGTCAGTCTTGTTGATGTGCTGGCCACCCGCCCCTGATGCGCGGTAGGTATCGGTGCGCACATCGGCCGGGTTGATATCGATGACGATGGCATCATCGACCACCGGATAAACCCAGACTGAGGCAAACGAGGTGTGACGGCGCGCATTGGAATCAAACGGTGAAATCCGCACCAGACGGTGCACGCCGCCTTCGGTCTTGAGCCAGCCATAGGCGTTCGTGCCCTTGACAGTCAGGGTCACCGACTTGATGCCCGCCTGCTCACCCGGCGTTTCTTCCTCGACCGATACGGTCATGCCATGCGCGGTCGCCCAGCGCATATACATCCGCATCAAAATCCCAGCCCAGTCGCACGACTCCGTCCCGCCGGCGCCGGAATTGATTTCGAGATAGGCATCATTGCCGTCGGCTTCGCCTGACAGCAGGGCCTCAAGCTCGGCCCGGCCCGCATAGTCCTTAAGGGACTTAAGCATGGCGCGCGCCTCTTCCAGAAGCGCTTCGTCGCCTTCCATATCGGCCAGTTCAGCGTAATCGAGAGCGTCTTTGAGTTCCTGCTCCAGCTTTTTGACGGCATCCACAGAATTACCAAGCCGGGTACGCTCTCGCATGACGCTCTGCGCCATCTCAGGATTATCCCACAGCGTCGGGTCTTCGACGCGCGCATTCAACTCATCAAGACGTCTTAGAGCGACATCCCAGTCAAAGACGCCTCCTGAGCAATCCAATGGATTGCTCGATGTCGCGGGCCTGAGCCTCAACATCCAGTCGCATGCCAGTATCCTTATGAAATTAAGAGGGCGGGATACATCCCCGCCGCTATGAAGGCAAGGTTTAATAGAGAATGGGCTCAGCCTCATCCACATAGGGCTTGCGCTCAGGGGTGGCGTCCTGAGACGGCACCTCTTCGGTCAGGCCATCGCGCCAAACTTCGGTATAGGGCTTGGGCCCTTCGATGTCAGAAGGCGCTGCCGTCACGACCGGCTTGGGCTCAGTACCCGGCCGGAACGCTTCTTCATAACCGCGGACCGAAACAAAGACCGCATCCTTGGGCTTCATGAACGGTTTAACGGGTTTGTTCTTCAACGCTTGCTGCATGAAATCGACGAAGATAGGCAAAGCCGAAGCCCCACCGGTCTCCCCTTCGCCCAATGAGCGGTTATCGTCAAAACCGACAAAGACGCCAACCACCAGATCCGGTGAATAGCCGACAAACCACGCGCTGCGGTATTCATTGGTGGTGCCGGTCTTACCCGCAATCGGACGCCCCAGAACCGAGGCCTTCGCGGCTGTACCGCGCTGAACCACCCCCTCAAGATAAGAGGTGATCTGATAGGCTGTTATCGGGTCAATAACCGGGGAACCATCCGGCAACAGCTTAGGCGATTCCGTGCCGTCAAAGGCGCGCTTACAGGCGCCGGGGCATTTACGGGCTTCGGCCTTATAGACCACACCGCCCTCACGGTCCTGAACCACTTCGATAAGGTGCGGGCGAATTTTACGTCCGCCATTGGCAAACATCGAATAGGCCGCGGTCAGTTTATAAGGCGTGGTCTCTCCCGCCCCCAGCGCGATCGGCAAGACGGCGGGCAGGTTATCGGAAATGCCATATTCGGCGATCTTTTGCGAGACGGTCTTGATGCCGACCTTTTGCGCCAGCCTCACGGTCATGGCGTTGCGTGAGTATTCAAGACCCTTGCGCAGGGTCTGCGCACCATAGTAACGACGCGTATAGTTTTGCGGCGACCATTTCGCGCCATTGGCACCGGCCATTGAAATAGGCGCATCCATAACAATCGACGCCGGTGTAAACTCATTCTCCAGCGCGACCGCATAGACAAACGGCTTGATCGCCGAACCCGGTTGGCGCTTTGCCTGAACGGCGCGGTTAAATTTCGACAGAGAGTAGCTATAGCCACCCACCATGGCCACGATCCGCCCGGTCCACGGATCAACCGCCACCAAAGCGCCATTGACCGCAGGCACCTGATGCAGCCTGAAAAGACCTTTGGACTGTTCCGACACGAAGATCAAATCACCGGATTTCAATCCCTTACCCGCGAATGCCCAGATGACATCATTATCGGCCAATCGCCCGCGCGTGCCATCGGTCGCCGTGATTATGCTGACCGAAGACGACGATGCCTTTTCCACAATCGCATGCTGCCAGTCTTCGCGTTCAGCCGGTGCTGCCCGTTTCAGAGCGACGGCCTGCCAGCCATTACCCATGTCGATATTGTCCCAGCCCCCGCGCCAGCCGTGACGGCGGTCATACTGCTCCAGACCGTCCATCAGCGCGATCCGCGCTACGGTTTGCAGCTTTGGATCAAGCGTGGTTCTAAGGTAATAACCGCTCGAATAAATCTCATCGCCGAAAATATTCTGGGCACGGCGCTCAACCTCACCGACGAAATAGTCGGCATCGCGGTATTTAGCGCGTGCCGGGGCGGCCTGCACCACAAGGTCTTCTTTTGAGGCCGCCAGCGCCTCAGCCGGTGTAACCCAACCGACCTTGGCCATCTCACCCAAGATCCAATTGCGGCGGTCGATGGCCTGTTCTTTACGGCGGGTCGGGTGATAGTTGGACGGCCCCTTGGGCAAGGCTGCCAGATAGGCCATTTCGCTCAAACTCAGTTCATCAACCGACTTACCGAAATAGTTATAGGCGGCGGTACCGACCCCGTTGGAGCGGTAGCCAAGAAAGATTTCGTTGAGATAAAGCTCAAGGATTTGCTTCTTATCCAGCGAGGCTTCAAGCCGACGCGCCAGAATAACTTCCTTGAGCTTACGGCCCAGAGTCTGCTCATTAGTCAGGAGCACGTTCTTGGCGACCTGCTGTGTGATGGTCGAGCCGCCCTCAAGACGGTTGCCTTCCATGAAATTGCCGACGTTCTTAGCTGCAGCCCGGCTTAAGCCCCCGACATCAACCCCTGAGTGGGCAAAGAAATTACGGTCTTCGGCCGCCAGAAAGGCCTGCGCCAGACGCGGCGGGATGCGATCATAGGGCACATAGATGCGCCGCTCCTTGGCAAATTCCCCGATCAGAGTACCGTCCCAGGCAAAGACGCGCGTAGACGTCGCCGGACGATAATCCGCCAGTTCCGTACCATCGGGCAGGTCATGAAACAGCCACGCGGCATAGATTGCGATCGCAAAGCCCGCGACGGCAATCACCGTCATGAGCACGACCCCTGCCATGGCAAACCATCGTTCGGCTGATTTCAACTTGCTGCGCCTCCGATCCTGACCGTTCAAGGCCGCCTGACAAAAACGCCGTCACGCCCCCCGCCTGAAGCCAGGATCACCTTAATTAAGGCTACGTATTTATCAAACCTGCCAACTTAGGCAATCGCATTTCGCGTGAATGGCGTCAAAGACGCCTTAACCTGACAATTCCGCCACAAGTTTGCATATAAACAAAGGCCCCGCGCTTAACCGCAGGGCCTTCGGTCAGATAAATTAATCTTAGCGCATAGCCTTAGGCATCATGACAAATGAGGCATAGCGCACATCGTTTTCAAAATACTGATCAATCGATTTAGCTACCGACGTCATCATGCGGTTACGTTGCGCCGAATCGTTGAGCAGTTTTTCATCCATCGCATTGGTAATAAAGCCCATTTCCAGCAAAACTGCCGGCACATCCGGCGCCAGCAGCACCACAAAACCGGCCTGACGGTGGCTGGTTTTGAGCAAGGGCGTGGTATCGCCAATATTGTTGAGCAAAACTTGAGCAAAGGTTGCCGAGCGGTTCTTGGTGGCCCGTTGGGTAAGATCAATGAGGATACGATTGACCATCTGATCGGCCGGACGCTCAGCCAAAGACCAGTCGCCACGCACCAAAGCTTTACGCGCTGCCCGCTCAGTGCCCGAATCAGACAGGGTATAGATGCTGGCGCCACGGGTTGATTTATCCGGCCCCGAATCGGAATGGAGCGAAATAAACAGATCGGCATCGGCACTGCGGGCAATCCGGACCCGCGCCGACAAATCGACAAACCCATCGGTTTCGCGCGTCATGATAACTTTATAGCGCCCGGTCGATTCAAGCTTGGTCTTTAAGGCCTTAGCCGCCGCCAGATTGACGTCTTTCTCATAAGAAAACGTCCCCAAAGCGCCGGAATCTTTCCCGCCGTGTCCCGCATCAATGACCACAATCTTTTTCAATGAGCGGCGCAGCGGCACTTCGGCCTTTAACTGGGTCGCCGCGGAGGCTTTGGTGGTGTCCGGCATCAAAAGGCGCGTGGCCTCATCGCCCGGAGGCGTCACCGCAGCGGGCACCACATCGATCACATAGCGGTAAACGCCCACGCCATCGGCTGGCGGCAGAATGAACCGACGCGCGATCCGGGCCTGCCCCTGATAGCTGAGTTTAAGGCGCACCGCCCCGCCCTGATTTTCAACGCGCCAGCCGGAAACCAGACCCCGGCCCTCACCACTTAACGGGCCATCCATGCGCACATCGCTTAAGTCCAGCACCGCAGATGAGGCCGTATCTGCCGATAAAAGCTTACCCTTGGCGGCGCGATTAAGCTCAAGCACGATCCGGGTCTGAGCCTTATCGCCGCCCAGACGCACCTTCACCACATCGCCGGAAGCAGTCGCATCCGTGGCGGCCCGCACGGAGGTCACTTCGGACACACCGATGCAGATCACGGCGGCCAGAACCGACGCGGTCGCTATTTTTACGGCCTTATGAAAATCATAGCCGACCAAATGCCTGAGCACCCGGATCATTCAAAACTCCACACATCATATTTTTTATGTTGGAGGGACTATAACCCCGCACGGGTAGCCATTGCGTTAACACAAGAAAATAATTGACGAGAATGCGTTTTTAGAGCCATGTTGCAAAGTGGCTTCACATGAACCCGAAATGTTGTTTAGCGATGGCTTATGGCAATTTTTGGTTCAGACAGCGCCTGTTTTTATAAAAAGCTCAATGAAACGGCTTTTATACAAAGGCAGACAACACATATATCTGGCTGAACCGCATTGTCTGCGGAACACCCTAAAATGGCGAACTTAAGCGGCTTGAAGGTCAGCAAACCTTGGTCTCTGAATGAGCGCCACCTGAAAAAGATTTCGCGCGGGCTCTTACGTCTTGCGCAAAAGCGTAACGGAAATACCCAATATGGGCTGTGCCTATTTTAATTTATCCCGACCGTTAAACGGTCTACGCGCCTTGAAGCGCGGACAGGATGAATGTGCACGCCCGTCACACCCCAAAAATGAGCGCCCCCTAATTATACCCAAAGGTTTAAGCCTTTGGGTCTCAGGGCCTGTGCGCTTCGGAGAGTCTATTAATGTCGAAAACTATGTTGATCGACGCGACCCACTCGGAAGAGACTCGCGTCGTCGTAATGAACGGAAGCCAGGTCGAAGAATTTGATTTCGAAAGCCATTCCAGAAAACAACTCCGCGGTAACATCTATCTGGCCAAGGTTACACGGGTAGAACCCAGCCTTCAGGCCGCGTTTGTCGAATACGGTGGCAACCGTCACGGCTTTCTGGCCTTCAATGAAATTCACCCGGACTATTACCAAATTCCGGTGGCCGACCGTGAAAAGCTCATGGCTGAACTGGCGGCGCAAGCCGCGGCCAACAACCACCATGATGATGATCTCGAAGACGAAGACGACGGCGACGATCTGCCGGACGAAGAGCGCCGTCTGCGCGCCCACCTGATCAAACGCTACAAAATTCAGGAAGTTATCAAGCGTCGTCAGATCCTGCTGGTGCAGGTCGTCAAGGAAGAACGCGGCAACAAGGGGGCGGCCCTCACCACCTATATGTCGCTGGCCGGGCGTTACTGCGTATTGATGCCCAACACCGCACGTGGCGGCGGAATCAGCCGCAAGATCACCAATTCTGCCGACCGTAAGCGCCTGAAAGTCGTCGCCCAAAGTCTTGACGTGCCGCAGGGCATGGGTCTGATTGTCCGCACCGCCGGGGCCAAGCGCACCAAGCAGGAAATCAAGCGCGACTATGACTATCTGCTGCGCGTGTGGGAAAACATCCGCGAAACCACGCTGAAATCCAATGCGCCGTCGCTGATCTACGAAGAAGAAGATCTGGTCAAACGCGCCATCCGCGACCTGTTCGATAAGGATTTCGAGCATGTCATGGTTGAAGGCGAGGAAGGTTACCGCTCGGCGCGCGACTTCATGCGCATGATCATGCCGTCGCAGGCCAAGAAGATACAGCTTTACCGCGCCAATGCGCCGCTCTTTGCCCGTCATGGCATTGAGGACATGCTGCAAAAAATCTATTCTCCGACGGTCCCGCTCAGATCGGGCGGCTATCTGGTGATCAACCAGACCGAAGCGCTGGTTGCCATCGACGTCAACTCGGGCAAGTCGACCAAAGAGCGCAATATCGAAAATACCGCGCTCAAAACCAACCTCGAAGCCGCCGAAGAAGCCGCCCGTCAGATGCGCCTGCGCGATCTGGCTGGCCTCGTGGTTATCGACTTCATCGACATGGATGAGCCGAAAAACAACCGCGCGGTTGAAAAGAAGCTCAAAGACGCCCTCGAAAACGACCGCGCCCGCATCCAGATGGGCAAGATTTCCGGCTTTGGACTGATGGAAATCTCACGTCAGCGCCGCCGTACCGGTTTCCTTGAAGGCACCACCTCGCCCTGCCCGCACTGTGAAGGCACAGGCCGGATTCGGTCGGTCGATTCATCGGCCCTGGGTGCCATGCGTGCCATTGATTTAGAGGCCATGCAAAATGGCGCAGGCGCAGTCATCATCAAGCTGCCGCAACCTGTGGCGCTTTATGTCCTTAACGAAAAGCAGGGCCATCTGGCCAAGCTGCGTGACGAATGGGGCCTTAAGGTCACGGTCGAAATCGAAAACCACCTCTCCCACGCTGAGTTTGAGATCACACGCACCGTTCATGCTGACGAAGTTGAGTTCGTGCCGCCGGTTCGTACCATGCCCGCCGCCGACCTTCTGCTTGATGCCGCCGACGAAGTGTTTGAAGACGAAGAACTGGACGCCGAAGACGAAGAGGCCATTGCCCGCGAAGACACCGACGATGATGGTGCCGCTGAGCGTGCGCAGTCTCGCGATGATAGCCGTGACGGCGGGCGCGATAGTCGTGGCCGTGGCCGCAACCGCCGCCGCCGCCGCAAGGGTGAAAACGGCAACCGCGAACCGGATGGCGAAGCTGAGGCCGACACTGAAACCGTTGAAGCGGCTGACACTGAGGCTGATGACGATAGTGACGGCAGCGATGGCGACAGTGATGACCGCCGCAACCGTCGTCGCCGTCGTGGCCGCCGTGGGGGTCGTCGCACGGGCCAGGAAAACCGTCCGCGCGAACCTTATGGCTGGGTGCGCGCCCGCACACCGTCGCTCGAAGAACCCTATGTCTGGATTGATGCCTTCGATGAGCAGCAAAAACGCGTAGACCCGCCGGTATCCGACGCTATCGCGGCGAATTCATCAGCATCCGCACCGGAAACAGGGATGGCGGACTCAGGGCCGGTCGCATCTAAAGACGCCCCCAAAGACGGGCTAAGACGTGAGCGTTCGCGCAATCGCCGTAACCGAACATCCGCTCCGGATGCTATGGATGTCATCACGCCGGTTGGTTCTGTCGAGGTTGCCCCGCGCGCCCTGACTGAGCCGGTAGATGGCTCGGCACCGACGTCGCTCGTGCCCGAAGACGTGGTTAGTGACGCGCCGGTTCGCCGTAAGCGTCCTACCCGTTCCCGTAAGGTTGCCGCTGAGACTGTGGTCGATGATGCAGAGACCATATCCGTCGAAGTTGAACCGGCGATCGAGCCCGAAGCCGTTGCGGTGACGCCTGACCCGGTGATTACCGAAGACGCCGGGAAAGCCACGCGTAAGCCCCGCGCCCGTCGTAAGAAAACGGACGTGGTGGCGGAAAGCTTAACCGAAACGGTCACGGCACCCTTGGCTGAGGCGGTAAACGAGGCACCGGAAGCCCCAGCACCTGTTGAAGCAACAGTTTCTGTGCTGGAACGGCCTTTGGTTGAGGTTCAGTCCTTTGAACCGACGCCGTCCGTGGTCGATCCGGCGGAAATCACAACGCCTCCGGAAAAGCCCAAACGTGGCTGGTGGCGCAAATAATCATTGACTTCAGGCGTCGGAAACCTCTCCGGCGCCTGAGTTTTTTAAAGCCTACCCCTTAACTTAGCCGCAAATAGATCACAATTTAGGTTAGGATGAGACAACAGGTTTTCGGTGAAGGTCGCAAGGATGACACCACAGGCATTTAAAGGCATAGGCAAGGCCACCATAGCGGCCGTAGCATTGCTGGCCGTATGCGTGCCCGGCCTTGGTCAGACTCAGGCCGTCATTCGCGATACTGAGATCGAAGCTTTCCTGAAAAAGGAATCCCGCACGGTTCTTGAGGCCTCTTACCTCGATCCCGACCGGGTACAGTTTCTGATTGTCGCCTCAAACGATCTCAACGCCTTTGCCACGTCGCGCCAACGGATCGGTCTGAACACCGGCCTGATCATGGAAGCCGAGACCCCGAACCAGCTTTTGGGCGTCATTGCCCACGAAGCCGGCCACCAGAGTGCGGGCCATACCGTTCGTTCAGATGAGATTTATCAGGCCGCTAAAACGCCGATGGCCATATCACTTGGTCTTGGCATCATCAGTATTCTGGCGGGCGCGCCGGATGCGGGGGTAGCGTTGCTTGGGTCGTCCTCAACCTTCGGTACATTGGGCGCTTTGCGGTATATGCAGACCCAGGAATCCGCCGCAGACCTCGCCGGGATCGCCGCACTGGAACGGGCGGGCATGTCCGGTGAAGGCATGGTCGAATTTTTCGATAAATTCCGGCAATCCGAAACCTTTTCAAACGCCGAACGCTATAAGTATTTCCGCAGCCACCCCTTGTCGCGCGAACGCATCCAGACCCTGCGGGCGCTGGTGACCAAGCAGTCTCATTACAATGCCAAAGATTCTCAAGCGACGCTTGACGAATTTGCCATCGTGCGCGCCAAGTTGTCAGGCTTTCTTGATCCCGCGCAGTTCGTGTTCCAGAAATATCCCGAAACCGATACCTCCTATCCCGCCCGCTATGCCCGCGTGATTGCCTACTATAAGCAGACCGAGGTGCAAAAGGCGCTGACGGAACTGGATAAACTCATCACTGAGCAGCCCAACAATCCCTATCTTTGGGAACTCAAAGGCCAGATTTATTTCGAGACCGGTCAGGCAGAACTGTCCAAGCCCGCCCATTTGAAATCGGTTGAACTCATGCCCGGTGCCCCGCTGCTGCACCTTAACCTCGGCCAGACCCTGATTGCGACTGGCACTAAGGACGACGCAGAGGAAGCCATCCGGCAACTTAAACTGTCGCTGCAAGCCGAAGACGACAATAGCTTTGCCTGGCGGCTTCTGGCGCAGGCCTATGATGGTCTGGGCCGTGCCGGTGAGGCCCGCCTTGCCTCAGCCGAAGCCGAGTTCTTCAACGGCAATTTCCGTCAGGCGCGCACCTTTGCGGTATGGTCTCAAAAGAATCTCGATAAGAACTCCCCAGAATTCCGGCGCGCCCGCGATATCGTCATCACCACCTCTGCGGCCATGGGCATCGACCCGGTCGAAGAGGTCACCAAAACCAAAAAATAAGAAGTCCTGCCCGTGACCGACACGCCTCCTGAGACTAAACCCGCCACTGCCACTGTGGCTTCATGGTTCAGCAAACCCAACATCGCTATAGCGTTAGGCGTTGTGGCCGTCATGCTTGCCGGTGCGCCCTATGTGGTGCCGGGGATTCAGAGCCTGCAGGTGCGTCAGGGCCTCACTAACCAGCCCAAAATCCTCGAAGACACCATTAAAAAACTGGATGAGGTTAAGGCCGCGGAAAAGCAAAAAGCCGCTGATATCGCTATTAAGGCCAATCATGAAGCCCTCTATGACGATGCCCGCGATCCGGTTATGGGCAACCCGAACGGGCCGATCACGATCGTGGAATTCCTCGATTACAACTGCGCCTATTGTAAGTTGTCGACGCCGCAGGTCGAGCAGCTTTTGGCGGAAAACAAGGACGTGCGGGTGGTCGTGAAGGAATATCCGATCATCGCAGACTCCTCACGCGCCTTGGCCTCCTATGCTCTTGCCACTAAGGACAGCGGTCGCTACGCCGAAGTCCATCACGCCTTTATGGCGTCGAAATTCACCACCGAAGCCGAGGTCATGCAGGCCTTGACTAAGATGGGTTTCGACGCTCAGACCATCGCCGCCAAGGCTAAATCCGAAGCGGTGCAGGATCACATTAACGCCGTCGAAAAGCTGGGCACCCAACTGGAAATCAACGGCACACCGACCTTTATCGTCGGCGGCGTGGTCGTCAATGGCGCCGATATGAACGGCCTTAAAGCTGCCATCGAAGCGCAGCGGGCCAAGCTCACCACCAAATAGGCTTTGCTGCACCGCGACAATTCAGTGGTTTTTAAGATCGGCTATGGTAGGGTTGGCTAAAGCAATCATTGATTGCGCCTTAGCCTCCAAAACCTCGGACCGATCTTGACCCAATCTGCCGCCGCCCCTTTGTTCGACGTCGAATTTTCCCTGTCCATCTATAACCGGACGGGTAAGTATTTCATCGGTAAGGATATTATCGAGGCTTGCGACGATCTGCTGGGAGAAACCTATTACGGTTATTACCACAGCAAGACCCCGCCTCAGCGCCTGTTTGGTAAGGCCTTGGGCCGCATCCAGCACCTTCAGGTAACGGGTAAGGCTTTGGGCGGCCCGTTCGGGCTGTTGCCGCCGCACCGGCCGGCGCGGCCCCTGCTGCATATGGACCCGTTCAGTATTCCCTCAACCCGCCTTAGCGCAAAAGATGCCGTCATCTGCCATGATGTCGGCCCGATCACGCACCCTGATCTGTTCGATGCCAACACCCGCCCGATATATGATCATATCTATAAACAAATCGCCGCCGTTGGCCCGCACGTCATCTTCGTCAGTCAAGCCACGCAAAAGGCTTTCGCCGCGTGTTATCCGGGGGCGAAACTGGCCAGTGAGCGGGTGATCTACCCCGCCATCCGTCAGGATGTCTCCGGCGGAGAAGCTGAACCGGTCGAAGGCGTCAAAGGCCCATTTTTGCTCACCGTCGGCGCTTTGGGCACCCGTAAGAACCAGATCCGGTCGATGAAAGCGTTTACGCAGTCAGGCCTTGCGCGACGCGGCGTTACCTATGTGCTGTGCGGCTCAAAAGAGCCCGGTTTTGAGGCGGTCCAAAAGGCAGCCATTGAGACCAAAGGCGTGGTCATGCTGAAATATGTCTCGGACGCCCAACTGGCCTGGCTATATCAAAATGCTTCAGGCTTTGTGTTGCCCAGCCTTCTGGAAGGGTTCGGGATGCCGGTAGCCGAGGCCATTCGTTATGGGCTGGTGCCGCTGGTCACCAAGGACAGTGTGCTTGAAGAAGTGGCGGGCGATGGGGCTCTGGGCGTCGATGCTGAAAACGAAGCCGAGATCGCCGCCGCCATGATCCGACTAATCGATATGCCGGAAGATGAGCGCCAAGACCGCCGCACCCAAATGACGGCGGCCATGTCGCGCTTTGTCCCCGCCGCCATCGCCCAGCAATGGCGCGAGGCGTTGACAGATATGGCTTAAATCAAGCCCGCCAACGGCGATGACGGATCGGCATAAAGCTTTTTCGGCATACGCCCGGCCAGGTAAGCCTCACGTCCGGCAATGACCGCGTGCTTCATGGCCACGGCCATGCGGATCGGGTCTTTAGCCTCGGCAATGGCGGTGTTCATCAGGATGGCATCGCAGCCCAGTTCCATACCGACGGCGGCATCCGACGCCGTGCCCACACCGGCATCGACCAGCACCGGCACTTTGGCATTCTCAATGATAATGCGCAGGGTGACTTTATTTTGGATACCTAAGCCCGATCCGATCGGCGCGCCCAACGGCATGATGGCAACCGCCCCCGCCTCTTCCAGTTTCTTGGCGTAGACCGGATCGTCCGAGCAGTAGACCATCACGTCAAACCCGTCTGTGACCAGCAGTTTTAACGACCGCAGGGTTTCTTCCATATCGGGATAGAGAGTCTTGGGGTCGGACAACACCTCAAGCTTGACCAGATTCCATCCGCCGACTTCACGCGCCAGACGAAGCGTGCGCACGGCATCTTCGCCGGTAAAACATCCGGCGGTATTGGGCAGATAGGTGAACTCATCTTGTTTCACGTAATCCATCAGCATCGGCTGGTTCGGATCGGTCAAATTGACCCTGCGGACGGCGACCGTGACGATCTCAGCGCCCGATGCGCGCGCTGCCGCCGCGTTCTGGGCATAGTCCTTATACTTGCCAGTGCCGACGATCAGACGCGATGAAAACGTCCGTCCCGCAACGGTCCATGTGTCTGAAATTACATCAGTGATCGTATCCGCCATCATTCGCTCTCTAACTTTTCAGTGAGTTCAATTTTGTGTCCCTCACTATCCACTATTACCGCTCGTAATCCCCAAGGACTTGATGCGGGTGATTTCAGCAATCTGGCCCCTGTGACCTCGGCTTTAGCCAAAACCGCCTCTAAGTTTTCGACTAAGAACCCTAGCCTAACAGCTCCGGTATTGGGGTCACTCTCACCACGAGGATATATTTCCAAGACAAGCCCACCAATTTCTGCGCTCAAATGAAAAGGGCCGTTACCATGGCTTTCCTCGACAAACGAGCATCCGAACAACGCATATAATCGGGCCAATTCATTAGGCGCTTTGGCCCTCAAAACCAAGAGTGTCAGTTGAGACATTTCATCACGACCCTACTACCCGCCACCGACGAAATGAACGATCTCAATCCGGTCACCGTCATGAATAGCCGCTTCATGATACTGAGAACGTGGCACGATTTCGAGATTCTGCTCGACCGCCAGCTTACGGGCTTCGATTCCGATCTCTTCGATCAGGGCCAGAATATTCGCCGCGCCAACCTCTCTGGATTCGCCATTCAGCATGATTTTTACCATTTTTCGCCGCTTTTCGGCCCATTTCGGCCACTTTTCACGCCGTTTCACCGATGTTCGGCTTGTGGACGCGGGTTTCACACGATACAAGAACCGTCCAGTCAATTGGCGGTGTCATGTCTAAGTCCATATATGTCCTTAATGGCCCCAACCTCAACCTTCTTGGGGTCAGGGAACCGGAAATTTATGGGTATACTCGCCTTGACGACATCAAGGCGTCCTGTGAAGCCCTGACATCGGCGGCCGGTTTTGATCTGGTCTTTCACCAATCGAATCATGAAGGCCAGTTGATCGACTGGATTCATGAGGCCCGCACCGATGCTGCGGCGCTCATTATCAATCCCGCCGGTTACGGTCATACCTCAGTGGCGTTGCTGGATGCGCTGAAAACCCTGACCGTTCCGATCATCGAATGCCACCTGTCCAACCCGGCGTCGCGCGAAGCGTTTCGCCATCACACCTATGTGTCTCATGTGGCCAAAGGGGTGATTGCAGGTTTCGGTCCCATTGGTTATGAACTGGCCATATCGGCGGTTCTGCGCCTTATTGAACAACCATAAGAATTAACAAGCTTTTAGGTAAAAAAATGTCTTCTCCCAAAGGTTCCTCCGACCCCATCGATCCGCGTCTGGTACGCAAGCTTGCGGACATCCTCAAGGAAACGGATCTGTCCGAAATCGAAGTCGAACAGGGTGAGTTGAAGATCCGCGTCGCGCGTCAACTAACCGCGGCCCCTGCGGCGACCTACGCTGTGGCGTCCGCACCCGTGGCGGTACCGCAAGCCGCAGCCCCGGCTGCTGCCCCCGCCGCTGAGGCCCCGAAAGCTGCCGCCAAGGATGTGGTGTCATCGCCTATGGTCGGCACGGCCTATCTGTCGCCGCAACCCGGCGCGCCTGTGTTTATCAAGGTCGGCGATCGCGTTAAGGCCGGTCAAACCATCATGATCGTTGAGGCCATGAAAACCATGAACCCGATCCCGTCGCCCAAGGACGGCGTGGTGGCAGAAATTCTGGTGGCGGACGCAGCCCCCGTCGAATTTGGCGCGCCTCTGATCGCGTTCGAGTAAACCACAGATGTTTGATAAAATTCTCATTGCCAACCGTGGCGAAATCGCCCTTCGCGTCATTCGTGCGTGTAAGGAAATGGGCATTGCGACCGTCGCCGTGCACAGTGAAGCCGACCGTCATGCTATGCATGTCCATCTGGCCGACGAAAGCGTCTGTATTGGCCCGCCCGCCGCGTCCAAAAGCTATCTGAATATCCCGTCGATCATCGCCGCGGCCGAAATCACCGGCGCACAGGCGATCCATCCGGGCTATGGCTTTTTGTCGGAAAATGCCCGCTTTGCCGAAATCGTCGGTGCTCACGGCATGACCTTTATTGGCCCGAAGCCTGAGCACATCCGCCTTATGGGCGATAAGATTACCGCGAAGCAAGCCTCAAAGGATTCCGGTATCCCGGTTGTTCCGGGCTCCGATGGTGGCGTTGCCACGGTCGAGGAAGCTCTGGCGGCCGCCGAACACATCGGCTTCCCGCTGATCATCAAGGCTGCCGCCGGTGGTGGTGGTCGCGGCATGAAGGTCGCCAAGGACCGTGAATCCTTGTCCGAAGCGGTGATGAGCGCGCAATCCGAAGCCGCTGCCGCCTTTGGTGACGGCACGGTCTATATGGAGCGCTACCTCCAAAAGCCGCGCCATATCGAAATTCAGGTTATCGCCGACAGCCAAGGCAATGTCGTGCATCTTGGGGAACGCGATTGTTCTCTGCAACGCCGCCACCAGAAGGTGCTCGAAGAAGCGCCCTCGCCCGCTATTGACGATGCCGCACGTGACAAGATCGGTAAGGTCGTCGTCGATGCTATCCGTAAGATTGGCTACCTCGGCGTCGGTACGATTGAGTTCCTGTACGAAGATGGTGAGTTCTTCTTTATCGAGATGAACACCCGTCTTCAGGTCGAACATCCAGTGACCGAGTTTGTCACCGGCGTTGATCTGGTGCGTGAACAGATCCGCATCGCGGCGGGTTTGCCGCTATCGTTCACCCAGGATGATATCACCATCAAAGGCCACTCGATAGAAGTGCGCGTCAATGCTGAAAATGCCCGTACCTTTGTGCCCTCACCCGGCACGATCACCGATTACCATGCCCCCGGCGGCTTAGGGGTGCGCATGGATTCGGCCATTTATAACGGCTATGCGATCCCGCCCTATTACGACTCGATGGTGGGTAAGCTGATCGTGCATGGTCGTGACCGTCCCGAAGCCCTGGCTCGCCTCAAGCGCGCCCTGTCGGAAATCGTGGTGGCCGGTATCGACACAACCATCCCGTTGTTTGTTGACCTGCTGAATGAAAAAGACATCCAGAGCGGTGACTACAACATTCACTGGCTGGAAAACTGGATCAAGGCTCAGGAAGCAGGGGCGTAAAGCCCTTGCTTCCAGTAGCTCTGGCACCCGTTCATTAAGGCGGGATATCCGTGGCTGATTTTACGCTTGATGACCTGATCGACAGCTATCGCAACGGCATATTCCCCATGTCGGATGCTAGGGATGACGACTACCTATTTCTGGTCGATCCGCCTAAGCGCGGAATATTGCCGCTTGATGCCTTCCATGTCCCCTCGCGGTTACGGCGCACGGTGCGCACCACACCGTTTGAAGTGCGCGTCGATACGGCCTTCAGTCAGGTCATCGAACTGTGCGCCGAAAGCGCTAATGACCGACCAAATACCTGGATCAGCCATCCGATCCAGAGCCTTTATCAGGCACTGTTCGCGCGTGGTCTGGCCCATAGCATCGAGGTCTGGCATGACAACCGGCTGGTCGGCGGGCTTTATGGTGTGGCCATCGGCGGGGCGTTCTTCGGAGAAAGTATGGCCTCACGCGCCACAGACGCGTCCAAAATCGCGCTGGTGCATCTTTTGGCCCGGCTCAAAAGCGGCGGTTACAGCCTGCTGGATTGCCAGTTTCAGACCGATCATCTTAAACAGTTCGGCACAGAGGAAATCGATCGGGCAGCGTATCACGATCGCCTCAAACAGGCCCTTACCATTGAAGCTGATTTTTATGATCTGCCCGCCCGCACTGACGGCCGAACCGCCCTCAAGGCCCTAGGATTGGCGGACTAAGGGCGCGCGGCAGGAAATCACCCACGCATCATAAACCGGGTGCTGAAGCCCATTAAGGCCCGGCGACGAGGCATAGGTCCAGCCGCGAAAAATCGACCTGGGCTTGGGCATGATCTTGGTGGTTTCGGTGATCTGCGGCGCGGATTGCACTTCCATATAGGCGATGATGTCCGGTTGCGCCTCTTCGTCCGTGGTCGTCTCACACGCCTTGACGGTATAGATCAGGCCCTTATAGCGCACAGGTTTACCGACCCGCGCTTCAAACCGCACCGTTTCGGCCGTGACCTTATCCAGCGCCTGTATGATAGCCGCACCATGACGCTGGCGCTTGGCCGGAACCTTGGGCACTTCGACGGCCTCAGACGCCTGTTCACCGTCCCCAACGGCCCCCTTCAAGGCCGGTGCTGCGGCCACCGTCGCCGACGTAGCCGCATCAGATGACGTTGCCGGCACAGGCTGGCCGCTGGCGATGCCGCGCGTCGCCGGTGGCGCTTGCGGGGCAACAGGCCGGGTGTCTGTGCGGTTGCTCGCCTTGCGCGCCCCTTCCGGGACATAGGGCTTAAACTCAACCCCATCAACATAATAGGGCTCAGGGTCGTAGTTCTGGGAATCGACATACCGTCCCTGACGTGCGGGCGGTTCTTCATCGGGCGGTATCTGGGCAATCGCCACGCCTGCCACAGCCATAACCGGCACAAGCCCCCACAGGAGCCTTGTTTTCAACTTACCGGTTTTGGGTTTATTGACCATGTCGCTCTGCGCCTACGGTTTCCAGGCTTCGTAATCGCCGGTCGATTTTTGACGATCAGTCTGCGCGTTGAGCGAGCCCTTCGGGTATTGCGCCAAAGGTGTGCCGCTCATGTTCGGCATATGCGGCTGCTCCCAGCTTTTGCGCGGCAGTGGCGTATCCGACGGCGGCGTATCATAGACATAGTGCATCCAGCCGTGCCAATCGGGCGGAATTTTTGAGGCATCGGCATAGCCTTTGTAGATCACAAAACGGCGCTTTTTGTCGCCATAGCTTTCCTTGGTGTCGCGGGCTTCGTAGTATTTGTTGCCGAACTCATCGGAACCGACAAATTTGCCCAGACGGCCAATTGTCCATAAGGTTCCGATTGTAGCACTGCTCCACCAGGTAAACATATTAGCTAACACGGCAAACATCCTGTAACTGATCCGAAAATCCCCATTCACACCCGTGAATCACAGACCCGGCAGATCATAAAAACTTGCAGTTACTATAGTGATCCCCGATGCCGAGGTAAAGCCACAGTCCCTGAAATTTCCTCATATCGCGCCGGTGACTTTAATTATCCACACCCGCCCAGCCGATCAATATGTTGTGGATATAAGACCCGAACCAACTACATTTATTGATAAGTGGTTAATGCGGCCCTAGGATTGCCCCCTAGCCCACATTGCACGGGACACGACGCCATGCGCTTAGAGTCGGATTTTTCCAACCGCCTGATCTATGACATCAGTCTCGAAGACCGCTTTATCGAACGGCCAGGCGGTTATGATGAGGTTTTGGCCCCGCGCGACTGGTCAAACGCCCGCCTGGAGGCGTGGCTGGACTGGGCTGACACCCTGCCCGAAGATCAGCCGCAACTGGCCCCCGATATCGACCACCGCATTGTCCATGACGATCCATTCGATCTGGCTTTGGGCGGTGCAGTTGAGCGTTATGCGCAGCGCCTGACCGCCTGGGGCTATGCGCTCGGCTATTTCGAGGATTCCCACAGTGCCGCTCATTTCCTGCGAGAATTGCGCGCCAGCATCCTGCTCGACTATGCCGCGCCAGCCTTATCCCTGAAAAGCGGTCATCGTATCCATCCGCTGGCCGGTGACCGCGTGCCGGAACCGCCTGAGACCAAGTTCTGGCAACTTGATGATCCGGCCTGCGACCGTGATCTACGCCAGTTTCTGATAGCCTATCGCTCAGACCAGATTTCCAGAACCACCCGCACCCAGTTACACGACGCGCTGAACGAGATTACCACCGCCATCGCCCGCGCCGAAGGGGATCACCGAACAAGCCTGCGCCATAACCCGGCTCTGGCCCGCGCTGCCATGGCGGCGCGTAAACTT
>DDPE01000001.1 GCA_002342035.1 Asticcacaulis sp. UBA2476 | reverse complement strand
GCCGCCATGGTCGCAGCAGACCGTGGACGCCAATTCTCCCCCGCATGAACCCAAAATCGCCCTCGCCTCACGCGCCCTGATCGCGGCCGGTGATCCGGGGGGGCGTCTGGCGGCGCAGGTCGCTCAGGAAACCGGGCAGCTTTATCTGGCCTTTGATCCGTTGGATGCGCAAGCGCTGTATGGTCAAGGCTATGCGCCCAAGGCCGCCATTAATGTGTTCGGATTTTATGATGCCGATAAAGGCTTTGACGCCACCGCCTTTAGCCAGTGCGTGGCATTGTGGACCTTAGCGCTCGATATCAAGACCGCCACGGCTTCCAGTGCGACCGAGGACCATGCCCTGAGACGATACTATGATCGCCCGATCGCCCTGACGATAGGCGGGGTATCAGAGTTACTGATGGCCCTGAATCTCAATCCCGCAGATGCGGACGGGCTTGATTTTGCCGCGGGGCTAATGGCGGCCATGCAGGCCCAAAGCCTATACACATCGGCGCAACTGGCCAAATCTCATGGGGCCTATAAGACTTTTAACGCGGATAAAGACCAGCTTCTGCATCGCCTGTCGCAGCAAATCTATCGCATTTCCGGCCTGAAAGGCCACGCCGACCTCAAGGCTCACAGCCTGACACTCATTCAGGACGCGCTGCTAACGGCCAAAAAATCGGGCCTTCGCCATGCCCAGACCACGGCACTGTTCGACGATCCGGAACTGAGTCTACGACTGGGCGTCAGCCTGCATGACCAGCCGATGTCCGGCCTGACCTCGGTACTGGAAACCGAAGACGGTGAGATTATTGAAACCTTATCGGAGGCCACCCTCGCGGGCCTGATAAGGGCGGGTGCCGTACTTTCCGATGCGCGCCGCCATGTCTTAGGAGCGCGCTCCTTATTTGAGGCCCCCTATCTGTCGCCGCCCCAGCTTAAGGCGCGGGGTTTGACCGATTTTGAAATTGGTCGCCTTGAGTCAGCACTTCTGACCGCCCGTAATCTGACCGACGTTTTCAACACCATCGATAAGGATTTCGTGCGCGATATCTGGGGCGTCAGCGATGAAGATATCTCAAGTCCTGACTATAACCTGCTGACGGTTATGGGTTTTACGTCCGTTCAGATTGCAGAGGCCGAAGCCTTCATCTTTGGTCATCAAACATTAGCTGATTTTGACGGCTTAACCGAAGATCAACGCGGTATCTTTGTCGCTCCCGGTTTAAAGACGCGGCTATTGATGCGCCAAAAGCTTGAGAGTTTCTCAAGCGCGCCATCGGCCGCGCGCATCCATATTCCGTTTGGCCAGAACCTGCCCGACAGCCTTAAACTGTTGTCGATGGCGGCGAATATGGATCTGCGCGCCGTCAGTCTGCAACCGACCACGCCGCCGGATGATTTCCATCTCGATATTCCGGTCATTGAGGATGCGCCAAAGCGTAATTTGTTGGAGGCCCGCCCGCAGCCGGAACCTGCGCAGGCAAAGGTAGTAGAAAAGATCATTGAGCGCGACCGCTCCCGCCAGAAACTGCCGGATCGCCGCAAAGGCTACATCCAGAAAGCTTCGGTCGGCGGCCATAAGGTCTATTTACACACCGGCGAATATGACGATGGCAGCGTCGGAGAAATCTTCATCGACATGCACAAGGAAGGGGCCGCCTTCCGGTCGATGATGAATAATTTCGCCATCGCCGTATCCATCGGCCTTCAGTACGGCGTGCCGCTCGATGAATTTGTCGATGCGTTCGTGTTCACCCGCTTTGAACCGGCAGGGCCAGTCAGCGGCAATGACTCCATCAAATCATCGACGTCAATTCTGGATTATCTGTTCCGGGAACTGGCCATTTCGTACCTTGACCGCACGGACTTGGCCAATGCTGACCCGGATGCGCTCAATGCCGATGGTCTGGGTGACGGCGAGCAGGCCAACGACTCCGAAGGTATTCGCGCCTCCCAGTTGATATCCAAAGGTTTTGCGCGCGGGGCCAATACCGACAATCTGGTGGTCATCCCCTTCGCCAAAAAAGCGTCAAATGATGATATCGGCATGGATTTACCCTCTGACGGTTGATTTGCGGCCTCTGTTTTGCTTACACAAAGCCAAACAGATTGAGGTGTCTTAAGATGAAACGCTTGTTCCCGCTATTGGCAGTTATGGCCGTACTCGCTTCCCCCGTCGCCGCACAAAATGCCGGTCAGATCGGGAGAGCCCAAAGCGGAGCCTCATGCGCAGGCTGCAACCTGTTTCAGGCCGATTTCAGCAACCGAGAACTTAAGAGCAAGAACTTTGCCGGGGCGCGTTTGCGTCAGGCGGATCTTAGCCTGGGGTCGTTTAACCGCACGTCGTTTGCGGGTGGCGATCTGCGCGATTTGAACGGTTTCGGGGCTTTGTTTTCAAACGCCAACTTTGCTAAGGCCAACCTGACCAATGCGACGTTTGTGGGGGCATACCTTGAGGGTGCGAACTTTTCCGGTGCCAATCTGACGGGTGTGAATTTTTCCGGTGCCGAGATGTCATCTGCGCGCGGCTTGACGCAAGCCCAGCTTGACGGCGCGTGCGGGGATCGCGAAACGCAATTGCCGCGGGGTTTGCGCATCCCGGTATGCTGATTTATGGGGCGTGGGGTCTGTGACCCCACAAACCTGCTGTTTCAATAAAAAACCCGGTCATATTGACCGGGTTTTTTATTGAATGAGAAGACTTGGGGCCAATGGCCCCACGCCCCATAAATTAGCTGACCTTGATCGGCAACGCCGTCCGGATCGACAATTCTTTCAACTGCTTATCAAGCGCTTCCGAAGGCGCCGACATCATCACGTCCTGACCCTGCTGGTTCAGCGGGAAGGCGATGATTTCGCGGATTGCCGTCTGGCCGGCCAGCAGCATCACGATACGGTCAATACCCGGTGCCAGGCCACCGTGGGGCGGTGCGCCATATTTAAACGCATTGAGCATCCCGCCGAACTGCGCTTCGACAAACGCTTCGTCATAGCCCGCGATCTCAAACGCCTTGAGCATGATGTCCTGCTTGTGGTTCCGGATCGCGCCGGAGCACAGTTCATAACCGTTGCAGACGATGTCATATTGGTACGCAAGAATATCGAGCGGATCTTTGGACAGAAGCGCGTCCATCTCACCCTGCGGCATCGAGAACGGGTTGTGCGAGAAATCGACCTTCTTTTCGTCGTCGTTCCATTCAAACATCGGGAAATCAACGATCCAACAGAACCGGAACTGATCTTCGTCCACCAGCCCCAGATCGGTGCCGACCTTGGTACGCGCTAACCCGGCAAACTTATAGAATTCGTCCGGGTTACCCGCGACAAAGAACACGGCATCGCCAGCGTCGAGACCCAATTGGCCGCGCAGAGCTTCGGTACGCTCATCGCCAATGTTCTTGGCCACCGGTCCTGACGGCTCAATGCCCTCAGACGCCCCTTCCGGCGTACGCCAGAAGATATAGCCCAAACCCTTTTGGCCTTCGCCCTGCGCCCATGAGTTCATCCGGTCGCAGAAAGCACGCGACCCGCCGGTTTTGGCAGGAATTGCCCAGACCTTGTTTTTGGCATCGGCCTCAAGGATCGACGCAAACACCTTAAAGCCTGAACCACGGAAATGCTCGGACACGTCCTGCATTTCAATCGGGTTGCGCAAGTCAGGCTTATCAGAGCCATATTTGGCAATGGATTCACGATATGGAATACGCTGGAACGGATAGCTCGATACGCGCTTGCCTTCGCCAAACTCGGTGAACAGGCCATGCATCAGCGGCTCAATCGCTGCGAACACGTCTTCCTGCGTTACAAAGCTCATTTCGACGTCGAGTTGGTAGAACTCAAGGCTACGGTCAGCGCGCAGGTCTTCGTCGCGGAAGCACGGCGCAATCTGGAAATAGCGGTCAAAGCCCGACACCATCAGCAACTGCTTGAACTGCTGCGGCGCTTGCGGCAGGGCGTAGAACTTGCCGGCGTGCATACGCGACGGCACCAGGAAATCCCGCGCCCCTTCGGGTGACGATGCTGTCAAGATAGGCGTCTGGTACTCAAGAAAACCCTGCTCAACCATGCGGTTGCGAATCGACTGAATCACGCGCGAGCGCAGCACGATATTCTTATGCAGGGTCTCACGACGCAGGTCGAGGAAGCGGTTCTTGAGGCGGATTTCTTCGGGATACTCCGGCTCACCAAATACCGGCAGCGGCAATTCGGCAGCCTCGCTCAGGATTTCCACCGAGGTCACCTGCACTTCGACTTCGCCGGTCGGCAGATTAGCATTGATGGTATCACTGGTGCGCTTCACGACCTTGCCATCGATGCGAATGACGCTTTCGGCGCGGACGCGCTCGACCTTATCAAAGCCCGGTGTGGCCGGATCGAACACCAACTGCGTCAGGCCGTAATGGTCGCGCAAATCGATGAACAGCAAGCCACCATGATCGCGCTTGCGGTGAACCCAGCCCGAAAGGCGAACAGCGGCCTGATCATCGGTAGCGCGCAAGGCGCCGCAGGTATGTGAGCGATAGATGTGCATGGAAAACTCTGAAAAAAGCGGTCGTTTCTGACAAAATTATGAGGGCCGTAGGGACATGACCCGCCTTGAATTGTCAAGCCTTAATGCAGGCTCCCCCTTGCGCACATTAGCGGTGCCGCAGACGATCCATCGTGCTAGTCTTTGCGCAAAGGAGACCGATATGGCCGATGTCACCCTGATAGATCACCCGCTGGTGCAGCACAAACTCACGCTGATGCGGCGCAAGGACACCCCGACGGCGGTGTTCCGGCAATGCTTGCGGGAAATTTCGACCCTGATGTGCTATGAGGTCACGCGCGATCTGAACATGACGCTGGAAGCCATTGAGACGCCGGTCGCCGCCATGCAGGCGCCCGTAATTGCCGGTAAGAAGCTGGTGTTTGCCTCGATCTTGCGCGCCGGGAATGGCCTGCTGGAAGGGATGCTCGATCTGGTGCCGTCCGCGCGCGTGGCCCATATCGGCGTGTACCGCGACCACGATACGCTCACGGCGGTTGAGTATTATTTTAAGGCCCCCGAAGACATAGCCGAGCGGCTGGTGATCGTGGTCGACCCCATGCTGGCGACGGGCAATTCATCCATTGCCGCTACCTCCCAGCTTAAGGCCCGCGGGGCAAAGCATATCCGCTTTCTGTGCCTGCTGGCCGCCCCCGAAGGTATTCGTCACTTCACCACCGCCCACCCTGATGTGCCGGTGTTTACCGCCGCCATCGACAGCCACCTGAATGACAAAGGCTATATTGTGCCGGGCTTAGGCGATGCCGGCGATCGGATGTACGGCACGAAATAACGGCCCTCCCCGTTTTCCCCGTTATCAACAGGCGCACGGCCATTGCCTCAAACCGCACAGCGCTCTAAACTCAAGCCAACCATGTCCCACCAGATTCCCCTGAAGCTTGAGCGGCCCGAAAGCTATGGCCTGACCGACCTGATTGTGTCGGAAACCAATCAGGGTTTGATAGATCTGTTGCGCACGCCCAAAGACTGGATCAACCCACATCTGATACTTATTGGCCCCTCCGGCAGTGGTAAAACGCATCTGGGCCACATATTCGCCGATATCAATCACGGGCAGTTTCTGAGCGCGCTTGAGACTCAATATATGGAACCCTCAAGCCTGCCTGAGTGCGCGGTCGCCGTGGATGATGCCGAACAGGCCGACGAAGAGTTGCTGTTCCACCTGTTTAACCACAGCCTTCAAACCGCGCAGCCGTTAGTGCTACTGTCGAAGACCCATCCTTTGAACTGGCAAACCACCCTGCCCGATCTGGCGTCACGCCTTAAGGCCATGCGGGGCGTCGATATTCCGGAGCCGGACGAAGCGATACTGAGCGGGGTTTTGAAAAAACTGTTCGCCCATCATGCCATTACGCCCTCAGCGGATTTTTTTGATTATATCAGCCGACGGATGGAACGCTCTGTCCCCAAGGCCCAAAAAATCGTCACAGAAATCGAAGATTATGCCAATGGCCGCGCCTTTACCCGCACTTTGGCCAAAGACTTTCTCGAAAAAAGCGAAAATTTGTCTTGGTTAACCGATCAGGATGACTTTTAATTTACAACACAATCGCTGTTTTACCCTTTAAGGTTCATAGATGTCTGACGCAGAACTCGTTCAAAAACCCCAGACACCCGCACGCGCGCAGGCCGCAGCGCCGGTTCTGCCTGCGGACATCGCCCCCCTTGCGGCCGATGACACCTTAAGCGTCGACCTCAATAGCGACGATCCGCTTGGCTATGAGCTTTATATCAACCGCGAACTGTCGTGGCTGGCTTTTAACCAACGCGTGATCGAAGAGGCTGAGAACCCGCGCCATCCCCTGCTGGAGCGCCTGCGGTTTTTGTCGATTTCGGCCAATAACCTTGATGAATTTTTCATGGTGCGCGTCGCGGGCCTTCAGGGGCAGGTGCGCGAAGGCGTGCGCGTCATGTCTCAGGATGGCCATACCCCGGCTGAACAGCTTGAAATGGTCAATAAGGCCGCGTTTGACCTGATGGCCAAGCAGCAACTGATCTGGTCGCGCCTGCGTGAAGAGATGACCGATGCCGGTGTGGCCCTGATTGACCACCGCGAAATCAATAAAACCGATGCCGCCTGGCTTGAATCGCAGTTTGACAATCAGGTCTTCCCGGTTCTGACGCCGCTTGCCATCGATCCCGCTCACCCGTTTCCATTTATCCCGAACCTTGGCTTTTCTATCGCCATCAAACTAACGCGCCGATCGGACAATAAGGCCATGTACGCGCTGGTGCCGATACCGACGCAGGTCAAACGCTTCTGGGAGATTGGCACGGCCGCCGCACGACGCGGCACCGGCCCGGTCAAGCGCAAGTTCATCACCCTCGAAGGGCTGGTGCTGCTGTTTCTAGATAAGCTGTTTCCGGGCTTTGATATCCACGCCCGCGGTGTGTTCCGCATCATCCGCGACTCCGACATCGAAATGGAAGAAGAAGCTGAGGATCTGGTGCGGGAGTTCGAAGCGCTTTTGAAACAGCGCCGTCTGGGCTCGGTCGTGCGTGTCAAGATCAACGCCAACATGCCCGAAGACCTGCGCGAATTTATCATTGAGCAGCTTCATGCCGAACCGGAACATGTGGTGGTGGTCAAAGGCATCCTTGGGATGTCGGAACTGTCGCAACTTATCCCCGCCGACCGCAACGATCTGAAATTCAAACCCTATGAGCCGCGCTTCCCTGAGCGTATTCGCGATAATGGCGGCGATGTCTTTTCTGCCATCCGCGAAAAAGACATTCTGGTTCATCACCCGTTTGAGAGCTTTGATGCGGTCGTGCAGTTCCTACGGCAAGCCGCGCGCGACCCAAACGTCATCGCTATCAAGCAGACCCTGTACCGAACCTCAAAAGACAGCCCCATCGTCGCCGCCCTGATTGAGGCCGCCGAGCAAGGCAAAAACGTCACGGCTCTGGTCGAAATCAAGGCCCGCTTTGACGAAGAGGCCAATATGCGCTGGGCCCGTGCGATGGAACGCGCCGGTGTTCATGTTGTCTACGGCTTTGTGGAATATAAAACCCACGCCAAGCTGTCGGTCGTGGTTCGCCGCGAAGGTGAGACTTTGCGCACCTATTGTCACTTCGGCACCGGCAATTATCACCCGATCACGGCCAAGGTCTATACCGACCTGTCGCTATTCAGTGCCGATCCGGCCTTGGGCCGCGATGCCATGCGGGTATTCAACTTCATCACCGGCTATGCCCGCCCGGATAAGATGGATAAGCTCTACTTCTCGCCGGTGACGCTAAAACAAGGCCTTGTCAGCCTGATTGATCAGGAAATCGCCAACGCCCGCGCAGGCAAGCCCGCCCAGATCTGGGCCAAGCTAAATTCGCTGGTCGATCCGGTCATCATCAAAAAGCTTTATCAGGCCTCACAGGCCGGGGTTCAGGTTGACCTGATCGTGCGCGGCATCTGCTGCCTGCGGCCGGGGGTGAAGGGCTATTCCGATAACATCCGCGTCAAATCAATTGTGGGCCGGTTCCTGGAGCACACCCGCATTGTCTGCTTTGCCAATGGCCACGCCATGCCGTCCGATCAGGCGCGGGTGTTTATATCCTCCGCTGACTGGATGAGCCGCAATCTGGATCGCCGCGTCGAAGTGCTGATCCCGGTTGAAAACCCGACGGTTCATCGTCAGGTATTGGATCAGATTATGGTCGCCAACTTCAATGACGAAGCCCAGAGCTGGCAATTAGCTATTGACGGCAGCTATAAACGCATAGATGTAAGTCACCTCGATAACCCCTTCTCGGCTCACGATTATTTCATGACCAACCCTTCACTATCGGGGCGCGGTCGCGGGGTTAAGGACTTGCCTCAAGCCTTTGATCATGTTGGTTCCAGAAAATAATCATAACACTGCCGTTATCGACATCGGCTCGAACTCCGTTCGTCTGGTCATCTACCGGATCGAAGGCCGTTCGATCTGGCCGTTGTTTAACGAAAAGATTTTGGCGGGGCTGGGTCGTGACCTGCGTCAGACCGAATGTCTGCATCCGCAAGGCAAGAAGGATACGCTGATTGCCCTGAGACGTTTTAAGGCCATTCTGGAATCCTATACCCTCTCAAAGGTTCATGTGGTCGCCACAGCCGCTTTGCGCGACGCCGCCGACGGCCCTGAGTTCGCCCATGAAATCGAGCGTGTGACCGGCTTTAAGGTGCGTACCCTCACCGGTCGCGAAGAAGCCCACTATGCCGGTCAGGGCGTGCGCTGCGGCCAGTTGGAGGCCGAGGGTTTTGTTGGTGATCTGGGCGGCTCCAGCCTTGAACTGATCAATCTAGATCCGCAATCGACCTTTAAGGGCCTTACCCTGCCGCTGGGGCCGTTTGCCTTGGGCGCGCCCAAGCCGATGGATGTGGAAAAGACATACGCACTTATCCGCGCCCAGCTTGATCCCCTAAGATCGCAATTCAGAGCCAAAACCTTTCATGCGGTCGGTGGCGCGTGGCGCAATCTGGCGCTTATCTGGATGATGAAGGTCAACTATCCGCTCCAGATCGTTCAACAATTTGAACTGTCCGCCCGTGATGCCCTGACCATAGCCCGTCTGGTGGCGATTCAATCCCCGACATCGCTTGAGAAATTCCCCGGCGTTTCCAAACGACGCATGGAAAATATCTCCTATGCCGCGCTGGTGCTTCAGGGGCTGATCGAATGTTTTGAGATTGAAAGCATCTGTTTCTCGGCCAATGGTCTGCGCGAAGGTCTGCTGTTTGATGATCTGCCCGATGCCTATAAAAAACTTGACCCACTGATCGAGGGCTGCGCCAATTTCGGCGCCCGCCACGGCATCAGCGAAAACTTAGGCCCCGCTCTGGCAGCCTGGGCCACTGAATTTTACGACAGCGTCGATGTCGCCCGGCCTTCTGAAAAACTGATCAAGGCGGCCGCCAAACTGTCCGATATCGGCGCGCGCCTGCACCCCGATCATCGCGCCGATCTGGTCTGCGATCAGGTTTTGCGCGCCCCCATTCCCGGCCAAAACCATGCGGAGCGTGTGTTTCTGGCCTGCGCGCTCTACACCCGCTACAGCGGCGATGCCTACACCAAGGAACCGGTGCTGGTCAGCCGCATACTCGGCGATGAGCGCCACCTTCAGGCCACCCAACTGGGCCTAACCCTGCGGCTGGGCTGCGACCTGTCGGCCAAGTCCGATAAGTTATTGAAAATGGCGCATATTCGTCAGGACGACAAAACCCTGATCGTCAGCGCCAAGGCCGGTTGGGATGACCTGCTGCTGGGCGAACAGACCCGCAAACGCGCCCGCGCTTTGGCTAACGCCCTCAAACTCAGCTTGCGAACCGAAAGCTACTAATCCAACTCTACCAGTTCGACCTTGGGGCCATTGAGCACCAGCGCCAATTCACCGCGCTTAAGCCGCAGGGCGTCCTCACCAAACACCTTGCGACGCCACCCTTGCAGGGACGGTACATCGGCATTGTCATCCAGCGCGATCTTTTCCAGTTCGGCAACGGTCGCGATCAGCTTGGGGGCCACGCCCTCCTCTTCGCAGCGGATACGCAGCAAGACTTTGAGCAGTTCCACCACCGACGCGGGCACCTGAACCGGGGGAGCCGACTTATCCATCTTGGGCGCGAATTTTTCAGGTTCTTTGATCGCCGCCTGAATGATCTCGATCAGTTCAACCCCGAATTTCGACGCGCCAAAGCCTTTGGGGGTCGAGCGCATCCGGTCAAAAGCCGCCGGATCAGTCGGTAGCTGGGTGGCGATTTCGTCGATACCCTCATCTTTTAAGATACGCCCGCGCGGCTGATCGCGCTCCTGCGCCGTGCGTTCCCGCCAGGCTGCCGTCTGCGCAAAGACCGCCAGATATTTGGGTGACGATTTGCGCGGCCGCAACCGCCGCCAGGCATCAAGCGGATCAGTATTATAGAGCGACGGATCGATCAGGCCCTTCATTTCTTCAGACACCCACTCGAATCGCTCAACCTTTTCCAGCGACGCTTTTAGCTTGGGGTAGACCTTGGCCAGATGGGTGACATCGCCCAGCGCATAGGTCAGTTGCTGCTCACTGAGCGGGCGGCGCGACCAGTCGGTAAAGCGCGAACCCTTGTCGATTTCGACCTTTAATACCTGCCGCACCAGCGAATCATAAGCGACCTGATCGCCGTAACCGGCCGCCATGGCCGCCACCTGCGTATCAAACACAGGCGCAGGTAAAACGCCCAAATTATAAAAGATTTCAATGTCCTGACGGCAGGCGTGAAACACTTTAAGGATCGCAGGGTTGGCCAGCACATCCAGAAACGGCTGAAGATCGAGATCCTTCGCCAACGGATCGATGATCGCGGCATGATCGGCACTTGCCGCCTGAATCAGGCACAGCTTTGGCCAATAGGTGGTTTCGCGCATAAATTCGGTATCGACCGTGATAAATGGCGCTTTGGAAATCAGCTCACAGAAGCTAATAAGCTCATCAGTGTTTGTAATTGGACTCATTTTGTAGCTATAGCAAATCGCAATGGGCTTTAGGCAAGCCCTATAATAGAATCGAAGGTAAGTTTTTATGTCGGAACCGGCGAATAAGACACACAAGAACGGTCTTACATACGCACAGTCGGGCGTGGATATTGATGCAGGCGAAGCCCTTGTCGACGCCATTAAGCCGCTGGCCAAGGCCACGCGCCGGTCTGGCGCTGAGGCCAGTCTGGGCGGATTTGGCGCTTTGTTCGACCTGAAAGCTGCCGGTTACGATGATCCTTTGCTGGTGACGACCACCGACGGCGTGGGCACCAAGCTTAAGATCGCCATTGAAACCCACCGCCATGATACGGTCGGTATTGATCTTGTCGCCATGTGCGTCAATGACCTGCTGGCGCAAGGCGCAGAACCGCTGATGTTCCTTGATTATTACGCGACCTCAAAACTTGACGTCGATACCGCCCGGCGCGTGGTCGCTGGCATCGCCGAAGGCTGCAAGCGCGCGGGTTGCGCACTGGTCGGTGGTGAAACGGCCGAAATGCCGGGCATGTACGGCGAAAACGACTATGATCTGGCCGGTTTCAGCGTCGGCGCGGTCGATCGTGACAAGGTTCTGCCAAAGCTTGATACCCAAAAAGCCGGTGACGTGATCATCGCTTTGGGGTCATCCGGCCCGCACTCCAATGGTTATTCGCTGGTGCGCAAGGTCATTGAGGTCGCGGGCCTGTCGTGGTCGTCTCCGGCCCCGTTCGCCAAAGATCTGACACTGGCGCAGGCCCTGCTGGAGCCTACCAAAATCTATATCAAATCTGTCCTGCCCCTGATGAAAGCCGGTCTGATAAAGGGCGGCGCGCACATTACCGGCGGCGGCCTGATCGAAAATCCCGGTCGCGCCATCCGCGAAGGTTTGGTGGCCAATTTTGATTATAGCTCATGGGAGTTCCCGCCGGTCTTTAGCTGGCTGATGGAAACCGGCGGCATCGAACAGCATGAGATGCTGCGGACCTTTAACTGCGGGATCGGGTTTGTGCTCTATGTCGACCCGGCTAATGCCGATGCGGTTCTGGCAGCACTTCTGAATGCCGGTGAAGATGCCTTTGTCTGCGGTCAACTGGCGGACGCGTAATGACCTCCAAGCCTAAAGCTGCGATCTTTATTTCCGGTCGCGGCTCTAACATGATGGCGCTGGTCGAAGCGTCACGCGCCGCCGATTTCCCGGTCGAGTTTACGCTGGTGGTCTCCAATGATCCGGCGGCGGCTGGCTTAGAGTGGGCGACCTCTCAGGGCATTGCCACGCTTGCCATTGATCATAGGCCGTTCGGCAAAGACCGTGAGGCCCATGAGCGCGAAATTGATAAAGCACTCAAGGCCGCGGGCATCGAACTGATCTGTCTGGCTGGCTATATGCGCATCCTTACGCCTTATCTGGTGGGCCAGTGGGCGGGTAAGATGATCAATATCCACCCGTCCCTGCTGCCGAAATATAAGGGCCTGCATACTCACGAACGCGCCATTGCCGCCGGTGACAGCTTTGGTGGCTGCACGGTTCACTGGGTGTCCGAAGGAGTCGACGACGGCGACATCATCCTTCAGGCACAGGTGCCGATTCTTGAGGGCGATACACCTGATGATCTGGCCGCCCGCGTTTTGATCGAGGAGCATAGGCTCTATCCTGCCGCTGTACGCCACCTCTACACGCGTTAAAAAGTTTCATAATTAACATAAAGCGGTTGCCTGATCCGGCATATGCACTATCAATCGGTACAGTTAATAATCGTACGGATTAGCAGTATGCCCAAGTTTAAAGTCGCGTTAGTTGCGTCCACTACTCTGGCCCTGATGGCCGCCACATCCGCCCAAGCCGAAGAAGGCATGTGGACGTTTGACAACTTCCCCGCCGCCAAGGTCAATGAAACCTACGGCACCAAGATCGACGCCAAGTGGCTTAATCACATCCAGTCAGCCGCCGTGCGGTTATCGAACTGCTCGGCCTCGGTCGTATCTCCCGAAGGTCTAGTGCTCACTAATGCCCACTGCGTCATTGCCTGTGCGCAGGACCTGTCGTCAGCGGAAAATGACTATACCCAAAAGGGCTTCTTCACCGCCGCCCGCACCGAAGAAAAGACCTGCCCCGGCCAGTCGGCTGAAATCCTGACCGGCATCAGCGATGTGACTAAGGATATCAATGCCGCAACGTCAGGCCTGACCGGAGAAGCCTTCGTAAAAGCGATGAACGCCAAGGCGTCGGAACTGGAAAAAGCCGGGTGCGGCACCGATCAGACCATTCGCTGTCAGGTCATCAGCTTCTATCAGGGCGGCGAATATAAGCTCTATAAGTACCGCCGCTATTCAGATGTGCGGCTGGTGTTCTACCCGGAATATAAATCCGGTTTCTTCGGCGGTGATCCGGATAATTTTAACTTCCCGCGCTACAACCTAGATGCCGGTTTCCTGCGAATTTATGAAAACGGCAAGGTCGTTACAACGCCCAACTATTTGAAATTTAGCCCGAATGCGCCGAAGGAAAATGACGTCACCTTCGTAGCCGGCAATCCGGGCACGACGCAGCGTCTGATGACGGTCGCGCAGCTTGAGACCAACCGCGACCTACTGATTCCAGCATCCCAGCTTCAACGCTCGGAACTGCGCGGCCGGATCATTCAGTTCATGGCCCAAAGCGATGAGAACAAGCGCATCGGCACCGATCCCCTAACCTCGCTTGAGAACGGTTTTAAAGTCTTTTACGGCCAGCAACTGGCGCTGAATAACCCTGCCATCATGGATGCCAAGCGCGCCGAAGAAACTGCGCTGAAGGCCGGTATGACGGCTGAGGATAAGGCCGCCTTCGGCGATCCGTGGGCCGATATCGCCGCCGCTCAAAAGGATGTGGGCGATCTCTATTTTCCTTATTTCTTCCTGGAGTCCGCGCCGACCAGTTCATCCCTGTTTGCGACGGCGCGCACGATTGTGCGTCTGGCTAAGGAAAAGCCAAAACCGTCAACTGAACGCCTGCCAGAATTTGCCGACAGCCGCCTGCCCGCCCTTGAAAAGCGATTGCTGAACCCGTCGCCAGTTGAAAAGCCGCTCGATCAGATTCAGCTTGAGTTCCGCTTGCTGAAAGCCCGCGAATATCTGACCGCAGATTCGCCCGTGACCAAGCTGCTGCTGGGTAAGGAATCGCCGGAAGCTCTGGCCAAGCGCCTGATCGATGGCACCAAGCTGACCGATGTCGCCTATCGCAAACAACTGATGGATGGCGGTTTGGCGGCGGTTCAAGCGTCCGACGATCCGATGATCCAATGGGCGTTGAAAATCGACGACGAGGCTCTGGCCGTGCGCAAGCAATATGAAGCCCGCGTGACCGGCCCGACCCGCATTGCGTCAGAAAAGATAGCCAAAATCCGGTTCAAGGCCTATGCCACCTCGACCTATCCGGACGCAACCTTCTCCCTTCGGCTATCCTACGGCAAGGTCACGGGTTGGGACTATCGCGGGGTGAAGATCACGCCGTTTACCGATATTGCCGGTCTATATGAGCGCGCCACCGGTGTTGAACCGTATGAACTGGCCACGTCATGGAAGACTGCGGAACCCAAGGTCGATAAATCGAAGGTGTTCAACTATGTGACCACCAACGACATCATCGGCGGCAATTCCGGCTCTCCGGTTATCAATGCTAAGGGCGAAGTGATTGGGGCGGCGTTTGATGGCAACATCCACTCTTTGGGTGGTGCCTATTACTATGACGGGACGCTCAACCGCACGGTTGTGGTGTCATCTTCGGCCATCGCGGAAGCGCTGAAGACGGTTTATGACCGTAAGGCGTTGTTGGCCGAATTGACGGGGAAATAACTCATGAGGTTTGGGGCCAATGGCCCCATGCCTTTCCTGTCCAATAAAAAAGCCCCATCTAATGATGGGGCTTTTTTATTGGTTAGAAGATGCGGGGTCACAGACCCCACGCCCCGTAAATTATTAACCGACGATTTCAGCGTCCGTAAAGAACTGCGCGATTTCAATCGCGGCGTTCTCATCCGAATCCGAACCGTGGACCGAGTTTTCACCAATCGACAGAGCAAACAGCTTGCGGATCGTGCCGTCAGCGGCCTGCTCAGGGTTGGTGGCGCCCATGACTTCACGGTACTTTGGCACAGCGTCGTCAGCTTCCAGAACCTGAACTACAACCGGTTCAGCCGTCATTTGACCGACCAGTTCACCAAAGAACGGACGCTCTTTGTGCACGCCGTAAAAAGCTTCAGCCTGAGCCGTCGACAGCTTAACGCGCTTTTGCGCCACAATGCGCAGACCAGCCTCTTCGATGACGGCGTTGATCTTGCCGGTCAGGTTACGGCGGGTGGCGTCGGGCTTAAGGATAGAAAAGGTGCGTGACATATGTAGGTTCCGATTTTGGCCAAATTCGTTTGGCGTTTAACTTGGGCTGGCTTATAGCGAGGCATTCCGATTTCGCCAAGCCCTATAACCTGTTTAAGTATCCGTTTTATGTTGCAGATCACCAACCTGACTTTTGACGCCTACGGGCGCCGTTTTTTTGACGGCGCGACACTGACCCTGACGCCGGGGACGAAGGCCGGTCTGGTGGGTTTGAACGGGGTCGGCAAATCGACCCTGTTCAAGCTGATTCAGGGCCAGTACCAAGCCGGTGGCGGCGATATCAGTACCCCCAAAAGCTGGCGCGTCGCCTCGGTTGAGCAGGAAATGGCCGCCTCCCCGCAGCATCTGATCGATGCGGTTTTGTCGATCGATACCCGCCGCGAAAATCTGCTGAAGGCGTTGGAGACCGCCGACCCGATCCATCAGGCCGAAATCCATGCCGATCTTTATGCGATTGGGGCCGATCGCGCGCCGTCACGGGCGGCAGAAATCCTGTCCGGCCTTGGCTTTTCGACCGCCGATCTGACCCGGCCAATCGCAGCCTTTTCGGGCGGCTGGCGGATGCGGGCCGCTCTGGCCGGGGCGCTGTTGGCCGAGCCCGATTTGCTGCTGCTGGATGAACCGACCAACTATCTCGACCTCGAAGGCGCGCTGTGGCTTGAGGCCCGCCTGAAACGCTATCCCAATGCGGCCCTGATCATCTCCCACGACCGCGACCTGCTGAATGAATCGGTCGATGCCATCGTCCATGTGGCGGGGCAAAAACTCGAGCTCTATACCGGCGGCTATGACGATTTCGAGCGGATGCGCGCCGAAAAAGCCCGTCTGCAGGCCGCCAGCCGCGTCAAGCAGGAGGCCGAGCGCGCCCACCTGCAAAGCTTTGTGGATCGCTTCCGCGCTAAGGCCTCCAAGGCCGCCCAGGCCCAGTCGCGGATGAAGCGGCTGGAAAAACTGCCGCCGATTGCTGATACGATTGAAGATCGGGTGGCCCCTTTCATCCTGCCGTCGCCGGATAAGCCTTTGGCCCCGCCGATACTGCGTCTCGAAGAGGTCAGTGTCGGTTATGATGATAAAATCATCCTGCGCGACATCACCCTGCGGCTCGATCTTGATGACCGGATCGGGATTTTGGGCGTCAATGGTGCCGGTAAATCGACCTTTGCCAAGATGATCGCCGGCGCGTTGAAAGAAAAGCACGGTACCCACTGGCGCGACCGTCGCCTGACGGTCGGCTGGTTCCATCAGCATCAGATCGAAGCGCTTGATCCCGAAGACACGCCGCTGGAAATGATGCGTCGCGCCCGCCCGGAAGAAACCGAAGCCAAACGCCGTGCGCGTTTGGGGTCATTCGGGATGCGGGTCGATAAGGCTGAGACCAAGTGTAAGGATCTGTCCGGCGGTGAACGGGCCCGTCTGCTGCTGAATATGGTAGCGATGGATGCGCCGCACCTGCTGATCCTTGATGAGCCGACCAACCATCTCGATATCGATTCGCGGCGCGCGTTGTTAGAAGCGCTCAACGACTATGAAGGTGCTGTGCTGATCATCACCCACGACCGCTCACTGATCGAAATGGTTGCCGACCGATTATGGCTGGTCAATGACGGTACGGTGAAGCCCTATACCGGCACGATGGATGAATATTCGAAGTTGGTGATTGAGCGCGCCAAAACGGCCACGCAAGGCGATGAGCCGGTTGAGAAAAAACAGTCGGGCATCAATTCCAAGGACGCTCGCAAAGCCGCCGCTGCCGCCCGCAATGCCATAGCCCCGCTCAAGAAAACCGCCGATGACCTGGAGCGCCAGATTGAGGCCATCAGCAATAAGATCAAGCTGCTGGATCTTAAGCTGGGTGATGCCGATCTTTATGTAAAAGATCAAGCCAAGGCCATATCTTACGGAAAAGAAAAAGCAAAGCTTGAAGAGGATATGGTCGCGTTAGAATCCAAATGGATGATCGCCGCCGAAACCTATGAAACCGCCAAGACCGAGGCTGGAATTTAAAACCCTTCACACCAAGCTGTAAAAAGGTGAGATTTGAGTGAGATAATAGCCGACAAGCGCCGCAGGTACACCTAAGTACCTGCAAGCGCAGACTGCGTATTAGATCGCCAAATACCGCCTTTTTACCCGCAGCGAATGGATTGGATGATCCCTGTATTCACATCAAAGGTAATCGTTTGACGGTCTTCGCGGTAATCCATGGTCGCGGCACAGGTCGAACACAGCACGCGGCGCTTTGAAGGATTAACCGGCACCGGTATTTCGGTGCGGGGCTTACCGACCAGATACTGAAGCGCCTTGGCACCGCACTGATCATTATTGTCAGCGCGCGGACGCTCCGGCTTGGGTTCCGGCGGATTGGGGATTGGTTTCATGGTTTGGTTGGGCACGGGGGCTGGTGCGGGTGCCGGACTGGCACAGGAGACCAGAGCGAGTGCTACCACTGCCATGATAAGCTTAAGTTTAAGTGTCATTGCATCTTCTCCCAGCGGCCCAGATCATTCTGTTTCCAGTAGGCCATGTCAAAATTCTGCGTTTTCAATTGCTTCCACTGCGCCCGCGCCCACCCGATATGAGCATCATCGCGGCCTTCAAACACAATCAGGCAGCGCTGATAGGCCGTCAAGTCCGGCAGATCGCCCGTTGTGACCGAAAACAGCACCTGCGCATCATTGGCCCGGCCACCGGTTTTACCTAACAAAATTGGCTGACGATCCGCAAACTCTGCGGTTTCCAGACCGTGGCCCAGAAACGCCTCATCGCGGTAGGCCCACAGGTGTGTGTTCAGTTCCTCCAGCAGATCATCATCCTGCCCCAGCACATAGGCGCGCCACCCGCGTTGCAAGGTTTTTTCCAGCAAATCGGGCAGCGCCGCCTTAAGCGCGGTCGTCTCCAGATGATAGAACCAGATTTCTGTCATTAATTAGACTTCGTAATGCGCCTTGACCAGCGCATCAAGCGTACGCACGCCCCAGCCGGTAGCACCTTCCGGCACGGTCGGCAGGCGCTGTTCATTGGTCCAGGCGGTCGGCGCGATATCCAGATGCGCCCACGGTACATTATTGACGAAGCGTTGCAGGAACAAAGCCGCCGTGATCGAGCCGCCGGGGCGGCCACCGATGTTGCGTATGTCAGCGATTTTGGAATCGATCTGCTTCTCATACTGGGTCGGCAATGGCATACGCCAGGTGTTTTCCAATACCGACTTAGATGCTTCAGATATTTTCTCAGCTAAATCATCGTTGTTACTGAAAACACCGGCATAATCCATGCCGAGGGCTATGATCATGGCCCCGGTCAGGGTCGCCAGATCAATCATGAACTGCGGCTTAAAGCGGTCTTGCGTGTACCACAAAGCATCGGCCAGAACGAGGCGGCCTTCGGCATCGGTATTGATGACCTCGATCGTCGTACCCGACATAGCGGTGACCACATCGCCCGGACGTTGGGCATTGCCGTCAGGCATGTTTTCGACAAGCCCTACGACGCCAATCGCATTGACCTTGGCTTTGCGCCCGGCCAGCGCCACCATTGTGCCGACGACCGTGGCCGACCCGCCCATGTCCCACTTCATGTCTTCCATGCCTTCGGCAGGCTTGATCGAAATGCCGCCGGTATCGAAGGTGACACCCTTGCCCACAAAAGCCACCGGTTGCGCGGCTTTATCGTCCGCGCCCAGCCATTGCATGACCACCAGTTTGGACTCTTTGCGCGAGCCTAAGCCCACGCCCAAAAGTGAGAACATACCGAGCTTTGTCATCTCGTCTTCCCCCAGAACCTCAACCTTGAGGCCAAGCGATTCAAAGCCCTTGATGCGGTCGGCATAGGATTGCGGGTAAAGCACATTGGCGGGTTCCGACACCAGATCACGCGCCACGATGACGCCGTCGGCAATCGCTTTCAGCGGCGCATAAGCGGCTTCAACTTCTGCCACATCATCACAGATCAGGGTCACGGATTTCAGTGACGGTGCCTTTTCAAGCTTGGCGGCACCGAAATATTTATCAAACCGGTAGCTGGCCAGGGTCAGGGCAAACATGGCGTGGGCGACCTGCTCAGCCGGAAAGCTGCCCATATCAATCGCCAGATCCGCAAACCCTGCCGATTTTGTGGCGTGATAAAGGCTGGCGGCTACGGATTCAACATCGGTTCCCTTGAGGCCCGCCAGATCGCCCGCGGCCAGTACCGCCAGCGCCGTATAGGGCTGATCCGGCAGAGCGCTCAAAATCTGCACCTTACCCTTGGCGGATTTGAAACCCAGCTTTTTCAGACTGCCCAGAATATAGCCCGACGAAATGGTATTAAGCTTTTCAGCCCCGGCGCTTAGCGCGTCACCATCACCGATCAGAACGGCCAAGGCATGGTTTTCGGGATATTGGGTGGCCAGTTGAATGTGCATTATATGTACTCCGGTATCCAGAATCTGGGCGTAAAACGGCGCGGTATGTGCGCTCCAACACCCTTATGTGAGGGTTTATGCCCACAAACGCCCGCAAAGGTTAAGTGTTTTTTCGTGCATAAATGCTCCTTCCCTGACGATAATCAGGCAAGCTCAGGTTTT
The DNA here is from genome assembly GCA_002342035.1 of Asticcacaulis sp. UBA2476. Classification (GTDB taxonomy): domain Bacteria; phylum Pseudomonadota; class Alphaproteobacteria; order Caulobacterales; family Caulobacteraceae; genus Asticcacaulis. Next base: position 84,887 of record DDPE01000001.1, on the reverse strand, counting down.
GGGTGCGTTTTTTGGTTTTCAGCTTGATCTTAGCGTCCGAAGTCGTCAAAAAAGCGTCTGTTTTAAAGCTTTTAGTCTCATCAAACATTTTATCCGGATATCCCCAACCGATGCGCACCGTTGAACGGTACATTTCCCGTCAACTGAGGTTCCCTGTGATCGCCGCCATTCTGGCGCTCACGGCGGTGGCTATGTTGTCGCAAAGCCTCAACCAGCTCGACGTCATTGTTGAGCGGGGGCAAAGCGCGTGGGTGCTGTTGAAAATCAGCTTTCTGGCCCTGCCTCAGCTTACCAGTCTGGTGTTTCCGATCGCGATTTTCGTCGGCACATTGGTAGCCCTCAACCGGCTGCATAATGAGCATGAAATCGTGGCCTGTTACGCATCAGGCATGAGTCTGTGGCGGATAGCCTCGCCGGTCTTACGCCTCGGCGTCTATATCACCATGCTGAGTCTGGCGATGAACCTGTTTATTCAGCCCGCGGCTTCGCGGCTGATGCGGCAGGAACTTTACAATGTTAAAACCGATTTGGCGTCATCCCTGATCCGAGAGGGTGATTTTTCGACCACGCAGTCGGGCCTGACCATCTATGTGCAGCGCATCGACCAGAACGGGCTGCTGCGCCAGATATTTATCCGTACCCCCGGCGGTGACGGCATGGACCGCACCTACAGCGCTAAAGAAGGCCGCATCCTGCGCAAAGACGGCACCTCAAGCCTGGTCATGCGCAAAGGCTCGATGCAGCAGGTTTCAGACAAAGGTGTGCTAAATCATCTTACCTTTGAAGAATATGCGTTTGATATCACGAACTATTTCTCCTCGGATGATTTCCTGCATTACAAAGAATCCGACCGCTGGATGCATGAACTGTTTTATCCCAACATGGCGATGGACTGGGAGCGTGGTAACTGGAAAAAGCTGTTTGCCGAAGGTCATAGCCGCCTCGCCTCGCCGCTCTACAATATCGCTTTTGTCCTGCTGGCGACCCTTGGGGTGTTAGGTGGGCGGTTCAGCCGCTCAGGCTACACCAAGCGCATCATGATCGTCTCATCCATTGCCGCCGGAGTGCGCATATTGGGCTTTGGGGTTGAAGCCGCCTGCAATAATTCAGCGGGCATGAACTTCATGCAATATGTAATACCGCTGACGTTGATCTTCCTGTGCGCCAAGGCAATTTATAAAAATGACCGGGTTAAGGGTGCTAAGTCATCAACACAACTGTTTGAACTAACACCGCTTTCGTCGGGAGGCCAATCGCGATGAGTACGGGCATAACCGGCATGAACTGGCTGCGCTACATCAACCCGATAAAACGCGGGCGGCTGGAAAACTACGTCATGATGCGCTGCATCATCATGGCGGGTGTGGCGCTGGCGGTGATTTCCAGCATTATTTTCCTGATCGATTTTGTGGAAATCTCAAAATCCCTCGGCGTCAGAACGGAATTATCGAGCCTTCAGATTTTGGGCCTGATGCTGCTGAAATCGCCCAATGTGATATTGGTTCTACTGCCGTTCGCCTTTCTGTTTGGCACATTGGCCGCCTTTGTGAACCTGAACCGCCGCTCAGAACTGATCGCCATGCGGGCCGCCGGTATGTCAGCCTGGCGGTTCGTGACCCCGGCATCGGTCACCGCCTTTATGATCGGGGTGATTACCGTCACCGCGCTTAATCCACTGGCGACCTATCTGTCTGATAACTATGAGCGTGTGCGTGCCCGTATCGAAGGCACCGCCATGGCCAAGGAAGGCGACATCTATCTGCGTCAGGGCGATACTGAGGGTAAGACCCAGACCGTTATCCGGGCAGCCTCACAAAAAAGCATCGGCCACCTGATCGATGCGACCTTCTGGGTCTATAATATTGACTCGACCGGCGTGCCCAGCTTCACCAAGCGCATCGATGCCCGTGAGGCCATACTCCGCCCCGGCATGTGGGATCTCAAGAACGCCCGCGAAGCCTCAGCGGGGGAACCTGCGCTGTTTTACAATGCCCTGTCGATCGATTCTAATTTGAATCCACAGACGGCGTTTGAGAAATATATATCCGCCCAATCGACGCCGTTCTGGTCGCTGGCGCCCACTATTGCCGAGATTGAACGCTCCGGCTTTTCGGCCACGTCGTATCGTCTGAGGCTGCATCAATTGCTGGCGACACCGCTGATGTTTGCGGCCATGTCGGCGCTGGGGGCGGTGTTTTCGCTGCGGCTGATGCGGTTAGGTGGCATGGCGAAGCTGGCGATATACGGCGTCAGTCTTGGGTTTGCGGTCTTTTTCTTTAACCAGCTTTGCTCAGCCATGGGTAAGGCCGAAGTCATTCCGGCGTTTATGGCGGGCTGGGCGACCCCGATTATTGCCCTTCTGGCGGCCATGTCATTGCTGGTTTACACTGAAGACGGATAAGCTGCCGTAATCAGGCCATATTGCCTTGTCACGCTTTGCGCTTTAAATATTAAGTTCCTGTTGATCATATTTCTCTATGCCGAGTATCCGTAATTCCACGGCCTTTCGCGTCTTTAAGCGCCGCGCCGACAGCCTGAAAGGTAACGCCTTAGCGTCCGACATGCACAAGCCCGCGCTGAAAAAATTCGTTTATTTCCTCACGGTTGGCATAAGCCCGCTGCTGGCGGCGGGTGTACTGGGCGGCGTCGCCCACGCTCAAAACGCACCGACGCCAGAAGCCTCTCCGCTGCTGAAAAGCACGCCGTCTGAGCGGCCGGTGATCACACCGGCTGAGGGCTATGTCGTTGGCGAAGACGGCCTGACGCAGGACGGGGCCTATGTCGAAGCCGACGAAGTGGTGACTGAAAGCGAAAACGTGATTGTCGCCCGCGGCAATGTCGAAGTCCGCCATCATGGCCGGATCATCCGTGCCGATATGGTGCGCTACGACAAAACGACGGGTAAGACCCTGGCGCAGGGCAATGCCGTCATGATCAATCCGGACGGCTCGACCCAGTATGCCGACACGCTGGAGGTCAACGAAGACCTGACCGCCGGTTATGGCACCAATTTCGCCTCGGTCCAACCTGACAACACCAAGATATTTGCTGAGCGGGTCGAACGACGCGATGAAGACACCAACGTCCTCAACAACGCGCTTTATACGCCGTGCGAAATCTGCGTGAAGCCCGGTGAGCCCACCAAGGGCCCGACCTGGTCGTTTCAAGCCGGCGAAATCATTCAGGATAAAAAACGCAACGTCGTGATCTATAAAAACGCCATCTTTAAGATGCGCGGCGTACCGTTGTTCTACACCCCGATCCTGTGGCACGCCGACCCCAGCGCCAAGGCCTCGTCAGGCCTGCTGATGCCCAAGATCGGTTCGTCACAACGGCGCGGCATGTCCTATGAGCAGCCCTATCTGTGGGTCATTTCGCCCTATCAGGATCTGGTCATCTCGCCTCAGTTCAACGAAAAAGTAGCCCCGCTGTTGAATACGACCTGGCGACGCCGGTTCTATTCCGGTGACGTCACGGTGCGTGCCGGTTACACCCGTGAGGCCTTTTTCGATAATGATGGCAATAAGTGGGGTGAGAAAGCCGACCGCTCCTATATTCTGGCCGACGGCGAATTCAAGATTAACCCGGACTGGCGCTGGAGCTTCACGGCTGAGCGCGTGTCCGATTCCGGCAGCGCCAACTTTTTCGAGCGCTATCAGGTCGGCGATGTCTATGAGTATCGCGGTGTGTTTACCCCCGGATCGCGCCAACTCATCAGTCAGATTAACCTGACCCGCCAAACCGACACCGCGTTTGTGTCGGCGACCATGGCGACGTTCCAGAACCTGCGCATCGCCGCCTTGCAGGACATCGGCACCTCCAGCAACCGACCGGTGGCAGGCTCAAACAAGCGCTATCCGCTGGTGGCCCCGGTGATCGAGGCTCAGTGGAACCCGATCAATGAATTCGCAGGTGGCCGCTTCAAGTTCAACGCATCAGGTGTGGCCCTGTTCCGCGAAGATTATGTTGGCGATCCGATTGCGCCTGACGATTCCGACGGCACCAGCGGCTACGATTCGGCGCGCCTGACCCTTGGAGCGGAATGGCGCCGGGATTTCGTGACCAATCATGGTATAAAGGCTGCCCCCTTCCTGTCGGCGCGCCATGATCAATACCGCATCGACGACCTTGATTCGGCTGGCCGCAGCGCCAATGTTTCGCGCAGTCTGGCCACCGCAGGTCTCGACCTCAGCTACCCGATGATTCGCAAATTCGATGGCTTTGATGTGGTGCTGACGCCGATTGCCCAACTGGCGGTGTCACCCAAATCAAAATCGTCGAGCCTGATTCCCAACGAAGACAGTCAGGTTTTTGAATATGACGAAACCACCCTTTTCAAGGCCAATAAGTCACCGGGTTATGACCTTTACGAAGGCGGTGCCCGCGCCAGCCTTGGCTTAAAGGCCCAGGTTCAGCTTGATAGTGGCACCACCCTCAAAACCCTGGTCGGGCGTACCTTCCGCAATGAGGTCGAAGACACTTATCTTTTGACCGCCACCTCTCCAACGGGCGTCAAAGTGTCTTACGATCCGTCGGGTCTGGCTAAGACCTCATCTGACTGGGTGGTAACGTCTGACTTCAAAACCGGCGACGGCGGCTATTATGGCTACTCAAAGCTGCGTCTGGATTCTGAGGACGGTGGCATCCGCCGCGGCGAAGTCGGCTTTACTGTCAACCGCCCCAACACGGTCGCCACGGTTCGCTACATCGTCGACAACACCGCCGTGCAGTGGGACACGACCAACACCGTCGTCACCGGCTTTGAAGGCAGCCGCTATGAGGACGTTCAGCTTTACGCCCGCCATTTCTTTACGAAGAACTGGGGCGCGTCGATGCGGATCAATCGCGATCTGAAGACCGATTCCTGGCGCCGGTCTGAAATCAGCGCCATCTATCGTGATGACTGCACCTGGGTCGAAGTCGTGTATGAACGCGACGAAACGGCGATTTTGGGCAACACCAATGGAAAAGCGTCAAGCGGAATATCTTTGCGCCTTAACCTTGCCATATTAGGGTCATCAGGTTCAGACTTTAATGATATTCGCTGATGGCCGTGGCTTCACATTCATGACCAACTACGCTATCGGTCACCATGAGAAGACTGTCCATGCCTTTTGCCTGCCGTGCGGATACAACCCGACTGATGATCATGAGCCTGAAAAAAATGATGTTTAAGACGACTGCTCTGGCTATGAGCGCAGGCTTGATGATGGTAAGCGCCGCCCCAGCCGTCATGGCTCAGGCCGAGGCACCCCAAGCTCAACCGGCACCGGCTCAACCTGCTCCGGCACAGCGTCCGGCTTTGCGCGAAGGTATTATCGCTGTCGTCAATGACGAGCTCATTTCATCCTACGATCTGCGCCAGCGTATGCTGTTGCTCATCGTGACCTCCGGCGTGCAGGTGACCGAGCAAAACTATGAAGCCTTTCAGCAGCAGGCGCTACGCAGCCTGATTGACGAACGTCTGGAACTTCAGGAAGCCAAGCGCTGGGAACTGACGGTTGACGAAGAAGAAATCACCGAAGAAATCACCCGCATGGCGGCCCAGAGCAATCTGAGTTACGATCAGCTTGTGGCCGAACTGCAACGGGCAGGCGTTGATCCGCAAACCCTGCGCAGCCAGATCCGCGCCGAAACCGGCTGGCAGCGTCTGGTGGGTGGTCGTTTTAATTCCAAGGCCCGCGTCGGTAAGGATCAGGTCGATTCGTATATGGCCAAGATCACGGCCGACAGCCAAAAGCCGCAATATCTGGTCGCTGAAATCTTTCTCGACCCCAATCTGGCCGGGGGTCTCACCGAAGCCCAGGCTGGAGCACAGCAACTGTTCCAACAAATTGCCTCCGGTGCCGCTCCGTTTCAATCGGTTGCCCGTCAATTTTCCAACGCCCCGTCAGCCGCCAATGGTGGTGATGCCGGCTGGCTGATTTCCGGTACAATTGACCCCAAGATCGAAACCGTCCTGCAGACCATGAGTGGCGGTCAGATGACCCAGCCGATCACCACGGACGAAGGGGTCTATATCTATTATCTGCGTGAAAAAACCGACGGTAATTCTGACTCGGTTATGGCGCTGAAACAGGCCGCCATATCGTTGGGTGCAGACGCTCCGGCTTCACGGGTTGAGGCCGCGCAAAAGGCTCTGGAATCGTTCCGCAACAGTCAAAAAGGCTGTGGAGCCCTGACCGATACGACCATTGACGGCAGTGTCGTGGTGACCGACCTTGGGGAAACCCCGCTCAGCGAACTGCGCGACGACTATGCCGCGGCCTTAAAGCCACTCAATGTCGGCCAGACCACGGCTCCGATGCGCAATGATGCCAACATGAACGTGCTGATCGTCTGCGACAAACGTCTGGCCGGTGAAAATGCACCGACGCGCGAGCAAATCGAAGATCGCCTCGTCAATCAGCGCCTGTCGATGCTGGGCCGCCGCTATCTGCGCGATGTCCGCAATCAGGCGACCATTGAGAACAAATAAGCTTTAAAGGATTGGGATCATTCTCAAACCGCTTGTCATCACTATGGGCGACCCGTGCGGTATCGGCCCGGAGATTATTCTCAAAGCTTGGGACACCTTAAAGCGGTTTCCTGAGCTTTGTTTTTGCGTGATCGGTGATGCGCAAACGCTCAAGACGGCCGGGGCTGATGTGGCGGCGATTCAGGACATATCTGACGCCCATAAGGTGTTTGCGGCCAGCCTGCCGGTACTTGACCGGCCCGTGACTGCGCCGGTCGTTGTGAGCCACCCCGACAGCCGCCACGGCCCGCATATTGTCCGCTGGATCGAAGAGGCGGTGACGCTCTGTCTTGAAGGTGCGGCGCGCGGGCTGATCACGGCGCCCATCGCCAAATCCGTGCTCTATGCCACGGGGTTCAGCTTTCCCGGTCATACCGAATATCTGGGTAACCTTACCGCCCCCGCCCCTTACGACGGCGCGCGCGGCCCCATCATGATGCTGACCGCCAAAGACCTGCGGGTGGTGCTGGCGACGATCCACATCCCGTTTTGCGAGGTAAAAAAGCGCCTTAACGCTGATGATCTGGCCCACACGGTGCGCGTCACCCATCAGGCCCTAAAAACTGATTTTGGGATCAAATCGCCGCGTCTGGTCATGGCGGGGCTGAACCCTCATGCGGGCGAAGATGGCACCATCGGTCGCGAAGAAATCGACCTGCTTAAGCCGGTGATCGCGAATTTACAGGCGCAGGGCATTGATATCAAAGGCCCCTTCCCCGCCGATACCCTGTTCCACGATGAAGCGCGCGGGGCCTATGACGCCTGTATTTGTCTCTACCATGATCAGGGCCTGATCCCGCTCAAGACGCTCGATTTCTGGGGCGGCGTTAACATTACGCTGGGTCTGCCGATTGTGCGCACCTCACCCGACCACGGCACTGGCTTTGGGATTGCGGGTCAGGGCATTGCTCGCCCCGACAGCCTGATTGCGGCCATCCATACCGCCCATGATTTGAGTATGAAGCGCCATGACGCCTAAAACGCAAAATGAGTTACCGAGTTTGCGCGAAAGCCTTGAACAGCATGGGCTGATGGCCAAAAAAAGCTTCGGCCAGCACTTTCTGCTCGACCTCAACATAACGCGTAAGATCGTCCGTCTGGGTGGTTCGTTTGACGGCGATGTGGTGATTGAAGTCGGCCCCGGCCCCGGCGGCCTGACCCGCGCTTTGCTGGAAAGTGAGGCCCGATCGGTGCTGGCCATTGAAAAAGACGCCCGCTTTATCGAGCTTTTGACTGAGCTTAATGATACCTACGGTACACGCTTTGACGTGATCGAAGCCGATGCCGTTAAGGCCGATGAACGCGTCCTGCTGGCCGAACGCGATCTGGGGGACGCCGCTCATCTGGTGTCCAACCTGCCCTATAATGTCGGCACACCGCTGTTGATCAAGTGGCTGACCGGCCCGTGGCAGCCGCTGAGCATGACCCTGATGTTTCAGTTAGAAGTCGCCCTGCGCGTGGTGGCCCCTGTGGATAGTGATGACTATGGGCGCCTGAGCGTCATTGCTCAGGTGCTTTGCAATTGTGAAAAGCTGATGGATCTGCCCGCCCGCGCCTTCACGCCGCCGCCGAAGGTCGACAGCGCGGTCGTCAAGCTGACGCCAAAGACCGACCGGCCGGATGCGGAACTGATCAGAAAACTGGAAAAAGTCACCGCCGCCGCTTTTGGTCAACGCCGTAAGATGCTGCGCGCATCGCTTAAACCTTTGGGCGGCGAAGCGCTGTTAGAGCAGGCCAGAATTGATCCGACCGCACGCGCTGAAACGGTATCGCCAGACCGGTTTCTGAAACTCGCCAGCCTGCTATAGAGGCTCCGACATGAGTTCATCGACGAACGGCGCAATCCATAACCCCCGCGACCGGCGGGCCGCTTCGGCGTGATAGATGTGCGCCAGTTCGGCATATGAGCGGTCAAAATCATCATTGAGAATGACGTAATCATATTCGGCCCAATGGGCGATTTCGCCCTTAGCCCGGCTTAGGCGGCGCTCTATGACATCCATGCCGTCCTGAGCCCTCACCACCAGCCGGCGCTTAAGCTCAGACATCGAGGGCGGCAGGATAAATACCCGCACCACATCGGACGGGGCCTTTACCGAAATGCGCTGCGCCCCTTGCCAGTCGATATCGAACAACACGTTCTTGCCTTGCGACAAGGCTTTTTCGACCGGCTCACGCGGGGTGCCATACCGGAACTCATGCACCGCCGCGGTCTCCAACAATGCATCCTGAGCAATCAGTTCATCCATTTGGGCATCGCTGATAAAGTGATAGTCGCGGCCATGCTCTTCGCCCGGACGCGGCGCACGGGTGGTCACTGAAATCGACAAATCGAGGTCTTCGTGATCGGCCATGAGGCGGCGACACAGGGACGTTTTGCCCGCGCCTGACGGGGCGACGACGATCAGCATAAGGCCACGACGGATGCGGGGATTATTCAACATTCTGGATTTGCTCGCGAAACTGATCAATCGTTGATTTTAAATTCAGACCGATGCTTGTGAGTTCGGTCAGGGTCGATTTGGAGCACAAAGTATTGGCTTCGCGCATAAATTCCTGCGCCAGAAAATCAAGCTTTCGGCCCTGTGAGGTCTCGGCTCCCAACAAGGCATGGGCCGCCTCAATGTGGGCCCGCAAACGGTCCAGTTCTTCGGTGACATCAGCCTTGACGCCGAGCACGGCCGCTTCCTGCAGGATACGATCCTGAAACTCAGCCGTATCGCCCATGATCTCCGTCAGACGGCGCTCAAAGCGTTCACGGATATGCGTCAACTGTTGTCCAGCGAGCGCCTCGGCGTCATGGCGCGCAATGGTTAGGGTTTCCAGATGGTGGTTGAGGATATGCAACAGCGCCTCGCCCTCATGGCCACGCGCGGCTTTCAGGTCTTCAAGCACGCTATTCAGATCGTCAATCAGACTGGCTTCAAACGCCCTGCCATCATCTGCGGCGTCTTCGTCCGCCGCCGCTTCCAACACCCCGCGCAGAGATAATAATCCGTCCCAACGCGGCGGCTTAACGCGCCCGCTTTTGATCAGATCATCGCCAGCCCGAAGGTAAAAATCAATCATGGATTCATTGATAGTCACCGCGGCTCTGGGGGCATCTGTGGTGATCTGAAAATTCACCGCAATCTGCCCGCGCTGAAACTTGACCTTGCACAGCTCTTTAGCCAGCCGGTCGAGATGCTCATAGCCCGCCGGGTAGCGGCATTTGACATCAAGGCTGCGGCCATTGACGGAGCGCACCTCAATCGTCCAGCGCGTTTCACCCAAATCATCGCTATGGCGGCCATCGCGTCTGGCAAAGCCAGTCATGCTATAAAGCGCCATGCACAATTCCTTTAGTTGGCTTTGCTGCTCAGGGCCGTGACGGCGGAATCGCGCGGCTGGTTCTCGATCTTGCGCCAGTTGGCGACATTGACCAGATGCTGATCATAGGTTTCCGCAAAGACATGACCGCCGGTGCCATCGGCGACAAAGAATATATCATTGGTCTGAGCCGGATTAAGCACGGCCTCAATGGACGCTTTGCCCGGATTGGCAATCGGCGTGATCGGCAGTCGCGAAATCAGATAGGTGTTCCACGGTGTCGCCGTATCCAGTTCAGAGCGGCGCAGGCCCCGCCCCAGCGGTTCACCTTTGGAGACACCGTAAACAACGGTCGGGTCGGACTCCAGCCGCATACCCTTGCGCAGACGGTTGACGAAGACAGCGGCGACACGCGGGCGCTCAGTGGCAATGCCGGTTTCTTTTTCGACCACCGACGCCAGTATCAGCGCTTCTTCGGGTGTATTGATCGGCAGACCCGGCTGACGTTTGGCCCACAGATCGTTCAAAGTCTTGCGGCCCGCGTCCAGCATCCGATCCAGCACGGCCTGACGGGTTTCACCGGGTTCATACTGATAGGTCTCCGGCAGCACCGAACCTTCGGGCGGGATATCGACATCGCCTTTCAACGCCTCAACCGCCATGAGAATCCGCACGGCCTGAGCCGAGGTCCGGCCTTCGGGGATGGTGACGAAGTGCTGCACGACCTTGCCGTCCTGAATCTGCTTCAGGACGCTGAACAAGGGCTGGCGGCTATCGAATTCATAGGTGCCGGCACGCATGGCATTATCGCGGCCGCTAACCTTGGCAGCCAGACGAAAAGCGGTCTCGGAGCGAATGACACCGGCTTCTTTCAGGGTTTTGGCAATGGCGATAACGCCCATACCCTGCTTGAGCGACACCGAGGTCACCTCAGCATTATCACGCGCCACCGGTCCCGGCCCGAACGCCTGAGCATAGACGCCCAACAGCACGGCCAGAAACAGCAAAAACAATCCCGACAACAGGCCCGCAACCGGCGCAATCAAACGCTTGGCTTTTCGCGGTTTGGCCGGCCTGCCTTTTTTCGTCATGGTTAGTCGACCTTACCCAATATGAGCGCGGCGTTAGTGCCCCCGAATCCAAAGGAGTTTGACATAACCTTATCGATCTTCATAGGCTTGGCCTTATTGGGCACCAGATCGATGGGGGTTTCGACATCGGGGTTGTCGAGGTTGATGGTCGGCGGGGCAATCTGATCGCGGATAGCCAGCGCACAGAAGGCGGCCTCGACCGCACCGGCAGCCCCCAAAAGGTGGCCGATAGCCGATTTGGTCGACGACACCGTGCCGGTGGCCGCACGTTCGCCCAGGAATTTCTCGATGGCTTTCAACTCAATGCCATCAGCCATAGTCGAGGTGCCGTGCGAATTGACATAGTCGATCTCAGTCGCTGAAATGCCCGCGTCTTTGAGCGCCAAGCTCATAGCGCGGAAACCACCATCGCCATCTTCGGACGGGGCGGTAATGTGATAGGCGTCGCCCGACAGGCCGTAACCCAGCACTTCGGCATAGATCTTGGCGCCGCGCGCCTTGGCATGTTCATATTCTTCGAGCACCAGAATACCCGCGCCCTCGCCCATAACGAAACCGTCACGGTCTTTGTCATAGGGACGCGAGGCCTTTTCCGGCGTGTCATTAAAGGCGGTGCACAGGGCACGGCAGGCAATAAAGCCCGCGATACCGACCGGCACAATCGCCGATTCAGCGCCACCAGCCACCATGACATCGGCATCGCCGTATTTGATCAGGCGGGCCGCATCACCAATGGCGTGGGCTCCGGTCGCACAGGCGGTGACGACCGAATGGTTGGGCCCCTTAAGGCCGTGACGGATTGACACCTGCCCTGACGCCAGATTGATCAGGGATGACGGGATAAAGAACGGCGAAATCCGCTTGGGACCTTTTTCCTTAAGCTCCAGTGCGGTGGCGGCGATAACGCCCAGACCACCAATGCCGGAGCCGATCATCACGCCGGTGCGGACCTGATCCTCTTCGGATTCAGGGTGCCAGTTGGCGTCGCTCAGCGCTTCATCGGCAGCCGCGATCGCGTACAGGATAAAATCGTCAACCTTGCGGCGCTCTTTGTTGGACAGGACTTTCGAGGCATCAAACGAGCCTTCGATGTCCGGGCCACCACCACCGCGACCATCGACGGTCGGGATCTCACAGGCGACGGTACAGGCATAATCGGTCGTATCGAAGGCGGTGATCGGGCCTGCGCCGGATTTGCCTTCCAGCAGACGCTTCCACGAAATTTCGGTCCCATGCCCCAGCGGGGTCAACAGACCAACGCCAGTAATCACGACGCGACGAGCCATATGCGTATCCTTAGAACTTTGGGCAAAGCCATGCCCGATAGACATGACGCGGCCCTGCACCCAAGCAGAGCCGCGCCCTATTTCACCTTAACAGGATTAAGCGGAAAGCTTTTCCTGAATATAGTTCACCGCATCACCGACCGTGAGGATATGCTCAGCGGAATCGTCGGGAATTTCGATGTCGAACTCTTCTTCGAAAGCCATGACCAGCTCGACGATGTCGAGACTGTCGGCTTCCAGATCGTCGATAAAGCTCGCCTTATCCGTGACCTTGTCCGGATCGGCATCCAGATGGTCGATTACGATCTTACGAACACGTTCAAGAACTTCAGACATTTTAGGCCCTCTAGAGGTTTAAAAACTTGGCCGCGAGGGCCGCTTAAGAAACTTAACTAAGATTCTAGGCGTTTGCTTGTAGCCATACAGGTGTAAGGATTCAAGCGAATTTAACTGCGCTGCGTAACACACTATTTTACGACACAAAAGCTTTTGATAAAACGGGTGGCTAAACGCCGCTTAAATCATCGCCATACCGCCATTGACGTGCAGGGTCTGGCCGGTGACATAACCCGCCTCAACGCTAGACAGATAAACGCAGGCCGCAGCGATATCGCTGCCCTCACCCAGCTTTCCGGCGGGGATCTTGGTCAGAATGGCGTCGCGCTGCGCGTCATTTAAAACATCCGTCATCGGAGAGGCGATAAAGCCGGGCGCGACCGTATTGACGGTGATATTGCGTGACGCCACTTCCTGAGCCAGGGCCTTAGAAAAGCCGATCATACCCGCCTTAGAGGCCGCATAGTTGGCCTGACCGGGATTGCCGGTCACGCCCACAACTGAGGCAATGCCGATGATCCGACCAAAACGGCGCTTCATCATGCCCTTCATGGCCGAGCGCGACAGGCGGAAATAGGCCTCTAAGTTCACCTTGATGACCGTTTCCCAGTCTTCATCCTTCATGCGCATCAACAAACCATCGCGCGTCAGACCAGCATTGGAGATCAGAATATCGACTGGTGATCCGGCGGCCGCTTCGGCCTTAGCCATCAGGCCATCGACTTCGGCGGCATCCGAGAGATTACACGCCGCCACAAAGGCGCGCTCGCCCAGTTCTGACGCCAGTTCTTGCAAAACGGCCTCACGGGTGCCGGAAAGCACCACATTGGCACCCTGGCTATGCAAAGCCTTAGCAATTGAGGCTCCAAGGCCGCCCGTAGCGCCGGTCACCAACGCGGTTTTGTTAGACAGATCAAACATGCGGTTCCTCACAAAATCTTAAAGCGAAGCCGCAAAGGCTTCAAAATCAGCGGCACTATTAAGCGCTATGGCGGTCGCATCGGGCGCAATGCGCTTGATCATGCCGGTCAAAACCTTACCCGCACCCAGTTCCGCAAACTGCGTCACGCCACCTTCACCGGCCAGCCATTGCACGCTTTCGCGCCAGCGGACACGGCCCGTGACCTGCTCGACCAGCAGAGGGGCAATCTGTGCTACATCGCTAACCGGGCGGGCAGTGACATTGGCAACTAATGTCGATTTCGGTTGTACAATTGACACTTTACCAAGCGCTACCTGCATCTCATCGGCGGCCGGCTGCATCAGCGGGCAATGGAACGGAGCGGATACGTTGAGCAGCATCGCCTTGGCGCCCAGTTCCTTGGCTTTTTCGATGGCCAGTTCCACAGCCGCCTTGGCACCGGAAATCACAATCTGACCGGCATTGTTGTCATTGCCGACGACCACCACGCCCGCCGACGATCCGGCCCGGCATGCGGCTTCGGCCAGTTCGAGATCAGCCTTGCCGATCAAAGCCGCCATAACCCCCACACCAACCGGCACGGCCCGCTGCATAGCCTGACCGCGCAGCTTCAACAGACGGGCCGTATCGGTCAGACTAAAAGCCTCTGCCGCCGCCAGTGCCGAATATTCCCCCAAAGAATGGCCCGCCACAAACGCCGCTTTTGAAATATCCACCCCAAAATCGGCCTTCAGCACCCGCACGACCGCCATAGAGACGGCCATCAGGGCGGGCTGGGCATTCTCCGTCAGGGTCAGGTCGCTTTCCGGGCCTTCGCGCATCAGTTGGGACAGCTTTTGCCCCAAAGCGTCATCGACCTCAGCGAAAACCTCACGCGCGGCCTGAAAATTATCGGCGAGATCTGATCCCATGCCGACAGTCTGGCTGCCCTGACCGGGAAATACAAAGGCAAGTGTCATGAATAATAAGGCCCCGTTTAGAGTCTGTTTGTGGGGCCTTGGGTTAGGTCAAATAAACGAACGGAGCAAGCAAAAAGGCAAACCGATCGCGCAACCTTTCCAGAGCGGCGATTTACCGCCATAGTGATCACATAGTGGATACTTAAATATGTCGAACCTGCTCGCCTTTGCTTTCACCGCGCTTTTGATCGAACTGACCCCAGGGCCCAACATGGGCTACATTGCTATATCCGCCCTGTCGCGCGGGCGGGCCGCCGGGTTTGCGTTGATCTTTGGCATAGCTCTGGGGCTTCTTTTGGCGGGACTTGCCGCCGCCACAGGACTTGCGGTGTTTATCCAGTCGAACGACACCGTGTATCAGATACTACGCTGGGCCGGTGTTCTTTATCTCTTATGGCTGGCATGGGACGGATGGCGCTCAGCGAATGAGACCTCGCCGCATATTACCGACACCAAATCCACCGGAGCGACCTATTTCCGACGTGGCCTGATCACCAACCTGCTGAACCCAAAGGCAGCCGTCTTTTATATAGCAACCCTGCCCCAATTTATTGATCCCGTCCGCCCAACCTTGCCGCAAAGCCTTACCCTGACACTGATCTATGTGGCCATTGCCACGGCCATCCATGCCGTCATCGTCATCACCGGCACACAGGCCGGATCGTTCCTCGCCAATGAGGCCCGTATTGTAAAAATCCGGCGCGTCCTGTCAGGCCTGCTGGCGGTGACCGCCATCTGGCTGGCTGTCTCAACCCATCAATAGCGGGCTTGACCGGCCCTGCCCACACTCAACGCACGGTGATAAAACACCCCATTTCCACTTGATACAGCCTTTAAGGATATGTATATGTTTACATGGATAATTTAAAACTTACGCCAATATTTTAGTTTAAGTTCAAGGCGTTCGGGTTGGGGGATATGCATAATGATGTCATACGTAAAAACGCTGACCGCATCCGCGGTTACGCTGTGCATGGCGGTGGCCGTATCGGCGCAAACCCCAAGCGCAAACCCAGATAACAAGCTCGGCGCGCCCCCGCCCCTGAGCGCGTTTGGCAAGCTGCCGGACATTGAAAACGTCGCCTTATCGCCCAATGGTGAGCGTGTCGCCCTTATCAAGGATCATGGCGGAGAGCGCGCTATCTTCGATTACGATCTGACGACGGGCAAATCAGCCGGGCTGATCATGGAAAAATCGAAGCTGCGTAACCTGTTCTGGGGCGATGATGACCGGATCGTGCTGATTACCTCAACCACCGCCAATATTCGCAGCTTTCAAGGTGATCGCAACGAATATGCGCAAGGCTACATTCTGGATATCCACGCCGGCAAGCGTTTCCTCATGTATCAGGATGTCGAGCTTTTCCATCCGATCGTTATGGGCAACTTCAATCGCATCAAGAGCGATAAAGGCTACCGGGTCACCGCTTCCAACGTCAAGCTTGATGTCGACGGCTTCCGCAGCCTTTACGGTTTTTCCTTAACCACCGGCAAAGGCTTCAGGATTGACGAAGACCCGCACGGCATTAGAAACTGGGTGCTGACACCCGACGGAGAGTTGATTGCCCGCTCAGAGTTCGACTGGGACAGCAAGGTATGGACCCTGCGCTATCGCCAGAACAAGCGGTGGAGCGTCATATTCACCCAGAAGGAAGCTATTGACTATCCCTCGCTCGTAGGGCTCGGTCGCGACGGTAAATCCTTGCTGGTTTATATGGATTCCGGCCCCAAGGCTGGCGATTATTACGAAGTCAGCCCTGAAGGCGTTTTCAGTGAAGCGCTGGGGATCGACGGCAATAGCCGCTCGGCCATATTCCACCCCCAGACTCAAGTCCTGGCCGGATTTGCCAATTACGGCGAAGGGGGCACGACCTATAGTTTTTATGATCCGGTTATGGCCAAACTACCGAAGCTGATCGATAAAGCGATGGCCGGTTACACCATCAAGAACATTGTCGGATATGCAGATAACCCGTTAAAAGTGATCATCTATGGCGAAGGCAAGGACGATCCCGGCACTTACTATTTTATCGACTTTGCGACCGGTAAGTTCAAGATTGTCGGCGAAACCCGGCCACAAGTCCCCAGCGAATGGGTCGCTGAACAAAAGCTGATAAAATACAAAGCCGCCGACGGGCTCGAAATCTCCGCCCTCATCACCCTGCCGCCAGGCCGGGATGCACAAGATCTGCCATTGATCGTCCTGCCGCACGGCGGGCCGCAAAGTCACGATACGTTTGGTTTTGACTGGATGGGACAGGCCCTGGCGTCCCGCGGCTATGTAGTGCTGCAACCTAACTTCCGCGGCTCCAGTGGATACGGCGAAGACTTTACTAATGCCGGACATGGGCAATGGGGTCGCAAGATGCAGACTGATTTGTCGGACGGTGTGCGCCATCTGGCTAAGGAAGGCCTGATCGACCCGAAGCGCACCTGCATCATGGGTGCGTCCTATGGAGGGTATGCCGCTCTGGCCGGAGCGGCCATCGATACCGGCGTTTATAGATGCGCGGCCGCCATTGCCGGCGTTTCCGACCTTACGGCCATGGTAAAGTGGGAAATCATGGAAAATGGCATGGATAAGAACGCCTCCACGGTTCTGTACTGGAAGCGTTTCATGGGAGATGAAAGCGGCTGGGATGCAGTCTCCCCCGCCCAGCAGGCCGCAAAGGTAACCATCCCCGTTCTTCTGATCCACGGTAAAGACGACGATGTCGTACCGGTCGACCAAAGCTACCGCATGCGCGACGCCTTGCAAAAGGCAGGAAAGCCGGTGGAATATATAGCCCTCAAGGCCGAAGATCACTGGCTGTCAAAGGAACCAACGCGTGTTCAGACGCTGGAGAGCGTTGTGACCTTCCTCGAAACACATAATCCTCCCTATCAGAAAGACTGAATATCTGGAGAATATGTAACTTCGGAGTCGTCCAAAACGTATTTAAGACGTATCAGTAACCAAAAGCCGTAGGCGGTACGTGCAAAATCCGGAGGAAAGCCCATGTCACTATCCAGAACTAAATTCGTGTGCGTGGCCCTGGCCACATCCCTGTCTCTTGCCGTCACGGCCTCACCCGCCTTGGCGGCCCTTAAGGCGGGCGACAAAGCGCCTGACTTCAAGCTGCAAACCGCCACAAACGGTAAGGTCAGCGCGTTCTCCCTGAAAGACCACCTGAAAAAAGGCCCCGTGGTGGTCTATTTTTACCCCAAGGCCTTTACCGGCACCTGCTCACTGGAAGCGCGCACTTTTGCCGACAATATGCCAAAGTTTAAGGCTCTGAATGTCACGGTTATTGGTGTTTCCACCGATACGATCCAGAAAGTCACCGAATTTTCCAAGGCCGACTGCCAGGGCAAGTTCCCGGTTGCCGCAGACACTGACGCCAAGGTCGCCAAGGCCTATGATGCCAAGATGGCTGCCGTGAACATGGCCGCGCGAGTATCCTATCTGATCACACCGGATAGTAAGATTTACGCCACCCACGAAGCCGGTGACGGTGTATCCCACCCGATGAAGATGCTGGAAGCCGCTCAGAAACTGAAAAAATAAAAGGTTGGCGACATAAACCCGGCCCGCCCCTTGCCAAAGCGGGCCTTATGCAGTAAAGCCCGCGCTCCCTGAGAGGTGGTCATAAGCCGTATGCGGCTATGAACCGTCGCGAGGGGCGGAACCTTCCGTCCGCCCTGCGTGCCACCCCTCGCCCCTACGGAAGAGGATAGATATGGCCTATTACGAACATGTCGTCATGGCACGACAAGATATTTCGCCTCAGCAGGCGGAAGCTCTCAACGACACCCTGAAAGCTTTGATCGAAGAAGGTGGCGGTTCCGTCGCTAAGATCGAGTACTGGGGTCTTCGCAACCTGACCTACCGCGTCAAGAAGAACCGCAAAGCGCACTACTCGCTGCTGGCGATCGACGCGCCTGCGCCTGCCGTCAAGGAAATGGAACGTCAGTTGTCCATCAACGAAGACGTCATCCGCTACCTGACCATTCGCGTTGAGGAACTCGACCTCGAACTGTCGCCCGTCCTGTCCCGTCGTGACCGTCCGGAGCGCCCTGAGCGTTCTGACCGCGCCCCGGCCGGCGAATTCGCAGAATAAGGGAGCTTGACAGATGTCTGATGATACCAACCCAACTATCGGCACGCCCGTCGGCAACGCTCCGGCCCGCCGTCCGTTCTTCCGTCGCCGCAAGGTTTGCCCGTTCTCGGGTGAAAATGCGCCGAAGATCGACTACAAGGACGTTAAGCTGATGCAACGCTACATCTCTGAGCGTGGCAAGATCGTCCCTTCGCGTATCACCGCGGTATCGCAAAAGAAGCAACGTGAGCTGGCCAAGGCCATCAAGCGCGCCCGCTTCCTTGCCCTGCTGCCCTACGTTGTGAAGTAAGGAGCGCCCCACATGAAAGTAGTTCTGCTGGAACGCGTTGAAAACCTTGGCCATATCGGTGACGTTGTCGCCGTTAAGGACGGTTTTGCCCGTAACTTCCTCCTGCCCCGCCACAAGGCTCTGCGCGCCACCTCTGCCAACCTGAAGGTCTTTGAGGCCCAAAAGGAACAGATCGTTGCCCGTAACACCGCTGCCAAGGCCGCCGCTGAGAAGCAAGGCTCTGAGCTTGATGGTTCGCAATACATCCTGATCCGTCAGGCTGGCGAAACCGGTCAGCTTTATGGTTCGGTCACCGCCCGCGACGTGGCTGATGCCATCGCTGAGAACGGCGGCAAGGTCGAGCGCAGCCAGATCAGTCTGGATACCCCGATCAAGACTCTGGGCGTTCATGCGATCAAGGTGCGCCTGCACTCCGAAGTGTCTATCACCATCACCGTCAATATTGCGCGTTCGGCTGATGAAGCTGAGCGTCAGGCGGCTGGCGAAAACGTCATTACGTCGCAATTCGAAGAAGACCGTCTGGCTGATGAAGCCGCTGCGGCCGACATGATCGAAGGCGGTGCCGGTCAGGCCGGTGCCGACGCCGATTACGACGCCTAAGTCTTAGCTTTAAGACGTACTAAATCACCCCTGAAGCCTTGCGGTTTCAGGGGTTTTTTATTGGGTGCTATTCTTGGGTTCATCCGTTACACATTTGCCACAATCTCCTATCTTTTTAGTTTTATATTAGCACTGCAACTACAATATTGCGGGCAAGAGAAATAATAAGAAATTGAAAATAAACATATTTTAAAGCCAGCACACACCCCGATTAGAAATTCTAATCTGTGATCACAAAACAATTACACATACAGGGCTCTTTAAATCGGCCTATGACCGCACACCTTAAGGCCATCTTATCATCACGTTTTTTTCCACATTTGGAGCCTCCCATATGTCCAAATCATTCATTGCCTCCACCGCCCTTGTGCTGTCTTTGACGGCGTTTACCGCCACCGCTCAGGAAGCTCCCGCCGCTGATGACACCGTCACCGAAGTGGTCGTCACCGGCTCGCGCGCTGCCCCGCGGTCGCGCCTGAACAGCCTTTCCCCTGTCGATGTCATCAAAAGCGACAGCCTGAACCGTCAGGGTTCGACCGAACTGGCGCAGGCCCTGTCTACCCTCGCCCCCGCCCTGACTTTCCCGCGCCCGTCAGCCACCGATGGCACCGACAATGTCCGTCCGGCCACGCTGCGCGGCCTGTCGCCGGATCAAACTCTGGTGCTGGTTAACGGCAAGCGACGCCACACTTCGGCTCTGGTAAACATCAATGGCTCGGTTGGGCGCGGCTCCGCTGCCGTAGACCTGAACACCATCCCGACCTCAGCTCTGGGCACCATCGAAATCCTGCGTGACGGCGCATCGGCTCAATACGGCTCGGATGCCATTGCCGGGGTCGTGAACCTGCGTCTGCGCGAAGCTCGCGAGGGCGGCAATGTCACGGCCAGCTTTGGCCAGTACTACACCGAGGTTGAAACCGCCCGCCAAAGCCGTGACGCCCGCGACGGCCAGACCTATGTGGTCAGTGGGTGGAAAGGTTTACCGCTGGGCGAAGATGGCTTCCTGACCGTCTCCGGCGAACTGAAAAAGCGCCGCCCGACCAGCCGTGGTGATAATGATCCCCGCGTCACTCCCGCCTCGGTCACCTCACGCTACGGCGACCCGGCGGTTGAGGATGCGACCCTGTTTGCCAATGCCGGCCTGCCGCTCGACAACGGGTTCGAGCTTTACGGCAATGCCGGTTATCAAAAGCGCGAGTCTGAGAGCGCGGCCTTCTTCCGCCCCAATAATGGCACCGGCGTCTATGCGGCATCGGCGGCCGCCGCCAATATCGCCTCAATCTATCCCAACGGCTTCCTGCCGCTGATTGGCGTCGATACTCAGGACTATTCGGCCACCGGCGGCATCCGTGGCAACTGGGGCGATTGGGCGACCGACCTCAGCCTGACCTATGGCCGCAACGAACTGGATTACACCACCTCCAACAGCGTCAACGCCTCCTACGGGACGAACTCCAAGCGCAGCTTCAATGACGGCGGCCTGGCATATGATCAGATCGTTCTGAACGGCTCGATCGCTAAGCCGTTCGACGTCAACGGCCTGCACGGCCCGCTCAATCTGGCGCTCGGCATCGAAGCCCGCCACGAAAGCTTTGAAATCAAAGCCGGCGAAGAACAATCCTATGCCCGCGGCCCGATCACGGCGGCTCCACTGGGCGCACAGGGTTTTGGCGGTTTCCTTCCGGCCAACGCAGTTGATGTTAATCGCGACAGCATCGGCGCCTATATCGACCTCGAAGCCGAGGTGACCGAAAAGCTGACCGTAGGCGGTGCGGCGCGTGCCGAGAAATACTCCGATTTCGGATCGAACCTTTCCGGTAAATTATCGGCCCGCTACGCCCTGAATGATATTTTTGCAGTGCGCGGCTCGGTCTCGACCGGCTTCCGAGCCCCGTCACTGCAACAGCAGTATTTCACGGCGACCTCGACCAACTTCACGGGCGGCGTGCCGTTTGAAACCGGCACCTTCCCGGCCACCAGCGCTGTGGCCCGCGCCCTAGGCGCCTCGGACCTTAAGGCCGAAACCTCAACCAACTATGCCATGGGCTTTGTTGCGAAAAAGGGACCGTTTGAGCTGACCGTCGATGGTTATCAGATCGAAATTCAGGACCGTATCGCGTTGACCGAAAATCTGGGTGGACGCGCTGATATCACCGCCCTTCTGGCCCCCTATAATGTCACTCAGGCCCGCTTCTTCACCAACGGCCTGGATACCACCACGACCGGCATTGATCTGGTGGCCGCCTATCGTCTGAGCACCGAAGGCTTTGGTCGCTATGACTTTACCTTTAGTGCCACCAGCGCCAACACGACTATCGATAAGCTGCCGACCAATGGTACACTGACGGCACTTACGCCGCCACCGGTACTGCTGAACCGTATCCGCCAGTACATCATCACCAATGGCACACCGGAAAACCGTGCCAGCTTAGGCCTTGACTGGACCGGCGGCGCCTGGGGTGTGACCGCGCGCGCTAACTATTACGGCGACGCCTATGAGCCAGCGGCAACGCCTGCGGACGATATCACGACGGGTAACAAGACGATCCTTGACCTCGAAGGGCGCTACACCTTTGCGGAAAAAACCACAGTGACTCTGGGGGTCAATAATCTGCTCGATACCTATCCGACAGCCACACCGGCCTATCTGAACTCGACCGGCACGCTCGGCTTCACGCGCTTCTCACCGTTTGGCTTCAATGGCCGCTATGTCTATGCGCGGGTCAGCCATAACTTCTAAGCGTCTTTGACAAAGACTTTATACGGCGTCAGACTTAGCTCTGACGCCGTTTTTGTTTTGTTTGATTCGAAACGAATCGACGTTTACCCCCATAATTAACAGGCTGTGGAAACCCGTCCGGTGGAAGACTGGTTTAAAGCCTTAAAAGTTAACGCCACCCCCAGTTAGATGCGTACCATGTCTTCAGATATTTTAGCCCTCGCTTTCCCGCCAATCGATCAGACCGCCGATACCGTCGGCGCGATATCAACCATGCCGCACAACCTTGACGCCGAACAGGCGCTTCTGGGGTGCCTGATGTTCGACAACGGGGCCTATGAGCGGCTCTATGACGGCCTGCAGGGGCGGCATTTCTATGAGCCGTTTCATGCCAAGTTGTTTGGGGTTATCGAAGACAATATCCGTGTCGGGCATCTGGCCGATCCTCTTGTTTTAGTTGATAAATTCAAAAACGATCAGGCTTTTCAGGATCTGGGCGGCATCCGCTATTTGGCTGATCTGGTCGATCGCGCCCCTCCCGCCGCCAATGCGTCGGACTATGCCCGCATCATATATGATCTGGCCCTGCGCCGTGATCTGATCCGTCTGGGCGGTGAAATCGCCAAGGCCGCCATCGACGAACAAAATGCCCGCGATCAGATCGAAGCCGCCGAAGCCCGCCTCTATGACATGGCTGAAAAAGGCACGTCCTCGACCGGATTTAAGACCTTTGGCGAAGCGGTCTCCGGCGCGCTGGAGCATGCCGAAGAAGCCTTCCACCGTGACGGCGGCCTGTCCGGGATATCCACAGGCCTCATTGATATGGATAAGAAAATCGGCGGCCTGCACAAATCCGATCTGATTATTCTGGCGGGTCGTCCGTCGATGGGTAAGACGGCGCTGGCCACCAATATCGCCATGAACGTCGCCAAAAAATACCGCATGGAGATGCAGCCCGACGGAGAGCGCAAAACCGTCGATGGCGGGGTCGTGGCGTTCTATTCGCTCGAAATGTCGGCGGATCAGTTGGCGACCCGTCTTCTGGCCGATGCGTCGGGCGTATCCGGCGACCGGCTGCGCAAAGGTGAAATTGACGCCTCTGAGTTTGCGCGCCTCAAAGACGCAGCCATGGATATCGCATCCTTTCCGCTCTATATCGACGATACCGGTGGCATTTCGCTGGCCAAACTGACGGCGCGTGCCCGTCGCCTGAAACGCACAGCCGGTCTTGACTGTCTGATCGTCGACTACCTTCAGCTTGTAACGCTTGGCGACACCGGCGCCAATATGAACCGTGTGCAGGAAGTTTCGACTATCACCATGGGCCTGAAATCTCTGGCCAAGGAACTGCAAATCCCGGTCATCGCCCTGTCGCAGCTCTCGCGTCAGGTCGAAAGCCGCGACGATAAGCGCCCCATGCTGTCCGACCTTCGTGAATCCGGTTCGATCGAGCAGGACGCCGATATGGTCATGTTCGTGTACCGCGAAAGCTATTATCTGGGTCGCTCTGAACCCAAGGAAGGCACGCCGGAACATCTGACCTGGCAGGAAGAAATGGACCGTACTCGCGGCACCGCCGAGGTTATTCTGGCCAAGCAGCGTCACGGCCCGATCGGCACGGTGCGGCTGGCGTTCGATGAAAACGTCACGCGCTTCGGCAATCTGGCACCGGAACGCTATAACGACTTCCGAGAAATTCAGGAGTAAACTTCGTTCTTTTTTTGTTCTTTTTTCTGGCCATTGATTTCAGATCGCGCTAGGCTTACCCAAAATCAAGTGGGGTGACTCGTGGCGAAAGATCAGGCGGTATTTATATGTCAGTCATGCGGTTCGGTACATTCCAAATGGGCCGGACAATGCGTGGGCTGCGGCCTGTGGAATACACTGGTTCAGGAAAGCTTTTCGACACCGCCCGGCGCGTTGAAGCCGGAAACCTCACCGTCAAAAATCTCAAGACTTACAAAGCTTAATTTCCAAACGCTTGAGGCCGAAGATAAGACGCCGCCCCGTATGGAAACAGGCATCGCCGAGTTCGATCGCGTCTGTGGCGGCGGGATTGTGCCGGGGTCAGCCATATTGCTGGCCGGTGATCCGGGGGTTGGCAAATCGACCCTGTTGCTGCAAGTAACCGCTCAGGCGGCCAGCAGCGGGTTACGGGTCGCCTATATCTCCGGCGAAGAATCGGCTGAGCAGATCAGAGGCCGCGCCTACCGGATGGGATTATCAAAAGCGCCGGTCGAACTGGCGGCGGAAACGTCGCTGCGCACTATTCTGGATGCGCTCAAACGCGAGAAATTCGATCTGGTTGTTATCGACTCGATCCAGACCCTGTGGAGCGATGCGATTGATGCCGCGCAAGGCTCCGTCTCTCAGGTCCGCGCCTGTGCCGGCGAACTGGTACGTCTGGCTAAAAAACAGAATATTGCCATGATCTTAGTTGGCCATGTTACCAAAGAGGGTCAGGTTGCAGGCCCGCGCGTCGTTGAACACATGGTCGATGCCGTACTGTCGTTTGAGGGCGAACGCGGCTATCCCTTCCGTATCCTGCGCGGCTCCAAAAACCGTTTTGGGGCCACCGATGAAATCGGCGTGTTTGAAATGGGCGATATCGGTCTGCGCGAAGTCCCCAACCCATCGGCGCTATTTCTGACATCGGGGGAGCGCACGGCAGGCTCAGCCGTGTTCGCCGGGATCGAAGGTACGCGACCTGTGCTGGTCGAATTTCAGGCACTGGTGGCCCCCTCAGCCTACGGCACCCCGCGCCGGGCGGTGGTCGGCTGGGATTCCGGTCGATTGGCCATGCTGCTGGCGGTGCTTGAATCCCGCTGCGGCGTCGGTTTTGGCCAGAAAGACGTTTATCTCAATGTCGCCGGTGGCCTGAAAATCAATGAACCTGCCGCCGATCTGGCCGCCGCTATGGCCTTGATGTCGTCCCTGCTGGATGTCGCCTTGCCCAAGGACTGCGTTGTGTTTGGTGAAATCAGTCTGTCGGGGGATATCAGATCTGTATCGCGCATGGATTCGCGCCTGAAAGAAGCGCTGAAACTCGGCTTTGGCTCGGCCATCGCCCCCAAGGCGGCGGCCGACAATGCCCCGTTCGAGGTCAAATCTTACGACTATCTGCTGGAGGCCATCAAAGGACTGGAGACCACAGACTAAGACGCTTATTGACCTCTGGCGCACCGGTTAAGGTTAATGTATGGTGCCGCCAGAAATACACATCCGGCCATTTCTGCGGGGGCCCTCTTAGCTGAGGGAAAATGACCATGACCTTGTATGACCTGATCTTTCTGGGCGTCTTGCTGTTTTCCGTTATTGTCGGCCTGATGCGCGGGGGTACGCGCGAACTGGTCACGCTGGTGTCGTTCATCGCCTCATTTCTGATTGCGATCTGGATCATGCCGTGGCTGAAAGACGTATTTAATCTTAAGAACATGACCGCCTTCATCGCGTTCGGCATCATCTTCGTGATTATATATCTCAGCATCCGCATGTTCGGGAACAACCTGTCGGAAAAGATGCATAAACAAAAGGCGCTGGATTATGTTGACCGCGCCTTGGGCTTTGGCTTCGGAATCCTCCGTGCACTGGTGTTTTTAGGTGTATTCCATTTGCTTTTTGCCGCCATCTTCCCTATTGGGAGCCGTGCAGAATGGTTCACCGAGGCCAAGGTTTATCCCTTGGGCGTTACGGCCGCCAAAACCCTGCAAGCCGTGGCCCCAAAATTGGCGGTGTTTGCGGATCAGGTGGCGCCATCTGTGGAAGATTCGACTAGCTGACGCCTCTTTAAGTTCAGGGCGCGCCAACTATATATGGGCAAGGTTTAACGACTAAACCCATCGTAAATCATAAGGTCTTATAGTGATGTCTGGCCTTTTCGCGTAACCTTAATGCAGAGCCCCCATATGCGCCCCACCGGTCCGAAGCACACTTATCATGAAGTTGATAATTGGGTGGAACGCGATCCAGACGATGACACGCCGCGCCTTGAGTGCGGCGTTTTTGGTATCTACGGCATGGAAGACGCCAGTGCGGTGACCGTGCTGGGGCTGCACGCCCTGCAACACCGCGGTCAGGAAGCCTGCGGCATCGCCTCCTGCGACGGTAAGCGCTTTTACACCGAACGCTCCCACGGTCTGGTTGGTGATGTGTTCACCGGCCCGGATCTGACCCAGCGCCTTCAGGGTAACGCCGCCATCGGCCACACCCGCTATTCGACCGCGGGCGGCGCCTTTATCCGCAACGTCCAGCCGATGTTTGCCGATCTCGACACCGGCGGCATTGCTATTGCCCATAACGGCAATCTGACCAACTTCATGCACCTGCGCACCAAACTGGTCGCGGGCGGCTCCATTTTCCAGTCGACTTCCGACTCTGAGGTTATTCTGCATCTGATCGCCCGTTCACGCGGCATCAAGATCATGGACCGCTTCATCGAGACCATGAGTCATATCGAAGGCGGATTTGCGCTGGTGGCGCTGACACGGACGATGATGATCGGCGCGCGCGATCCGCTCGGCATCCGTCCACTGGTGATCGGCCGCCTCGGTAATGCCTATGTACTGGCGTCAGAAACCTGCGCGCTCGATATGATCGGGGCCACCTTCGTGCGCGATGTCGAACACGGCGAAGTCGTGCAAATCGACCAGGACGGCCTGAAATCTTTTAAGCCGTTTGAACGCAAAGCCGCCCGTCCGTGCCTGTTTGAATATGTTTATTTTGCCCGCCCCGACTCGGTTGTGAACGGCAAATCCATCTACGAAGTGCGTAAGGCCATGGGCCGGCAACTGGCGATCGAACATGCCGCCGATGCCGATATTATTGTGCCTGTGCCCGATTCCGGCGTGCCCGCCGCGCTTGGGTTTGCCGAGCAGTCCGGCCTGCCGTTTGAATTGGGCATCATCCGCAATCACTATGTTGGCCGTACCTTTATCCAGCCGACCCAGAACATCCGCGATCTGGGCGTTCGTAAAAAGCACTCCCCCAACAGGGTTGTGCTGGAAGGTAAGCGCGTCATCCTGATCGACGACTCGATCGTGCGCGGCACCACTTCGGTCAAAATTGTGCGCATGGTTCGTGCCGCTGGCGCTAAGGAAGTCCACCTGCGCTCGGCCTCCCCGCCGATCATGTGGCCTGACTATTACGGTATCGACATGCCGGATCGTGATAAGCTGATGGCCGCGACCCACACGATGGAAGAGATGCGCAAGAAGCTGGAGTGCGATAGTTTGGGCTTCCTGTCGGTTGATGGCCTCTATAAGGCTATGGGGCATAACGGCCGCAACCCCGACACCCCACAATATACCGACCACTATTTCACCGGCGACTATCCGACCCGTCTAACCGATAAGGAAGACGCCGTGAATGAAAAAGAAGGCAACGGCCAGTTGTCGCTTCTGGTCAACGTCTAGGAAAATCAAAAATATGCAGACGTCCCCTGTCGGCCCTCAGCACGGGCGCGTGGCCCTTGTCACGGGCGCTTCACGCGGTATTGGCCGTGCCAGTGCGCTGGGTCTGGCTAAGGCGGGCGCTCACGTCATCGCCTGCGCCCGCAGTCAGGGCGCCCTTGAGGAACTGGACGACGAGATTTTTCAGGCAACCGGTCAGCACGCCACGCTCATTCCGTTTGACCTGATTGACGGGGCCGCCCTGACAAGATTGTCAAACGCTTTGGCGCAACGCTTTGCTAAAATTGATGTCTTTGTCCATGCTGCGGCGACGCTCGGCACTCTCAGCCCGGTATCCCACTATGAACCCAAGGATTTTAGCCGCCTTATCGCGCTCAATCTGGGGGCCACGCACCGGCTGATCGGCGCGCTGGAACCTATGATGCGTTTATCCGAAGCGGCGCGCGGCATATTCTTCACCTCCGGCGTGGCCACCAAACCGCGCGCCTTCTGGGGGCCTTATGCGGCCTCGAAGGCCGCGCTTGAGGCGCTGGTGCGCACCTGGGCCGATGAGTTAGAGATCACCAATATTCGCCCGGCCATCGTCAACC
This sequence comes from Asticcacaulis sp. UBA2476, assembly GCA_002342035.1. GTDB lineage: Bacteria > Pseudomonadota > Alphaproteobacteria > Caulobacterales > Caulobacteraceae > Asticcacaulis. The sequence continues at coordinate 56,761 of DDPE01000001.1, read as the reverse complement.
CCGGTGCTATGCGCACGCGTATGCGCGCCGAGGCCTATCCAGGCGAAGACCCAAACACCCTGCCCGCACCGGAAGAAATTGTGCCGTTGATTCTGGAACTGGCTGACCCGGCTAAAGTGCCGACGCTGGATACGATCCATTTCCGTGAATGGGCGCAAATTAAGCACTAAACCGCAATCAATTTGTCATAAATTGCCATCATTTTGTAAATTTTTATTTTCAAAATGATTTTTTCGGCGCACATTTGGGATATGAGCACCTATCCTAAACCCGCCAGTGCGGCCATGCTTGATGAGCTGGGTCGCTACGTCATCGCCGAACCCTTTCCGTTTTGCGTCGATATCAAGGCCTCACGCGGGCTTAAGCTTGCGACCGTCGATGGCGGCACGATCACCGACTGGAGCGGGCTCTACGGATCACGTCTGCTCGGTTATAATCATCCCCGCCTTTATGAGCCGGAATATGTCGCTGACCTTGTGGCCGCGGCCAATAATAAGATGGCGAACCCTGACTTTCTGACGCCGGAGTGTTTGAGTTATTACCGCCTGCTACACCGGCTGCACCCGATCTGCATGGAGGGCGAACGCGTCGAGGTATATGCCGTGAACTCCGGCGCCGAAGCCGTTGAAAACATGATGAAATACTTCATCAACCTCCATCAAAAAAAGAAGGGGGCTAAAGGGGTTCACCGCTTTATTTATTTCGAGCAGGCCTTTCACGGTCGCACGGTTTACGCGCTTAATATCACCAATCTCAGCCACGATCCGGTGGCCACGCGCGACTATCGCGGCATTATTACCGGCAATCTTCAGGTGCCCTTTCCGGAATATGATGGCCGCCGCAGCGAAGACGAAAACCTGAAAATCGCCGAAGACTGCCTCGCCAACCTCGAATATCTGATGCAGGCTTACGGCGATGACATTGCCGGCGTCATCATGGAACCGCTGCAAGGTGCTGGCGGACATCGCATGGCCCTGCCCTATTTTTATCGTGAACTGTCACGGCTGTGTCAGCGTTACGACATCTGCTGGGGCCTTGATGAAGTGCAAACGGCGGGCGGCCAGACCGGCACCGTGTTTGCGATCGATCAGTTCGATGTCCCCTACCCGCCCCAAGCCATTGCGGTGGCTAAAAAATTCGGCAATGGCGCGGTCTATATGCTCAATCCGATGGACGATATTGGCGTCCTCGATTCGACCTGGGGCGGCAGCCTGACCGACATGGTGCGCTTTGTTCAGGAATGGAAAATCGTTGAGGACGAAGGGTTGCTGGCTGCCGTGCCCGCCAAAACCGAGTATCTCATCGCGGGCCTACAGGGTCTGGTCGCGCAGTATCCGCGCCTGATCGGCAATGTGCGCGGCCTTGGCCTCTATCAGGGTTTTAGCCTGTGCAACGCTGGCCACAAAGGCCAACTGGTCGATCTGGCCCTTGAGCAGGAAGACCTGCTGCTGCTGGGCGCGGGCACGGATTCCATCCGCCTGCGCCCGCCACTGGATGTCACACCGGCTGATATAGATCAATTGATCGGGACGTTAGAGCGGCTTCTGGCCCGCCTCAGCCAGTCGGTCACGACTGAGGCGGTCGTCAGAGTCTAGCGCTTACCCCGTCCGGCGGGTTTGCCTGAACGCCCCCCCGGACCTGCGGCCCCCGGCTTGGTGCTGGGGCCCGCCGCCTTGGCCTTGAAGGTTTTCAGCTTGGCGGCTTCGGTGCGCGGCTTGGCTTTTACCTTGGGGGCCACGATGGTACCCTTGGGCTTTTGCTTGACGCGGTTGGGGTGCGCGGGCTTTTCACCCGGTTTTTTCACCTTGGCCTTGGCGCGCGCCCGTGCCGGACCGCTGGTGCCGGTCGCGCCACTACTGTCATCATAGGGATTGACGCTGGAATTGGCCTTGACCGTCAGGCGAATAGGCACACCCGGCATATCAAAAGATTCGCGCAAACTATTGATAAGATAGCGCTGATAGTGGGCGGGCATGGCGTAGGCGCGTGAGGCAAACAGCACAAAGGTCGGCGGACGACCTTTGGTCTGCGCCATATATTTCGGGCGGATGCGCTTGCCGTCGACGGCGGGGGGCGGGTGCCTTTGAATAGCCAAAGCCAGCCAGTCATTGAGGTCGCGCGTCTTCACCTTGGCCGACCAGTTGCGATAGGTCTTAAGGATGGTCGGCATCAACCGTTCGATCCCGCGACCTGTTGCCCCCGACAGGGCCACAATCTGCGTGCCTTTAAGTTGCGGCAGGATGCGGTCGGATTCGTCCATGATCTCTTTAAGCTTGGCCTGCGGCTCCTCGACCGTATCCCACTTGGAGATGACGTAAATCAAGGCGCGGCCTTCGCGTTCCACAAGGTCCGCGATCTGCAAATCCTGAGTTTCAAAGGCGTTGGCATGATCCATGACCAGCACCACGACCTCGGCAAAGGTAATGGCGCGGATGGTGTCCGCCGTCGACAGCTTCTCCAGCTTTTCCTGCACGCGGGCTTTACGGCGCAGACCCGCCGTATCGACCAGACGGATCTGGCGGCCTTCATATTCCCAGTCGACCGAAATCGAATCGCGGGTAATCCCGGCTTCCGGCCCGGTCAGCAGGCGGTCTTCGCCCAGCATTTTGTTGATCAGAGTCGATTTACCGGCATTTGGGCGGCCAATGATGGCGATGCGGATGGGCTTGGTCTCGTCATCTTCGCTTTCGTCATCACCCTCGACGTGATCGCCTTCGATAAGCTGGCGATATTTCTCGATCGACTCATAAAGGTCGGACATGCCCTCGCCGTGCTCAGCCGACAGGTGCAGCGGCTCGCCAAAGCCCAGCGAATAGGCTTCTTCGGCCAGAGCCTGTGCGCCGTGACCTTCGGCCTTGTTGGCGATCAGCAGCACCGGCACATCGCGGTGGCGCAACAGGTCTGCGAAAATCTTATCGAGCGGCAAAACCCCGTCACGGGCATCAACCATGAACAGGGCAACATCGGCTTCGTCCAGCGCTTTTTCGGTTTGCTGGCGCATACGCGATTCTAAGGATTCATCGTCGGCATATTCAAAGCCTGCCGTATCAATCAGCATCAGGTCGATATCGCCAATGCGGCCGGTGGCATAGCGGCGGTCACGGGTCACGCCCGGCTGATCATCAACGATCGCCAGTTTTTTGCCCGCCAAACGGTTAAACAGGGTGGATTTGCCGACGTTCGGACGTCCGACAATAGCAATTTTAAGTGTCATGGCCCGTCTTTACAGACAGACGGGCCTAAATGCCAGTATTTACTGTATCGCTACCAGCTTGGCGTCATTGGTGACAACGAACAGCTTATCGCCGACCGGGATCGGCGCGATAAAGGCAGCCCCTTCGATCTTAAGCTCATCGGTTTTCTTGCCGGTTTTGGGATCAAACGCCACAGCCTTACCGTCCGAGTTGACAAGGATCAGGCGCCCCGATGCCAGCACTGGCCCGGTCCAAACGGTGCGAACACCGATTTTCTTTTCCTTACCGAGACCAAAGAAGCTTTTCTTGGTCTTCGGCTCGCCTTCGTTAAGGTCGGCCAGCCAGTAGACCTGACCGGAATCGCGGTTAACGGCCATCAGTTCGCCCTGAACGGTCGCCAGATAAACCACATCACCGGCAGGCAGAGGCGTATTGATGCTGTCGGCATTGACGGTCCAGCGTGGCTGACCGGTTTTAAGATCCATGGCCGCAAACACGCCTGAGTGGGAGGCCGCGAACACTTCGTTGCGGTAAATCACCGGATGACCGGAAATATCACGGATTTCAGACAAAGCGTTGGTGCGGCTGGTACGGGCCAGAACCTGCTGCCACACCGGGCTGCCGGTATTGGTGTCCAGCGCAATCAATTCACCCGAAGAAAACGGGGCATAGAGCACATTGCCGCCTATAACCGGAGAGGACGATTTCAGAATACGGGCAGGCTCCACAATGGCCTGATAGGTCCACATCGGGTCGCCGGTTGCGACATCGAACGCCATAAGCTGATTGTCGACATCGGTCACAAACACATATTTGGCATTATAGATAGGGGCGGCATGCGCGGGCGAATCGAGCGTCTTTTCCCACTCGCGCGCACCCGTCTGGGCATTCAGGGCGATCACCAGACGATAGCCAGAGGTTACAAACAGCTTATCGCCATTCAGGGCCAGACCGCCGCCAAAGGCATCCTTGTCGCGCTTGATGTCAGGGTTAAGGTTTTGCTCCCATACCCGCTCACCGGAATTGACGTCAAAGGCGCTGACGTGGGCATTGCCGTCCATGACATAGATCAGCTTACCGTCTGAGACCGGCGGCGCCAGAACCTGCGACAGGCCCTTGGACTTTTCACCGATCGATTTCGTCCACGCGACCTTGAAATCTTTGGCGGCATCGACATGGTCGATTTCAACGCCGTCCGGCCCACCGGCCTTGGGCCATGAGGATACCGTCTTAGGCTCAGGCACGTAAAAATCAATGCCCGCCAGACTTTCCGAAGGTGCCATCTTCTGATCGAAGGCGACAATCGAAATCCGCTCACCCTGTGTCGCCACGGCTTCGGGGCCTTCGTCACCCTTGTTCAGGGGATTAAGGCGGCTGATCGTCGAGCAGCCGGAAAGTCCCACGGCCAAGGCCAAAGCCATAACGCTGGCGGTCTTTATGTAAGCCTTAGAGTGCATCATTGGGGTTTCCGTCTCGGATGTATCTGGAGTTTATAGTGTGTCGGGTAGCGTTATTGCGGCGTCGGCGCCTGACCTTGTGCCGCCGCCTGAGCCTGCATCTGGGCTTGCATTTGCGCCTGCTGCATCGCCTGAAGCTTCATGACCTGTTCGCGCAGTTGCTCATCCGACGGCTTGGGCAGGGCGACAATCTTGCGCGCCAGATCGGCCGCACCGGAATCAATCGCCTGAACCGCCTGCTGGGCGCGTTCCTTGACACCATCAGGGGTGCCGAGCGTAATCGCCAGGGTTTCAAGATCAGCGCGGGCGCCTTTCAGGTCGCCATTCTGGATCTTGGCCATGGCCAGCGCTTCCTTGGCCAGGGCCTGATAGGGACGCCCGTCCTTGGTCAGCGGCATCAGGCGCTTTTCAAGATCGGCAAAGGTCGCCTTCTCATCAAAGGCGATATAGGCGGCCTTAAGTGACGCCAGATCTTTCAGCAGCGGATCACCGGTTACTTTGGCGGCTTCATCAAGCTTGGCCAGAGCATCCGCCGGTTTATCGTCACTGAGCGCAATGGCGGCAAGCTGGGTCAACGCCATGGACTCATAAGCATCGGCGCCGGTCTTGACGGTCTCATCAAAATCCTTAGCGGCCTTAACCTTATCGCTCGCTTGCAGGGCCTCAAGCCCCGCGGCGTAAGTCTCAGATGCCTTGGCGGCATCCTTGGATTGCATATGGGTTAAGCCCCAGACACCGAGGGCGGCCAGTAGCGCCAGTCCCAGACCACCGCCCACCCAGGGCGCGCTCTTTTTAGCGATGCTGGTCCATTTTTCCGTGCGAAGCCCTTCTTCGGCTTCTTCAAAAATATCGCTCACGAATAATCCTCAATAATCTCAGGCCTCGCAATATGCCGAGGTGTTTTAACCCTGTTTTGCGCGCGAACCTAGCGACAAGCACGAGGTTGCGCAACGAATTTAGCCGGGGATTTAGCGGTTAAGCCCCCACACCCATCGGTTTGGGCTATTTATTTGGCAAAATATGTCTCTTGTGGGGCGGGAAAGCTGCGATCGCGGACATCTTTGGCATAATCCTCAGCCGCCTTTGAAATCGCTCCACGCATATCGGCATACCGGCGCACAAACTTGGGCGACCAGTCGAACAGCCCCAGCATGTCATCGGTCACCAGAACCTGCCCGTCACAGCCCGCCGAAGCCCCGATTCCAATCGTAGGTGCCTTAACAAGACCGGTGATTTCGCGCGCCAGATCCTCGGCCACGCCTTCGACCACAATGGCAAAGGCCCCCGCCGCATCAGTATCAAGCGCTTCCTGAATGACTTTTTTACGCTCAAGCTCAGTGCGGCCCTTGGCCTTGAAGCCGCCATCGACATTGACCGCCTGCGGGCGCAATCCAACATGGCCCATGACCGGAATACCGCGCTGAACCAGATAGGCGACGGTTTCATGGACGGTCGGCCCGCTTTCGATCTTAACGGCCTGAGCACCCGTTTCTTTCAGCAATCGCGCGGCATTGTGAAACGCCTCTTCTGGGCCCGCCTCATAGGAACCAAACGGCATATCGACGACCACGAACGCCCGTTCAGACCCGCGCATGACGGCCTGTGCATGGAGAATCATCATGTCCATAGTGACCCCGATGGTCGACGGCAGACCATGTACCACCATGCCGACGCTGTCGCCAACCAGCAGCACATCGCAGTGTTCATCAAGAATTTCAGCGACCGGGGCCGTATAGGCCGTCAGGCACACCAGCGGCACCTGCCCTTTACGGGCGTAAATTTCAGGGGCGGTCAGGCGCTTGACCTTGGCATGAATACTCACAGTCGAACCTCTTAATGCGCGCCGGGAACGGGCGGCGCTGAGGACTTATATGCGTTCCTGAGCATCATTCAACAAGTAGAGCACCAGAATGCACGAACAGAGCGCAAAGCTTACCCAGAAAAACTGCGGCGTCTGCATCCACTGCACATAGCCGCCCACGGCAAACAAGCTGTCGGCCAGTCCGCGGGCCATGATGTCAATAAACTCAACCCCGGCCTCAACCGTAGCATCGGTACGGCGGGTCGCCATCTGAATTGAGCCGGTGTAAAGCCCCCCCCCTTTGAGCGACCATTCCGGCATACGCACGAACTGCGTCAGGGCATAAAACCCGCCGATCAGCCCGGAAATCACGACCAGCCCCTGCCTGAGCCACGATTTGAGCGTCAGCCCCATCATGACCTTTTGCTGGAAAACAGGGGCATCGTCATAGGCCGGACTTATGTCAAAGAGCGCACGGATATAAGGATCTTTCTCGTCGGTCATCTTCGTTCGTCCATGAAGGTCGGCGTCGCAGAAACGATCGCGCCATTTTGAGATGAAGCGCTTGGGTGAGATGAAGCGTTTGGCACCATGAGCGCGGATTTAAGCTGATCCAGCCCACGTTTAATGTGGCTTTTTACCGTCCCCAGCGGCAGACCGGTCTCTGCGGCCACGTCACCATGAGACAACCCGGCACTGAAATTAAGCGTCACGCACACCCGCTCTATCGGCTTAAGCTGTGAGAGCGCACTATCCAGATCATGCAATCGCATATCAGCCGGAGGCGGTGCCTGATCCGGTGTCTCAAACAGCGTGACATCATCGGTAAACAGGTACTTTTGCGCGGCTTTCAGCTTTTTCAGATACCGGCGCGAGGCGATCATCTTCAACCAGGCTATGAACGGCCCCTCAAAGCGGAACTCAGATAAACGCTCAAATGCCGCCATGAACGCCTCCTGAGCGATATCGTCAGCATCTGAGCTTTGCGCCCCCATACGCCGCAAATGCGTGCGCAAGGCCCCGCTATGACGGCGGACAAGTTCGCCGAAAGCGGTATGCGATCCGGTAACCGCCCGACCGATGAGGTCGATATCGGACTGATCCTGCGCAGAATGTTCACCGGCTGACTGTGCCATGAAGGGTTCGCGAGCTTAGCGCCGCTTAATCCTTTTTCTTTTGAGCGAAACCCACCAGACCGATCAGCACCAGTGCCAGTCCGATAAAGCCCGGAATAGCCCCAATGCCGACCAGCGGATACAGGGCGTCGCTTTCATGAAAGCTCAGGACATAACCGAACACGCCGATACCGATGCCCACGAACATAGTGATCAGTCCGTTGCGGATATCATCCATCGGCGATTTGACCTTCACATTGTTGCGCAGAATGTCGAAGTCCTCTTTCGACAGGTTCTGGCCCTTTTCGATGGCCATGCGCAGGGTCTTGTGAATCTCAGTCTGCTCTTTGTTTTTGTAGATCTTTGACACCACGACTATGACAATCACCATAATGAATGGGGCCAGCGGAATCAGAATTTCCATATTCATACTCCTCAGTAAAAATAGCGGGCCAATCCTTATAACCGGCCCTTTGATGACTAGAGCCTTTGAGGCCGCCATTTGGATGCAGATTCAGACATTAAATAAAATTCATGCACCGCATCTTGATTTAGATGCAATTTAGATATATCTAAACATTGTCTAAAATGAAAAAAGATATAGTAATGCATAGATTTGCACATATGCGCCATGGCGGCGCACACATCCTGCGGCAACGCGACGACATCTTTGGCGGCATGGGCGCAGGCCGTCATGGCCCCAGAGGTCGCGGCTTTGGCGACGCTCCTGAAGGCCGAGGTGACAAAAGACGCGGTGGCGGGCGCATTTTCGGCCATGGTGGCCTGCGTCTGGTGCTGTTGACCTACATCAGTGAAAAACCAAGCCATGGCTACGAACTGATCAAGGCTATCGAAGATAAACTCGACGGCGCCTATTCCCCCAGCCCCGGCGTGGTCTATCCGATCCTGACCTGGATCGAGGAACTGGGCTATGCCACCATTGCCGCCACTGAAGACGGACGCAAGCTTTATACCATCACGCCCGCCGGTTTGGAGTTCCTGACACAAAACGCCGATGCGGTTGCGGATGCCATGGGCCGCCTTGAACGCGGCAAGGACCGACTGGGCGAACGTCCGCCTCAGATTGTGAGGGCGATTGAAAACTTCAAAACCGCCCTTCATCTGCGCCTCAACCGTGAGCCCCTGACTCTGGCCGAGATCGAAGCCATTGCCGATATTCTGGATGAGGCCGCCAAAAAGGTGGAGCGTATCTGAATGACCGAAACCGATCCACGCACACCTGTGCGGGTACGCCATAATCTGGGTCCGGCCCGTCACCTGAAAGTTGTGTCAAAACATCATCTATCGCCAAACATGATCCGGATTGTGCTCGGCGGCGATGACCTGACCGGCTTTACCAGTCTGGGCTTCGACGACCATGTAAAGGTCTTTTTCCCTGATCCTGTGACCGGTGAAATCGCCACACCTGTGCTGGGCCCCGACGGTATAAGGCAGATGCCGGAAGGCCAGACCGTCATCGCCCGCGACTATACCCCGCGCGCCTATGACCGCACAAACAACCACTTCACGCTCGACTTCGCTGTCCATGAGGCGGGCCCCGCGACCACATGGGCCCAGACCGCCAAAGTCGGCGATGAGCTGAGGATCGGCGGCCCGCGCGGCTCGTTTGTGGTCCCTCTGGCCTTTGACGGCTATGTTCTTATCGGCGATGAGACCGCCCTGCCCGCAATCGGCCGCCGTTTGGAAGAATTGCCGGTTGGTGCCAAAGCTGTGGTGCTGGTCGAAGTCGAGTCTGAGACCGACCAACTCAGCTTCGATACCCCCGCCGATGTCACTATACACTGGGTTTATCGCAGTGAAGGTCAGACGCTAAGCGAAGCCTTGAAGGCCATCCACCTCCCGTCAGGCGACTGCTACGCCTGGGTTGCCTGCGAGTCCGCCACCGCCAAAGCCTTGCGCATTCAACTCATTAGAGACCACGGCATCAACCCGAAATGGCTTAAAGCCGCAGGTTATTGGCGGCTCGGCGCGGTTGCCGCCCACGACACCATCGAGGACTAATCATAAGTCGTAAGCGGTCGTCTGGTCACAGCCCTGCGCAATAGGCGAATAACCCACAATTGACTTGACTTGTATGGAAGCCCGTCGTTTTTCTGGTATAATATTATCAATATCAGATTAAATTAAGCTCAGACAATATCAGATTAAATTAAGCTCAGAAACGTCATCAACTCGGGCGTCTATGGGTTGCCAAACCTAAGTCCTGGGAGGGATTGACAATGGTCACAATGTATTCACCGCAAAACCGTGTTTTGGTTAACAGCTATACCAATGGCGATCAAGGTGGCGCCAAGGTTGCCAATCTGACCAACGGAGGTTTTGTCGTTGTGTGGTCTAGTACGGGACAGGACGACGGCGCCACAAAAGGCGTCTACGCTCAGGTCTACTCGGCGACCGGCGTCAAGGTTGGAGGTGAAGTCGCTGTCAACACGACCGTCGCCGGCGATCAATCCAACTTTGCCGTCACCGGCACAGCGAACGGAGGATTTGCGGTCACCTGGGAAAGTGATGGACAAAACGGCGCGGGCGTTTGGCACTACGCTCAGGCCTTCAGTGGCTCGGGCACCAAGATTGGCACTGAAACTCTGGTCAATACGGCCGCCGCTACGACCGGCTATTCGCCTGAGATCGCAGAACTTTCCGGCGGAGGCTATGTCGTAACCTGGACGGCACCTGACGATGGAGATATCGGCATTTTTACCCAGCGCTTTGATGCCTCCGGCAACACAGTGGGTACAAATGCACAACTCAATACCTACGCTCCATCCCGTATATATAATGACCAATATAATTCGGTTGTGAGTAATACCAATGACGGCGGTTATGTTGTGGCCTGGAGCGACCACGATTACCCCACATCAAATATTTTTTTGAAACGGTATGACGCAAACGGTGTGGCGATTGGCTCGGAGGTATCAATTGGTGGTTACAGCACAATAAATCAGCGCAATACCATTTATGATGTGCACATAGATACGCTGGCTAACGGCAATTTTATCATTGCCTACTCTGGCAATAATTACGGGCATGCCAATCCCACAGGCTATGATGTAACCTTTGCGCTTCATAGTGCGAACGGAAGCCTGTTGCGCCCCATTGGGCCTCCACCCGCTCAAGGTGCGCAGTCAAACCCCAATGTAAAGGCCCTGCAGGACGGCGGTTTCATAATTTGGTGGCAAGATGCGACACAGTATGAAGGCTACCTTCTACAAAGGTATACTGCCGCTGGCGACATGATTGGCACGACTTACAGCTTTGCATATCCCTTTGACATCACCGAACTGTCAGATGGACGTCTGGTCGCAGTCTGGACCGAACAGAACTCAGCCACCGGCAGCACCGAGGTCTATCAGTCAGTTCTGCTGGAAAACAGTGCCCCAACGCTCACCGGAGATCCCTTTAGCTTTCCGGTCGGCTATGAAGACACGGCCTATATCCTCACGGCGGCGCAACTGGCGGCGGGCTATATCGACCCTGATGGCGATACGATCAGCATTAGCGGTTTCACCGTGACGCACGGTACGATCAGCAATATTGGTGGCGGCACCTACAGGTTTATCCCCGATGCCAATTATTTTGGTCCGGTGCAGTTTACCTACACTCTGAGCGATGGCCGAGGCGGCGAAACCGTGGTTAACCGAACCGTCACCTTCAACGACGTCATAGATGTCATTAACGGCACCGCGAATACGGACTCTTTGGTCGGCACGTCTGGCTCAGACATCATGTCCGGACTGGCCGGTGATGACATGTTGCAAGGCGCAGACGGCAATGACTATCTGTACGGTGGAACCGGCAACGACACGCTGATCGGTGGCTATGGTGACGATAGCCTGATGGGCGATGAGGGGCAGGACACGCTGTTTGGCGAAAGCGGTAACGACACGCTCATGGGTGGGGCCGATAATGACGTACTTTACGGTCAGTCTGGCAATGACATGCTGCTCGGAGATAGTGGCCATGACATCCTCATGGGTGGCATCGGCAACGACATTGTGTTTGGTAACGACGGCAATGATACATTGTTTGGCGAAGATGATGACGACCTCCTGATCGGAGGCGCAGGCAATGATGTCATGTATGGTCAGACCGGCAATGACATATTATTCGGCGAAGCTGGCGATGATAGTATCGGTGGCGGAACGGGTGACGATCGGCTTTATGGTCAAGACGGTAATGACACACTGCAAGGCGATCAAGGTGACGATATCCTTGATGCCGGATCGGGTAACGATTTCCTCGTCGGCGGCGCGGGCGAAGATGAACTGACCGGTGGTATGGGCGCGGATTATTTTTATTACGACGCAAGGAATGAACCGGCCGACTACGTATTCGACTTCAGCCATGCCGAAGGCGACAAATTTGTATTCAAAGGCTCAGAGTTCAATATTCCTGCCGGTTTTAGCCTGACATCGGGCCTTGGTCTGTTGCAAGGCGCAGGGGTCACTCCCGTGGCGGCAACGGCGACCTTTTACTACGATACCAACACCAGAGCGCTGTGGTACGACGTTGATGGCACCGGTGCCAGTGGCGCGAATGTCATCGCCTTCCTGATGAACACCCCAACCCTGTCTGTTGATGATTTCCTTTTTGTCGCGTGATCATGACTTTTGGGGCCAGTGCGCCCCAAGATAAAGCCGCGTTACAGTATTTATTGACCCGAAAAAAAGCCGCCCTGTCCAGGGCAGCTTTTTAAGGTGGAATTTATTCCCACTCGATGGTGCCGGGGGGCTTTGAGGTCACGTCATAAACGACGCGGTTGACGCCGCGGACTTCGTTGACGATGCGGGTGGCGCAGCGCCCCAGCACAGCCCACGGGAACTCATAGAAGTCCGCCGTCATGCCGTCCGATGAGGTCACGGCCCTAAGCGCCAGCACGTCCTCATAGGTGCGGGCATCGCCCATGACGCCGACGGTTTTCACCGGCAGCAGCACGGCAAAGGCTTGCCAGATTTGGTCGTACAAACCGGCCTTGCGGATTTCCTCAAGGTAGATGGCGTCAGCGTCCTGCAGGGTCTTGACCTTTTCCGGTGTCACTTCACCGGGAATACGGATGGCCAGGCCCGGCCCAGGGAATGGGTGGCGACCGACAAAGGCATCGGTCAGGCCCAATTCTTTGCCGAGGGCACGCACTTCGTCCTTGAACAGTTCGCGCAAGGGTTCAACCAGTTTCAGCTTCATGTAGTCGGGCAGACCGCCGACATTATGGTGCGACTTGATGACGGTTGATGGCCCACCGTGCGGCGAGACGCTTTCGACCACATCGGGATAAAGCGTGCCCTGAGCGAGGAACTCAGCGCCGTCGATCTTGGCAGCCTCTTCGTCGAACACCTCGATGAACAGGCGGCCAATGGTCTTGCGCTTTTTCTCAGGGTCGTTCTCGCCCTTAAGCGCACCCAGGAACTTGTCTTGTGCCTGCACATGGATCAGCGGGATATTGTAATGATCGCGGAACAGGGTCACGACCTGCTCGCCTTCATTTTTACGCAGCAAGCCGGTGTCCACAAACACGCAGGTCAGTTGCTCACCGATCGCTTCGTGGATCAGCACCGCCGCCACCGACGAATCCACCCCGCCCGACAAGCCACAAATAACCTTGCCAGTGCCGACTTGCGTGCGAATCTTCTCGATCATTTCCTGACGGAAAGCCGCCATCGTCCAGTCGCCTTTGAGGCCGGCGATCTCAAACAGGAAGTTGCGGATCATGTCGGTGCCGCGCTTGGTATGAACGACTTCCGGATGGAACTGCACCGCATAGAAACGCTTGTCTTCATTGGCAATCGCGGCAAACGGCGCGCCTTCGGACACGGCAATGACCTCGAAACCTTCCGGGATGGCGGTCACGCGGTCGCCGTGGCTCATCCATACGGTCTCTTTGGCATCCAAGCCTTTGAAGATAGGCGAAGATTTGGTGATCTCGATCTCGGCACGGCCAAATTCGCGGTGATGACCGCTTTCGACCTTACCGCCCAGCAGATCGCACATCAGTTGCTCGCCGTAGCAGATGCCAAACACCGGCAGCCCCATGTCGAACAAGGCCTTATCCACCGTGGGCCCAGCATCTACAACGCTGTGCGGGCTACCCGACAGGATGACCGCGTTCGGCTGCACAGTTTTCAACGCCTCTGCCGCCTTGGTGAAGGGATGAATTTCGCAGTAGACGCCACATTCACGCACCCGGCGGGCGATCAACTGGGTCACTTGCGAACCGAAATCGATGATCAGAACCTTTTCATGGTGCATGGTGTTTAAGCTTTCCGTTGGTAGAGCGAGACGAAGAAACCGTCAGTATGGGAAGATGCGGGTGTAAGGCGCAACCTATGACCACGCTTATCTGTCTTTTCGGCAATTTTGATAAGGGCGTCACCGCCCTCTGCCGTGATTTGAGGCACCTTAACGGCGTCTGCGATGGGACGGGGCGCAAACTGCGAATGATCGGCTTCAAACCGATCCGCCGTCATCTCATTTTCATCCGGCAAGACCGAGCAGGTCACATAGGCCAACAGCCCGCCGGGCTTCACCAGACGCGACGCCTGACGAAGAATTGCAGATTGCAATTCATGCAGCCGCGCCACTTCCTCTTCGGTCAGTTTATGAGCAGTCTCAGGGCGCCTGCGCCACACGCCGGAACCGGAACAGGGCGCATCGACCAGCACCACATCCGCCTTGCCCTCAAGGTCTTCCAAACCCTCACCGTCCGCACCTAACTGACGAAACTCGGCCTCAAGCCCGGCCCGTGCTAAACGCGGCTTAATGTTGTTCAGGCGCGTCTTTTCAATGTCAGACGCGATCAAAGAACCGGAAGTCTTACCATTTGGTGCCTGCATCGCCTGCAACAGCCCCAAAGTCTTACCACCCCCGCCCGCGCAGTAATCAACCACCATCATGCCGGGTTTAGCGCCCGCCAGAAACGCCGCCAGTTGTGAACCTTCATCCTGAATTTCAATGATGCCCTGACTAAACGCCGGTAACGCGCGCACATTGGGGGGCGGATCGGCGGGGAGCCTTAGACCAAACGCCGAAAACGGCGTCAGTTCCGGCTTATAACCCAGCATCTCAAGGCCTTGGCGGATCGGTTCGCGGTCGCCATTGACGCGCAGATCAATCGGGGCGCGCTCCTGCATAAGGCCTTGGGCCTCAGTCAGCCAGTCATCACCATAAACTGTTTTCAGGCGCTCAGCGACAAAGGCCGGCAGGCCCGTTTGCGTCCCTTGCGAGGCATCGCCCTCACCGGCAATCAATTGATTGCGTTCAGCAACCGAAAGTGCAGGCGGCGCATAGCCTTCACCGGTGTAAAGTTGGTCGATCTCATCCAGAGAAACCCCATCAAGCAGGTGCAAAGCCCCTAAAATCAATGACCTGCCGGAATCAGACTCCATTGCAACTGACAAGTGTTCGCGCGCACGCAGGCATTGATAGACCTTATCGGCAATGGCACGGCGGTCCTTTGAGCCCGCATAACGGTGATTGCGGCCCCAATCTTTCAGCACCTCTTCGGCGGCTTTGCGCGTGCCTTTGAGGATGTCGAGAATGTCAGCAGCGGCGGCTAATCGGGCGGCAGGGGTCAAAAACTTAGTCCTAAATCAACAGGGCGATAAGGGCGGCAATGATCGCAAAAAACGACACCAGCCAAATCGCGAAACGAAACGGCCAGCCATAAGCATAGGCCGGAATATAGAGTGTGCGCGCCACCAGATAGACCGTGGCGCCGATTTGCGACAGCTCAGATGAGCGACCGCGCAACGCCAGGCAGATAATGATGACCGCAAAAAAAACAAAGGTTTCCTTGAAGTTGGCAAACGACCTCTGCAACCGCGCCGCCATGCCAGTGTATTCAAACGGCTTATCGCGCGGGCCCGCCGCATATTTCAGATTACCTTCCTGACGACGCGCCGCCAGAGCCGTGATCACCAGATGGATCAGGCCCAGGATGACGGCATACACAAGAATAAACACTTCATAGG
Organism: Asticcacaulis sp. UBA2476; assembly: GCA_002342035.1. GTDB lineage: Bacteria > Pseudomonadota > Alphaproteobacteria > Caulobacterales > Caulobacteraceae > Asticcacaulis. The sequence goes on along the minus strand of DDPE01000001.1, from coordinate 41,209 downwards.
ACATGGACGGCTCCGGTACAGGTTCAGGACCACCTTTATGACGGCCCTGTCTGATACGCTACTGGCGGTAGTTTGGAGCTTCGCGGGTGATCATCACGTCGTGGACATGGCTTTCACGCAGGCCCGCATTGGTGATGCGCACAAACCGCGCCCGCTTTTGGAACTCAGCAATATCGGGCGCCCCGACATAGCCCATAGAGGCCCGCAAACCACCGACCAGTTGGTGAACGACCGGCGCGATTGGGCCTTTGTAGGGCACCTGGCCTTCGATGCCTTCGGGCACCAGTTTCATGGTGTCCTGCACGTCCTTCTGGAAATAACGATCGGCCGAACCGCGGGCCATCGCCCCGACCGAGCCCATGCCGCGATAGGACTTATAAGACCGCCCCTGATAGAGAATGACCTCACCCGGCGCCTCTTCGGTGCCTGCAAACATCGAGCCCAGCATGGCAGTTGACGCGCCGGCGGCAATGGCCTTGGCAAGATCGCCCGACAGCTTGATGCCACCATCAGCGATGATCGGCACGCCGGTACCTTCAGCGGCCCGCACACAATCGATAATGGCGGTGAGCTGCGGCACGCCGACACCCGCCACCACGCGGGTGGTGCAGATTGAGCCCGGCCCGATGCCGACCTTAACGGCATCAGCCCCGGCATCGATTAGGGCGCGGGTCGCGTCATAGGTCGCGACATTACCGGCCACGATCTGAACGTGATTATAGGCTTTTTTGATGCGCTCAACGGCCTGAGAGACCAAAATCGAATGGCCGTGGGCGGTGTCGATCACGACCACATCCACGCCCGCTTCGATCAGCCCGACCGAGCGTTCAAACCCGGCATCGCCGACCGTAGAGGCCGCACCAACCAAAAGCCGTCCGGCGTCGTCTTTGGCCGCACTGGGGTAGGCTTGTGATTTTTCCATGTCCTTGACGGTGACGAGGCCAACGGCGCGATAAGCGTCATCAACAACGATAATGCGTTCAATGCGGTGTTCGGCCATCAGATGACGGGCCACCGATTGCTGAACACTGCCGTCTTTCAGGGTAATCAGCCCTTCGCGCACCATCAGTTGCGCGGCGGTTTTGGAATTGTCGCTTTCAAAACGGATATCGCGGTTGGTCAGTATGCCGACCAGCTTGCCCGTGCCGCGCTCGACCACCGGAAAGCCGGAAATGCCGCGCCGGGCGATGATGTCACGCACCTCAGCCAGCGTCGTTTCGGGGTTAATGGTGATCGGATTGATGACCATGCCCGATTCAAAGCGCTTAACTTCGCGGATTTCTTCGGCCTGACGCTCTACGCTCAGATTACGGTGAATAATCCCCATGCCGCCGACCTGCGCCATAGCCACCGCCAGACGCGCTTCGGTGACCGTATCCATCGCGGACGACACCAGCGGGATATTGAGATTGATCGAGCGGGTGAATTTAGATTTCGTATCGACCTGAGTGGGAATGACCTCTGACGGGCCGGGTTCCAGCAAAACGTCGTCGAAGGTTAAGCCTTCGCGTATTTCCATTACGGACTCTCCATTTTGCGGGTTGTTCCTAAGCCAAGCGCCGCAATAGGTAAAGGGCTTGAATGAAATTTTTATGCGCCCATCTAATAAGTCTGCGTGCCGTTAGCCTAGCCTAGAAAATAAGACGTTTTTAACCACGCTTATAACGGCAGCCTTAATCACTTCGGGGTAGTGTGAAATGTCTATCCCTCACTAAGGCCACCGTCATGAGCCATTCCACGCAGTACCAAATCGCCAAAGGCCTTGTCTGGCTGTCGTATCGCCTGCGCCCGCTGTTCGCCGGCCGGGTGTTTGGAGCCATGATGGAACGCCACCGCGCACGCTTAAAAATCTCGGGCTATTTCCCCAAAGCCGTTAAAATTTAACGATCAGCCGTGTGGGCGTCTGCCTTCGCACGCGCTATTTATCCAACGTCCACCGCCATCGAGACAGACATCTCTGGCGATGACCGGGCTAAACCGAAAATAAAGCAACAGTCCGATAAGTGAGATCGCCAGCAAGGCCAGCGGTAACCACTGGCTGACGCGCCTCATCCCTTAAACCCCATCGCCACAATAAAGGTCTCGGATGAGCCCTGACGGCTGGCCTTGGGTTTGATGTGCTTCACCTCAGTAAAGTTGCGCTTAAGGATATCCAGCACAGCATGGGTTTCGCCGCCTTGGAACGCCTTAGCCACAAAAGTGCCGCCGGGTTTTAAGTTCAGGATCGCAAAATCAACGGCCATTTCAATCAGGCCGACGATCTTAAGGTGATCGGTCTGCTTATGGCCGACCGTATTGTGCGCCAGATCCGACAGCACCAGATCAGGCTTACCGCCCAGCATCTCCATCAGACGCGGGCCAACTTCCGGGTCAGTGAAATCGGCCTGAATGATCTCAGCCCCCGGCACCGGATCGACCGGCAGCAGATCAACCCCGACCACATGGGCCGCGCCGCGCTTTTTGGCGACCTGCACCCAGCCGCCGGGCGCGCAGCCCAGATCAACCACCCTCACCCCGCGGTGCAGCAGCTTAAAGCGGTCATCAATCTCGGTCAGCTTGAATGCCGCGCGTGAGCGCCAGCCTTCGGCCTTGGCCCGCGCCACGAACGGGTCATTTAATTGCCGCTCCAGCCATTTGGCCGAGGATTCCGTGCGCTGCTTAGCCGTTTTGACGGCGGTGTGGCCCTTGTTACGACCGGACAGATTGCCACCGGTCGGGGGCTTGACCATTTTACGGCGCGCTTCGGGAGCGTCTTCAGGCGTTTTTTTATCATTCATGGCAGGGCTATAGCGCTTTTTAGCCTTTCGCAAAATGGCCTGACGTTAAATTACTTTTTGAAATAGCCACCGCAATGGCCTAAGAGGGGCGCAATTGTATACTCCAAGAGGACGCACCATGTCGGCTGATCCCGAAAACACCATCATTCTGACCCTCGAATCCGGCGAAGTCGTCATTGAACTTCGCCCTGATCTGGCGCCGAACCACGTCGCCCGCATCAAGGAATTGGCCCGCGAAGGCTTTTACGACGGCATCGTCTTTCATCGCGTGATCCCCGGCTTCATGGCGCAGGGCGGCGATCCCGAAGGTCAGGGCTATGGCGGCTCCGGCAAGAAGCTTAAGGCTGAGTTCTCGAATGAGGCACATGTGCGCGGCGTCTGCTCGATGGCCCGCTCGATGAACCCGGATTCCGCCGACAGCCAGTTCTTCATCTGCTTTGACGATGCCAACTTCCTTGACCGCCAATATACGGTCTGGGGTCAGGTCACGTCGGGCATGGAACATGTCGACGCCCTGCCCAAGGGTGAGCCGCCGCGCGCACCGGGCAAGATCGTGTCCTTCCGCGTCGCCGCCGACGTCGCTTAACTGATATAAAATTCAGCCCGTTCAGCGCACCGCTCCGCGGCGGTGCGCTTTTTGGCGTTTGAACGCCGGCCACAGTCAATCATTCATTAAAGGTCCACAGCTATAGTTGACATCCATAGGGACTAAACCAGAGGGCAACCGGTCATGGCGATAAGATCGCGAATTACGGTACGGCTGGATGAGGAACGCAAGATCATCTTGTTCAGGGTGGTTGGGGATGTCGACGGTGCTGAAATCGTTGATACCCTGATGAAGACCTACGCAGCGCTCAATGAGCCTTGGCATTATCACCGCATTCTGGATATGCGCCGTCACGACGGCCTGATGCACATCTGCCATATCGATGACCTGCGGCAACGCTGGCAGGCCATGGCCGGTGAGGATCATAACGTCATGCGCGGCGCTGTAATCACCCACAATCCGGTCAGCTTTGCTCGCATCGGCAATGTTCGCACCTCGTTTAACAATAAAAATATTTATACTTTCCGTGAATTCGAAGAAGGTATGGCGTGGGTCGAAAAGGGCGAACTGCCCGAATATGAAATGGCCGATGAACTCAGATTTGCGGCCAATTTTTAGGTCAACAAAGGCTTAATGAGTTCCCCTTAGTATCCATCCTGTAACCTGCATTTAAGCGCCTTCAGGAAAATCGCCGCCATGTCTATCCGTGCGCGTCTTGTCTTTGATGTTGATGATGCCCGCCGGATGATCACGGTGAAATATTTTGGCGATCTGGATTCAAAGACGATAGCCGAAACACTTGCGGCCCAGTTTCAAGCCCTCGAACAGCCCTGGCTCTACGACTCTTTATTCGATATGCGCCGCTTTGAAGGGGTTGTCGTTCTGGATGATCTGGCGCAGATGGCCCGCGCCTGGAATCAGGCCGCGCGCGGCCGTGATGCGGGACGGCTTACCGCTATCGTCAGTGCAGACCCCCTGACACATGCCCGCCAAAAGGCCTATGAGGCGGGCTTACCTCTGCGGATCGTGCGCACATTCAATGCGCTGACCGAGGCGACACAATGGCTGGAGGCCATGCGAAACGCTACGGACCCAAAGCTGGCCTCTTGACCTTTGGCCGCTTTGCCTGTTTGAAGCGGGCATGCTGGTATCCCAATTTGATTTCGACCTGGCCGATAGCGCCATAGCCCTGCGCCCTGCCACGCCGCGTGAAAGTGCGCGCCTGATGACCGTGGACGAAAACGGCGAAGTGGCCGATCATCATGTCGCCGATCTCACGCGCCTTATACGCCCGGGGGACATATTGGTCGTCAACGACACCAGAGTTCTGCCGGTGCAGTTGCATGGCCAGCGCGATCGCGAAGGCCAGAGTGTAGCGATTGAGGCCACCCTGATTAAATCCCTGTCGCCCGTAATCTGGCAAGCCTTCATCAAACCGGGCCGTCGCGTGCGGGTCGGGGATCGGGTGAGTTTTGGCCATGAGAGCAGCGCATCAACCTTAAACGCCATCGCCACGGCCAAGGACGACGACGGCCTCTACACCCTGTCGTTCGACCACAGCGCCGAAGACATGAGCACCCGTCTGCATGAGATCGGCGGCATGCCCCTGCCCCCTTATATTCGCTCAAAACGTAGCGAAGATGAGCAGGATAAAACCGATTACCAGACCATTTTTGCCGCCGCCGAGGGCTCCGTCGCGGCCCCAACCGCCGGTCTGCATTTCACGCCCGCCATACTAGAGGCCCTTACAGCCAAAGGGGTTAAGATCGCTCAGGTGACCCTCCATGTCGGCGCGGGCACGTTTTTGCCGGTCAAGGTCGATGACACCCGCGACCACAAAATGCACGCCGAATATGGTGAGGTCACGCAAGGCGTGGCCGATCAGATCAATGCCGCCCGCGCCAATGGTGGCCGCGTAATCTGCGTCGGCACCACCGCCCTGCGACTTATTGAGAGCGCCTGCGATGATGACGGCGTGATCCATCCCTTTGCCGATGAAACCTCGATCTTTATCACTCCCGGCGTGCGCGTCAGGTCAGCGGACATCCTGATGACCAATTTCCACCTGCCGAAATCGACGCTGTTCATGCTGGTCTGCGCTTTTTCAGGTTACGAGACCATGAAAGCGGCCTATGCTCATGCGGTTGAGACCGGTTACCGCTTTTTCTCTTATGGCGATGCCTCGCTTTTGGCCAATCGTTCTGCTAAATCGCCGCGATGACATCTTTTCCCTTTGAATTGACCGCACATGATGGTCAGGCCCGTACCGGCGTATTAAAAACCCCGCGCGGCGATATACCGACCCCGATCTTTATGCCGGTTGGCACCGCCGCGACTGTGAAGGCCCTGACGCTCGATATGGTGCGCCAGAGCCATGCCAAGATCATCCTCGGAAACACCTACCACCTGATGCTGCGCCCGACGGCGGAGCGGGTGAAGCGGCTGGGCGGGTTGCATAAGTTTATGGGCTGGGATGGCCCTATCCTGACCGATTCCGGCGGGTTTCAGGTCATGAGCCTGTCGCAGATTTCCAAGGTTACCGAAGATAATGTGACCTTTCAGAGCCATATCGATGGGTCGCGCCATATACTATCGCCCGAACGCTCGATTGAGATTCAGGCCGATCTGCTGGGGTCGGATATCGTCATGCAACTTGACGAGTGCGTATCCTACCCCGCCGATGAAGCCCGCGCCCAAAAGGCCCTGCAACTGTCAGCCCGCTGGGGTCAGCGGTCAAAAAATGCATTCGGCACCCGCGACACTCAGGCTTTGTTTGGCATTCAGCAGGGCTCGACCTTTGAGGCCCTGCGCCGCGAATCGACAGATCGGTTGCTGGAGATCGGCTTTGATGGCTATGCCATTGGCGGTCTGGCGGTCGGCGAAGGCCATGAAGCCATGTGCGATACGCTCGATTACTGCGCCCCGATCTTTCCGTGGGATCGCCCGCGCTACCTGATGGGGGTCGGTAAGCCCATTGATCTGGTCGAAGCGGTGGCGCGCGGGGTCGATATGTTCGATTGCGTCTTGCCGACCCGCTCCGGCCGTCACGGTCAGGTCTGGACGTGGGAAGGGCCGATCAATATCAAAAACGCCCGCTTTGCCGAGGATGACACCCCGCTTGATCCGACCAGCGATTGCCCGGCCAGCCGTGACTATTCAAAGGCTTATCTGCATCACCTGATGCGGTCTGAGGAAATTCTGGGGCAGGTTTTGCTGTCGTGGCACAACATCGCCTTTTTCCAGGCGCTGATGATAAGAATCCGAACCGCCATTGCCGCAGGCGAATTCGCTCAGTTCAGAGCGTGGTTTCGCGAAACCCACCTGCGCGATAAGGCATAGCCTATTTATTGGAACGCCGTGCCGTCGGCGAGGTGCGCACAACGTCCGAAGCCTCAATAACATCGGCGCGCCGACCACGCGGGGCCACATCCTCGGCCATTTGCGGCATGACGGCGGGCACGAACCACGAAGGGGCCGCAGGAGGTGCGCAGTTCTTGTTCAAGCCAATCCCTTTGAGATAGGCGCGACGGACAATCCCGGCTTGCTCGGCACGATCAATAGATTTCTGGTGCTTTTCCGCACCGGTAATTTTACGCACCAGCCCGCGCATCGGGATAATATCGCGCGCGGCGGATCTCACAGCCCCCAGAGTATAGTTGGTCGCGGCGCGGCCGCTTTTTTCCGTCATATCGCTTTCGGGGGGCGGGGGCTCATCGAAATCATCACCCAGAACTTCGTCCAGACGACGGACTTCGGCGGCAATACCTTCGCAGCGTTCCATGCCGGTCAGATCATAGGTTTTGGTAGAAGCTCTAATCAAAATAGCCGGAATATCGTCACGGCGCAGATTGAGGTCTTCGAGGGGTGCGGCCAGCGCATCGCCAAAACCATCCCCCACATCCATGGCGCTCTTTTTCATGGTCGAGCCGATTTTGCCTTTTTTCTCAGGTTCAGCCTGAGCATAGACAGGTTTTGATTCGACGAGAGACATCTCCCCCGCCTTGGGCTTGGACGCACATGCCGTCATACCCAACGACGTAAAGCCCATGCAAACAAGGGAAATGATCCCTATCTTGCGGCCCGCGCCCAAGGAAAATTCAGTGCTCACTGAAAAGCCTCCACACCTTTTACGCCATAAACCAATAAAACTGCGTCAAAATAAAGATGATGTGCTTGCGTAATCAGTCACACCTCTCTATGTAGTCCCTCTCGCTGACCGGTACTTGGTCGGCCATGAGGAGAGTGAGCTCTTAGCTCAGCCGGCTAGAGCATCTGACTTTTAATCAGAGGGTCCTGGGTTCGAGTCCCAGAGAGCTCACCAACTCACAAAATCTCCGCAGCAAAAAATCCGTAGCCCGATACGATCCGGTAGCGCCACCGCGCCCCCCAAAGGGCTCCGCCGTTGCACGCGATTGCAAGGTATTTTCTGCCTTGAAACACTGTTGCAACATCGCATCACCCAAAAATCGCAAATCAATCACTGTGGTAGCATTGACACGATTTTAAATAGGGTCAACTGCGCAGATGAGTCTAACCATTCTCTTCTGCTATTATATGACAGCATTTATAGGAATTCGATGGGGGCCGCAGGACACAAAATAAACCTGATCTAATTCGGTTAATTGGCCAGCCGTATCTTGGGCAGGTAGCGGCCATTTTCAAAACGATCGAAAATCAGATCGGTCTGCGGGTGGCGCAAGGGCTCCCCCGTGTCATCGGCGTCCAGATTGCCTTCTGAGGCATAGGCGACGTAGCAGCTCTCGCCATTTTCCGCGAGCAGATGGTAAAAGGGCTGGTTCTTTTCCGGACGCACGGCTTCCGGGATCGCCTGCCACCATTCTTCGTCATCCAGATATTGCGGATCGACATCAAACACGACGCCGCGAAAATCGAACAGACGATGCACGACAACCTGACCTATATCAAATTTTGCGCTTCGCTGATACGTCATCGGTTCACCGCCCTGATCCGGATTGCCGGAGAAATGCATAATTGAATTAGCCCCTGTTCATAAGCGCGATTCGTCCGTGGTCGCCTCATGCCGCCTTCATGTTTTAGCGCGAATATTCAAAAAGGCCTTTCCCCTTCTCCCCTTGGTTGATAGTGTTTTCGCGAAGTGGGTGCATGTGGAGATGATGTAACAATATCTCGTCATTTCGACCTCACCCGAAACATAAAATAACAATAAAAAAGCGGGGTATGAGCCACATGACAAAGGCTCCCTCTGACCATAGCGGACGGCCTGTGGCCTCCGGCAAAGCTTTGAACTCCGCCTCGGAAAATCCGGGTGCGGCTAGACGTTCTGAGGGATTGAAACGCAGGCGGCGTGGTTCAGCGCAACAAACGGCGGCATCCGATCTAGCTAATTATGCGGCACTTGATCTGGGCACCAATAATTGCCGGCTGATGATTGCGTCCTTTCAGAACGGCCAGTTCAAAATTGTCGAAGCCTTTTCGCGTATCGTCCGGCTTGGCGAAGGCGTGTCCTCGACCGGCAACCTGCAACCGGCGGCGATGGAGCGGGCGATGGCCTCTCTCCGGCAATGCGCCGAGAAGATCAAGCGCCGCAATGTCGTGAAAATCCGGGCCGTCGCCACTCAGGCCTGCCGCGCCGCTGGCAATGGCGCCGATTTTATCGCCCGTGTCGAGCGTGAAACCGGCCTTAAGCTGACCATCATCACCCCTGAAGAAGAAGCGAGGCTGGCGGTCGTTGGCTGCGCGTCCCTGCTCGATACCCCCGCCAAGGCCGCGATCGTCATGGATGTCGGCGGGGGATCGACGGAGATTTCGTGGCTGGATCTCAGTCAGTACACGCCGCCCAAAGATATCGCTACGGCCGGCAACCTGAAACTGATCAAAAATCACCCGCTGCCGAAATGCTGGCTGTCGATCCCCAAGGGCGTGGTCAATCTGGCCGAGCGCTTCCCTGAACCCAAGGACGGCGATCCCAAGGTCTGGTTTCAGGCTATGGTGGCGGATGTTCAGGCTGAACTGGAAAAATTCCGCGATGCCGACGGCATGACCGAACATTTTTTCAACGGCGAGACCTATATGATCGGCACATCGGGCGCGATCACTTCGCTGGCCGGGATGCATCTGGGGCTGGAACGCTATGACCGGTCGCGCGTGGACGGCCTGTGGATGACCCATGACGACTGCAAGGCCGTGATTAATCGGTTGTTGGAACTGGGCCAAAAAGGCCGCGAATATGAGCCGTGTATCGGCAAGGACCGCGCCGATCTGGTGCTGGCGGGGGCAGCCCTGCTTGAGGCCGTGCAAAACCTGTGGCCGTCGCAGCGCCTGCGTGTGGCCGACCGGGGCCTGCGTGAAGGGCTGTTGCTGTCGATGATCAAAAAGAAAACCCGGCGCAGACGCCGCCGCAAACCGGGCACAAATAAAACGACCTAAAAAAAGCCCCTTCACCTGAGTGAAGGGGCTTTTTTGATTATTCAGCTTTGGTTGGCACCGTGATGTCGCAGGCGGAAAAATCAGCGCCCTTTTCTTTGCGAGTCTTTTCAATCAGGTCGGCGAAGGCTTTTGAGCTGATGTTCATGACCTTGACCTTGGGGCGGTCGGCTTCGGGAATGTCAGCCATGATTTGAACCTTGGTCATGGTATCAGGGTCAACCGGAGGTTCACCGATTTTCAGCTTACGCACCACATCCAGCCCCTGCACCGTCATGCCAAAGGCCGTATATCGCTTTTCCAGCGCCGCATTATAGGAGCGCATCAAAAAGAACTGCGAATTGGCCGAATTATTGTCACCGGCCCGTGCCATACCCAGCACGCCGGAGCAATAAAGCCCCCAGGCGTGAACCTTGCCGTCCTTGGCAATCGGGATCAGTTCCTGAACCTGCGACTGCACCGGCATGGCACCCAGATAGCCGATCTGCGATCCGCGCGGACGCGACGCCGTCACCATCGGGAAGTCAGCGCCGTGACGGATGGTAAATTCGCCGGGGACGTTGGGCAGGGTTGAACCGCCCTCACCCGTGCCCTGCGGGTCACCGGTCTGGGCCATAAAGCCTTCGATCACGCGGTGGAATTTCTGACCGTTGTAGAAACCCTGACGCGTCAGCGTCTTCATACGTTCGACGTGCTGCGGGGCCAGTTCCGGATACATTTCAACGACCACGCGGCCTTTGTTTGTATCAATGACGAGCGTGTTTTCGGCATTCAGATCGCGCCATTCCGAAGTGGCTTGCGCCAGAGCCGCACTGATGGGTGCAAACGCCGTTGCCACCACCGTTAATCCCAAAACGGCGGATTTGAGTGCCGCGGACTTATATTTCAGAACAGACATCATGTCTTATTTTCCCACCTTCGCCAAAAGCCGTGTCGCCACGCTTTCCGATACAAACGGCGCAATATTGCCGCCCAATTGGGCTATTTCTTTGACCAAGCGTGACGCAATCGCCTGATGGCGCGGGTCAGCCATTAAAAAAACCGTCTCAAGCTCACGATTAAGCTGTTGATTCATGGCTGTCATCTGAAATTCGTACTCAAAGTCGGCCACCGCCCGCAAACCGCGGATAATCATGCTGGCACCGACCTCCTGCGCATAGTGCATCAGCAGGCTGTCAAAGGCCGCCACCTCAACCATGTCACCGAGATGACGGGTTTCTTCGCGCACCATTTCCACCCGTTCTTCGAGGGTGAACATGGGGGTTTTCCCGATATTACGCGCCACGCCTATGACTAATCTGTCGACCAGCTTGACGGCCCGCCCGATGATATCGGAATGGCCATTGGTGATCGGATCGAACGTGCCCGGATAAAGACCGATACGCATGGGCTGCCCCCTCTTTTTTATTTATTCGGTCGCGGTTCCGGCATCAGCCTCTGGTTCCCCGGCGATATCACCTTCGTCCTCACCGCTTTCGGCCAAGCGTTCAACCGACACAACCTTTTCCCCCGCCGTGCGGAAGATGGTCACGCCTTGGGTATTACGACTGGCGATGCGCACCTGCGACACGCGCGTCCGGGTCAGTTGCCCGCCGTCGGTGACCAGCAAAAGCTGATCGGAATCTTCAACGGGGAAGGACGCCACCAGCTTGCCACCGCGTTTGCTCAGATCGATGGCGACGATACCCTGCCCGCCCCGGCCCGTACGGCGATAATCATAGCTTGATGTGCGCTTACCAAAACCGGTGTCAGCTATGGTCAGGATGAACTCTTCTGCAGCCCCCAGTTCGGCAATCCGTTCCGGCGTTAGCGAAGCTTCATCCACCGTGTCTTCGCCGTCCTCTTCAACGGCCACAGACACGTCTTCGCCTTCACCGCTGACGGCGGCGCGCATAGCGGCGGCATGTTTCAGATAGGCGGTGCGTTCCGCAGGCGTTGCTGCCACACGGCGTAAGATTGCCATCGAAATCACGCTGTCATCAGCTCCAAGGCGCACCCCGCGCACGCCGGTCGAACTGCGGCCCGCAAAGACGCGCACTTCATCAACAGCAAAGCGGATCGAGCGGCCCGAAGCGGTCGACAGCAGCACGTCCTGATCTTCGGTGCAGATAGCCACACCGACAATCGCATCGCCCTCTTCCAGCTTCATGGCGATCTTGCCTGCGCGATTGACGTTGACAAAATCCGACAGCTTGTTGCGGCGGACATCGCCGGAGCGGGTGGCAAAGATGATGTCGAGTTTATCCCACGCCGCTTCTTCTTCCGGCAGAGCCAGAATATTGGTAACGACCTCGCCCTTATCGAGCGGCAGCAGGTTAACGAACGCCTTGCCCTTGGACTGCGGATTACCGAGCGGCAGCTTCCAGACCTTAAGCTTATAGGCCTTACCCGCCGAGGAGAAGAACAGCATCGGTTGGTGGGTGGAGGCCGCGAAAATGCCAGTGATAGCGTCTTCGTCCTTCATCGCCATGCCGGAGCGGCCTTTGCCGCCGCGATGCTGGGTGCGATAGGCGGTCAGCGCGGTGCGCTTGACATAGCCCGAATGGGTCACGGTCACGACCATGTCCTCACGCGGGATCAGGTCTTCGTCTTCGATATCGCCTTCGCCGTCTACAATTTCGGTGCGGCGCGGGATGGCAAACTGGTCGCGCACTTCAATCAGTTCATCGCGCACGATGCCAAGGATACGCTCACGCGACGACAGAATCTCAAGGAACCCGGCAATCGCCCCCGCCAGAGTGCGCGCTTCGCCAAAGATTTCGTCCTGCCCCAGTCCCGTTAGTCGCGACAGGGTCAGCGCCAGAATGGCGCGGGCCTGCTCATCGGTCAGGCGGACATTAGAGCCATCCAGCACGATCGAGCGCGGATCGGCAATCAGGTCGATCAGCGGCGACATTTCACCGGCCGGCCAATCGCGTGCCGTTAAGCGCTCACGCGCTTCGGTCGGGTCGGCGGATGAGCGGATAATGTGGATCACTTCGTCGATATTGGCGACGGCAATGGCCAGACCGACCAAGACGTGGCCACGATCACGGGCTTTGTTCAGTTCAAACTTGGTGCGGCGGATCACGACATCTTCGCGGAACTCAAGGAACAGTTCCAAAAGTTTGCGCAGGCCCATCTGCTGAGGGCGGCCGTGATTCAGCGCCAGCATATTGACGCCAAAGCTGGTTTGCAGGGCCGTGTAGCGGAAAAGCTGGTTAAGGATGACATCGCCCGACGCATCGCGCTTAAGCTCAACGACGATGCGCATACCCTGACGGTCGCTTTCGTCGCGTATGTCGGAAATGCCTTCGATGCGCTTATCACGCACCAGTTCAGCGATGTGTTCGATCAGGGACGCTTTATTGACCTGAAACGGGATTTCGGTGACGACAATGGCTTCGCGATCCTTACGGATCGTCTCAACGGTGGCCTTGGAGCGCATAATCACCGAACCGCGCCCGGTCATCAGGGCCTGACGCGCACCGGAGCGTCCTAAGATTTCGCCGCCGGTCGGGAAGTCCGGCCCCGGCACGAATTCCAGCAGTTCCTCAAGTGAAATATCAGGGGTTTCCAGCATGGCCAGACAGGCATTGACGATTTCGCCCAGATTGTGCGGCGGAATATTGGTGGCCATACCGACCGCGATACCACCGGCACCATTGACGAGCAGGTTTGGTATCCGGGACGGCAGAACGGTCGGTTCTTCTTCCTTACCGTCATAGTTCGGCTGGAAATCGACCGTGTCCTTGTCGATATCCGCCAGAATAGGCATAGCCGCCTTGGCCAGACGACATTCGGTGTAACGCATGGCCGCAGGCATATCGCCGTCAACCGAGCCGAAGTTACCCTGACCGTCGATCAGCACCAAACCCATCGAAAACGGCTGCGCCATACGCACCAGAGCCATATAGATGGCCGAATCGCCGTGCGGGTGCAGGCGGCCCATGACGTCGCCGACCGGACGGGCGCACTTCACGTAGGATTTCTCAGGCGTATAGCCTGATTGCTGCATCATATAGAGGATGCGGCGGTGTACCGGCTTCAAACCGTCACGGGCGTCCGGCAATGCGCGCGAGACAATCACGCTCATGGCATAGTCGAGATAGGAGCGCTTCAGCTCGTCTTCGATGGCGATATGGGCAATGCCGCCAGAGGGAATACCGGGAAGATTGGTAACAGTCATAAGGCTGTGGTCTTTGCGTTACGGATACGATGGGGGAATCACTTAGGCCCTAAGTTAGCACGGCCCAAAGCGATCATCAAAACAGGCGTTAACCTCTAAACGGTAACGCGCCCCAAAGCAAATAACCGCCGCCATCAGATGTGGATAGGCGTCTCCGGCTTAAATAAAAAAGGCGGCCCGAAGACCGCCTTTTTTCCGTTACTGATTGGCCGCCGCCACCTCGGTGCCGGTTTCGGACACCAGACCGCCACCCAGAGCGCGATAAAGATCGACCAGATTGGCCGAACGGTTATAGCGCGCCTGAATGAGGCCCTGCTGAGACTGATACAGGGTGCGTTGTGAATCGAGCAGGGTTATATAGCTGTCCACGCCGCGATCAAAGCGGGCCTGAGCTAATCTTTGGCTGTCGGTTGCCGCCGCTACGACCCGCTCAGACGCGCTGATCTGCTGATCGATCGTCGATTTGGTAGCCAGCGCATCGGCCACATCGCGGAACGCGGACTGGATCGCCTTTTCATAGGCCGCGACCAGAATATCACGCTGAACCCTGGCCCCGCGCAGATTAGCCAGATTGGCACCACCGGCAAAGATCGGCACGGACACCTGCGGCGTAAAGCTCCAGGTCGACGTCCCGCTTGTGAACAGATCCCCAAATTCCGGGCTGACCGATCCGGTAGACCCCGTCAGCGATATACGCGGGAAAAAGGCCGCGCGCGCCGCACCGATATTGGCGTTTTGTGACTTAAGATCGTGTTCAGCCGCCACGACATCAGGACGATTGATCAGCACCTCAGACGGCAGACCGACCGACAGGTCAGAGCGCACCGCACCGGTTTGCGGGAATGACGTCGGCAGATAGTCTGCCGGAATTTCCGACCCCACCAGCAGGGTCAGGGCATTTTTATCGCGTTCAACCTGCGCCGTCAGCGTGGCGACATCAGACCGCGCCTGCTCGGTCAGGATTTCAAGCTGACGCAACTGAAGCTGATCGGCAACCCCCAGATCAAAGCTGCGCTTGGTCAGGTTATAGCCGTCCTCACGCGCCTTCAATGTATCACGCGACAGACGCAAAAGATCCTGATCCGCCGCCAGCGCCAGCCAGGCATTGGCCGTTTCCGCCATGAGCGAAATCTGAGCCGAACGACGGGCCTCGTCAGTGGCGAAATAGCTCTCTAAAGCCGCCCGGCTGAGCGAGCGCACCCGGCCAAACAGGTCGAGTTCGTAAGACAGCCCCAGATTGGCGCTATAGCTTTCCGTCTCGCCCGACGCAGGTGTGTCGGATTTTGTGCCTGATACGGCGGCATCCAGCGCTGGCACCAGCGATGCCCGCTGAATACGGTACTGGGCGCGGGCCAGTTCGACATTGAGCACCGCCTGACGCAGGTCGCGGTTGTTTTTCAGCGCCAGATCAATCGTGCTTTGAAGCGCCGGATCAAGGAAGACATCCTTCCACGGCAGACTTTCGGCTGAGGCCGTCCCGGTGGTATCCGGTGCGATGGGCCAGCTTTGCGCGACCGGCATGAGCGGACGCTCATATTTCGGTGCCAAGGTGCAGGCGCTGAGGGCCAAGGCCCCCAGCACACTGGTTGTCGTGAGCAGGACAACGGATTTGATACGCATCATAAAAATAGTCTCCATGCTCAATTAATGCCCACCATGATCACGCGGATCATCGGTGGTGGGCGGCAGGCCCGTCGCTTCGCGCTCACGCGCCAGCTTGGCCATGTGTTTTTCGTCAGCCTTGAATATCTTTTGTACGATGACAAAGAACAAGGGGATGAAGAAGATCGCCAGAACCGTCGCCGCGATAACCCCGCCCAGCAAACCCGTACCAATGGCGTGCTGCGCCCCGGAACCCGCACCGTTCGAGATGACCAGTGGCATAATCCCGAAGGAGAAGGCCAGCGACGTCATGATGATCGGACGCAGACGGATACGGACGGCTTCAAGCGTGGCCTCAACCAGTCCCTTGCCCTGCTCATGCAGTTGCTTGGCAAACTCCACGATCAGAATGGCGTTCTTTGACGACAGACCAATGGTGGTCAGCAAACCGACCTGGAAGTAGATATCGTTCGATCCGCCGCGCAGCATGGTGGCCAAAAGGGCCCCCAGAATACCGAGCGGAATAACCAGAATGACCGAGATCGGGATCGACCAGCTTTCATAAAGGGCCGCCAGCAGCAGGAACACCACCAGAATAGAGATGGCATAAAGCGCAGGCGCCTGATTGCCGGATTCGCGTTCCTGTGCCGACAGGCCGGTCCACTCATAACCGATACCCGCAGGCAGTTTGGACGCGATATCTTCCATGGCCGCCATAGCCGCCCCGGTCGAATTGCCAGGGGCCGCAGCGCCCTGAATGTTCATCGACGAGACACCGTTATAGCGCTCCAGACGTTGCGGGCCGTAAGTCCAGTCAGAGGTCGCAAAGGCTGTGAACGGCACCATTTGACCGGATGAGTTACGCACATACCATTGGCTCAGATCTTCGGGACGCATACGGTAAGGCGCATCGGCCTGAACATAGACTTTCTTGACACGGCCGCGATCCACGAAATCGTTAACGTAAGAGCCACCCCAAGCAGAGCTGAGCGTTGAGTTGATATCCGCAATGCTGATACCCATAGCGCCCGCCTTAGCGTGGTCAATCGTGACCTTAAGCTGCGGCGTATCTTCCTGACCGTTCGGGCGAACCCCGGCCAGAACCGGATTTTGACCGGCCATGCCCAGCACCTGATTGCGCGCGGCCAGCAAGGCTTCATGACCCACGCCGCCGACGTCCTTAAGCTGGAAGTCAAAGCCCGAAGATGTCCCCAGTTCCGCCACAGCGGGCGGGATGATGGCAAACACCATCGCATCGCGGATACCGGCAAAAGCCCCCATAGCGCGTCCGGCCACAGCCGGTGCCTTAAGGTTAGCGGCCTTACGATCCTCAAAATCCTTCAGGCGTACGAAGGCCATACCAGCGTTTTGTCCCGCGCCGGAAAAGCTAAAGCCCGTGATGGTGAAGGTCGACAATACGGCTTCGTCCTTGGAGAAGTGATCATATACCTGCTTTAGAACGCCCTTGGTGCGATCTTCCGTCGCGCCCGCCGGCAATTGAACCAGAGTAAAGACAATCCCCTGATCTTCATCGGGCAGGAAGGACGACGGCACGCGCGTAAACAGGAAACCAACCAGCGCCACAATGACGGCAAACACCACCATGTAACGGCCACCCTGATTCAGGATATTTCCGACCGTGCCCTGATATTTGTTGGCGGCCGAATTGAACGACTTATTGAACCATCCGAAGAAACCGCGCTCGCTCAGGCCGTGGCCCTTGGTGACCGGCTTAAGCATGGTCGCACACAGGGCCGGTGTCAGCACCAGAGCCACAATGACCGACAAAGCCATGGCCGAAACAATGGTGATCGAGAACTGACGGTAGATCACGCCCTGCGACCCGCCAAAGAAGGCCATAGGCACGAACACCGCCGACAGCACCAGACCGATACCGACCAGAGCGCCGGTGATTTCATCCATAGACTTACGCGTGGCGGCAACCGGCGATAATCCTTCTTCCGCCATCACCCGCTCGACGTTTTCAACCACCACGATGGCGTCATCGACCAGCAGACCGATGGCCAGCACCATGCCGAACATGGTCAGGGTGTTGATCGAATAGCCAAAGGCCGCCAGAATCGCGAACGTACCCAACAGCACCACCGGCACGGCAATGGTCGGAATAAGGGTCGCGCGCCAGTTCTGCAAAAACAGAAACATAACGACGAACACCAGCACGACCGCTTCAACCAGGGTCTTTACGACCTCATGGATCGACAGTTCGATGAACGGCGAAGAGTCATACGGCACAACATACTGGTAACCGGCCGGGAAGTTGGCTTTTAGCTCATCCATGCGGTGCTTAACCGCTTCGGCTGTCTCTAACGCATTACCGCCCGGCGCCAGACGAATAGCCAGACCCGACGCAGGCTTGCCATTATAGAGCGCGCTTGAGCCATAGCTTTCTGAGCCCAGTTCAACCCGCGCTACGTCGCGCAGACGCACAATGGCCCCATCGGTGGCGTTTTTAACGACGATTTGATTGAACTGATCGACCGTCTGAAGCCGCGACTGGGCGGTGATGGTGGCGTTTAAGGCCACACCTTCGGTTGCGGGCAAGCCCCCGATCTGACCGGCAGAGACCTGAGCATTCTGGGCCTTGATAGCATTCATCACATCGGTTGGCGTCAGGCCATAATTGGTCAGTTGCCCCGGATTAAGCCAGATACGCATAGCGTATTGTGCGCCAAACAACTGCACTTCGCCTACGCCCTGAACCCGGCTTAACGGGTCTTGCAGGTTGGCGGCGATGTAGTCGCCCAGATCGGTATTGGTGACATTAGGGTCGTCAGAATAGAGCCCGACAACCATCAGGAAGTTACGCGCCGATTTGTTGACGCGCACCCCTTGCTGCTGCACTTCTTGTGGCAGGAGCGCTAGGGCCGATTGCAGTTTGTTCTGCACCTGCACCTGGGCAATATCGATGTCTGTGCCCGCCGAGAAGGTCAGGGTCACCGACGCTGAACCCGACGCATCCGAAGTCGAATTCATGTATTCCAGGCCATCAAGGCCCTGCATCCGCTGCTCAATGATCTGAGTTACGCTGTCTTCGACCGTCTTGGCCGAAGCGCCGGGATAGCTCGCCGACACCGACACCTGCGGCAGAGCGATTTCAGGATACTGCGAAATCGGCAGGGTGCGGATCGCCAGCAAACCCGCCAGCATGATAACAATGGCGACAACCCACGCAAAGACGGGCCTGTCTATAAAGAAACGCGATAACATATGACAGGTTCCCTATTGCTTGGCCGGAGCGGCAGCCGCTTTAGCCGCAGGTGTCGGTGCATCAGATTCCTTGGCACCGACAACCACCGGCTTAACCGGCGCATCACCTTGCACCTTCATCAGGCCGTCCACGATCACGCGGTCATTGGACTGCAGACCGCTGGTGACGACCCACTTATCGCCCATCATCTGAGCGATCTGAACCGGACGGGGCTCGACCTTATTGTCCTTGCCCACGACCATGACCGAGGCATTACCCTTCGGGTCACGTTGCACGGCGGCCTGCGGAACCAGTATGCCCTGCCCCACCACACCCTTAGTCAGGTGGGCGCGTACATACATCCCCGGCAGAAGCGTACCGTTTGGGTTATTGAAAATGGCGCGCAGGTTGACTGACCCGGTTTCCGGATCAACCGTCACGTCGGAAAATTCCAACCGGCCTTTTTGCGGATAGACGCTGCCGTCTTCGAGGATAAGCTCAACATCGGCGCTGCTGGACGCTCCCAATGAGCCGTCCGCCATCGCCTTTTGCAGGCTGAGCAGCTCCGCCGTCGTCTGATTGATGTCGACGTAAATTTTGTCGGTCGCCTGAATCGTCGCCAGCGGGGTCGCCTGCGATGCCGTCACCAGCGCGCCAGACGTGACGCTCGACTTACCGATACGACCGGAAATGGGTGCCAGAACCTTAGTGTAACCCAGATTGATGCGGGCATTATCCACAGCCGCCTTTTGCGCTGCGACATTGGCCTCGGCTTGTTGCAGAGCGGCCTGAGCGTCGTCATTGGCCTGCTGAGAGACGGCGTTAATCTTGACCAGTTCGGTATAGCGTCCGGCCAGAAGCTTGGCCGAGGTCAGGCTGGCATTAGCCTGAGCCAGCCCCGCCGCCGCACTGTTATAGGCTGCCTGATAGGTGGCAGAATCGATCTGGTATAGCGACTGACCGGCGCTAACGACTGAGCCTTCTTCAAACAGGCGAGCCTTGACGATGCCATTGACCTGCGGGCGGACTTCCGAGACCAGAAAGGCCGAGGTGCGGCCGGATAATTCCGTGGTCAGGGTGACGGGTTCGCTCTGGACGACGACAATGCCGACCTCAGCCGGACCACCGGCCCCCATACCCTGAGCGGCGTTCTTATTGCCGCAGGCGACTAACAGCACCCCCGCAGCGCCGACGATCAGCGCCGTGCGGCCCGTTTGGCCTAAAAGGGTGCGTAAATGAATGCGCATGAAAAGCTCCATAGCTGAAAATATCTGGCGCATATCCCGCAAACGGAAATAAGCCCCATCTTTTGAATGACGCCGGCCAAAGAAATTGTTGAGAATGAACGATCATTCTCATTTTGGCTGGATTTATGCCGTCAAATGAACTAAAGTCAAGTCTACAATAGCTTACAAACGCGTAATTTTTGTGCAATCGCACAAAACAACGCATACAATACCGCATCCGTATCACAGGTAAATTCACGTAAAAATGAACACGTCAGTGTCACCAAAGCCCGCCACCAAACCCCGCCAGAATCGGGAAGCCCGCCAGCAGCACATACTGGACGCGACCGCGCGTTGCGTGCGTCAGTCAGGCTTTCATGGCGCCAGCATGTCCAGTATCGCTCAGGAAGCCGGGATGAGCGTCGGCGTCATCTATCGCTATTTTGCCAACAAAGAAGCGATCATCGAGGCTATTGTCGCCAACGATCTGGCTGAAATGGGCGAAAAATTTGCCGAATTTGATGATATCCCCGACGAAAATCTTATCGATCATCTGGTCGACATCATCCCGATTGCGATTGAGCACAAATATAATTGCGGTAAATCCGCTTTGGCGCTCGAAGTTCTGGCCGAAGCGGCGCGCAATCCGAATGTGGCGGCAATTCTTAAAAAGTCCGAAGCCAAAGAGCGAGAGATGATCACTCCCCTGCTTAGGCGTATCTACGGACATGACATTGATATATCAACGCTTTTGGCCCGCAATGAAGTCATAGGCATGATCTTTGACGGCATGCTGGTTCGCAGCGTCTGCGCCCCGGATGTAGACCGTGATCAGATGATCAAATGGCTGCGCAAGGTGGTGCGTTATGCCTTTGAAATGAAAGACGATTAAAATCCGGCCAGATTTTGCAAGCCGCCCGTACCAATCGACAAACAGGTCGGCATGGCCAGTGAAATAGGCACGCTCACCATCCGCACCAGACTATTCAAGGGCCGCCGCAGGGCCTCAGTCACCATGCCCATATTGAACGCCAGCCGCAGGTCAATTTCCCGTCGCACCGGCAACAGCGGCGACGTCAGCATCAGCGGCAAGGATTTAATGCCCGCCGTTATGGCTGATCGGGTCAGTTTGCCCGGTTGGGTCACGGTCATGATTCGCGCCGTTGAAATCCCTTCCCAGTAGGATCTTCGACGGGCCCAACTCCGGTCAAGGCGATCAGGCTCGATGTCATGCCATACCCGGATGCGATCAGAATGCCATATCCGCCATCCGCGTGCTTCTAACTGGATAAGCAACAAAACCTCTTCCCCACTCAGCAGGCTGCGGCCATCCCGCCCTAAGCCGCGATTAAACCCACCGACCTGTTCCAGTGCACAGACGCGCACCAGCGAGTGTCCGATCCCGAATTGCGGGCGCTCAGTCTGATCGAACTCCCCCTCGGCCATGATCTCCCCCAGAAAGGCGCGCCAGCGCGGCCCGATCCGGCTCATATCCGGTGCCAACTCATAGGCCGGGATGACCACACCCCCGCAAGCCGCGCAGTCTTCGGGCAGACGGCGGATCAGTATCATGGCTTCATCCAGCCAGTCTTCTGATGGGACTTCATCGTCGTCGATAAAAGCGATCCATTCAGCACGGGCATGTGTCACGCCCGTGTTGCGCGCCAGGGAGACCCCTTTTTCTTCAACCCGGATCAGTCGTACGTCCGCAAACTCCGCCACGATATCGATCAGCGCACGGCGATGATCATCGCGACTGGCGCTATCAATCACCAGAATTTCAGCCGCATGGGCTTTTAACTGAGGCGTCAGGGCCTCAAGCAGGCGCGCCGTCAGGGCGGAGCGGTTATGGGTGCAGATAATGATGCTTAAATCCGGGCACACCGCCACAAACGGCAGCTTCGGGTCTTTGACTTCGCAGACTGTATCAGCCAACGGTATTTTGGCATGTTTCACATGCTACTCCATGTAGACCGTTCTGACGTAACGGTTGACAAGCTTCTGCCTGACCGGAAGCATTTCCGTTACCGCCACACCTTTTGCCTGTGCGGTCAGCAAGATCTGTTCCAAAAGAATGGAAGCGACATCCCCGACATAGCGCGCGGGCACTCCGATCGGGTCTTCGTGCATAAGGATGGTTGATCCTAGAAACCTCGGATCAGCAAAAGCGGCTTCGACCGCCGCATCACAGTTCCGCTCAACCTGCGAGAGATCGCCACAATCATCCGCGAGGGCGAAATCTTTAAAATCATAGCGCCAGTGACCTATCTGACATCCCGGCACCCATGCCTTCAACAACCTATGCATGTCAGGTGAACGGTGACCCGAACCATAGGGCAGACGCACAATGTAATCTTGCGGCGTAGGCCGGGCCTTCGCCAGAATCGCTTCGGTGCGCTTTAATTCATTGAGGGCGGCTTGCGGCGGCATCCGGTCAAGCCGCACATGGGAATAGCCATGAGCATAGATCGCATTGCCACTATCCACGATCGCCTGTACCAATTCGGGATATTGCTCGGCACGCTCTCCCGACAGGAAAAACGTCGCCTTGGCGTCATAGGTTTTCAGCAGTTCAAGCACTTTAAGCGTGGTGCGCGGCGACGGGCCGTCATCAAGGCTTAAGGCAATACGCGACGGCCCTTTTGGCGCCTTATGCACAATCGGCAACCACGCCCCATTCGACACGCCAAACTGTTGCCTTAGATAGCCGAACATATCACCCGCGCCCTATGACGGAACCCATGCCGGTTCCCTATCAGGCGCAGACTATAGCCGTTAACCGTTAAATCGCCGTAAGACGACACGGTTAAGAAACGTAAAAAGCCACGTTAAATCAATAACGTGGCCTTAAGATTTCATACGGCTTCATCAAAGCTTTAGAACGGGATTTCATCGTCCAGATCAAAGTTTTGGGCAGGTCCTGAGCCTTGCTGACGCGGGCCGGAACTGGCCGGGGCACCGCCGCCGTAGCCACCGTCATCACCATAGCCGCCCTGATCGTAGCCGCCGCCCGACGATTGGCTGCTTTGGCCGCCGCCATCGCCACGGCCACCCAGCAGGGTCAACTCACCGCGGAACTTTTGCAGCACGACTTCGGTGGAGTATTTTTCAACGCCCTGCTGATCGGTCCATTTGCGCGTTTGCAATGAACCCTCAAGGTAAACGGTCGAGCCCTTACGCAGGTATTGTTCGGCGATCTTGGCCAGATTGTCATTGAAGATCACCACTCGGTGCCATTCGGTCTTTTCCTTGCGCTCACCCGACATCTTGTCGCGCCAGCTTTCCGAAGTAGCGACCGTCAGATTGGCGACACGGTCACCGGAATTAAGCGTGCGGATTTCCGGGTCTTTGCCCAGATTCCCGACCAGAATAACCTTATTAACACTGCCCGCCATTACGAATACCTTTCTGTCACAGGCCCCGCGACCAAAGCGCTCAGGGGCCGGAGGGTTCGCCCCTCTGATTCCAAGCCCCGACACTATGATGAAGCCGCCCGCACGCCAAGCGCAGAGTTTGCACCATTAACACTTAATTAAAGCGTCCAACGACTACGGCAGATTGGCGGGCTCACGGATCGGGCCCGAAGGCTGCGGCGGTGTGCGGTCTTCGACAATCGATCCTGGTACAATCAGGCGATCCTCACGCGGGTGCTTGACCAAAAGTGTCATGCGCCGTCCGTCCAGGGTACGCGAAAACTTAACCAGCTTGGCGTCTACAAACAGGAAGTTGCCCTGATAGGCGCCGTAAATGATCTTGCGGCTGACGCCCTGTTTCAGGAATTCCAGACGCAACTTGAACAACTGCGCCGCGCAATATTCGATCGACGGCTGATTGCGGGCGACCACATTATATTTGACGTCGCCAGATGCCGGAAACCCAACCTGATAACAGACGCCGGTATCGAGCGGCGCCTTGGGGCCTGCTTTTTGACACGACGCCAGCCCAACGGAGGCCATCACCATAAGGCCAAGACCGGCGATCAGTTTCATCCCTTTTGACATTTCACTCACCTAATTTCTATTTCACCAGCGGGACGCTACAGCCCTTGCCCTGATCAACAAACGTGCGGAAATTTTTGTTATCGCTTGAAATTTCTACCCGATTTGGCACCAGACGCAGGCTCTGATCGCCCCAGCGGCCATAGGATGCCGATCCCGGACGCTCGCACCGGCCATCATACAGCAACTGCACGCAGGTGCCGAGGCTCAAACCTTCGGACAACCGGCGCCATTCGCCACCCGCGTAGCGCAGACAGGCCGCAACCGGTCCACCCGACTGATCCAGATTCTGCGGCATGACTTCGCCGCCCAGCGTACCATCCGGGGTGGCGGGTGTCGCCACAACCGGCTCGGCCGGTGGCGGGGCCAATGAGGCCGTCGGTGCTGCGGACAATTCACCGCTTTCATCGACGCCGACATCGAGCGCCTGCGCGGCCACACCGTTTTTCTGCGCACATTCGGCCAGCGTAAACGTGCCGACATATTCGCCGCTGACGAAGCAGCGCAGCGTGCGCGACGAATTAATAGCGGGCGCTTCGGCGATATCCAGTTGCAGTCCCGGGGGCGCTTCGTTCATGCGCTCACCGTCTTTTTGACCTGACGACATCGCAAACGCCAGCACAATGCCGATCAACAGGGCCGCACCGGCGCCAATGCCCAGATAAATCATCTGCTGCTTTTGCATGAGACCTTCTTCCCCCACCTTAAAGGCCTTTTCACGGCCAAAGGTTAAGCTACACCAATAATTATCGCGCACACTAAAGCGCAATCGCCAAGGTGTGAAGCGTTTTTAGGTTAATGCGATGATGTGATATTTGTACGGCCGCGCGAAATCTATCCGCCGGAAAGGCGGTTTAGAGCGTCCTGATAGTTGGCCAGTTGCTTGGTCAGGTACGCTGGAACGGTCCCGCCGGTCTTGCCTTTTTTATCGGCTTCTTCGGACGAGTCGCCATAACGCAGGTAACGATAGGCGCTGCGGACGTTTTTCATAGCGTCTTCAAGCACCTTTTTGACCGCGTCGATGGTATCTTCATCAGAGATGTTGAGATTGCTGTCGAGGTTAAGACCGAACATCTTGACGTCCTTACCCGACTGCTTGCTGGCTTCTGATGAGGTTTGTGAGGCCGCGTTCGTGACCAGACCTTCGCTCAGGCCAAGGCTATCGAGCGCATCCTTGCCTTCGGTTCCGCGCACGATTTCGATCTCAGCATTGCCAAATTTAGGCGTGATGGTCAGGATGGATTCTGGTTTGCCCGTCACCTTGGTGACCTTAACATCCATCTTGTAGCCGGCGGCACGGTTGATCTTGGTCGCCAGGGTTTCCAGTGTGTCCTTGGCCTCGATCACGATCTTTTTCTTAGTGCCCGTCTTGGGGTCGCGTACATAGAACTCATCGCCCGGCCGGGCCGTGGTGTTGGCCACCAGGCTGGACGAATCCTTGTACTGCAAGGTCCCGGTCGGCAAACCCAGCTTATCAAGCACGCTTGATGAATTCTTGGAAATGGCAATCGCGTTGGGATTAACCTCACCGTTTTTGCCGGTATAGCGGGTCTGCCATTCGACATCACCGCTTTCGACATCCACGCGCGCCAGCACGGCGTCTTTTTCGCCAATCTTGGTGGTGCCGTCGACTGCACCCTTGGTCTGGAAGGCAATCCAGGCCTTGCCGTCGCTGAAGGTCACTTTCGCGTTGGCTTCGCTTTCGGTAGAACCGTAAAACGACACCGCATCCGCCGACGTATCGCCCAGATCCGTACTTACCGACAAGGCAAAGGCATCCTGTCCGCCG
Organism: Asticcacaulis sp. UBA2476; assembly: GCA_002342035.1. Taxonomy (GTDB): domain Bacteria; phylum Pseudomonadota; class Alphaproteobacteria; order Caulobacterales; family Caulobacteraceae; genus Asticcacaulis. The sequence goes on along the minus strand of DDPE01000001.1, from coordinate 15,489 downwards.
GTATAGGCATGACCTGCACTCACGCCGTCCATAAGTTTTGTATTCGCACCCGTCGCCGTCGCACTCTGATTGGCACTGCCGCCCAGATAGACCTTGCCGTCATAAACCGAAACCGAACTGATCGAACCGCCGCCCAGATTACCCAGATCGCGCGTTTCAGACAGCACAGGCTTGCCCGACGTCAGGTCATATGACCTAAGCACCGCGTTGCCGTTTTCGTTGGCAGCCACATAAAGCGTATTGCCATCAACCGTCATGGCATTCGCCGCGTCGGTGGCGCTGGTGCCGAACTGGGTCGTTGACTGATAGCCACCGGTGGCCGAAAATTTCATGACATAGGCATCCCAGCCCCCGGCGTTGGTGACGCCCTGGGCAGAGGCGGCGGCATCAGTCGCACCGCTCATCGTGCCCTGAGCACGTCCGCCGACATAGACCGAACCGTCCGTACCAAAGGATACCGACAGGGCTTCGTCCATCCCGATCGAGCCACGCCGCTGAGTCCACAACTCATCACCTGCCGCATCAAAAACCGTGACAAAACTATCTGAGATGCTTTCGTTATAGCCCTTGGTCGTCTCATAGGTGGAGGTCGTATAGGTTTTACCGTCTGCACTGGTAAAGGTCTTGGTGGTTTGAACCCCCAGTTCGCCGGTCACGGAGCCCGCAATCGCCACCTTGCCATCCGCGCTTACCGTCATGGCAAGCCCCGATGCCTGATCAGCAGCCCCTAAAGTGCGCGTGTAAAGCATCTTACCGGCGGAGTCGTATTTGATCAGGGCGACATCCTTGGTGCCCTTGATGCCCTGCCCGTCAACTTCACCATCAACATCGGCCAGCACGTAGACCGAGCCATCTGCCCCCGATACGGTCTGGCGAACATTGGTGATGTTTTCTTCCAGCACCGCCTGCCCGGTTCGCCCTTCGGACCAGTAGGTATCGGTCACACCCGCCGTAGCGGTTGACGGGTTGGTGCCGGAAATATCAGCCTGAAACTTGACAAGCTGGGTCGACAGATCATCCAGAGTTTCCGGTTTATCCTTGTCGTCGTTATCAGTATCACCTGTGGTTTGAACCACATAAACCGAATCCGACATCTGGGCCGCCGAAAACTTGATCAGTTCGGTCGTCGTGCCCTGCACCTTGAGCGAAAAGGTATCGAGGCCTTTATTAACTGTGACTTCCTTTTCACCGACCTTGATGGTCTCCGCCTTGGCGGGTGTACGCTCGACCGTGAAACGGGTGGTGGCTCCGGCATCTTTGAGCTTGGAATTGATAAAATTGACGACATTGCCCATGGAGCGGTTCGTCGTGCCCATTTCCGAGAGGTCAATCTCAACATTCTTAGGCGTATAAAGGCCGGCACTGGGCGGGTTGATGGCGATGTTGAATTTCACATCACCTTCAAACGCCTTGACCGATGACGTCGCCGAGCCCTTATGGATATCCTTAGCCACATAGGTGGTATCGGTGCGCGCCACGCCGGTTGTGCTTTTCAGCTTTTCCGTCAGCGCGCCCTGCACCAGACTAACGTGGTCCAGTTCGGCATCCGAGACATAGTCCTGAATTTCAGACATGCCGCTGGTGAACAGGCGCTGTAAGGTACGCATGACGGTCGAGGTCGTGGTATTTTCCTGAGCCTTATTGGCGATGCCCATCAGGGTGTTCAACCCCTGATACAGGGTAAACAGCTTTTTATAGTCCTGCGACGCCCCGGCCAGATCAAGCGAGACATTGCCTTCCTTGATGAATTTGGAACCGGCCATGACCTTGCGCACCAGTTCGTCAGAACTGGCCGCACCGGATTTGGTTTCCCAAGGCGCGCTTGGGGCCTTGGTGGTTCCGGTCGGAGAATTCGTCGCGGTTGATGCATTCGTGAGCGAAGACACACCGCTATTAACGCCAGCTTTGGCGTTATAGTAGCTTTGCAAAAAGCTGGCATCCAGTCCGATCACGAGAGCTCAATCCTTGAGGCACAATTACGAATTTCGAGGATGCCCGAACAAAGCTTAAGATTCGTAAACGTTTGCGCCATTTCCATTGAAAATAAGCAAAATAAAACCGGCCAAAGCGTGTTTGGCCGGTATAAAAATACAGATTATTCGGCAGTTTAGCCGCCCTGGAACAGACTCAAAATCACCTGCGGGCCAGAGTTGGCGATCGACAGCGCCTGCGTTCCCAACTGCTGCTGAACCTGCAAGGCCTGAAGCTTGGCGCTCTCCTTGGCCATGTCGGCATCAACAAGATTGCCGATACCCGAATTCAATGAGTCCGTCAGCTTTGAGACAAAACTCAGATGGCCATCGATCTGTTTGGCTTGCGACCCCAGCGCACCCAGAGCAGCATTAACATTCTGTATGGAGGTATCAAGCCTGACCAGCATTCCAGATGCAACAGTCGCGCTCATTATTGTCGATCCGGACGTCAAGGTAATCGTTGTGCCGCCAAGCGACAAATCGCGCGTCGACAACGTAATATTCGAGGTCGCGTCCGCATCGGCAATAAATTGAATTCCATTCGGCAGACTGCCGTCAAGTATATTGGCACCATCGAAATTGGCGCTAGTGGTCGTCTGCTTGATCTGGTTCAGCAACGCACGGAAGTCGGAGTTCAATGCATTGCGCGACGCCGTATCAATCGACGGGTCCATGGCCGAAACGACCTTTTCGCGCAGTTCAACCAGCAGATCGGAAACCGTTTCACCAGCCGCCAGAGACACATCTGAAATCGAGGCTGCCCGGTTAAGGCTGGAGGTTACCGCCGCCAGCGAACTGACGTCCGCGCGCTGCCCCTGAGCGATGGCGTAGACTGAGGCATTATCCTTGGCGCTGTTGACATTTAACCCGGTAGAAATCCGGTTCTGAACCCCGTTGAGATTACTCGTCGTGTTGTTCAGATTCTGCAACGCGATCATGGCAGACTTATTCGTATGCACACTGACCGTCATGACCTAACCTCCATAATTCTGCGCTCCGTGATCCAATACCTGAACCCTAATATGCCGGTATTTTCGGCACAGGGAATCGGCGCGACTCACAGTCTTATTAATTATGGTAAGCAAAAGGTTAATATTAACCAACGACTTTATCCGCACGCCAGTCAGCGTACGGTAAAAAACACCCGATAATGACGCTTAAGTGTTTTACTTAAACATCTGTTTTTATTACAGAACCTGTGCGGTAGTTAGCGTCGTTTTTCATGTCTAATAATTCTTTACGCGGCAACTGACTTACGACTTGCCCGGTAAGACGATTAATGGCTTTATAGACAAAATCGCCCGTATCGGGATCGACATCGACCACGAGCTTCAATTGATAGGCCAAAGGCTTGGCCATGGAATCACTTTTGGATTCCTTAGAAGAGCCCTTGTTATCCGCAGCACTCTTACCGGCACTGGCCAGCACAGTCTGCGGCATTTCCCTGGCTACATCAGGAACAGCTTTGACGGGAGTTACGTCTGAAACCTGAGGTACGCCTGATACATTATTGATCATCTCCTGCTACGCTTCACTTTGGGAGGCCCGAAAACGACGGAACTGAGTGAAACGCCCTCTGCTGATTGGACCGCGCGTTCCGCGGCCTGAATGAGAGAGGAAGGCGGGATTTCAGGCCCCGCCTCCCCTTCCGAATTAACGGAACAAGCTCAAAACAGTCGAAGTCGACTGGTTGGCGATCGAGAGCGCCTGAATGCCGAGCTGCTGCTTGGTTTGCAGAGCTTGCAGTTTAGCACTTTCCTTAGCCATGTCGGCATCGACAAGGTTACCAATACCGGCTTCCATGGCATCCTGAAGCTTCGAAACGAAGCCTGCATGGTTTTCAAGCGCCTTGGACGATGTACCCAGCTTCGACAGAGAGGTCGACACGTTCTTGATAGACGCATCAATCGTTGCCAGCAGGGCACCCGCTGACGACGCCGTAGCGAAGGTAGCGTTCGTTGCCAAGGTGATGACAGAACCGCCCAAAGACATGTTCTGACCAGAAACCGTCAACGTGCTCGAACCGCTGGCGTTAGCCAGAGCCTTAATGTCGGCATCCGAACCATCAACCAAGTTGATCCCGTTGAAAGTGGCGTTAGTGAGGGTTTTTTTGATCTGATCGCGGATAGACGCAAAGTCTTCCTTCAGAGCGTCGCGGCTGGTGGTGTCAAGGCCGGTGTCCGAAGCCGCCAGAGCCTTTTCCTTCAACTGCGTAAGCATGTCGGAAACCGATTCACCGGCTGCCATGGACACGTCAACGACCGATTGGCCGCGTGACAGTGATTCCGAAACAGCGTTCAGCGCGCTGACTTCCGAACGCTGGCTTTGTGCGATAGCAAAGATAGCGCCGTTGTCCTTGGCCGAACCGACTTTCAGGCCCGTATTGATACGCTCCTGAGTGGTGGCAAGTTGCGAATTGGTTTTGTTGAGGTTTTGCAGAGCAATTGCTGCACCGACGTTCGTGTTAACGCTATTGAGCGCCATGATTCTATTCCTTCTAATAGATGTAACCAGCGACATTTTGTCTGCTGGCGGCATTTTGCCTAAGCTGAAGGATGCAAAGGCCGCGCCAAAGGCCGCGAAGGAAGAAAACTTACGCAAACCTATGAAATATAAGCGTTATAGCTTTGTTAATTGTACATTTTAGTGGTAATTTTTGCCGGTTAAAGCCCGGCGAGTAGGCAATATTTGCCCAAGGCGGCAAAATATGCCACCTGAAAAGGCTGCCGGAGGAGACGGCAAGTGCCGCCCCGCTCCGGCCAATGCGATTAGCCCTGGAACAGGCTGAGGATCGTCTGTGGCGCCTGATTGGCAATAGAAAGAGCCTGTATACCCAGTTGCTGCTTGGTTTGCAGCGCGGTGAGCTTTGCGCTTTCCTTGGCCATGTCGGCATCCACGAGATTTCCGATACCCGCTTCCATGGAATCGACAAGTTTTGAAACGAACGTAGAATGAGCCTCCAGAGACTTTGACGATGTCCCCAGACGCGCGAGCGCCAGGGATACGTTCTTAACGGAGCTATCAAGGGTGGACAGCAAACCACTCGCCGACGAAGCCGTCGAGAAGGTCGCATCTGACGCCAGAGACAGAATAGTTCCGCCAAGGGAAAGATCCTGCGCTGCCACCGTCAGCTTATTCACCCCATCCGCCGAAGCCAACGCATTGATACCGTCAGCGCCCGCCTCGATCAGATTGATGCCATTGAAGACCGCATTCGAAATCGTCTTCTTAATCTGGTCACGCAACGACTGAAAATCTTCCTTCAGGGCGTCACGGCTGACCGTATCAAGACCGGTATCCGAAGCTGATAGAGCTAACTCCTTCATTTGGGTAAGGATATCCGAAATCCCCTCACCCGCCGCCATAGCCACATCCACAGCGGACATGGCACGGTTAAGCGAGTCTGAAACCGCTCCGAGCGCTGCGACGTCGGCGCGCTGACTTTGAGCAATCGCATAGACCGCACCATTGTCCTTCGCGCTGGCGACCTTCAGGCCGGTATTAATGCGGTTCTGGGTTTCCGAAAGATCCTTATTCGTTCTGTTCAGGTTTTGGAGCGCGATCATTGCGCCCACGTTGGTATTGACCGATACGTTAGACATCGGGTGTTCCTTTCCATTCTGGTCGGGGATTTTGCGCGGCGATTTTGCCGAAAAGCCATTTTGGCTTAACTTAGACATAGCAATGCCGATGCCAGCACAACACGCCGTCGTTAATTATTTATACAATTGAATTTTATGAATATTTTTAAATTGAAAACGGCGAGAATCATATGACTCCCGCCGTTCAAATCTTAATGCCTAGGCAAAATCATCCTAAAGGCAATATTAACCGCACAAGAACCCGGTCAAATCAGCCTAACGAGCCGCGCACACGATTGGCAAAGGCTGCATCGGCCGGATTAGCGGCCGACGCCGCCTGAGCTTGCGGCATCAACCCCTGCATGATGATGCGGTTGACCTCAATCAGAGGCGCAATCTCTTCTTTGTTACGCATAACCAAAGAGGTGTGCTTCGACACCCAGATCGACAGGGAGATAATCTGCGCGCGCAAGGCTTCGGGAAGACCATTGGTCGGCGATGCGCAGTCCATGCCAAACACCGACCACATGCGCCGGTTCCAGTCGAGCGCATGAATGCGCACCTGAAAATTAGACGTATCGGTAGCTTCCGCCTCCAGAAGCGCGCGCGTTACCTGACCAAACAGCCGGTATTCGGTTTGACGAGGATCTTCCGCACGTGCGGCCGTTCTCTGATACGCCTGAAGTGACATCTATTTACTCTTTAGCCCCTAAAAGTGCATCCTCAAAGTCGACCAGCTTACGGCAGCCCATCAGGGCCTTGTAATACTCACGCGCCATAATGCTTTTGGAAACCGTCACACATTCCGCCAGAACGGCCGCCTGAGACACGACCCCCATGAACTCGGTCATGCGGCGCAGAAATTCATCATAATAACGGTCAGCCCCCGCTTCATCGAGATACATCATCATGACGGGGAAATAGATATGGCGGGCCGGAGACGTAGCCTCATGCTCCTGCATGATGTCTTTTTCACGTAAGACCGAGGCTTTATTTTGCAGGATCAGCGAACAGCGGCGATCCCCGTTTTGCACAACGGCGCCATTTAAAACGAACTTCTCTCCGGGCTTCAGAGACAGTTTCAAAGGCATGAAAGGCTTTCCTTACACTTGAAGCCGGTGCGAATCTTTTCAGGTTCTACCCCCGACCGGGTTAATATCAGGTTCACGCTGTCCCAAAATCGTAATTTAAAGACGGGCTTAAGGCGAATCCCTGTATCCACACTGCCATGACAAACCCCGCGGAGCTAGTCATGGTTAAGCGTAGCTTTGAGCAAAACCCGCCACCACAGCCAAATCCACTGGCGGCAAGTGGTATAACTGATGACGCGCCTGCGTTTGTTCCGGCGTTTGATATGCGTCCCTCATCGTCGCTTCTGGGCGATGCCAGTTCCCGCGCAGCCCTGGCACGGCTTGATGTCGCCGCCGATCATGCCCGCCTGAAACAAACCCTGACGTTGCTTAAGGCCGCCTTGACCGCCCTGAAAAAAAGCGACTGGCAGGCGGGCGCGCAACTGGCCATTCAGGCGCTGGAGGTTGATGAAAAAAGCGGCGAAGCCTGGCATATCTTAGCCATATCGCGCGAAAAATCAGGCGATCTGGCAGGGGCGTTTGCCTGTTACGAAGCCGCCCTTAGGCTCATGCCCAACAATGTTCCGGTCACCAATGACCTAGGACGGCTGGCAGTGCGGATGGAATATCCGGATATCGCCGAAAAATTCTTCACTTTCGTGCTTCGGATCGAGCCCGACAATACCGAAGCGGCCAACAATCTGGCGACCGCCCTGCGCGAAGCCAGCCGGTATGAGGACGCCATTGAGGTCTTACGTACCGCCATAGGCCTGAACCCGCAGGACCCGCAACTGTGGAATGCGCTGGGCACCGTCGTCAACACTCAGGGCGACGTCGATACCTCGATCATCTTTTATCAGGAAGCCCTGAAATTCAACCCCAAACACGTCCATGCGCTCTATAATCTGGGCAATGCACTGGGGCTTTTGGGGCATTATGAGCAGGCGTTGGAGCATCTGATGCGGGCCCTGCCGCTGTTTGATGATCCGCTCAATATATATACTTGCCGCCTGTCGATCACGTTTATTAATGCTGTACTCAATAATTTCGATGTGGCCTGGGACTATTATGACGGTCGCATCAAGGAAGGCACACCTGAGAAGATCCTTTTCCTGATCGACCGGCCCAAATGGACGCCTGATACTGATGTGGCGGGTAAGCATGTCCTTGTGTCCGCCGAACAGGGGCTTGGGGATGAGGTGCTGTTTGCCTCGCTCCTGCCCGATCTGATCCGCGATATCGGCCCGGACGGGAAGCTTACCATTGCCGTTGAGCCGCGTTTGGTCAGCCTGTTTGCGCGCTCCTTTCCCGACGCCAGCGTTATTAAACATCACACCACCAAGCACAAAGGCCGGGTGGTGCGCCTGTTCCCCGACCTGACCGACGCGGGCAGCATCGATTGCTGGGCGATGATGGGCGATTTGCTGAAACGATACCGCCGGTCGCTGAGTGATTTTCCGGCCACAAATGTTTTCCTGACGCCAGACCCGGATCGGGTCGCTTACTGGCGCGCCGAACTGGATAAGCTGGGGCCTGAGCCCAAGGCGGGCATCCTATGGAAATCATTGATTAAACACTCCCGCCGCGATCGTTATTATTCGCCGTTTGAGACCTGGAAAGAGGTTATCGCCACTGAGGGTGTTACGTTCGTCAACCTTCAATACGGCGATGTCACCGCCGAACTGGCCGAAGCCGAAGCGTCGGGTTTACGCATCTGGAACCCGCCGGGCATTGACCTGAAAGCTGATCTTGACGACCTATGTGCCCTGTGTTGCGCGCTTGATACCGTCATGGGTCCCTCCAACGCCACCAGCAATATCGCCGCCGGAGCGGGTGCGACGATCTGGATGTCGATACCGTTCCGCAGCGCCTGGCTGTGTCTGGGCACCGATCATTACCCGTTCTACCCGACCGCCCGTGTGTTTGCCCCCGCTGTGCTCAATGACTGGGGGGATGCGCTGGGTCAGATGAAGCAGGCTCTGATCAACGATCTGATCCCCGCCAAGGCACATGTTCAACCCGCATGAGCCCAGACGCCTTAACCGCCAGTATCGCCGCCGGAGATTGGGTCAGGGCCGAGGCTCTGGCGCGGGTGCATCTGTCGCTAAAGCCCGATGATACGGAGGTCAGGCGCTATCTGGCGCTGGCACTGGAGCGGCAGAATCGCCTGCCCGAAGCTTTTGATACCTATCAGGCTTTGCTGGCCCGCCTGCCGTCACCACCGCCGTCTGATATTGTGCAGGATCTGGCGCGATTGGCCTTTCGGCTGGATCAGATGGACATGGCCGAGAAGCTATACAGTTTCGTGGTTCAGTCCGAACCGGACAACGTGACCGCGATCGCCGGTCTGGCCGCCAGCCAGCGCCAGCAGATGAAATATGATGCCGCTATCGATGGACTGAAAGCCGCCCTCGGCACCAATCCCGAAGACAGCGAACTGTGGAATGTGCTGGGTACGGTGGTCAACGCGAAGAACGACCCGCACACCGCCCTGACCTTTTTCGATGAGGCCCTGCGGCTTGATCCGGACAACCATCAGGCCCGCTTCCACCGCGGCATTGCCCATGCCGAACTTGGCGATTTTGACAGCAGTCTGAGCGACCTAAACGCCTGTATCGACGGTTTTTCCGATCCGTCCAATATCGCCAGCGTGCGCCTGACGACCGCGCAGATTGCCCTGTGCGCCGGAAAAACCGACATCGCCTGGCCGCTGTATGAAGCCCGCCACAAAACCGGCACGGCGATGGAAGTCCATTACCCATTCAAGGCCTCGCGCTGGCAACCCGGCCAAGCTTTGGCGGGAAAGCGTCTGTTTGTATCGGCGGAACAGGGACTGGGCGATGAAATCCTGTTCGGCACGCTTTTGCCCGATGTCATTCGCGATCTGGGTGATGAATGCCTGCTGATCATTGGGGTTGAACCGCGCCTTCGCAGTCTATTTCAGCGCGCCTTTCCCAAAGCCAAAGTCTATGCCCACCGTACCCGGCGGGAAGATGGCCGCATCAGCCGCCATTTTGACGGCTTCGATGAATCGCAAACGCCTATCGATCACTGGGCCCTGATGGCCGATTTTTGCGCCACCTACCGGCCAACCCCTGCCGATTTTCCGGCACACAACGCCTATCTCAAGCCCGACCCGGCACGCGTAGAGCACTGGCGGGCATGGCTGGACAGTCTGGATAACCGCCCCAAGGTCGGTATTTTGTGGAAAAGCTTAAAAACCGATATCATCCGCGAGCGCTATTACTCGCCGTTCGATGACTGGGAAATCCTGCTGCGGCGAGAAGATATCACCGTAATTTCCCTGCAATATGGCGATGCGCGCGCCGAGCTTGACGCGGCCGCCGCCCGCGGGCTCCCGATCATCACGCCACCCGACATTGACCTAAAGGACGATCTCGATGATTTGTGTGCGCTGACCTGTGCGCTTGACCTGACCTTGGGTCCAGCCAATGCCACCACCAATATCGCGGCCGCCGCAGGGGCACGGACATGGATCATAACCTCACCGAACAACTGGGTTCAGATGGGGCAAGGCCATTATCCGTGGTATCCAGCGACCACAGCCTTTATGCCGCGCGACCTGACCTCATGGGATGAGGTCATGGCCCGCGTCGATCAGGCGCTCACCAAACTCATTGCTTTATTACGCGCATCTTTTTAATGCGCCATATAGAGATTAAGCGTCGTATTCTGCAACAGCGCGCGGGTCGTGCCGCCAAAGGCAAATTCGCGTAAGCGTGAATGACCGAACGCGCCCGCCACCATGAAGGCCGCGTTGTGGCGGACATTGGTATCCACCAGAGCGCCGACAATATCCCCGCTCTTGGGCAAAAGCTCAACCTCAGCCGTAATGCCGTGCGCACCGTAGTAATTGACCAGACGGTTCAGATCGACCGGACGGTCGCCGATCGGTGCGCCTATAACCACGACCTTTCCGGCTTGTTTCAGCAGCGGCACCGCTCGGCGGGCGGCCCGTGAAGACGGTTCTTTGCCATCCCAGGCGACGATAGCCGTCCCGTTAAGATCCAGCGCCTGACGGGCGATGAACACCCCGGTGCGTTCTTCCATCAGCACCTGCGTAAAGGCTTCGGCCAACAAGCCCTGCCCCTTGGCGCTGTCGGCCCCGAATACCATGAGGTCGGACAGGCGCGTCTCGCAGGCCAGATCCTGCCACACCGGTGATTTCAGGGCGTAAAACGACTTAGAAGCATAGTCGAGAGCGGCAAATTGCGCTCGCGCCACGGCTTCTGAGTCTTCGGCGATCGATTTCAGGCTTTCCATAGCCGACACCTGCACCGTGCCCATGAACCCTTCGCCCAGCCACGGCGCCAGTTCCGCCGGATCGGGCGGCGCAAACAGGGCATTTAGCTGTGCATCAAAGGATTTCGCGATCTCAAGCCCCACCTCAAGCGGCACACGCTCAGAGTCAGCCCCCGACAACAATACACTGATGCGGGCCCAGCCTGAGTGACCTGTGTTGGCATTTGTCATAGCAAACTCCTTTTATGTGCACAGTTTCAACTTTATGCTCCGATTATAAACCTTTAGCCCTAAAAAGGCGATGCGACAGTTTCACCCCATGATCCGTTTTCCCCGAACACGTCTCTACCACTTGACATGACCAAAGCCCGTAAAACCGCTACGAAATTACCGCCCCGTGCCTGGCAGCGCATGTTGTCCGGCCGCAGACTTGATCTGCTCGATCCAGCGGCGATCGATATAGAAATCGAAGATATCGCGCTGGGCCTTGCGCGGGTTGCTCGCTGGAACGGCCAGACCGTGGGCGACCACGGCTTCAGCGTAGCTCAGCATAGTCTGATTGTCGAAGACATCTGCGCCCATATCGTCCCGGATCTTGAGACCAAATGGCGGCTGATGGCGCTCTTGCATGATGCGCCGGAATATGTGATCGGCGATATGATTTCGCCGTTTAAGGCCGCCCTTGGTTTTGACTATCGCCGGTTTGAAGATCATCTGGAACAGGCCATCCACATCCGCTTTGGCTTGCCCGCCCTGATGCCCAAAGAGATCAAGGTCCTGATCAAGCAGGCCGATCACGCCTGCGCCTATTTCGAGGCCACGCAACTGGTCGGATTCTCCCCCGATGAGGCGCGGACCTTTTTCGGTCATCCACCGGAGGGTTATACGCTGAGCTTAAATGCCTGGGACTGCCTGACCGCCAAGACCCGCTTCATTGACAGGTTCAACCAGCTTAGTGCAATGCTGAACGCCTGACCGGAGGTTTTCAGTGTCCCTCGTCATCGAACTGTCCGCCGTTGTCGTCACCATCCGGGATCATCAGGCGTTTGTGCTGTGTCTGCCCTATGACGGCCTGCGTCAGGACGGACCGCAACTGGCCCTGCCGTCAGGGCCGTTCCTGCCCCATAACCATCGCACCTTTGATCTGGCGCTGCGGGCGTTTGTGACGGAACAGACCGGCTTTACCATCGGCTATGTCGAGCAGCTCTATACCTTTGGCGATGATGGCCGCTATGCCCCCGTCATCACCGAAGGTCACGCCGTCGCCGATCAGCAGGCCGAGCGGATTATATCGCTTGGTTATCTGGCCCTGACGCCGGATAAGGCCTTTCACACCCGTCTTAAAACCGAGTGGGTGGCTTTCAGCGAACTGTTCCCCTGGGAAGATTGGCGTGATGGTGAACCCGCCTGCTTTAAACAGCTTAAGCCCGTGCTGGATCAGTGGGTGAAGGCGGTCGCAGACCCGGAACAGGCAGTGCGTCAGATGCGTGTCCAGACCCTGTTTCCCGAAGATTTCGACCACTGGAACGAAGAACGCGTCCTTGATCGGTATGAATTGTTATACGACGCTGGCCTGATCCCCGAAGCCCACCGTCATCAGGGCAAATCGCCGGACCCACGCACCGGCGGCCATGAAATGATGTCGGATCATCGCCGTATCATCGCCACCGGCCTGTCACGCCTGCGCGGTAAGATCAAATACCGCCCGGTGATTTTTGAGCTTATGCCGGAGCGGTTTACTCTACTAGAGTTGCAACGGGCACTTGAGGCTATCACCGGCCTGAACCTGCATAAGCAAAACTTTCGCCGTGCGCTGGATCGCACCGGCTTTGTCACGCCACTGGGGGTTTATAAGGATGACACCGGCGGACGACCGGCGGAACTTTATAGCTACAACCGCGATCAGTTTCGCTTTAGCCCGTCGCAGGGCCTAAGTTTGCCGACCTTACGCTAAGCTAACTTTGCCAGACGCGACTGCTGTAAACGGGCGGCCTGCGCCATCCAGTTTTCGCGTGCGATGCGGTCGCCATTGTCGATCCGGTGGGCCAGCCAGGCGACATTTTCCGGTGTCCAGCTTGCGACCTGCCAGAAATGATAGATCCCCAAAACATTCAGGGTCTTTTCCAGAGCCGGACTGATGCCTGAAATGATATGCAGGTCATCAGGCATCCCCTGTGAGGTCGATAACCGCATGGGCTCAAGGCCGGTGCCCGCCTGAACCACCGCCGCGGCCACACTATCCGGCGTCATGACCGCTAAGGTCGATATGGGTGTCGATTCGGCGGTTGCTAATCTGGCTCGGTCGCTGCGATCTTCATAAGCGATTTCGGTCTCTACCGCCACTTCCGGCACACTGGTGGGTGATGCGATCGGGGTGGAGACCTGAGTTTCAAATACCTCAGCGGCAGATGGGGTTTCAAACAACGCGACAACGGGTGCCGCGGCTCTGACTGGCTCGGCTACGGGTACAGACACAACCTCGGCTTCGGCTTTCGCAGGTGTTTCCCAGTCCCAGTTATGCGCCACAAACGGCTTAGCCACCGGCTGAGACTTGGCGGCTCTTTGGGATGCCTTTTTCGCAGCCTTGTCCGAACCGGCCACCAGCCAGCCGATCCCACCGCCCACCAGAAACCCGATGAGACATAAAACCGCCGCCTGCAACATCATGACCTGCATTATATCCCCCTACCTGGCTTTACGGGCCAGAAACCCGGTCAGGAAACCGATCATAACGGCCCCTACAATAAACCAGCGCAATTCTGAAATCAGATAAAGCATCCCCGCCCCCTATGAATTGTCCGGTGACGATATATCGTCACCATGGTAGTCGGTTGTTATGACCTTGCCCTTGTTCTCGCTCGGCGGCAAATCTTGCATATAGGCGGGAACAACCGGCTTTTTAGGGGCCGGGCCATAGCTATCCGTGGCCACATCCGCTGCCGACACAGCCCTGTGAGCCGGATGAGGCGCATCCTGTGTCACCACCGTCGCCACGCGTCCGGTCGCCGCCGGTAAGGCCTCAGTCGTCACCTCAGCCGCCGCTTCGTCCGTCGCGGTCATAACCACAGGGGCATGTTCACGCGCTGATACCGGCGTCAGGGTCACCCGCGTCACCGGCCCGAATATCGGCCCGCCCTGCCCTTTCAGGCTGACGCGCTGCGGCCCAAGCTCAGGAATATCAATGTCGGTATAGTTGGCGGGCAAACCGTTATCGAGGCTCATCACCACCGATTTGGCATCGCGCAGTCTTTGGCGGCCATCGGGCGGCGTCGCGCCATCTTTAAGTTTAAGGGTAACCGCCTGCCCGTCAACCACGGTAGCGACATCGTCGATACCTTCGGCTTTGAGCGCATCGTCAACCTGCGTGCGGATACCGGTTTCAATCGCCAGTAAGCGATCATGCACGCCCGCGGCGCCCATGATACTCATCGCAATCAGCCCCAGCCCCCAGACCTTAAGTGACGACATATAACCCCCGTATTATGTCCGCGCGTCGTTAACCCTAATGATGTAGGGCCAAACACGTGATAAGACAACCGACCTTTGCGGCAGGGATGTGTAATTTTCCAGACTTTACCCCAGTGGCGGGAACGTCTTTTGGCCATTATGGTAAATGCGCCACGCCTTTTCCAGCAGCGGATTCGCTACCATGATCATTCGAGATGAGCAGGTCACAGATATTGACCTCATTAGCCGCCTTACGACCGAAGCCTTCAGAACAGCCCCTCACACCCAACATAATGAAGCGGCTATTATCACGGCTCTGCGATCTGGCGGTGTTTTGAGTGTGTCACTTATTGCCAAAGAAGCTTCTGAAATTATTGGCCATATCGCCTTTTCACCTGTGAGCATAGCCAATCAGGATAAGGGCTGGTATGGACTCGGGCCGGTCGCGGTTCTTCCCCAACATCAGGGTCGCGGTGTAGGCAGCGCTCTAATCCGTGCGGGCATTGAGAGGTTAAAATCGATTGGCGCAAATGGCTGCGTACTGTTGGGAGAGCCTGAATATTATCACCGTTTTGGGTTCAGGCGTTGTGATGAGCTGATTCTGACCGGCGTGCCTGCAGACTATTTTATGGCCTTGCCGTTTTCGAGCAAAATACCCGCCGGGGTCGTGCGCTACCACGAGGCTTTCAACGTCACATAAAAAATGCGCCGCCATAAGGCGACGCATTTTAAACGGTAGTTTGGGTAAGCTTACGCGTTCCGGATCGCCGCCTGTGCCGCCGCAAGCCTTGCGACCGGCACGCGGTAAGGCGAACACGACACATAGTTCAGACCGGCCTTGTGGCAGAACTCGATCGAGGCCGGATCACCGCCGTGCTCACCGCAGATGCCAAGCTTGATGTCAGGGCGCGTTGCCTTGCCCTTTTCGGCCGCCATCTTGATCAGCGCACCGACGCCGTCCTGATCCAGGGTCACAAACGGGTCTTTGTCAAAAATACCGGCTTCGATGTAGGGATTGAGGAACCGGCCCGAATCGTCACGGCTGATGCCGTAAGTCGTCTGGGTCAGGTCGTTGGTCCCAAAGGAGAAAAACTCCGCCGTTTCCGCCAGCCGATCAGCCAGCAGAGCCGCCCGCGGCAGTTCGATCATGGTGCC
>DDPE01000027.1 GCA_002342035.1 Asticcacaulis sp. UBA2476 | reverse complement strand
GGCCACGCCATTGGCGATGTTGTCGACAAAAAGCGTGGCGCCAAATACATTGAGATTGCCGGGGTAGGTCGCCATAACCGCAAAGCAGATATTGGACAACGGCCCGACCAGAGCCCCAATCCAGAATGACCGAGTCACCCCAATCCCCAGAATCAAAGCGCCCCCAATGGCGATCCCGACGAATGAGGCCGCAAGGCCCAAGGTCGAGCGCATGGCCGCGATTTCGGTATTGCTGATGCCGGTGTCGTTATAGAGCGGCAGGGCGACCGGCCCGATCAGATAGTCGGGCAGGCGATAAAGCCCGACCGTGATCAGTATCAGCACCGCCGCCTTACTGTGGGTGCCGAAAAAGCTTTTTAGCGGTTCCACATAAAGGCTTTTGATGGTTTTGCGCTCAGTATGGATTGTGCCGTCATCAACCGGGCGGGGCGCAATCAGTGTGGCAGCGATCCCTACGATCATGGTCGCCGCCAGCATAAAGAACGCGGCAGGCCAGCCCCAGTGTTCGGCGGGAATCAGGATCAAGCTACCGCTGGTCAGCACGGCGATCTTATAGCCAAAGGCGTAAAAGGCCGGATTGAGCGCTTCGTCGGCCTCGGTTCGCGTCTGTTCGATCCGCCAGCCGTCGATGGCCGCGTTTTGTGATGCCGACGAA
The DNA here is from genome assembly GCA_002342035.1 of Asticcacaulis sp. UBA2476. Classification (GTDB taxonomy): domain Bacteria; phylum Pseudomonadota; class Alphaproteobacteria; order Caulobacterales; family Caulobacteraceae; genus Asticcacaulis. The sequence goes on along the minus strand of DDPE01000027.1, from coordinate 6,411 downwards.
AAGGCCACCAGCGCCGCCGAGGTGATAAACCAACCTAAACCGCCGCTTGGGCCAATCGCGGCCATAAGGCACAGGCCCACAACGACACCGGCCTGCGACAGCAGCATATAGGAGCGGCGTTGCCCCAACAGGCCATGAAGTAAGGGCAGGCGCACCTTATCCATCACCGGTGCCCATAAGAATTTCAGGCCGTAAATAAGACTGACCCATTGTACAAAACTAGCGATGGTCAGGCTCTGGCCGTCCTGACGCAGCCATAGTCCCAGTGTCGTGCCGGTCAAAAGAAACGGTAATCCGGCTGAAAACCCAAACGCCAGCATCAGCCAGGCGGCGGGATGTCTGAGGGCGTCAAGCACGGGCTTAAGGCGGGTTCGGGCGGCAGCGAAGGTGGGCATGGACGGATATCCCTGTGGCGACCTCAGAGCAAAGCCGATTCTGCGCGAAAACAACAGGTTTTCATGAGGGGCCGCGCACAAAGCGCTTCACAGGGCTGAACGCAGCCTCTATGTTCCGGCCATTATAAGTAAGAGCTGACTTACCCATGACCGTTAAAACTGCCGAGCCGTTAAGTTTCCAGGATCTGATCCTTACCTTGCATGCCTATTGGAGCAAGCAGGGCTGCGCGATTCTCCAGCCCTATGATGTGGAAGTGGGAGCCGGAACGCTGCATCCGGCGACAGTGTTGCGCGCCCTTGGCAAAAAGCCGTGGAAGGCCGCTTACGTTCAGCCGTCGCGCCGCCCGGTCGATGGCCGCTATGGTGAAAACCCCAACCGTTTGCAGCACTATTACCAGTATCAGGTCATACTGAAACCCAATCCTGAAAACCTTCAGGAACTTTATCTGGGCTCGCTCAAGGCCATAGGTCTTGATCCCGATCTGCACGATATCCGCTTTGTTGAGGATGATTGGGAAAATCCGACTGTCGGGGCCTGGGGGCTGGGTTGGGAAGTGTGGTGCGATGGCATGGAAGTCACGCAATATACCTATTTTCAGGGCGTCGGCGGGATCGAAGTCGATGTGGTGTCGGGCGAACTGACCTATGGCCTGGAACGTCTGGCCATGTATGTGCAGAACGTCGATAACGTCTATGATTTGCGATTTAACAATGCCGGTACGACCTATGGCGATGTGTTCAAGGAGCAGGAGCGTCAGTTCTCGGCCTTTAACTTTGAGGCGTCGGACGTTGACACCTTAAAGCGCCAGTTCGAGGATATGGAGCGTAATGTCACTCGCATTCTGAACACGGAAAACAGCTTAGGTTATAAGCTGGTCCTGCCGGCCTATGACCATGTGCTGAAGGCGTCGCACCTGTTTAACCTGATGGATGCGCGTGGGGCGATCGCGGTGGCTGAGCGTCAATCCTACATCGGCCGTATCCGTGATTTGTGTAAGGCCTGCGCGCTTGAGTGGGCTGCACAGGAAGAGACGCGATCGCAGGCCGTTTTGGCCTCTATTTAAGATTTCAGATTAAGAATATCCCATGCCTCAACTATTGATCGAGCTGTTTTCTGAAGAAATTCCCGCCCGTATGCAACTGGGCGCGGCGCGTGATTTCGAGCGTCTTTTTAATGAGGGACTTAGTAAGTCTGGCCTCTTAGATGCTAGCGCTGATACGAAAGCCAACGATACTTATTCAATCAAATCATTTGTTGGGCCGCGGCGCTTGACTTTAATTGTTGATGGGCTTGCCACTGAAACTCAGGAAACGACTGAGGAAATTAAAGGGCCTAAAGTAGGGGCCCCGCAACAAGCGATTGATGGTTTTTTGCGTAAAGTTGGCTTGTCGCAAGATGAGTTAATGGAAAGTGAAGGTGTCTGGTTCGCAATTAAGCGAAAAGAGTCGCGAAAAACTGCGGAACTCCTGCCAGCAATTCTTAAAGACGTCATCCTCAACTTCCCGTGGCCGAAATCGATGCGGTCGGGCACCTCGACCTTCCGCTGGGTGAGGCCGCTTAAACGCATCATTTTTCTGTTTAACGGCAAGGTCATTCCGTTTGAAGTGGAAGGGATTACGGCGTCGAATGTCACCGAAGGACACCGGTTCCTGGGCTCAAAAAAGCCGTTCAAGATTGTCGATTTCGATAGCTATAAGAATGGCTTATTGGAAAATTTTGTCGTTCTGGATCACTATGAGCGTCAGAATATTATCCTCAGCAAAGCGCGTGAGGCCTGCACCAAGGCGGGGCTGACGTTGATTGATGATCAGGGCTTGCTGGAGGAAGTGGCGGGCCTAAGCGAATGGCCAACACCGCTGCTCGGCAATATGGATCCGAAGTTCCTGACCTTGCCGCCGGAAGTCATCAAGACCTCAATGAAAACCCACCAGAAGTATTTTGCGGTTAAAGACAATAAGTCGGCTAAAATGGCCCCACATTTCGTCGTGGTCTCGAACATGGCGGCGGCTGATGGTGGTGAAGAAATCAAGCGCGGCAATGCCAAGGTCTTGTCGGCGCGCTTGTCGGACGGGGTGTTCTTCTGGTCGGAAGATAACCGCGCTGGGAATTTCGACGCCTGGCTGGAAAAGCTGAAAGGGGTGACCTTCCACGCTAAGCTCGGCACGCTTTATGAGCGGGTGCAGCGCCTGAAACTCATAGCAGAAGATATCGCCCCTCTGATGCGGGCTGATGTGGCGGCATCCGGTGAGGCCGCACGTCTGGCCAAGGCGGATCTGGCGTCCTTCATGGTTGGGGAATTCCCCGAACTTCAAGGGCTTATGGGCGGTTATTATAGTGTCGCCGCCGGTCATCGCCCGGAGATTTCCGAAGCGGTGCGCGATCATTATAAACCGCAGGGGCCGTCCGATACGGTGCCGGCCCATGTGGTGGCGGCGACCGTGGCTTTGGCGGATAAGATCGACACTCTGGTTGGCTTTTTCGCCATTGATGAAAAGCCGACGGGCTCGAAAGACCCCTATGCGCTGCGCCGTGCCGCCCTTGGGGTATTGCGCATCCTGCGTGAGCATTGCGTGCGGGCGTCTTTAAGCGAACTGGTCGAAGCGTGGTATAAATCAACATTGACCTACGCGAATACTGACCGTGCGATCCATGTCGATACCGAAAACTGGCGGGGATCCGCCGGGCCGCGCTGGGCGCAAGGCACGACCGACACCTATGAGAACTATCTGCGCGACTTCAAGCAGGGCCTGTTGGAAAGCCCGATTTGGGTGGTGCCCAATACGCGCGACTATGATCTGGATATCCTGTTTGAGCATGTCACCAACAAGCAGGAGATTAAGAACGCCGTACTGACCTTCCGGCCGTTTGAGGTCGTGAAGGCAGAATTCCTTGAGTTTTTCGCGGATCGCCTCAAGGTGCAGTTGCGCGACGAAGGGGTTCGGTTTGACCTGATCGACGCCGTGTTTGCGCTGAAAGATGATGACGTCATCCGCATGATCGAACGCATCCGCGCACTTGAATCCATCATTGATACGACAGAAGGGCAGGACGTTCTGGCGCTCTATAAGCGCGTCGCCAATATCCTCAATGCCGAAGCCAAAAAGGGTGAGTTGCCAACCGGGCATGCGCGTATCCTGACGGGGGCGCCGGAGGTCGAAACCGATCTGATCGCGCGCATGTCAGGTGTGGGCGCCACGGTGCGTCAGCATATCGAGGGCGAAGCCTATCTGGAGGCCCTGAAAGCGATATCCGGACTTCGCGGCGCGGTCGATGCGTTCCTTGACGGGGTGCTGGTCAATGCCGAGGATGCGTCGGTGCGTCAGAACCGTCTGGCGCTGCTGGGCGACATTCGCGGCTTGGTTGAAAGCGTGGCTGACCTGTCAAAAATTACCCAATAATGGAAAATTTATGATGCAGCCGCTTAAGCTCGACCCGTCATATCTGTGGCGGGTTGGCGGCACTGAAAAAATATGTTGTAATTACTTATTCAAACATAACGGGTTTTAGGATTATAACGTCATAATCTGCGCAGTTTTTGCAACGCAACGCATATCGAGTCAGTTTAAAGCGTAATTTTTATAAATGAGTAGTCCGGATGCTTCATTCCGGCACAACGGCAACAAATAAATACTACAAATGATCCCATGCTCAAGTGGGACGTTTAATAAATCAACTTGGTCAGACAAGTTGCCACAGGCGTGTTTTAAACCTGTGGCAAGGCAAAAAAGGGAATATCATGTCACATCACTGGGTCTATGCTTTCGCAGCAGGGGCGGCCGACGGCAATGCCGGTATGAAAAATCTTCTTGGCGGCAAGGGTGCCAACCTCGCCGAGATGTCATCGCTGGGACTGCCGGTACCACCGGGCTTTACCATCACGACCGAGGCCTGCGTCCACTATTATAAGAACAGCCAGACCTTTCCGGACGGGCTGGAAGCCGAGGTGGCGCAGGCGCTGAAGCGGCTTGAGGCGACGACCGGCAAAGGCTTTGGCAGCGTCGATAACCCGCTGCTGGTCTCGGTTCGCTCAGGCGCGCGCGCGTCGATGCCGGGCATGATGGACACGGTTCTGAACCTGGGCCTGAACGATGAGACCATCGACGGGCTGGCCAAGCTGACCGGCGATCGCCGCTTTGCGCTGGATTGCTACCGCCGGTTTATCACCATGTATTCCAATGTTGTGCTGGGTGTGTCGCACCACGGCTTTGAAGATATTCTGGACGACCATAAGGACCGTCTGGGCATTACAATCGACACCGATCTGACTGCCGAAGACTGGACGCGGGTGATTGCCGACTACAAGGCCAAGGTTAAGGCCGATCTGGGCCATGACTTCCCGCAGGACCCGCAGGATCAGCTCTGGGGCGCGGTTAAGGCCGTGTTCGGGTCATGGATGAATGACCGCGCTAAGTTTTATCGTAAAATGCACGACATCCCCGAAGACTGGGGCACGGCGGTCAATATCCAGTCGATGGTGTTTGGCAATATGGGTGACACCTCGGCCACCGGTGTGGCCTTTACGCGTAACCCGTCGAATGGCGATGCCAATCTTTATGGTGAGTTCCTGCTGAACGCCCAGGGCGAGGACGTGGTGGCGGGCATCCGCACGCCGCAGGCCCTGACCAAGCGGGCCCGCGAAGAAATGGGTGATCGCCAGCCGTCGATGCAGGAAGCTCTGCCGGACGTGTTTGCGCAGTTTGAATCAACGGTTGATACGCTGGAAAAGCACTACCGCGATGTTCAGGACGTGGAGTTTACGGTTGAGCAGGGTAAGCTGTTCATGCTGCAAACCCGGAACGCCAAGCGCACCTCAAAAGCCGCCCTCAAGATTGCGGTCGATATGGCGCGCGAAGGTTTGATCACGCCGCAGGAAGCGCTGATGCGCATTGAGCCTTCGAGCTTTGATCAACTGTTGCACCCGATGCTTGACCCCAAGGCCGAGCGAACGATTATTGCCAAAGGTCTGCCGGCATCGCCGGGAGCGGCTTCGGGTAAGATCGTGTTCACGGCCGATGACGCGGTGCGTCTGGCGGCGGCGGGTGAAGAGGTCATTCTGGTGCGCGATGAGACCTCACCTGAAGATATCCACGGTATGCATGCGGCCCGCGCCATTGTGACGGCCCGCGGCGGTATGACCTCTCACGCGGCGGTTGTCGCCCGTGGCATGGGCCGTCCGTGCGTATCGGGCGCGGGCGAATTGCAGATCTACACCGAGCGCGGTGAGTTTTCGGCGCGCGGTCAGACCTTCAAATACGGTGATATCGTCACGCTGGATGGCTCGACCGGCGAAATCTACAAAGGCTCGATCCGCATGATCGAACCGGAATTCTCCGACGACTTCCATCAGATCATGACCTGGGCCGATGAGTTCCGCACGCTTAAGGTTCTGGCCAATGCCGAAACGCCGACCGATGCCCATACGGCCAAGGGTTTTGGCGCGGAAGGTATCGGCCTGTGCCGCACCGAGCATATGTTCTTTGACGATGAGCGCATCACCGCCGTGCGGGAAATGATCCTGGCCGATGACGAAGCTGGCCGCCGCAAGGCACTGGCGAAAATCCAGCCGATGCAAAAGGCCGATTTTGTCGAGCTTTTGTCGATCATGGACGGTTTGCCGGTGACGATCCGCCTGCTTGATCCGCCGCTGCATGAATTCCTGCCGCACACGCCGGAAGACATCAAGCATGTCGCCGAAGTGACCGAAGTGTCCGAGGAAAAGCTCTATAAGCGCACCAAGGAACTGTCGGAAACCAACCCGATGCTGGGCTGGCGCGGCTGTCGTCTGGGGATCACCTTCCCGGAAATCTATGAGAGCCAGCTTCGGGCGCTGTTTGAGGCCGCGTGCGATCTGGTCAAGCAGGGCAAATCGCCCAAGCCTGACATCATGCACCCGCTGGTGGCCACCCGTGAGGAAATGGCCAAGCTGACGACCATGACCCACGCCATCGCACGCGAAGTGATCGAAGCGTCAGGCGTGACCTTGGAATACAAGGTCGGCACCATGATCGAACTGCC
>DDPE01000088.1 GCA_002342035.1 Asticcacaulis sp. UBA2476 | reverse complement strand
CAGAAACGGGCCGTGGCGCGGGCGTCCTCGGTCTTGCCCAATTGGTCATAGGCCATAATCAGCGCCATGGCACCGTCAACGCTCATCGGCGGCGCGCCATTGAACCAGTCGATGACCTGCTGAGGGCTTAAGCCGGATGTGGCAATCAGTTTCTCAGCCGCCAGAACCCGGCGCGATTCGCGCGGCCAGCCGATAAGATCACGACGGGCCGCATCTAACGTGGCAAAGCCGTAAATTGACGCCCCTTCGTTGTCGAGGATGTTCCACAACACGATCTTACGCGCCACCGGATCGTTCAGGCCGCTGCGCAGCGATTCGCCTAAGGAAAAATTACCGGATTTTACGGCCCGAAGCGCCGATTGCAGCGTTTCCATTTCAGCCTGCGGTAAGGCGGCGGCCTGATAGGGGCGGGCGGTTGAGGTTGATTCGGTTGGCGCGGGTGTGTTCTGGGTGGCTTCGATCGCAAACGCAGCCCCGGCCCCGACAGCCAGGACTCCGGCGACACCGGCTACCCACTTAGACATGCCGGTTTTAAGGACAGTTTTTAGGGGGCGTATCGTCATGGTGTTTCGCTCTCAAAGTCTGTTAACAGGGTGGCTGTCGAAGCGCTGAGCGCCATCATGGCTCATATTTTTCCATATGGAAACATGGAATTCTTTAAACAAATTCCCAACTAATCATTGCGGCCTGCGCTTTGTGGTCTTAAGGAATTGCGCAAGTGTTTTACTCAGGATTTTATGTCGATGACCCGCAGTTCCGTTCCGCTTTTTCATGGTGTGATTACAGCCCTGATTACGCCGTTCAAAGACGGTGAGGTGGATTATGCGGCCTTTGAAGCTCTGGTTGAGCACCAGATAAAGTCTGGCGTTCATGGTCTGGTGCCCGTGGGGACGACGGGGGAAACTTCGACCCTCACCATGGCTGAGCATAAATCCATCGTCGAACTTTGTGTCAAAACGGCAGCCGGTCGCGTGAAAGTGATCGCAGGCGCGGGCTCAAACTCGACGGCTGAAGCGCTGGAACTGACGCAACATGCCAAGGCGGTGGGGGCGGATGCCGCCCTTGTGGTGGCACCCTATTACAATAAGCCGTCTCAGGAAGGCATGTACCAGCACTATAAGCACCTGAACGACAATGTGCAGATTCCGGTGATGATGTATAATGTTCCTGGCCGCACGGTGGTTGATTTGTCGAACGCCACGGTGGCGCGCTTGGCCCAGTTGCCCAACATTGTCGGCATTAAGGACGCGACCGGCGATCTGGCGCGCGCCAGTATGATGCGCCTTGAAGTGCCCGAAGATTTCGCCCTGATTTCCGGTGATGATCCCACCCTTTTAGGCTATATGGCTCACGGCGGCCATGGGGTGATTTCGGTGACGTCCAATGTCGCCCCGGCCCAAATGGTTGAGCTCTATAAGGCTGCGGCTGCCGGTGATTTTGCAACTGCGCGCGCCATTCAGGATAAGCTGATCAATCTGCATAAGGCTCTGTTTTACGATGCCTCACCTTCACCGACCAAGTATGCCTTAAGCCGTTTGGGACAGTGCACGGACGAGGTGCGGCTGCCGATAACCGCATGTGCGGCTGATGTGCGTCCGAAGGTTGATGAGGCCATGAGGCTGGCGGGGCTGTAATATGGCCGAACCCACCAACTACAAAGTCATTGCTGAAAATCGCCGCGCCCGGTTTGATTACTTCCTCGAAGAAACCTTTGAGGCCGGCATCGTGCTGACCGGCACAGAGGTCAAGTCGCTGCGCAATGGCCGGGCCAATATCACGGAATCTTACGCCGGTGTCGAAGGCGCGGATATCGCCCTGATCAATGCCGATATCCCGCCTTATGCGCAGGCCAATCGCTTTAACCACGAGCCGCGCCGTATCCGCAAACTGTTGCTGCACCGTAAACAGATTGACCGGTTGATGGGCGCCGTGCAGCGTGAAGGCTTGACCATTGTGCCGGTCAAGCTCTATTTCAACGAAAAGGGCTTTGCCAAGCTCCAGATCGCGCTCGCCAAGGGTAAGAAAAACCACGATAAGCGCGAAGCTGTGGCCGAACGTGACTGGCAGCGCGATAAGGCGCGGCTCATGCGCGATCGGGGCTGATTAGACCAGGTTACAGGTCTTCGTCATCGAACTGATCGGCGAATTTCGGTGCATTTTGTTGAGCCTGACGCGGGCGCCCCACGACGCTGGCCAGATCAGCCAGATCCACAAACGTATCCGCCTGACGGCGCAGTTCATCCGAGGTCATTGGCGGTTGAGACTTGACGGTTGACACCACCGTCACGCGGCAGCCTTTGCGCTGAACGCTTTCGATCAGGCGGCGGAAATCGCCATCACCCGAAAACAGCACCAGATGGTCGGCATGTTCAGCCATTTCCATCATGTCGCAGGCGATTTCAATATCCATATCCCCGCGCCAGCGCTTACGCCCCTGCGAGTCGGTATATTCCTTGGCGGTTTTGGTGATCAGCGCAAAACCGTTGTAGTCAAGCCAGTCCACCAGCGGGCGGATCGGTGAATAGTCGTCACCTTCGACCAGAGCGGTATAATAATAGGCGCGGATCAGGATTCCGCGCTTACGGAATTCATCCAGCAGCTTGCGGTAATCGATGTCGAAGTTTAAAGCCTTGGCCGCCGAATAAAGGTTGGCGCCGTCGATAAACAGAGCGATTTTGTCAGTGGGATAAAAACTCATGGCAATGGCTTTCTAAAAATAGGGCAGTCGGTAATGGAGGACGGTAAAATCTATATTGCATATGGGGCTAATCTACCCGGCCGTCACGGGAATCCTTCGCAGGATTTAGCCTATGTTGTCAAGAGATTGCGCGCATTAAGCGTCAATGTTGAGCACGCATCTAAGCTTTGGCGATCAAAAGCGTGGCCCAATCCTGATGACCCGGCGTTTCATAACGCTGTTTTTCGAGTATCCACGACCCACTTACCCTATGATTTATTGCAAATTTTACATCAGTTGGAAGTTGAGGCCGGGCGTATTCGTAACCTTAATCTTAGTGACATGAAAAACACACCGCGTGTACTTGATCTTGATCTTATCGCCTATGGTGATGTGGTCATCAGCGAAGACGGCGGCATGCAGTTGCCGCATCCGCGGGCTCATGAGCGGGGATTTGT
>DDPE01000003.1 GCA_002342035.1 Asticcacaulis sp. UBA2476 | reverse complement strand
GGGTGAAAGCGGGCGGCGGTGCCGTAGCGTATGCCTAAGAATGTGCTGATGCCGCCTTTGACAAAACCTTCGACCGGGCCGGAACAGGTTACAACGCGCGGAGTGCGGCCTTTGGCGGATACCGGTGTCACAAGGGTGGCGGCAGACAGGGCGGTAAGGCCCGTGAGGACATGGCGGCGGTGCATGGAAATCCCTGTAGGTTTTTGCCTACAGTGCCGTCTGGCGCTTCATATGTAAAGTCAGCCGAACTGATAGCCGCTGATGGCCGCATTAATGTGGGGCAGGGTCTGGCTGTAGGTGGCCGCGCCCTTATCATCACCGGCAGCCCCCGCGACGACCATCAGCGGGATCAGGTGTTCTTCACGCGGGTGGGCATCGCGCGCTGACGGTGCGCGCGACCAATAGGTGAGGCGCTCTATACGGTCTGAGGGCGCAACTTTGGTCGCCGTGGCTTGCAGCCAGTCATCAAAATCGTGCGAAAAATTATGCGCCTGACCGGCCAGATTGACACCTCGTCCCATCAGGGCCTTCATATTGTGAAAACTCATGCCGGAGCCGATGATTAGCACGCCTTCGTCCCGCAAAGGGGCCAAGGCCTGCCCCAGCCGGATATGCTCGGCCGGATCGAGACCTTTTTTGAGCGACAGTTGCGCCACCGGAATATCGGCGTCCGGATAGATCAGCTTGAGCGGAATAAAGACGCCGTGATCGTAACCGCGCGTCGCATCGTGGTTGAGCGCAATGCCGGCCTGCGCCGTCAACTGTCCGATGCGGGCAATCAGCCTGGCATCATTATGGGTGGGATAGGTGATCTGATAGGTATGGGGCGGGAAGCCATAATAGTCGAACAGCAAATCCGGCTGTTGCGAGGTCTGCAGCGTAAATTCGGCTTCTTCCCAATGGGCGGAAATGACCAGAATTGCCTTGGGCTTTTGGCCGACCTGACGGGCGACATCACGTAAATATTCACCCATGCCGGTCCAGACGTCAGGCGGATTCCAGTCCATGAAAAAGCATGGGCCCCCGCCGTGGGGAATGTAGAGGGTGGGCATTCGGGTCATGTCAGGCGTCCTGAAAAAACAATGCCCCGCCCGGATTAAGCGGACGGGGCACATTTACCGATTTAAATGTAAGCCTACTTAAGGTTGGCTTCAGCGGTGATCGACAGGGTGATTTCATCTGACACGGCCGGCACATAGGCTCCGATGCCGAAGTCGGAGCGTTTGATTTCACCGGTCGCCGAGAAGCCTGCCGTCTTTTTCTTCATCATGTTTTCGCCGATCTTATTCAGCTTGACATCCAGAGTGACGGGCTTGGTGACGCCGTGAATGGTCAGGTCGCCGGTGACCTTGGCGGTATCAGCGCCGGTGACGGCAACCTTGGTTGATTTGAAGGTTGCGGTCGGGAACTTGGCGGCGTCAAAAAAGTCGGGCTTCTTCAGATGCTCGTCCAACTTGGTAACGCCGGTGTTCAGGCCGTCAATGGCAAAGGTGACTTCGACGGAGCTGTTGGCCGGGGCCGCTTCGTCAAGCACCAGGGTGCCGACGGCGTTCATGAACTTACCTGTAGGCTTGGAGAAGCCAAAGTGGGTCCAGCTAAACAGGACTTCGGTATGGGTAGGCTCGATCGCGTAGGTTTCAGGGGCCGCCAGCGCGGGGGAGAAGCTGGCCCCCAGAAGGGCGGCGGCCACGAGGGCGGATTTGAAGAAGGACTTGGTCATAATTTAAAATCTCTGATTTGAGTGTGAGGAACGCAAATTTGAAACGTAACTATAATGGTTACGGATTGGCATTTCAAGAGATGTTGAAAGGTTTTAACTCAAAATGTTTCGGCCTGATACGATTATAGCCTGATGATGGATGTGCTGCACCGGTAAGGACTGTCACTTTTAGGTGACACCCATATTTCAAAGTACCCTGATTGTGCGCCTGACATAATTTATAAACCATACTGTCATTAGCCCTGTGTAGGTGAGGGCAGGTTCTGAGCAAACTTAAGGTGGTGTGGTTATGGCTGTGTCGAAGTGTAAACTGATGAAAGCGGCGGGTCTGAGTGTAAGCTTTATGGCGCTCATGGCCGGTGTAACCCACGCTCAGGATGCCGCGCCAGGCGCCGAGGTCATCCCCGAAGTCATCGTCACTGTGCAAAAACGTGAGCAGACCCTGCTCAGTGTCCCGGCAGCCGTCACGGCCTTCAACTCATCCTTTATGAATGACGTCGGCATTACCGATTTTCAGGAGCTGGCGCAGTTTGTGCCCGGTTTTGAGGTGCAGGATCAGTCGCCCAACAATCCGGGCTTTATCATGCGTGGTATAACGTCTGACTCAGGCACCGCCACCGGCGAAGCGCGTGTGTCCGTATTTCAGGACGGCCTGAGTATTTCGCGTTCCCGCGGGGCCTATATCGAACTGTTCGATCTGAACCGCGTTGAAATCGCCAAGGGACCGCAATCTACCCTGTTTGGGCGCGGCGCGCTGATCGGGGCGGTCAATGTCATTCAGAACAAGGCTGATCCAACCGATTTCGATGCATCAGCGCAGGTCGGTTTTGGCAATTATGATTATCGCCTGACCGAGTTGATGATGAACCTGCCGATTACGGAAACACTGGCGGTGCGTCTGGCGACACGGTTCAAATCGCGCGACGGTTACACTGAAAATCTGCTGGGGGGCGAGGACTTCAACAGCCTTGATACCCGCGCGGCGCGGGCGGTCATCAGCTATGCCCCGACCGATCGGCTGAACTTTGATCTGATTGTTAATTATCAGGAAGACACGCCTGCGGGTACGGGCTTTAAATCCGGCACCTTTACCCCGACCAATCCGCAAACCGGGGCCGTGATCGGCGATCTTAGCCCCTATAGCGGCGCGGCTTTGTCAGCGGCCAATGGCTTTAAGGGCGGGCGCGATCTGGGCTTAGAGCGCTATGTGTGGGGCACGACGGTGCTGGGTCGCTATGAGATCAGCGACACCTTAAGCCTGTCATCCTTAAGCGCCTATCGCCGGTTTACGGCTTCGGAAGTGTTCGATGCCGACGGCATGTCCCTTCCGCTAACCGTGTTTGGCGAAGATGCTTACGGTAAGGTCTGGACCCAGGAACTGCGCCTCAACTATGACGGCAATGATAAGCTGTCGTGGTTTGCCGGGATCAGCTATTTCGACGAAGAAGCCCGCACCGCTGTGCCGCTTCAGATCGATGAGCGCGTCGCTTCGGTATTCCTGACCAATCAGTTGCCGCGCCCGACAGTGCCGTCCTATCCGTTCATTCAGGCCGCCCTGCAATCGACGCCGTCGCTGGCGGCGCTCTATCCTCTGCTTGATCCGGCCCACCGCGAAACCTCGACCACCTTTGGCGAGACGCGCTCATTCGATGTCTTTGGGGATATCACCTATCGCCTGACTCCGAAGTTAGAGGTCAGCGGCGGGGTGCGTTACACCAAGGATGACAAGACCTCCGGCTATTCAGCCAGCGTTGTCGGTAATTCCGGTCTGGCCTCTATCAGTTTTGCTCAGTCGACCGTGACCAGCTATGTCACTCAGTACGTGCAGGCCACTGGCATGATGCCGTCATCGGCACAGCAGACGGCCGTATTCAATCAGGCCCTGACGGGGGCGCTTGGCCTGCCGCTGGGGATTTTCAAGCAGCCGACGACCGGCAACGGCAACCGCATTGACCGCGATTTTGAAGATGACGGGTTCACCTATCGTCTGGTCGGGCGCTATCTGTTTAGCGATACGCTCAATGCCTACGCGTCGATCTCGCGCGGACGCCAGCCCAAGACCTTAAGCGGCGATTCCGGCAGCACCCCGCTCAGTGCCGCGGTCTTTACCGAAGCCGATTCTGAGACGGTCGACAGCCTTGAGGCTGGGGTTAAGGCCCGTCTGTTTGATGGTCGTATGAGCTGGGACTCGGCGGTCTATTATTATCAGTACGACAACTTCCAGACGTCGGTCGCCACCAATACCGGCAATGTCATTACGGTCAGCGCCGGTGAGGCCAAGGCTTACGGCTTGGAAACGCAAACCTATTACCGCGCCACACCGGGCGTCGATCTGTTTGCCACCTACGCCTATAACCATGCCCGTTTCGGCAATGGCCTCTATGACGGCAATCACTTCCGTCTGAGCCCTGATCATACGGTGTCATTAGGCGCGCGGCTGAAAAAAGAATTTGGTCTGGGGACACTATCGTTCACCCCAAGCTATGTGTGGCAGTCGGAAGTCTATTTTGACGATAACAATGACCTGCCGCAGTTCCAGCCCGCCGTTGCAGGGCTTCGCCCGGTTGCCGACACCAAGCAGGATGAAACACAGGATGCTTATGGTCTGCTCAACCTGCGTCTAGGTTTCAAGCCTGCCAACGGGCCGTGGGAGATCGAGCTGTTCGGCACCAATGTCACCGACGAAGACTACATCAAGGACGCGGGCAATGTTGGCGATACTCTGGGGATCGCCACCTTCATTCAGGGCGAGCCCAGCATGTATGGTGTGACCCTGAAACTTAAGTACTAACCTTAAAACAGTGCCGGGCCGCCTGCACTTTGCGGGCGGCAGGTGCCGGTTTCGGACAGGGTTTCGGTAGATCCAAGGCCAAAGCGCTTATCCTCGGCCCAGTGCTTCTGGCCGTAAAACGCGCCGGTCGTGCGATTAAGCGATACTTTAAGATAGCCGCCCTTTTTCTGGGTCTGATCGACCAGTTCATAATAGGCTGGGCTGACGACGGCATTGCAGCGAAAGCTGAAACAGAGGGTATCGCGGATGATCGAGGTATGGTCAGGGTCGATGGACATGACCTTGAAATCGGCCGCCGTATCCGGAAAGGTCTCCGACGGGATCAGGCTGAGGTAAAACGTGCCGCGTGTGGTCTGGTCCTTGCCGGTCGTCGTCACCGTATCGCATTTCAACGTGATCTCGCGCCCGCTTACCTTAGTCGCCGGTGGTGTTTTCAGGTTGACGATGACGGTGGGGGGCGCAGGCGGGAGGGGCGGTTCCGGGATTGCCATATCCATCACGGATGGGGCGGCAATGGTCGCTATCGGCTGCGATGAGGTGATCGGCTTAAGCGGCGCAGCCTGAACGGCGGCCACGGGTGCGGGTTTCAGGCTGGTGTAAGGCACGGGCGCGGCTGGCAATGTCGGCACCGGCTCGACCTTTTTCTTGACGACCGGTTTCTTGGCCACCCGTTTGACCACAGGTTTTGGGGTATCGGCCGCCGCGGCATCCCACTCTTCGGCCAAAACGAGGGACGGAACGGTCAGACACAAGATAATGGTGGCTATGGCGATCCGCATCAGACCTCTTCTCCGAAACGATCAGAGACCAGATCGACCAGAGCCTGAACGGCATCTGCGGCCTGCGGGCCTTCGGCTTCAATGCCGATATGGCTGCCCTTACCGGCGCCCAGCATCAGAAGGCCCATGATCGACTGAGCATCGACGCGGTGGTCATCGCGCAGGACATAGATCTGGGCATTGAAGGTGGCGGCCAGCTTGACGAACTTGGCTGATGCGCGCGCGTGCAGCCCTTTTTCGTTGCAGATTTCGACTTCGGCGTGTGCGACGCTCATGACTGTGGGCAACCCTGCGAACTTGCTTGGAATGGACGCTACCATGCGCAAAGCCAGCGTCCTCATCAAGCCTGATAAAAAGACGTTTGGGTTAATATTCAGGTAAGATTAATTCAGCTTTCACCCGATAGGACGTAAGAGGCCACGGTAATGTATTTGCGACCGGCTTCCTGAGCATGGAGCACGCAGGTCGACAGGGGTTCATTCTTACGCAAAGAGGCCAGCTTGATCAGCATGGGCAGGTTGATCCCGGCAATGACCTCGGCCTTGGTTTGCTCCATGACGGAGATGGCCAGATTGGACGGGGTGCCGCCGAACATATCAGTCAGCAGGATCACGCCGTCACCCAGATCATTGGCAAAGGTCGCCTCTAAAATATCCTGACGCCTGCGGGCCATATCGTCTTCAGGACCGATACAGATCGCCGTGACGGCACTTTGCGGACCCACTACATGTTCCATGGCGGAAATGAACTCTTCCGCCAGCCTGCCGTGGGTTACGATCACGAGCCCGATCATAAAGACAACTTCCTCAAACCGATCCGTAAAATCCGGAACCGCTGTCATAGCCCTGATAGTCTTTGGGCCAAGACCGCTGATCTTAGCGGATTGTATGCACTGCAAAAAGTCCTTTTACCTGTTTAGGCGTAAATTAGTCCTAATCCAAGCGAATTGAGGGTGCGCGGACGGTTTGTGTCAGGGATATAAGCAGTTTGGCCACACTTGACGCTTCCCTTGGGTTAAGTCTCAGGGTCGGAATTTTAAGGCCAAGTATGTCGCTAAACTCCGGTTCGGGCAGGCGCTCGACGGCGGAATTTTGGCAGTGCACCGTAAGGCTGATGCGGCTGAAATGGCGGGTTCGCAAGGTGGTGATGCCGACGCCGCGCACTTCGATCCGGCCTTTGATGGTGTCGGGCGCCCCGGCATAGAGGTGGTCGCCAGAGCGCCACAACACCGAATAATCATCACTGATCAGGGCGCACCCTTTAGATAAGGCGCGCAGGGCCAGATCGCTCTTGCCCACCCCGGACGGGCCGCTGATCAGCACGCCGTGCCAGGTGCCGCCGATCAGGCAGCTTATGGAGGTGGCATGCACGATAAGCTTACTCACAGGGCACCATAGGTATTCGGCAGGGCCACCGTAAAGCGGGCCCCGATGAGGTTGCCGTGCTCATCCTTGCGGTTTTCGGCCCATATACGCCCGTGATGCGCCTCAATGATCTGGCGCGAAATCGACAGGCCAAGGCCCGAATTACGGCCAAAGCTGGTGCCCTTGGGGCGGGAGGTGTAAAAGCGCTCGAAAATAGTTTCCAGATTTTCTTCGGGTATGCCGGGGCCATTATCATCAATGGTGATCTGTAGCGGCAGAGCCTGATCGCGGTCGGAATGGCCTAACTGTATGTGGACTGTACCGCTTTCGGGGCTGAAGGAGCGGGCATTGTCGATCAGATTGCGGAACACCTGCCCCAACGGGCCTTCGCGACCAATGACGCGGGACGATGACGGTGTTATGGAGCGGTTAAATGTCACCTTAACCGACGTTTCATCTGAGGGCGCGTAGAGTGAGACGATATCTTCCATCAGAGCGCCGATGTCGACAGGCTTAGGCGTATCGCGCGACAGCTCGGCGTCAAGGCGTGAGGCATTGGAGATATCAGTGATCAGCCGGTCAAGGCGATGAACATCCTGATTAATAACATTCATCAGCCTTGTCTTGGCGCTGTCATCCTTAACCAGATTAAGAGTCTCAAGGGCCGAGCGGATCGAGGTCAGGGGGTTCTTGATTTCATGGGATACATCAGCGGCAAAGCGGTCAATCGCATCCATGCGTTTGGATAAGGTGTCGGTCATGGATTCCAGAGATCGCGCCAAAGTGCCGATCTCGTCTTTCCGGTCTTCGAGGTCGGGTAGGGAAATAGCGCGGATCTTTTCCATGCGCACACTGTCGGCGGCGGCGGACAGGCGCTGGATCGGACGGCTGACCCACCAGTTGATCAGCATGGCTGAAAACAAACTGACCCCCACTGCGACCAGAATGAACGGCATCATGGCCATACGCTGAGCCGCAACGATAGCGTCAACATCCCCGGCCTCCAGCGTGAGTACGCCCAAAACCATCTTAACCCGGCGGATCGGGATTGATACCGACACGACCTTTTTGCCGCTTTCGTTGAGGCGCACCGAGGTGACCTGCGTGCCGCCGAGGGCCAGCTTGACCTCATCGCTCAGTGCCGCCTGCGCTTTTTCAAGACTGGCGGTCTGGGCAGAGCGGTCGGGTGCGGCTTCACCACGGTCACGGGCCGGGGGCAATGGCCGGACATCCACGCTTTCTGAAACCACGTAGCTGTCCGACAGGAGTTCGCCTTCGCCATTGAACAGGCGGGCGCGCTGTCCCTTGGGAATAAAGCGGCTCAGGGCCAAATGCGCGCTGGAAGCCTCAAGATAGGGTTGGGGATCACCAACCGTCGCCACCACGGCGATAATCTCGGCCATAGTGTCGGCTTGCGCCGTCAGGGACTCTTTGCGGTTTTCGACCAGCCCCTGCCGGAATTCGTTGAGGGCCAGCGCGCCCACGACCAGCACCAGCAGCCCAAGCAAATTCAGCCCCAGCACCAGTCGGCTGAGGCGTGAATTGCCAAAGGTGAATTTGAACCGGTTTGGCATCAAAGCCCCAGCCAAAGGGTTAAGCTTCTTTGTAGCGATAACCGACGCCGTAGAGGGTTTCGATCGAATCAAACTCATCATCGACCTGACGGAACTTTTTGCGCATACGCTTGACGTGGCTGTCGATGGTGCGGTCATCGACATATACCTGATCGTCATAGGCGGCATCCATCAGGTTGTCGCGGCTTTTGACAAAACCCGGACGCTGAGCCAGAGCGTGCAGCAGCAGGAACTCGGTCACGGTCAGGCGCACCGGCTTGCCTTCCCAGGTGCATTCATGGCGGGCGGCGTCCATAACCAGCTTGCCGCGTTTCAGGGACTTAGCATTGAGCGCTTCGGTGACTTCCGGGGCCTCGCCCTGCTCGACAATGCCCGCACGACGCAGGACGGCCTTGACCCGCTCCAGCAGCAAACGCTGCGAGAACGGCTTATGCATATAATCGTCGGCACCGAGGTTAAAACCCAGCAACTCATCGATCTCATCGTCCTTGGAGGTCAGGATGATGACCGGAAGGTTCGAGGTCGCGCGCAGGCGGCGCAGCACTTCCATGCCGTCCATGCGCGGCATTTTCACATCCAGAATCGCCAGATCGGGCGGGTCCTTTTCAAGTGCTGCCAGACCCGATGCGCCGTCATAATAGGCGGTGATCGTGTGGCCGCCGCTTTCCAGTGCCAAAGATACGGATGTTACGATATTCTCGTCATCATCCACCAAAGTGATCTTCGCCATGTCAGGTCTGTCTCCGCAAATTATCTTAGTCGTCAATATGTGGCTGATAAGACTTTAATTCTAGTCTTTAAGTTGACCGCTTAAAGGTCTTAATCGGGCTATAAGTGGGCTTCAACCTTAATTTAACACCGTTTGTGTATGGTTTGTCATAAGTTGTAGCGCTTTCCAAAAAGTGTGTGCGGTTTTTGGACTAAAAGCGCGCTAGGCAAAAATACAGTTCGGCCGCGTCAGAACGATGTGGCCATAACAAGGTCAAGAATATGTCCGGCCCGATCCATTACGAAGTGTTCGCGCGTAAAACGCCCGCATCAGGTTGGGCGCTGCAAGGGGCGGTTGAAAACCGCGAGGCCGCCATATCAATGGCCGAAGACATGTTGGCGCAAAATCGCGCCGCCGCGGTCATGGTCACCAAAGAAGTTTTTTCCAGCGAAAGTGGCGAATTTAAAAGCTTCACCGTGCTCAACAAGGGCGCGCCTGAGCAAAAGAAAAAAGACCGCCCGACCCAACCGGCAGAGAACATCTGCGGCAGCCCGCAGGAGCTCTATACGGCGCAGGGCCGCGAAAAGGTGGCGCGTCTGCTTGAGGACTGGTTGCGGCGCTATAAGGTGACGGCTTTTGAAATGATGCACCGGCCTGATCTGGTCGAGCGCTTCGAAGCCTCTAATAATGATGTGCAGCACGCCGCCCAAAAGCTGGCCGTGCCGGAAGCGCAGGAGACCGGCGCGTCGATCCATGAAATCATGCGGCGCTGGACCGCCCTGATCGACAAGGCCTGCACCCGTGTCATCAGTGACGGGCGCAAGAACCTGTTTCCCGATCTGACTCTGGACGGTCTGACCGCTCAGATCGATAAGATCAACAGCCACCCTGAAAAGGCCTATGTGCTGGGCGGTGGCGTGGCTAAATTGATGAAGGCAGCTACGACGCCTGCGGGCAAGTTGGAGGTTCTGCTGCCCTTTGTGCAGCGTCTTGCCGAAAGTCATGAAGGCTGGGGCTGGGCGGTTCAGGTTTTTGAAGCGCCGATCATGGAAATCTTTGCGGGCAAGACCGCACTGACCGACATTATGGGTCAGGAGATGGATCTGGGGTCGGGTCTGGCCATTCTGACGCGGCTGGTAGCCGGGCCGGAAGCCAAGCTGGTCGCGAAAATTGACCCGGTGGTTTCACGTACCCTGCCGGAGCTGACCGGAGTTTTGGCCGATATTCTGAAACTGATCGAAGCCGGTCATTTCAAGGCGCTTTCGGCCAGCATTTCCAAACGCCTGCTGGTCGAACTGAAAAGCGTGCGCCGATTGCGTCCGTCGAGCCCGGTGTTGGAGATCGAAACCCTGCGCGCACTGGCTCTGGTCATGACCGCGGCGGGCAAGGAGCAGACCCAGCGTGAGGATATCGCCGAAGCCTTTGCCGAGCGCTCCAAGACTCTGGTGTCCAGCGATTTCGTCGAAAGCCTGACCAAGGACACGACGTCGGCTTTTGGTGAGATTGAGCGCCTGATCTGGCTGTGTGAAAACGTCGTCGGCTCCGCCAATAAACGTCAAGCTGTGCGCTGGGTCAGCGGGTGTTTGACTGGTCACCGGTTTGAGCGCGAAATCCGGGATGCGTCCAAATCCGCGCCCACGCGGCTGAGCTTTCTGGCTGGTTTGCAAAAGCGCCTGATCCGCGCCGAATTACCGGAAAAGGAAGCGCAGGAACTGCGGGATAAGCTGGGGGCGCTGGGGGCGTCGATTGCTACAGAAGTCAATCTGATGATGCATCTGACGCGGGTCGGCGGATCATCGATGCAGAAGCTGACCCTGTTGCTGGGCTTTGCGGCCGGGCAATCGGCACCGCTTGGGCCGGTCAGCGATCTGGCCAAGGCCGAGGTGATGAAGCTGCTGAAAAGTCCGGAGGCGCGCACGAACCTGATGAGCGATCCGGCGGCATTCATGCAGCTTAAGCCGCTGATGCAAGCCGCCGGTATCGGGGCGGCGGCGTAAGCTTCTCCCCATAAAGACAATAAAAAAGCCCGCCGATCAGGCGGGCTTTTTCGTAAGCTATGTGCAGGATTTAAGCCGCACGTACTCTGGCGAGGAACGCGCTGACCTGATGGCGAAGCTGTTCAGCCTGCTCGGCCAGTTCCGATGAGGCGCTCAAGACCTGAGACGCACCGGCACCGGTTTCTTCGGCCATACGGGCGACGCCCGTGATGTTGACGGTCACTTCGGTGGTGCCCATCGAGGCCTGATTGACGGCCTGAACGATCTCATTAGTGGCCGCCCCCTGTTGCTCAACGGCGGCCGAGATGGTGGTCGAGGAGTCGTTGACTTCGCGGATGGTGGCCGAAATGCTCTCGATTGCCGTCACCGCCTGCTTGGTGGTGCCCTGAATGGCGGCGATCTGCTGGTTGATTTCTTCGGTGGCCTTGGCGGTTTGCTGGGCCAGGGTTTTGACTTCTGACGCCACAACGGCAAAGCCACGGCCCGCCTCACCGGCACGGGCCGATTCGATGGTGGCATTCAGCGCCAAGAGGTTAGTTTGCTGAGCGATGGCGGAAATGATGTCGACGATGCCGGTGATCTTGGTGGCGGCTTCCGACAGTTCATAGACGATGGCCATGGTCGTGTCGGCTTCGGTTACCGCTTCGCGCGCTTTGGTGAGCGAGTGATCGACCTGACGGCTGATTTCCGCGACGCTGGCGCCCAGTTCTTCAGCCGAACCGGCAACCGAGGTGACATTGGTGCCGGCTTCTTCGGCGGCGGCGGACACTGAGGTCGCCTGGGCCGCAGATTCCTGCGCCGATGAGGTCAGTTGTTGGGCGGTCGCCTGCATTTCAGTGGCGGCGGCGGAGACCATCTCAACGATGCCACCGACGGCGCCTTCGAACTGATCGGCCAGTTCGATCATGGCTTGCTTGCGCTGATATTCGGAGTCTTCGCGGGCCTTGATGGCTTCGGCTTCAAGAGCGCGGGTGCGGATCATGCCGTCCTTAAAGACTTCGACGGCGGCGGCCATGTTGCCGATTTCGTTGGGTTCACCCAGGTTCGGGATCTTAACTTCGGTATTGCCGCCTGACAGGGTGCGCATGGTGTCGGCCATCTTGCCGATCGGGGCGGAAATGGTGCGGATCATCACAAAGCCGATGGCGACTGACACCGCGGCGGTGATGCCCAGAGCGATCAGGATCAGCATCGAGGCCTGCTTGCCGTCGGCTATAGCATCGGCTGCGGCCTTACCGCCCGCTTCGACCTGATAGGTCCGGTCGGCACGAATGGCTTCGCGGAAGGTGCGGCCTTGGTCCTGCATTTCGCCGAGGAAGAAGCTCTGAGCCCCCGCCAGATCGCCGGATTTGACCATGGCGATATATTGTCCGCTATTGGCCTGATAAATTTTTAATTCGGCTTCGATCTTATCAGCGTGAACTTTTTCATCCGGATTGGCAATCATAGGGAGGTAGTCGGCGTAAGCCTTATCCAGATCCTTGGACGACTTATCGACGTTACCGAAAATTTCCTGTTGCTGCTCACCGGTCGTGGTCAAAAGCTGGGATTGACGCAGGCGCAAAAGCTCAAAGGTCTGGGACATATCGCCAAGCTGATTGGCAGTCGGCAGCCAGTTTGACCCCAGATCATCCACGGCCTTATTGACACTGTCCAGGCGGTTGATCGAGAAAATCCCCAAGGCAGCGGTGCTTAAAAGGACGATGGCGAAGGCGGCGATAACACGCGCGCGAATGGTAAGACGGCTAAGCATGGAAAACCCCTAAGCTCAAGAACACAAACACTACTGACTAAAAGCTTTTGCCCCGACGCAACGCGCACACGACTTAAGCCTTCCTCGCTCCCGTCAATAGGGTTAACCGCTTATGCTAAATAAAGTATGAATTGTTCCACACTGGCCGAAGCGTTATGTGCTGCGGAAATTAAGCTCCAGCAAGACGTTGTTAGGGTCAGCGACAAATATTTGACGCAGATTAATCGGTTTGACTTCGTTGACGGCGTAGTTAAGGCCGCGCGCGGTTAGTCGCTCAATCATGTCGTCATAGCCTTCGCACTCAAAGGCGACATGGTGAATGGCGCCGGTCGGATCGCCGGGCACAACCTCACGCGGGATGGTGTTGTCGGTGCCAAACAGGTTGAGGTGGATGATGGCGCGATCTCCGCTGTCGTACAGCCATTGCCGCAGGGATGGATCACGCTCAGGGGCGACCCGCGCCTCAAGCCCTAAAAGGTCATGATAAAACGCAATCGTGCCCGCCATATCGCGGGTCTGGATATTGATATGATCAAGGCGTTTGACGGTGACGGGCATAACAATCGTACTTTCGAGGTTAAAACATTATTGAGACAATACTGACGCTACATGCAAAGCGATGCTTTCTGTCAGGGCAGCTTTACTTTCAGTGCTCCGTTTGCGGATCATAATAAATGTGCCGGAGAAAGTGCCTTGTACGTCGTGGATTGTCCAAGACCCGGTTATTTCATTGTGTTCGCCATTCAAGAGGCCTGAGTAATGAACGCTGTGATCCCAGCCATTTTGACCATCGTAGGTTTTTAAAAACGTAATCGCACCACCTGCAACTGTGCCATCGATAACCGCGTTAAGGTCGCCAGAAATATCGAAATCCGCGGTTACCGTCTCGAAAATGGTTCCCGATAAAATGCTGTTTGTATGAATAATCACGGCCACAAAGTAACAATCCGGCATCATATATTCTAATGGGTAGCTGTACGTACCATGCCACACGCCAGTGAGATTTTCGGTCAATCTTATCCCCTAAGATTTATTTTTCACGGCCCAAAGTACACTGAGCGGTAGCGAGGGACTTTGGGGCGAAGCCTTAGTGTGCCTCATCCCAATTGAGGGCAGCTTTCGCTTCGACGACGAGAGGCACGCTGATTTCAGCCGCAGGCAACGGCGCTTTTTCCATCACCGAGACAATCAGCGGCATAACCGCTTCGACCTCATCATCGGGGGCTTCAAAGATCAGTTCGTCGTGAACCTGCAGCAGCATTTTGGTCTTGAAACCCGCCGCAACCAAGGCCCCCGGCATCTTAATCATAGCGCGGCGGATGATATCGGCGGCGGTGCCCTGAATCGGGGCGTTGATGGCGGCGCGTTCGGCAAACTGACGCTGGCCACCGGCCTTGGCATGGATGTCAGGTATGTGGATTTTCCGGCCCATGATGGTCGTCACATAGGCATGGTCTTTCACGAACGCCTTGGTGGCGTCCATATAGGCCTTGATGCCGGGAAAGCGCTCGAAATAGGTCTTGATGTAGCGGCCAGCTTCATCGTTGGGGATCGCTAACTGATTGGCCAGACCGAACGCCGAAATGCCGTAGATAATGCCGAAATTAATCGCCTTGGCCTGCCGGCGGATTTCAGACGTCATCTCATTCAGCGGCACACCGAACATTTCAGACGCGGTCAGTGAGTGAATGTCGATACCGTCCGAGAACGCTTTTTTAAGTTGGCCGATATCCCCGATATGAGCCAGCAGACGCAACTCTATCTGCGAATAGTCGGCGCTGATCAGACGGTGGCCCGGCTTGGCGATAAAGGCCGTTCTGATCTTGCGGCCTTCACCGGTGCGGATCGGGATATTTTGCAGGTTGGGCTCATTGGACGACAGCCGCCCGGTGGTGGTCGAGGCCAGATGGAATGAGGTATGGACGCGGTCAGTTTTTGGATCAGCGACCTGATGCAGGGTGTCGGTATAGGTGCCTTTGAGTTTGGCCAGTTGGCGGTAATCCATCAGGATTTTGGCCAGTGGTATGCCCTGTTCGGCCAGATCTTCTAGCACCTTAACATCGGTCGCCCAGGTGCCGGATGCCGTTCGCTTGCCGCCCGGCAGTTTCAGCTCATCAAAGAAAATCTCACCCAGTTGTTTGGGGGAGTTGAGGTTAAACGGTCGTCCGACCACCGCATGGGCCTCTTGTTCCAAAGCCCCCATGCGCACCCCGAAATCCTGCGACAGACCTCGCAATACTTGCGGGTCGATACGGATGCCGGTCAATTCCATGTCCGACAGCACGGTCGGCATCTTGCGTTCCAGCGTCTCATAGACCGTCAGCAAACCGTTTTCCTGAAGGCGCGGTTTCAACAATCGCCATAGCCGTAAGGTGACATCGGCGTCTTCGGCGGCATACTTCGTGGCCTCAACCAAGCCGACATATTTAAAGCTCTTGGCCGCCTTTCCGGTGCCGGCCACCTGCTTAAAGGTAATCGGCGTATGGCCCAGATGCAGTTCCGACAGGGTATCCATGCCGTGCCCATGCAACCCGCCCTCCAGCACATAGGAGATCAGCATGGTGTCGTCATAGGGCGTTACATCAATGCCGTGGCGTTTCAAAACGCTCAGGTCATATTTGATGTTCTGGCCGATTTTCAGCACCGACGGGTCTTCCAGCAGCGGTTTTAAAACCGCAATAGCCTCGGTCATCGGGATTTGCTGAAGGGCGTCGCCAAAGGCCAGTCCGTCATCGCTTTCATGGGCCAGCGGAATATAGCAGGCATCATTGGCGCCAAGGCTTAAGGACACACCGACAAGCCCCGAATGGGTGGCCGACAGATCGTCGGTTTCGGTATCGACGGCGACATAACCAAGCTTTTGCGCGCGCGCGACATAGGTTTTAAGGATGTCGATGTCCTGCACGCAGACGTAAGCCTCATGAGTAAACGGCTCAATGATGCTGTTGACCGGCTTTTCACCGATATTGCCATAAAGCGGGCGCGATATCGGTGCGGACGGGGTTTTGGCGGTATCCAGACGCGCTTCTTCCATCGCCGTGATCGCCCCGCCCATGCGCCGCGCCAATGTGGCAAACTCCATCCGGTTCAGGAACGGGATCAGATCGTCAGCATTGGGATCTTTGAGCGCAAAACTATCAATATCAAACGGCGGCGGCACATCGTCACGCAACTTGACCAGTTCGCGCGACAGCAAAATCTGATCGCGGAAATCGGTCAGGGCCTCCCGGCGCTTAGGCTGCTTGATCTCATGGGCGCGGGCCAGCAGGGCGTCAAGG
>DDPE01000064.1 GCA_002342035.1 Asticcacaulis sp. UBA2476 | reverse complement strand
CTGCTGATGATGGTGCGCGTCGCTGAGGCCCTCAAAACGCCAATAGTGAATGGCCACATCAACGCCATCAGGTGGGATGCCCAATCCGGCTACGTTCTTGATCCGTGGCCGCTGGATAGGGTCGACACCACCGACCCACGCGTCTTTAAGGTTGCGGACGCCTCATGGAAGGTCATCGCCCTGACCTCCCTATCGTGGCTTTTGCCGGTCGAACTCAGCCCTGACGGGCTGGAGATTATCCGCATCCACTACGATAAGGCGATCACGCCCACCGCCAGCTTTCAGTGCTATGGCATCGAAGACCCGCGCATCAGCAAGGTGAACGGTGAGTGGCTGATGACCACCTGCTCGGTCAGTCCGGAGCGTCACGCGACCGTGCTTTACAAGTCTCAAAACGGTCTGGACTGGACCTTTGCCGACATGGTTCTGGATCACCAGAACAAAGACATGCTGATCTTTGAAGGCCTGATCACGGATGAATACTGGGCGCAGACAAGGCCTTTGGGGGATGTCTATTTCGCCTATCCACTCGACAGTCCGTGGCATGCCGGGCCATCGATTAATCTGGCGACCTCAAAAGACGCGCTCTACTGGAAGCCCTGCACGCGCCCCGGCCTGCGCCCAAAGAAGGGTACGGCGGCCACGGCCCGCATGGGCGGCGGCACACCACCGATCCTGACGCCCGATGGCTGGCTGAGCCTGTGGCATGGGGTTGAGCCGAAGGCAGTCGTCGGCATCTACCGTACCTACTGGTCATTACTGAATAAGGACGACCCCAGCCGCGTGATCCATACCGCACTCCATCCGCTGCTTGAGGCCAGTCCTCGCCTGACCGAACCGCTAAAGGACAAGATGTACCTTGATGATGTCGTCTTCACGACCGGCATAGTTGATGGCGGCGACCACTATATTGTCGCGTCCGGCGAAGCCGATCTGGCCTGCCGCATCACCCATATCCCCAAGTCGGCATTCCGGATTTAGGCGATTAGCCCCTTGATCGGCGCTACCCGCTCAGACCCCGGAAACACCGTAGCTGACAAAGACGAAGCCGATACCCCGAACTGATCCGCCGCAATGCCCTTAATGACCGCCCGCAGATCGGTTGTGGGCATCAGATCGCGGTTTTCATATAACTGACCGTCTTTCAATCCCGGCCAATCGCCGATAACCCGACCGCCCTTGACCGCTCCGCCTGCCAGAAACGCTACCGTACCCGTGCCATGATCAGTCCCCTTGGTGCCGTTGGGATTGACGGTGCGGCCAAATTCCGTAACCACCAATACGGTCGTATCCTGCCACGCAGGCCCCAGCGTCGTCTCAAAAGCCGCAATCGCCTGATCTAGTCCGCCCAGTAACTTCGTCAGACGGGCGGTTTCCTGCGCATGGGTATCCCAGCCATCAAAGGCCAGCGCCGCCAGACGCGGCCCTTCGGGCTGCGCCATCAGATTGGCAGCCCCCTGCGCCATCTGCACCATCATGGCCGGATCAGCCGAGCCTCCCCGTGCATTGGTTTGGGTCATATTGGCGGCGATCTTACCGGTCTCTACCCCTTCGGTCAGCACCCTGTATAATAAGGGATCGGACTGTTCATAAAGCGCCATCAACCGCGCTGGCAAATCTGGATCGACCGGCGACAGGCTAGACGGCGCCCAGCCCAGCACTTCGGCTTCCCCGCGCATGACCAGTGGTGTCGTAGCCCCCACGCCCAAGCCCCGGATCGGCGCGCCCTGCCCCTTGGGCATAACCGTCAACAGACGGTTCATCCAGCCGGAGCGGGTAAAACCGGTCTTTTCCTGACCACTTTCTAAGATATCCTGACCGTCAAAGTGCGAACGCTCACGATAAGGCGAGGCCACCGCATGGACCACCGCCCCCTGCCCCGCCTTATAAAGTCGCGCGAACTGCGGCATGGCCGGATTAAGGGCAAACAAATCATTCAGCGGCAGGGCGTCGGCTTTGATAGACGCCAGTTCGCCGCGCACCCGCTCAAAATCCGGATCGCCGACCGGCGGCACGGCGCTTAAGCCGTCCAGCGCCCCGCGCAGAATTATGGTGACAAATCGCGGATCGCGGTTTGTGGCGGCCTGAGCTAATCCGAAACCACCAAAGGCGGCGCTCGCCCCCATAAGCCCCAGTAAACTACGTCTGTGCAGAGTCATGATCAGCGCCTCATAAATTCGGGGGACATGAACAGTATGGCCAGCCCTTGTGACCGGCTTTCGGCGCGGGCAATGGCGGTGCGAGTCGTCTCACCTAACGACGGCCCAAACAGGCTGTCGCCCAGTTCGCGGGCATCGAGTCGCTCCGCCGCCCGTATCGATAAACTGTTGGCGACCTCAAGACGCGTGCTCAGGCCTTCGGGCGAGGCCCAGACATCGGCCGTGTCGGCAAAGCCATTCGGGCCCGGTGGTTCCCACAGCGGCTGGCCCATAGCCTTAAGCGTGGTCGCGACCAAAGCCGGTTTCATTTTGGCGTCACTGGCGCGGATCATGGCAATCAGATGCTCCTGCGGGGAGCGTATCTTGGCCGGTTGCGGGTTCCAGCTTTCCGGCGCGTCAATCAGGGTTTCATAGACCGTTTTCAGGTCGCCGTCGCTGCGGGTGAAGCCTTGGCTCAGTTTCTCGACCAGCGACGGCGGCG
>DDPE01000061.1 GCA_002342035.1 Asticcacaulis sp. UBA2476 | reverse complement strand
ATATAGCTGAATCTAATGCAAAACCTAAGCTTATCCGCGTCTATGATGTGGAGGCTGATGGCCGGACAGTGACGGGCGGGCGGGTGTTTACAGGTTGCGGTGAGGGCGCACCCGATGGCTTTCGCTGCGACGAAGACGGCAATCTGTGGTGCGGCTGGGGCGGGGGTGCGGGCCTGAACGGGGTGCGGGTGTTTGCACCTGATGGGGTGGCGATCGGCCATATCCACCTGCCCAACCGCTGCGCCAATCTGTGCTTTGGGGGGAAGGCTAAAAACCGTCTGTTTATGGTGGCGGGGCAGTCCCTGTTCAGCCTTTATGTTAATACCAGAGGCGTGTAGTCCCAAAGAAACTTTCCCCTGAGTGAGACTAAGGCTTGACCAATGGAAATAGTCGGTCAAACCTGCGCCTAATTAAGAAAATGCCACATCAGGGAGTACAGATTGCATGGCAACCCAAGGGGAAAGTGCGCCTAAGCACCATAAAGCGACCCAGAACGAAAAACTGGTGATCGCCGCATCGTCGTTGGGGACGGTGTTTGAATGGTACGATTTTTACCTTTACGGCCTGCTGGCCACCTATATTTCCGTTCAGTTCTTTTCGGGTGTCAATGAAACGACCGGCTTTATCTTTGCGCTGGCGGCGTTTGCGGCCGGCTTTGCGGTGCGGCCGTTCGGGGCGCTGGTGTTCGGACGTATCGGTGACCTTGTGGGGCGCAAGAATACCTTTCTGGTGACGATGGGCCTGATGGGGCTGTCGACCTTTGCCGTCGGTTTGCTGCCGTCTTATGCTACGATTGGCGTGGCGGCACCGATTATTCTGGTGGGCTTACGGTTGATTCAGGGGCTGGCGCTCGGTGGTGAATACGGCGGGGCGGCGACCTATGTGGCCGAACATGCGCCCAACAATAAACGCGGGCTCTATACCTCCTGGATTCAGACGACGGCGACTATGGGCCTGTTTGCCGCACTTCTGGTGGTTATTGGTACGCGCACGGTCATTGGCGAAGAGGCGTTCAAGGCATGGGGCTGGCGTCTGCCGTTCATCGTGTCCATCCTGTTGCTGATGGTGTCGTTGTGGATACGGATGCAGCTCAATGAGAGCCCGGTCTTCCAGAAAATGAAGGATGAGGGCAAGACCTCAAAAGCGCCGCTGTCCGAAGCGTTCGGCAAATGGGGCAATATGAAGTGGGTGATCATCGCCCTGCTGGGGGCGGTCGCGGGCCAGGGCGTGGTCTGGTACACCGGTCAGTTCTATGCGCTCTTTTTCCTTGAAAAAACCCTGATGGTTGACGGGGCGACGGCCAATATTCTGATTGCGATTTCGCTGGCTCTGGCCACGCCGTTCTTCGTGTTCTTTGGCTGGCTGTCGGATAAGATCGGGCGTAAACCAATCATCCTGTTTGGCTGTGCGCTGGCGGCAGCGACCTATTTTCCGACCTTTAAGCTGTTGACCGATGCGGCCAATCCGGCGCTGGCGGCGGCGCAAGTGAGCGCTCCGGTGATTGTCACGGCCCACAAGGACGACTGTTCCTTCCAGTTCGATCCGGTGGGTAAGAACAAGTTCGATGCCAAAAGTTGCGATATCGCCAAGACTTATCTCGCCAAAAGCGGCATCAACTACACGAATGTCGAGGCTCCGGCGGGCACGATCGCCAGCGTAAAGGTTGGCGACCAGACCTTTACCGCCCCTGATCCGGCGTCCCTTAGCGGCGACGCTAAAAAAGCCGCCATCGCCACCTATCAGGCCGATCTGAAAGGCGCATTGACGGCCGCGGGTTATCCAGCCAAGGCCGATACGAGCCAGATGAATAAGCCGCTGGTGGTGGGGATATTGTTCTACCTTGTGTTCCTGGTGACGATGGTCTACGGGCCGATTGCAGCCCTATTGGTTGAGTTGTTCCCGTCCAAGATCCGCTATACCTCCATGTCGCTGCCCTATCATATCGGCAATGGCTGGTTCGGCGGGTTCCTGCCGACCACGGCCTTTGCGATGGTGGCGGCGACGGGCAATATCTATTACGGCCTATGGTATCCGATCGTGGTGGCGGTCGGCACGGTCATCATCGGGCTGCTGTTCCTGCCTGAGACGTTTAAACGCAGCATTGATCAGTAACGACGTTTAACCTAAAAGATGCGCGGCCCACGTCAAAAGCGTGGGCCGTTTGTGATCTTGGTAGGCAATTTGGGGAGACCGCTATGACCGAACCCACACCGCCAAAAGGTCGCTATGTGGCGCTGGCCCTGCTGGTGGTCGTCTATGCGCTCAACTTTCTGGACCGGCAGATCATCAGCATTCTCAAAGACCCGATTGCCGAGGAACTGGGCCTGAGCGACACCCAACTGGGGCTGATGGGCGGCCTGGCGTTCGCATTATTATATACCACTCTAGCGGTGCCGGTGGCGTGGCTGGCGGATCGGTTCTCGCGGGTGTGGATTATTACGGGGGCCTTGGCGCTGTGGTCAGGGTTTACGGCCCTATGCGGATTAGCCGGTAATTTTGGTCAGTTGTTTCTGGCGCGTATGGGGGTAGGGGTCGGCGAAGCGGGGGGCGTGGCCCCGGCCTATAGCCTGATTTCTGATTATTTTCCGCCCAAACAACGCGCGCGGGCGCTGGCCATATTCGCGTTTGGTATCCCTATTGGTTCAGCCGCAGGGGTGTTGTTTGGCGGTCTTTTGGCCCAGCAGGTTGACTGGCGCTTTGCGTTTGTGGTCGTGGGCCTGATCGGCGTGCTGTTCGCACCGATATTCCGGTTGCTGGTCAAAGATCCCCCCAGAGGCGGGATGGATGGGGCGGTTACGGCTGAGAAACCGATGGGATTTGTGGCGACCGCAAGGCTGGCGGCAGCAAAGCCGGGCTTCTGGCTGCTGTCGCTGGGAGCAGCGTTTACCTCCATGACCGGCTATGGCTTTATGTATTGGCTGCCGACCTTTTTGGCGCGCTCACTTGAGATGGATTTAGGCACGCGGTCGTGGTTTCTGGCGGCACTGCTACTGATCGGCGGCATGGCGGGGATGACCCTGGGCGGGGGGTTAGGCGATCGTTTGGGGCAAAAGTCGCGGGCGGCCTATCCGCTGATCCCGGCGGTGGCGCTTCTGATCTGCGTGCCGCTCTATGCCATAGGGGTGAATGCGCAACAGCCCGCGATTGTGTTTGTGATGCTGCTGATCCCGCAGGCTCTGGGGCTGGTGTGGATGGGGCCGGTGATCACGGCGGTTCAGCATCTGGGGCCCGCCGCGTCACGCACCATGATGTCATCGCTGTTTTTGCTGATCAATAACCTGATCGGCATTGCGGTCGGCACCTGGTTTTTCGGTTTTATATCGGATCATTTACGCCCGCAGTATGGGGATGACTCGATGAAATACGCGTTTCTGATCGGGCTGTCGTTCTATGTCATTGCGGCCGGTTTGTTCTTGGCGGCATCGCACCGGATGACAGCCGATTGGGTGGAATAGCTTAAAAGTTATAGAAACCCGATCCAGCGCCCCGCGATCAAAACCGACAGCCACAGAATGAAGGATAGAAAGGCCGATAAACGCACCGTAAGGCTCAATGGCCCGCCTCTGAGCGCGCGTTTAAAGGCCGGATTGAGGTGCTGAAAGCCTATATTGAGGATCGCTACCGCCAGCAGACCGGCTTTCACCAGAAAAGCCTGATTGGCCAGATAGTCTGCGGGGGCCACTGAAAACAGCCATAGTCCGGTGAGAACCGCCAAAACCACACCCGTCATGGCGCAGCGCGACAGGAATGGTCCAATAAGGCTCAGCGGCACTGACCTGAACGCGCCCATTAGCCGCAGATCCAGCGGCAATATGGCGCCAATGATCAGGCCTATGCTTAAGATATGGCTGGCATTGACCAGCAGATAGGCGGTGGAAGACATCCGCAACCACGCAGCCCCGAGCCAGACGGCCTCATCCATGCCTAATTGGCCTTAAGGCGTTCCGGGTACATGTCGTAGTTTTTGTCGCCCAGGGTGATGCGCACGGCCTTCATGTGCATCTTGTCCTTATCGAGCGAGCGGTTGCCCAGAATACTGATGTCATCGCCCACCTTGGCGGTGGTGCCGGTAAAGCCCGAACGCTCGGTCTGGGTCGGATTGCCAAGGTCGATCTGCCACAGGACGCCATCGGCCGCTTTAACGTGTAAAACCGGATGCGGCGGGGCCATGGAGATTTTTTCTATTCTGCCACTCAGGCGGCTCTGTTCGGCCTCGGCCCATGACCAGCCATGGTGGGCCTGCGCCGGCATCATCGTCCACACACCCACGATGGCAAGGGCAGCGGCCCCGAACAGCCAGTATCTAAGCGGCAGAGCGCGGATCATGTTGTTCCCTTTGCAGGTTCTATTCGGCAGTACGATTCGCTTTTTACGAGTGTGCCTGATGACCGATAAGAAATCCATGAGTTTGGTTAAGGCTGGGGCAAAAATCACGATCCATATCGTTTTGGAGTTGCGATGGTAGCGCTAACCCAATACAAAGGTCTGACAAAAAGCCGCAACTGGTATGACAAGTTAGCGGCAAAAACAGGGACATTGCCAATGACACCATCTTATAGAAAATCACTGTACTGGTTTATGGCCGCAAGCCTGATGGCGCTTAGCGCGCCGGTCATGGCGGCGGATGTGCCGTACCTGAAAACCCAAGGCACGGCCACGCAGTTGATCGTAGATAATAAGCCGTTTCTGATGATCGGCGGCGAACTGGGCAATTCGACGGCCTCAGACCCTGAGCACCTGAAAACCCACTGGCCGACCCTGAAAGCCATTGGCGTCAACACCATACTGGCGCCGGTCGAGTGGGATCAGGTTGAACATGAAAAAGGCCGCTACGATTTCAAGGTCGTCGATGCCATGATCGCGCAGGCCAAGGCTCAGGATATCAAGATCGTTATCCTGTGGTTCGGGGCTTGGAAAAATTCCATGTCGACCTATGTGCCACCTTACGTGAAGCGCGACTATAAGACCTATGACCGGGCTGAGGACGACAAAGGCGTAGCGCAGGAAATTTTAAGCGCCCATGATCCTGACACGCTGGCGGCGGATAAGGCTGCGTTTGCGGCGCTTATGGGCCATCTGAAAACGTCTGATTCTGAGCGCACCATCATTATGGTGCAGGTCGAAAATGAGATCGGCATGTTGCCGACCGTGCGCGACTATAGCCCGCAAGCCGAGGCCGCGTATCGCAAAGCCGTGCCCGCCCAATTGCTCAAATATATGTCGGCCAATAAGGCGCGCCTCAATCCGTTTTTGCGCGACCTGTGGGCGGCAAATGGCAATCGCACGTCGGGTACGTGGTCTCAGGTGTTTGGCTCTGGCGTCGAAGGTCAGGAAGTGTTTCAGGCGTGGGGCTACGCGACCTTTGCCAATGAACTGACCAGGGCCGGTAAGGCGGCCTATCCGCTGCCGATGTATGTCAATGCCGCGCTTAATCACCCCGACAAAAAGCCGGGCGAATACCCCAGTGCCGGACCGCTGCCGCATCTGTTTGATGTGTGGAAAGCTGCGGGGCCGCAGATTGATGTGCTGGCTATCGATAGCTATTGGCCGGATTTCGTCGGCTGGGCCGATAAGTTCAAGCGCCATGACAACCCTTTGTTTGTGCCCGAAGCCAATCAGGCCGGGAAATCCGAGGCGGGCGGCAATGCCTTTTATGTGTTTGGCGAACATGACGCCATGGGCTTTTCGCCGTTCTCCATCGAGGATTTGCCCAACCCTGAAACCAATCGCCTGACGCAGGCCTATAGCGTTCTGCATCAATTGACGCCGGTTATGCTGGCCCATCAGGGCAAGGGCAAGATGCGCGGTTTCAAAGCCCCGGTCGATATCAAGGGCGTGGTCGATGAGACGCCGCGCACCTTCGATCTGGGCGGCTACAGTGTCAAAGCCACTATGATCGATCCGTGGACGCCCAAGGATAAGCAGGACATCGCCGCCCACGGCGGGCTCATCATTCATCTTTCGGGCGATGAATTTCTGGTAGCCGGATCGGGTGTGATCCTGACCTTTGCCGATGCTGAGGCCGGTTCCGGCTACCGCATCGGCATCGAGCAAGCGATCGAGGGCAGCTATGAAAACGGTGTCTGGAAAGACGGGCGTTGGCTGAACGGCGACCAGACCCATCAGGGCCGCCATCTGCGCCTGCCGCCGGATCGCTTCTCGATTCAGAAGGTCAGGCTTTATCGTTACCGCTGAGGACGTGGGGGTGTATAGTGCGTCTCACATATAAAGGAGGCGCACCATGACCCTGCTTCGGGTGCATCATATCACCCAGTATAATTACCGCCGTCCGGTTGGTTTTGGTGAGCATCGGCTGATGTTCCGGCCGCGTATCAGCCATGATCAGCGCCTGATATCCTCGGCTTTAAGCATTTCACCGGTGCCAAGCGACCTGTTCTGGGTGCATGATGCTTTCAACAACTCCATAGCGGTCGCCCGGTTTGGAGAGGCGGCGGATCACCTCCGCTTTGAAACGACGGTGGTGCTGGAGCATACGCCTTTGCTGGGCCTGCACTACCGCACCGAAGAGGCCGCGCGGCAATGGCCGTTTGAGTATGATGAGGAAGATCTGCCCGACCTGATGCCGTCGATGCAGCGCCAATATAGCGACGGCGGCATGACTGAGGCCTGGGCGCGCAAGTTCATCAATCCGAACGGCCCAACCGATACGGCACGGCTTCTGGAGGCGATGACCCACGCCATTCATGATGAGTTCAAATATGCCCGCCGCACCAATCCCGGCACCCAGACGCCGGAAATGACGCTCTATAGCTTAAGTGGCACCTGCCGGGACTATGCTCTGCTGATGATGGAGGCGGTCCGGTCTCTGGGGTTTGCGGCACGGTTTGTGACCGGCTATATTTATGTGCCGACGCGTGATGGTGCGGAACTGCTGGGGGGCGGGGCGACCCATGCCTGGGTGCAGGTCTATCTGCC
>DDPE01000081.1 GCA_002342035.1 Asticcacaulis sp. UBA2476 | reverse complement strand
TGATCAGTGCGTGCCGCTGCTGCTGTGGGCGGGCTGGGTAGGCACAAATGGCGGCAAACTCAGCGCTGATTTGGCCGAAGAGGGGGCCGATATGGCCCGGTCATGGAGCGATGCCGTGGTTGAGCCGCTGCGAATACTTCGCAAAAGGTTGCGGAAACCTTTGTCCGACATAGATGATTTGGCGCGGGAGCGTATTCGCGCGCAGGTAAAATCAGTGGAACTGAACAGTGAGCGCGAGCTGATGACAGCACTGGAAGCGCTGTCCATTGTTGATTTTTCTGAGACGAAACAAAATCTTACCGCTCTGTGCACGGACAATGTGGTGGCTGTCGCCAAGGCCTGGGGGCCAAAAGTGCCGCGCACTCAGTTGATTAGTCTGATTGGCACTCTTTCGGACGGCGGATTTTTAGAGTATACTCCTGCGTCTTAATGTCCTGAATACTTTGGGGCCGAAAGACTTCAGATCGGGACGTGATCTAAGGAGCGGATGTTTACATGCATGACGATCAGAGCAATATAAGATCGCTGTTTCCGACCCAGGGCCTCACCCTCGTGAAAACCGGTGCGGGCGAAGGCGGAGCCGATATTGAGCGCCGTGTCTTTGGCCGTCGCGATGTCGATGCTGAAAATTTCGATGATATTGCCGAGGACGTGCTGGATTACCAGAAGGACGACCTCGATCCCACCGTGCGCGAATTGCCGATCAGCGTCGAAACCGTCAAGATGCGCGGACAGGTGGCGCATCTGCGGATGGAGCATAAGGATTTGGACGAATCGATCAGCGCGCTCGAATCCATGCCCTTGCCGGATCAGATTCTGATTGCCCGCCTAAAGCGCAAGAAACTGGCCCTGCGCGATCAGATTACCGAGATCGAAGACAAGATCCGCCCGGATATTATCGCCTAACGCTGGATGTTGGGTTGGGGGCTTAATCGAGATCAGAAGTTTTATCTGCGGCAGTGTTTGAAAAAACTGCCGCTTTCGGTCTTGGTAAGTTTAGTTATCAGTGGCATCGCGGGTTTTTATGCGTCCATAGCGCATGGCCTCGTTGTGTTCATGCTGTTGATGGCGGGGGCTGTTTTGCGCATTGCCTACGAGACTATGGATTTTAAGCAGCTATATTATTCATCAAACCAAACCCGCTTGAATGTCGGACGCTTGGCTACGGTGATATTGTTCTTTGCCATGTTTGGATGCGTTGTTGATACTATTTTGTACGCCTATTTTGATAGTCAAGACGATGGTTGGGACAAGCACATAATGACAATCACTATGTCTTTCATCGGATTGGTTTTTTATGTCGGGTATATAGTTATCGGTTTTTTATCTGATAAACTTGGCTTTAATAACAAAGAGCCTTTTTAATATGAGACAATTTCTGATCGACGCCTTTGCGCGCGCGCCGTTTATGGGCAATCCGGCGGCGGTGGTCGAGCCGTTTGATACCTGGCCGTCTGATGATTTCATGAGCCGTCTGGCCATGGAAAATAATCAGGCCGAAACCGCCTATATGGTCAAGACATCTGAGGCCAATGTGTTTGGCCTGCGCTGGTTCACCCCGACGGTGGAGGTGAATCTATGCGGCCATGCCACCCTGGCGGCGGCCCATGCCCTGTTTACCGAATTGGGGCTTGAGGCCGAGGTTGTGCATTTCGACACGCGTCATGCGGGCCGGTTAAGCGTCCGCCGCGCAGGCGGCCAGCTTGAAATGGACTTACTTGAATTAGATTTTCCGGCCTATCCGGTGCAGGCCATCGCGGCCGTGCCTGAGATTGAAGCGGTGATCGGTCAGACGGCGGTGGCGACCTTTGGCGGGCCGATGCTGATCCTGCAACTGGCTTCTGAGGCCGCCGTGCGCGCCCTGAAATTCAATGCCGGCGAGATCGGCTATCCGCAAGCCTGCACCCTGTTTGATGCCGCCCATGTGGTGGTGACGGCCTTTGCGGATGAAGGCAGCCCCTATGATGTTATCAGCCGGTTCTTTGCGCCCGGTTTTAGCATTGCCGAAGACCCGACGACGGGGTCCATGCACTGCGCCCTCATGCCGCTCTATGCAAACCTTACGGGTAAGACTGTGCTTGAGTTCCATCAGGCCTACCCGCGCCGTGGCGGCGATCTGCGGTGCGAACTGGTAGGTGACCGCGTGAAACTGCGCGGGCGTGCGATCACCACCCACAAAACCCAGGTGATGATCGCTCTGGCGGAGTCATCCTGATCAGACAGCAGGCGCCTTGGCAGGTTTTTTCTTCCGCCGGGCCACGATCCAGACGATAGGTGCCAGCACCACCGCAAACGGCAGGACATAGCTCAAAATCATAACCATAAAGGTCATGACGGCGATAAAGTTTGGACCGACGCTGCCAAAGGCGCTGAGCAGCGGCGAGAGTGTCCCTTGCGACTGTGCTGCCGCCGCCCCGGAATAGGTCAGGGTGACCTTCGACATCGCTACACGTTTTTTCATCAGCGCCAGTTGAGACCGGGTGGAATCAATCTGCGACTGAACGTTGCTAAGCTGGTTTTGCAGCTCGATAACGTCCGACATCTTGCCCCTGTGGGTGCGCAGGGTGGTTTGCAGATTGTCGCGCAGGGCGATCTGGTTGTTGATGCGGGCCTCATGATCGACCATCTGCGCGGTCAGGTCTTCGGTGGCGATGGTCTGGGCCTCGATCCGGCCATCGGTCGCCGCCAGTTGTTTATTCAGGTCATTGCGGAAGCTTTCGATCCATTGGGGCGTGGCCCGCAATATCAGGCGATGGCTTTGGAAATGCTGTGCCCGATCAGATGTGCTGTCCATCGATATGACCTGACAGGTTGCGGCGCCAGCAGCGGTGCAGGCATTTCGATGCGCCGACAACAGGCTGTCCAGCGCCTTATCCGGCGCGCTTAAATTAAAGCTGTAATCATAGGCCAGTTGCGGCAGGGACGGGGTGTCGAGGCGTGCCTCGGACGTCTGGCCATCCGTCGTGATTTCGGGTGCTGCCTCCATCACAGCTTCCTCGACCGGGGCTTCGGCGGGTTTGGAGCAGGCGGTAAGATAGGCGGGTACTATAAGTAAGGATACGCCAACAATTAAGGACTTAAACTTGAGTAAACGCGTGGTCATGGCGGCCTCCTGGCATGGGTTGATCCCCGGTGGGGATGACCTATTCCGGCGCGCAAACCGTGGCGTTTTCACGACAAAATCACGGAAATGTGATAATTGCGTGATTTTTCGTTACTTATTGTAATGTATTGAATTTATTTTGTTTTATTGTGTATTCGTCGCGACTGAAAACACGTTTTCGGCGTTTTTATGACGTCTTTGATCACGAAATGGGCGGCGTGGTGCGCCGCCCTTGGTCAGGTCATGCCACTGACAGCGCCCGCTCCAGTGCCTTGATCAGATCATCGGAGTCTTCAAGGCCGATCGATAGGCGCAGTAAGCCGCCGGTGATGCCGGCTGTCGCTTGCGCTTCTGGCGACATGGCGGCATGGGTCATGGAAGCCGGATGGACAATCAGGCTTTCGACCCCGCCCAAAGATTCGGCCAGCGAGAACAGATCAACCACATCCAGAACGGCTTTGACCGCATCCAAGCCCCCTTTAAGCTCAAAGCTCATCATCGCGCCAAATCCGGCCTGTTGGCGCTTTGCCAGGTCGTGCTGCGGGTGGGATTTCAGGCCGGGATAAAAGACCTTTGATACCGCCGGGTGGCTTTCCAGATATTCGGCCACGGCCTGGGCCGACTGCTGCTGTTGCTTGATGCGCACAAACAGGGTGCGCACGCCGCGTAAGGTCAGGTAGGAATCGAACGCGGGCGCGGTCGAGCCGACGCAATTGGCCCACCAGCGGTACAGCGTCAAATCCTCCGCCGTAGTGCAGACCAGCGCCCCGCCGATCACGTCTGAGTGGCCGTTGATATATTTGGTGGTCGAATGGACGACAAAATCCGCGCCGAACTTGATCGGATTTTGCAGGGCGGGCGACAGGAAGGTGTTGTCAACGGCGACCTTGGCCCCCGCTTTGTGGCCGAGATCAATCAGTTTTTGCAGATCAACCACCCGCATCAGCGGGTTAGACGGCGTTTCGATCAGCAGCATGGCGGTTGGCTGCGATAATGCCTGCGCCACCGCGGCGTCATCACCCTGATCGACATATACGAGATCGATCAAACCTTGTTTAGCACGGGCGTTCAACTGACGCTGGGTGCCGCCGTAGCAATCATGGGGGGCGACCACGCGGTTGTTGCCTTTTTCCAATGGCTGCCAGAGCAGGTCAATCGCCGCCATGCCCGACGCCGTCATGACCGCGCCTATGCCGCCTTCGAGTTCCGCGATAACTTCGGACACGACTTCGCGCGTCGGGTTGCCAGA
The DNA here is from genome assembly GCA_002342035.1 of Asticcacaulis sp. UBA2476. GTDB lineage: Bacteria > Pseudomonadota > Alphaproteobacteria > Caulobacterales > Caulobacteraceae > Asticcacaulis. The sequence goes on along the minus strand of DDPE01000081.1, from coordinate 31,169 downwards.
GCGGGCATAGTCAAAGGTACGCTTCTTGCCAAAGCCCTCAAACGTATAGTTCGACGACAGGTAGATCGGCGGCATGACTGCACCGTGAGCCGTATCCGTATCGATGCCGATATTGATGACGCGGGTCGCCAGCTTGGCGTCTTTGAGGTAGTCTTTTTTCGACATGATACTCAGTCTTCCAGGGAGTGTTTGACGATATCGGACACGCGCGCGATCTCCTTGAGGAAGGCATCGTGGCCATAGAGGGATGGCAGTTCGATGAATACGCTGTCTGACAGGCTTTCATACAAAGCGACCATGTCGGCATAGGGCACCAGCCGGTCGGTCGGCACCGCCGCCAGAAAGACCTTGGCCTTGATGTTTTTTGGGTCAACGCGGTGGCGATCAAGCGAATCCGACAGTGACACCCAGCGGTTCACATCTGACGCCGTATAGGCATCGCCGCGCGCTCGCAGGTAGTTGCAGACGGTATAGTTTTCACCGGCGACATCGGGCGCCAGACCGTCAAAGCGTTCCAGAAACTCCTGCTCAGACCGATAGGTGGTCATGGCCAGTTGCCGCGCCAGCGATATGGCGTCGCGCTCATGGCCGGTCTGTTTGCCGAACATCAGGATGCGCCGTTGCAGGCCGCGCATGGCGGTCGCCATCGGGTGGGCACGGTGGGCGGCGGAGATCACGCATAACCGCTTTACAAAATCCGGATAAAGCTCGGCAAAGGCGAGGCCAATCATGGCCCCATATGATGCCCCGATAAAGTCATGCACCTCATCCACGCCCAACTGATCCAGCAGCAGCTTCACCAGCCGCGCCTGATCGTGGGTGGAAATCGTATAGACCTGATCGGCGGGCAGGGACGGGGCGAAGTCGATGCTTAAGACCCGCCAGTGATTAAGATCCAGCGCCTGATTAGGCCCCGCAACGCCTTCCCACCATCCGGGGGCGGTGTCGGTTGAGTCTTCTTTTTGGAACAGGACACGGCTGGCTGAAATGCCGCCGATCGCCACCACCATAGGTGCGCTGGCCGGGCCGTAAACGCGGCCGATGGCGTGGGATTGCATCAGTTTTTGGCCGCTGGCGAGATGAAAATCGGCAGGGATCGGTGCTGTCACATCAACGCCGGTCAGGTCGGGCAAGTGGTCCAAAGTCGCGGTCATGTCATCCATATGGGCATCAAGCAAAACGGGCTCAATCGCGACCAGAAAATTATCATGACGGGTGAGAAGATAAGACAGCTCTGCCGCAGACGGCGCGTGGCGTCTTCCTCTCATCTGTCGAAGATAAATCTTCGCAGGAGTTGGCACCATACTTTTTCCGGTAAAGGATAAGCGGTTGCCCCAGCGTCAATGGGCCTGTCCCTCGGCTGGTCTCGATGAGTAGGTTTCCTATGCCGTATTTTCTATAAAACCGTCAAGGGGGATATGTGGCCATCTTGATTGCTTTAAGGCGCAGGGCCATGTTAGGCGCTTAATAATACCGCAGTGCCGGAGATGATCAGCGGATAAGATAACAGCTTCATTCGTTAGCCGAAACAGGCTAAGGCTAACACCAATGATCCAGAGCTTACGCACCTTCTCAAAACGTGTCGTGGCGCTGTGTACTTTACTGTGCATGGCTGCGGTTCTGAATGCGGGCTTTGTGTCGATGCAGAATGCCACCCTGGATATCCGCCATGCGGCCAGTGGTGATGTGAAGCTGGCCGATGGCGGCTGGGTTGAAACCTGCGCTGCGGATGACTGCCACAGCCATGTGGAGCCGCCGGAACATATCCATGACGGCTTTGATCTGCATCACCACCACAGCAGCGATGTGCCAACGCCCCCGCTTGAGCGACGTAGTGAAATACCACAAACCATATTGGCCACGGTCGCCGATCTGATCCCTGCGGCTATGGCTGTCCCCGCCGGACATATCCCCCATATGCCGGACCAGCCGCCGCGAGTCTGAACCGTTCCTGTAACGTCATGCGCCGATTAAGCGCATCATTTCAGACCTTCGCGAAAGCTTTTCATCATGATATTTTCCAAGTGGCACCGGTTCGGTGTCCTGAGGGCGTCTGGCCGCGTGGCCGGACTGACCCTGCCTGCGGTCCTGTGCGCGGGCCTTTGCCTGAGTGCGGTGGCACAGGCCGAAATTCTTCCCTTATCTGTGGCTATGTCGCGGGCGGCTCAGGCTGATCCGGCGGCGATGGCCACACAAAAACGACTGGCGGCGACCGAGGCGGGTATTCGTCAGGCCGGTGTACGGCCAAACCCCAGTGTCGGGCTTGAGGCCGAAAATGTGCTGGGCTCCGGGCCCTATAGTGGCCTCAGTCAGGCCGAAACCACGCTCAGCTATCAGCAACCCTTAGAGCGTAAATCCAAGCGTGAGGCCCGCATCGGGGCCGCCTCGGCGCAAAACGATCTGGCGCGCGCCGAAGGCCGTGTCCGAACCTGGGAAGCGATGACCGCCGCGCAAAGACTGTGGGTTGAGGCGGTGGTGGCTGAGGCTGAAACGGAGCTTGCCGGTCAGCGGTTGAAGCTGGCTGAACAGTCGCAGGCCGAAATTCGCAGACGGGTTACGGCGGCGCGCGATCCGTTGTTTGCCGGCTCTCTGGCTGAGACTGAGGTGGCGACCGCCCGGATTGCCCATGATCAGGCGGCGGCTAAGGTGCGCCAGCTTAAAACCCAACTGGCGGCCCTGTGGGGCGGGGCGGCGGAGTTTGAACTTGAGGCCAAATGGCTTGAAGGCACCCCGGTGATCTCTGAGCCCGCCCTGATGGAAACGCCGGACATCGAGGTCTTGCGGGCGCGTCAGCGGCTGTCTGCGGCTCAGCTTAAGGTGGAGACGACGCGCCGGGTTCAGGACCCGACCGTCTCGGCCGGTATCCGCCATTTTCAGGGTGATGGCGCCGTCGCATTTATCATAGGCGGGTCTATTCCGTTAAATCGCAATGACGCCTATCGGGGCCATATCGATCGGGCCCGCGCGGACTCTGAGGCGGCATCGGCTGACATCGAAGTGGCCGAGCGCTATCGTCAGCGTGACATAACCGCCGCCACCCTGCGCATGGCTGATCTGGCGCACGAAGCCCAACGCATCGAGACTGAGGTCATCCCGCAGGCTGAAACCGCACTGAGGCATGTACGCGAAGGCTTTGTGCGTGGCGGCTTTACCTATCGCGACGTGATCGGGACACAGCAAACCCTGATGACCGCCAAGGCCCGCCGCCTTGAGGTTCTGAAACAATTTCATATCGAACAAATTAATCGCGATCGTCTGAGCGGCAAGTGGCTGGCCCTGCTGCCTGACGTGGAGGCTGCCCAATGACATATAATCTCAATCAATCCCGCCGCTTCTGGCTGCTGGGTGCGGCCAGTCTGTCCGCCATAGGACTTGTCGCCTGCGGTAAGTCCAAACCCGAAGATGATCATGGTCACGCTGACGGGGGCGAAGACGAGTTTGAGCGCGGGCCGCACAATGGCCGCCTGCTGCGCACCGGCGATTTTTCGCTGGAAGTGACCATCTATGAAAGCGGTGTTGAGCCGGAATTCCGCTTTTATCCCTATTGGCAGGATAAGCCCGTGGCTCCAAACGCCGTTACCGTCACGACCCGTCTCAGCCGGTTGGGCGGCAAGGTCGACAGCTTTGCCTTCCAGCCGCAAGAGGATTATCTGCGCGGGCAGGGCGTGGTTGAGGAGCCTCATTCCTTTGATGTGCGCATCGACGCCCGTTATCGCGACAAGGCTTATAGTTGGGCCTACGCGTCCTATGAGGGGCGCACGACCATTAGCCCCGAAGCGGCCACGACCGCCGGGATTACGCTGGAACAGGCCGGACCCGCCACGCTGATTGACCGGATCGATCTGTCCGGACGCGTGGAGACCAAGCCCGAAGGCCGAAGCGAAGTGCGCGCCTGGTATCCCGGCCGGATCATGGCCATGACTGTGGAACTGGGCCAAAGCGTGCGCAAAGGGCAGGTCATTGCCCGCGTTGAATCGAGCGAAAGCCTGCAAACCTATGCCATTCCGGCCCCCATTTCAGGTGTCGTTATTGAGAAAAACGCCAATGTCGGCGGCGTGGCCTATGATGCCCCGCTCTATGTCATTGCCGACCCCAACGCGCTTCATGCCGAGTTCTTCCTGTTTCCGCGCGATGCCGAAAAGGTGCGGGTGGGGCAGAAGGTTGAGGTGCGCGCACTGGACCGGTCTCATATACTCATGGCTGAGGTCGAGGCCATCTTGCCCAGCGTCAACGAAGCCACCCAGACCGTCATGGCCCATGTTCATTTGCCGGGTGGCGACGGGGTGTTCCGCTCAGGTCTTGGCATCGAAGGCAGCTTCTTTACGGGCGAGCAGGGCGTGCCTCTGGCGGTGCGTACCGAAGCCATCCAGACCTTTCGCGACATGCCGGTGGTCTACGCTAAGGTCGGCAATGTTTATGAAGTCCGCATGATTAAGGTGGGCCGAAAGACACCGGAATGGACCGAGGTTTTGGGCGGGCTTGACCCCGGTGAGACCTATGTCGTCAAGGGCGCCTTCCTCATTCGCGCGGACATCGAAAAGTCCGGCGCGAGCCATGATCATTAGGGGGCAACCATGCTGGAGAAAATCATAGCCCAGTCGATCCGCCACCGCTGGATCGTCATGGTGATCGTGCTGGGGCTGTCGGCTCTGGGCGTTTACAACTTCACCCGCCTGCCGGTTGATGCCGTGCCCGACATCACCAATGTGCAGGTTCAGATCAATACCGAAGCCCCCGGCTATTCGCCACTGGAGGCCGAGCAGCGCATTACCTATCCTGTGGAGACCGCGCTGGCGGGGTTGCCGGGGCTGGAACACACCCGCTCCATCTCCCGTTACGGCCTGTCGCAGGTGACGGTGGTATTTAAAGAAGGCACCGATATCTATTTCGCGCGGCAACTGGTCAACGAGCGCGTCTCATCGATCAGAAGCCAGCTTCCGGCGGGGCTTGAGCCGCAACTGGGGCCGATCTCGACCGGCCTTGGCGAAATCTTCATGTATACGGTCGAGGCCAGACCTGGTGCGATGAAAGCCGATGGTTCGGCCTATACGGCTGAGGATCTGCGCACGCTTCAGGACTGGGTGATCCGGCCGCAGCTTCGCAACACGCCGGGGGTGACTGAGGTCAATACCATCGGCGGTTATGAGCGCCAGTACCATGTGACACCGTACCCTGAGCGTCTGTCGGCCTATGGACTGACCCTGAACGATGTGATTGCGGCCCTTGATGGTAATAATGCCAACCGCGGTGCCGGCTATATTGAAAACAGCGGGGAGCAGTTTCTGGTGCGCGTGCCGGGGCAGGCCAGCACGATCGGTGACCTGTCTCAGATCGTGGTCCAGACCCGCTCAGGCGTGCCGATCCGCATTGCTGATGTGGCCGATGTCGTGCTGGGTGAGGAACTGCGCACGGGGGCGGCGACCCAAAACGGCGAAGAGGTCGTTCTGGGCACGGTCTTCATGCTGGTTGGGGAAAACTCCCGCACGGTAGCTAAGGCGGTCGCGGAAAAGCTGGCCGTGGCCAATAAAGCCCTGCCCGAAGGGGTAGAGGCCGTGACGGTCTATGACCGGACGACTTTGGTGGAACGCACGCTCAAGACGGTTGAGAAAAATCTGGCCGAAGGGGCGCTGCTGGTTATCGTTATCCTGTTTCTGCTGCTGGGGAACATCCGGGCGGCGATCATCACGGCGCTGGTTATTCCGGTCGCCATGCTGATGACGATTACGGGCATGGTCGAAAACAAGGTGTCCGGCAACCTGATGTCGCTGGGGGCGCTCGATTTCGGCCTGATCGTCGATGGGGCGGTCATTATCATGGAGAACTGCCTGCGAAGGTTTGCGCAGGCGCAACACCATCATGGGCGGTTGCTGACCCGTGAGGAGCGCTTTGATCTGGCCGCCATTGCCTCGGCTGAGGTCATTAAACCGTCGCTGTTTGGCGTGTTGATCATCACCATCGTCTATGTGCCGATCTTTGCCTTATCAGGCGTGGAGGGCAAGATGTTCCACCCGATGGCGGCAACCGTGGTCATGGCATTGGGGGCGGCGCTGATCCTGTCGCTGACCTTTGTACCGGCGGCGGTGGCCATGTTCGTGACGGGCAAGGTCAAGGAAACCGAAAGCCCTGTTATGCGCGGTGCCCGGCGGATCTATGAGCCGGTCCTGCGGGCGGCGATCAAAGGACGTGTGGCGGTGGTGGCCGGTGCGATTGTGCTGACGATCGGGGCGGGCTTTCTGGCCACGCGGCTGGGGGCGGAGTTCATTCCGCAACTGGACGAAGGCGATGTCGCCCTGCACGCCCTGCGCATCCCCGGCACCAGCCTGACCCAGGCGGTACAGATGCAGGGGGCGGTCGAGGCGCGGTTGAAAAAATTCCCGGAAGTGGAGCGGGTCTTTGCCAAGATTGGGACGGCAGAGGTCGCCACGGACCCGATGCCGCCCAATGTTGCCGACACCTTTGTCATACTGAAAGATCGCAAGGACTGGCCCAACCCGAAAGAGCCCAAGGACAGTCTGGTCGCGCGGATGCAAACGGCGGTGGAGCAAATCCCCGGTAATAATTATGAGTTCACCCAACCGATCCAGATGCGGTTCAACGAACTGATTTCCGGTGTGCGCTCAGACGTGGCGGTTAAGATTTTCGGTGATGACCTTGACCAGTTACTTGAGGCCGGTCAGTCGGTCGAGCGGGTCATGGCGGCTATTCCGGGCGCTGAGGACGTTAAGGTCGAGCAGGTCTCAGGCTTGCCCATGCTGCAAATCACGCCTGATCGTGCAGCCATGGCGCGGCTGGGACTGAACCTTAGCGACGTTCAGGACGTGGTGGCGACCGCTCTGGGGGGTACGCAAGCCGGTCAGATATTCGAAGGTGATCGTCGGTTTGATGTGATTGTCCGCCTGCCCGAAGACCGCCGGGCCAATATTGCCGAAATCGGCCGTTTGCGGATTCCGGTGCGCGGGGCAGGAACGGAAAGCGAGTTGGGCTTCATCCCGCTGGCTGAGGTGGCGACTATCGACATGATCAATGGCCCTAACCAGATCAGCCGCGAAGAGGGTAAGCGCCGCGTCGTGGTCACGGCCAATGTGCGGGGCGCTGACCTGGGCAGTTTTGTCACCACCTTGCAGGATAAAGTAGAGACGCAAGTCACACTGCCCGAAGGCTACTGGCTGTCTTATGGAGGCACGTTCGAGCAACTGACATCGGCGACCCAGCGGCTGCAAATCGTGGTTCCGATTGTGCTGCTGCTGATCATCGGCCTGCTGTTTATGCTGTTCGGCACGATCGAGGATGCGTTGATTGTGTTTTCCGGTGTGCCGCTGGCGCTCACCGGCGGGGTGGTCGCTCTGGCGCTGAGGGATATTCCGCTGTCGATTTCAGCCGGGGTGGGCTTTATCGCCCTGTCCGGGGTCGCGGTGCTAAATGGTGTGGTTATGCTGACCTTCATCAAATCCTTGAGGCTGGAGGGCGCTATGCTTGATCAGGCGATTATCGACGGGGCGCTTACACGGCTGCGGCCCGTGCTGATGACGGCGCTGGTGGCGTCACTGGGGTTTGTGCCGATGGCGTTCAATGTCGGGGCAGGCTCTGAGGTGCAAAGACCTCTGGCCACCGTAGTTATCGGCGGCATCGTGTCATCAACCCTGTTGACGCTGGTGGTGCTGCCAGCCCTTTACCGCATCGTCCATGGCCGAAAGGCTGAGCGCGATACGATCTGACAGTAAGGGGGCGCGGTTTTAACGACCGCGCCCTTTGACTATGAGCCGGATACTGATCCGCAGGCCACCGTACGGCGTAGACATACCTGACGGGACACCAAAGATCAGACCAAAAGGGCCATCTCAATGCACCGCCGCTATTTTATCGCTTCATGTCTTGCCGTTTCGGCCTTTGGGGCTCAGGCCGAAACGCCGGATGTTCTCAAACACGTACCGAACGCGAAAAAGGTCGGATCGGGCCGCTACAGCCATCTGGGCTTCGATATATTCGATGCCACCCTGTATGCGCCCCAGAGCCGGTATAATGCGGGGGCGCCCTTTGCGCTTAAGCTTGAGTATCTCAGGAACATCAAGGGCAAGTCCATCACAGATAATTCGGTCAAGGAAATCCAGAAGCAGGGCGTGGGCGCGGACAAGCTAAATCGCTGGCGTGAGCAGATGGCGGCGATTTTCCCGGATGTCTCTAAGGGGGCCAGTATTACGGGCATACGTGATGCCAGCGGTCATGCGCTGTTTTACAGTGGTGGCAGGCTGCTGGGCACGATCAGGGATGCGGAATTTAGCCGGGCGTTCTTTAATATCTGGCTGGGGCCTAAAGCGCCGCAAACCTTGCGCGATAAGCTGTTAGGCCGCTAATTTAGGACGTCCCAGTTCGGCCAGCGTAATCCCTGCACACACCAGCGCCAGAGCCACAAAGTGAAAGCCGTGCAAGGGCTCACGCAAAATCAGCACCGATAGCCCTACGCCGAAAATGGGGATCAGGTTGATGAATAAACCTGCCCGGTTGGCCCCGATCAGTTCGACGCCCCAAACGTATGCCACCTGCGCCACCAGAGCGGGCAGAAGCGCGGTGTAGCCTACTATCGCCCAGCCGGTGGCATCGGGCCAGACGATCTTGCCCGCCATCCCTTGCAGAGCCAAGGCCGGTAGGCAGGCCAGCACAGCACCCAGGGCTGAGACCGCCATCAGGCTTTGCCAGTGGATGTCGGGCTTGAAGCGCAAGGCAATCGTGTATCCGGCATATAACAGCACGCACAGCCCCATCAGGGCATCGCCGCGATTGAGGTTCAGGTGGATCAGTGACATCAGGTCACCGTGGCTGGCGGTGACCAGAACCCCAAACAGGGTCAGGCTGAAGCCTGCGATCTGAGCCACGCTGGCCCGCGCCCGGAATATGGCGTAGTTGAGCGCGAAAATAACCGCGGGCATGGCCGCGTGTTCGATCACCACATTGGTGGCTGACGTCAGGCTGAGCGCCGAATAGAGCACGATATTGAACAGGCCAAACCCTGCGGCACCATATCCCAGCAGCAATGGCCAGTGGCTGCGGATTTTCGACCAGTCGCGGCGCAGGGGCTTAACTGAAAAAGCCGCCATCAGGCCAAAGGCACTCAGCCAGCGTAATGTACTCAAAGTGACCGGATCAATGTGGCCGACCGCCATCTTGCCCGCCACCGTATTACCGGCCCACAACAGACCCGCGGTCGCCAAAAAACCATAGGCTTTGAGTGAGGCGGAGGTTGCGGATGTAGCAGGCGGTGACAAGATGGAAATTTCTTTTGAAACCAATTGGGTGCGTTATATGATCGCCATAACACAATTTGCCGGGTGGCTTATCTTTTTCCTTTGAATTTCGGGTCAGGTCTTATAACCACGCAAGCCTTAACTCTTAAAATTTGTCGCCTGCCGTATGGGCGCAAACTCATGATCGGAACTTTGATATGTCTACCCTTGTTGTGAAATTCGGCGGTTCAGTCCTGACGTCTGAGGGTGCGCTGCACCGGGCGGTGGCTGAGATTTATCGGTATGTGCGCGACGCCCATAAGATTATTGCCGTGGTTTCTGCCTTTAAGGGCGATACCGATCATCTTATGCGGCTGGCGGTTTCCTATACCCAGGCTTCGACCTCTTCGGCCACGCCGCATCTGCTGGCGACCGGTGAGATGAAGGCGGCCACGCTTTTGGCCATGGCCTGTGAGCGGTCGGGCATCGTTACCAAGTTTCGCTCGGCCTATGAGATCGGCCTGACGGCGGAGGGCGATCATTTCAATGCCAATCCGACCGGCGTGAATGCCGATGTGCTTAAGGGTGATCTTGAAAAATTCGATCTGGTGGTCGTGCCGGGCTATGTGGCCGAAAACGCTTCGGGCGAGCCGGTCCTTTTGGGGCGCGGCGGGTCGGATCTGACCGCCGTTTATATCGCCAAGGCGCTGGATGTGCCGGTGAAACTCTATAAGGACATCGACGCCGTCTATGACGCCGATCCGGCGCAGGTCGGTGACAGCGCCAAGCCATACGAAGCGCTGGCCTGGGATGAAGCGCTGAAAATCGCCCATCCGGTCGTGCAGAACAAGGCCATGCGCTATGCCAAGGACAATGGCATGACCGTTGAGGTCGCCGCCCTGACCAAGGGCTATGAGACCGTGCTGGGCGGTAAAACCAGCGTGCGCAAAGCCGCGCCGCTGAAACGCAAGCTGCGCATCGCCGTTATGGGCGCTGGCGGGGTCGGTGCCAAATTCCTTGAGCGCGCGCAGGAATGGGATGACCTGATCGAGATCGACCGCGTGCTGGTGCGCGATGTCTCAAAGCGCCGCGATCATCCGCTGGCTGCCAAATTCACCTCGGATGCGCGATCGTTTGCCAAGGGTGATGTCGATGTGTTCGTCGATATCGGCACCGGCGTGTCGCCATCGGCCGAACTGTTGGAAGCCTTCCTGAAAGCCGGTGTGTCGGTGACTTCGGCCAACAAGCAGGCGGTGGCGGCCTCGGGCGATAAGCTGCGGGCGGCATCGAAAGCGTCAGGCGCCATGCTGACCTATTCGGCCTCGGTCGGCGGCGGCGCACCGATCATCGAAGCGCTGAAACGGGCGGTGAAAACCCATAAGATCAAAAGCTTCTGCGGTGTGCTTAACGGCACGTCGAACTTCGTGATTGATCAGGTCGAGGCCGGTAAGACCTTTGACGCCGCCATGGACGAAGCCCGCCGTCTGGGCTTTGCCGAGCCGGATTCGACGGCAGACCTTGATGGCACCGATGTCGGGGCGAAGCTGAAACTGTTACGCGGAATCGCCTATCCGGGCCTGACGCCCAAGCACCTTGAGGTCGGCGCGATCACCGAAGATTCGCTGATCATCCCCGAAGGCAAGGGCCTGCGCTATGTGGCGCGTTGCTGGCGCACCGAGGACGGCATCGACGCCTCGATGAAGCTTGAGGTGCTGGACGCCGATCACTATCTGGTCGGGGCCAAGGGGGAACAGAACCGCCTGATCCTCGAACTCGATAACGATGAGACCTGGTACGTCACCGGCAAGGGCGCGGGCGCGTGGCCAACATCTGAGGCTTTGCTTGCCGATGTGCTGCAAATCGCGCGTGAAGCTAATCTGAAGTAATGACCCTTGATGAGCTGAATGCCTTCTGTGCTGCCTTACCCGCCACAACCCATGTGGTGCAGTGGGGCGGCTCAGATGTGTGGAAGGTCGGCGGTAAGGTGTTTGCGATCGCCTCATTAGACGACGATCAGTTTAAGGTCAGTTTCAAGGTCACGCCGGTAGGGTTTGAAATCCTGCGCGATCATCCCGACTGCATCCCGGCACCCTATCTGGCCTCACGCGGCATGACCTGGATACAGGCGCAGGGCCCTGTTGAGATGAGCGATGACGAATTGCGCGATCATTTGCGCGGATCATATGATCTTATTGCGGCGGCCCTGCCTAAAAAACTAAAGCGTGAACTGGGACTGATGGAATGAACTACCGCCACGGCTTTCATGCCGGAAACTTTGCCGATCTGGCCAAACATGCGGCGGTGTTGAGTTTCCTCAAGCATTTGCGCGGGTCTGTAGCCCCGCTGACGGTCATCGATACCCATGCGGGGGCGGGCTATTATGACCTGTCCGATCCGCATTTTGCGCGCTCAAAAGAAGCTGAGGCGGGCATAAAATACCTGCTCAGTTCCGATGTGCCGGACAGCCTGAAACCGCTGGCCGGTTATGTGCGTGCCAAGAATGAGCGGGCCGGATTTCGCGACTCGATCGGGCTTTATCCCGGCTCGCCCGTGTTGACACTCGATCACCTGCGGGTGGGTGATGCCTATGTCGGCTGTGAGTTGCGCCCTGATGATTTCCGCTATTTGCAGGAAGCGATTGTGCCGCGCGGTAAGGCGCAGAATGTCGATGGCTACAAATTTGCCGTCAATGCCGCTCAGATTGATGATCCGGCTGATATGTTCTGGCTGATCGATCCGCCGTTTGAGCGGTCTGATGACTATACGCAGATTGTTGATGCGTTGAAGGCGGGCCTTACGGCGCGACCAAACCTTAAGGCCTTGATCTGGCTGCCGCTGAAAGACCTTGAGACGTTCGATCGCTATCTGCGCGATATGGAGCATGAGTTATTTGCCCATGAAGATTCTGATGGCGAAACCCACGAGCCGGACCTGCTGATTGCGGAACTGCGTCTGCGGCCGCTATGGAACCCGATGAAGATGAACGGCTGCGCGCTGGTGGCGGTCAATGCGCCATTGGGCTTTGAAGCTGATTTGCGCTCGATTGCCGCCGATGTGGTCACGGTGTTTGGCGACAAGGGCGGTTTGGCCAAGGTCTGGACGCTTAATCCGTAAATCCAAAGTGCCTTATAAGGCGCTTTGGCAAGACCGACCGGTCGCCCGAACTTATGTGAGGAGCCATGCGGCGTTTGAGCTAAATAAATGCGTATTTATGCCGCAGTGCAATAACGCGCCTGTGATGCCGACTTCATGGTCAGTGCGCGTTTTCCATGTTACGCTAGGTTAATCCCAACTTCATTTACGGAAACATGTCCATGGCTGACGATACTGTCGAGTTTGCCCCGCTGGCTCAGGCTGAAGAGGCCGGAAAAGCCGTGCAGCAGGCGTCTGAGCGTGTGGCTAATTTCTGGATGGGGGCGCTGTCGCCCATGTGGGTGCCGTTTTGGGCGGCGACCTCGTTCGGGATCAGCGCCTGGAGCGTCACGCAGGCCCTGAGTGCGACTAAGGCTGCGGGCTCTGGCGGGAGCAAGCCGTTAGGGTTCATCAATCCGTGGATGCCTGACAGCTCTGTGATGACCACGATGCTGGCCGAAACTGAAAGCGCTATCCGTGACACCCAGCGCGCCGCCATGAAGATGATGATGGAGGCCGAAGAGGTTGCAACCGAAGCCGTAGAACGGATGCCGCATGTCGATATGCACTCGGCCTTTGTGCCAGAACATACTGTATCTGAAAATGCGGTTGATGTGGTCGCTGAAGCCGTCAAGCCCGTGCCAGCGCAAGCGGTTGCGGCGGCGATGGATACGGCCGCCGACAGTCTGGAGCCGCTGGTCAAGCCTGCGCCTAAAAAGAAACGCGCCCCAAAAGCTGACAATTAAGGCTTTGGCCTGATCGGCGTCACTTCGACCATGATCGGCAGGTGATCGGAGCCGTAATAGGGCCCGATCGTCTTTGGTGACAGATGCAGCCCGTCGCGCGCCAAGGCGTTGTCGATATTGACCCGCAGGGGTACGGGCAACCGCGCCGGCCATGTCCCGCCGAGGCTTGCGGCGACATGCAGCCTCTGCTCTTTCATCAGAACGTCCAGAAGACGGGCGTGGGGGGCAGAGTTGAAATCCCCGACAATGAGCGTGGCGTCATCGGTTGATTTGTGCAGATAATCGGCCAGAAAATCGCGTTGTTTTACTTGCGCGGCGGGCGGCTGAAACGGCCAGGGGCGCGTGAAGTGCGTCACCAGAAGCGTAAATCTGCCCTGTGGCGCCATCACATCGACCCGGTGCAGATTGCGATGGTCGATATAACCTTTGGCGTGGGTCAGTGGATACCGTGAGAAGACATGGCTGTCCCACGTCTCAAAATGATAAGGATACTGAGCCTTCATCAACGGCATGAGGCGTTCTTCGGCTCTGGGCCCGTCTTCGATATAGACGACGATATCGGGGCTGGTCTGCGTCACCCAGTCGGCCAGTCGCTCAGGCGTTTTGTTATTGACCCACAGATTGGCAAACATGACCCGCACGGGTTTGACATCCGTTGCGGTAGGGTTGCCGGAGGGAAGCGCTGTGGGCCAGAAGCCTATGCCCATCGCAAGACAGGCCACAAATGTCATCAGGCACGCTACATGCCGCCTGAGCAGCAACATCAGCACCGCAAAACACGCGGTCCCACTCAGCAAAGGTAAGGTGAATATATCAATCAGATAAAGCTCACGCCCAGCCGGATTGAGCGCGACCATCACCCCCACACCCAAAAGGGTGGCGGCGGCCAGAAAGCATAGAATTTGAAACAGGCGGGTGATCAGCACGGATTAGCGCAGACGGACCGCAGTGCCGGAGCAGCTAACCATGAGCATAGTGCCCTGACCGACGGTTTGGTAGTCGATGTCGACGCTCAAAATCGCCGTACCGCCCAGTTTCTCGGCTTCGATCTGCATTTCCTTGAGGGCCGCATCACGGGCCTGACGCAGGACTTTTTCATACGACCCTGAACGCCCGCCAATGATATCGCGGATGCCAGCGAACAGGTCGCGAAAGATATTGGCGCCCAGAATGGCTTCGCCGGTGACAATGCCGAGATAGGCCTCGACGGGGCGGCCTTCGACCGTGTTGGTCGTGGTCAGGATTATTCCCTCGGACATAGTATTTCCTTTTGATTTAAGCTGTGCCTAAATGGCAGGTGATTGCACGGATTAATATCCACATCCTTGCGGGGGGCAAGGCCTATGTTTGTGAAATCTCATGAAGATGTGAACCGAGTCTATGAACAGATCGGCACGATTAAGCGCCTGTCTGACCGCGTTGTCGGGCTTGGGCCATTTGGTATCGGTCTTGACGGGATTCTGACCTGGATACCGGGGGCGGGGCTGATTTATAGCATCGGGGCCAGTATTATTATCCTGCTGCACGGTATTCGGGCGCGCATGGATTTGCCGACTTTTCTGATGGCGGTTGGGGTTTTGTTTGTCGATAACGGCGTAAGTTCGGTACCCGTGGTCGGCCAAGCCGCCGACCTGTTCTTTCAGGGCCATCTCTACGCCGCCAAGCTTGTGCAGAACTATATCGACAAGACCCACTATGTCGCCGCCAGCAAACGCGAAGCCCATGCGTCAGGTGCCCATGCCGACCACGTCGCGGCCATGAAAGCCGTCAAGGGCAAAAAGCGGGTCATTTACCTTCATCCGTAACTATCCCCGCATCTGTGCCCGCACCCGGTTGCGCCGCCATCCTGACCTCAGACCCATTTTATCTGAGGATCAATTGTGCCCGACACCCAGACACCGCGCCTGAACCTTGCCCTGCTGGCGGCGGGGCAGAGCCAGAAACACATCACCCTGAACGAAGCCCTGATGCGCTGCGACGCCCTTATCCACGCCCGCGCCTTAAGTGTGAGCGTGAGCGCGCAGCCCGCCACGCCGTCGGATGGGGACGCCTATATCCTGCCGTCGGGTGCCAGCGGGGCCGAGTGGGCAGAACAGCCCAATGGGGCGATGATGCGCTATGATACCCACCTATGGGAGGTGATCAATGTACCCGCCGGTGCTCTGGTTTATGTCGCCGATACCCAAAGCTTTGTGGTGCGTACGGACACCGGCTGGGTGGCGCTGGAAAGTCACCTGAAAGCGATAGATAACCTGCTTCGGCTGGGGATTGGCACCGGTGCCGATAGTTATAACCGGCTGGCGCTCAAAAGCCCGGCGGCGCTTATGTCGGCCGAAGATGGTGGCAGCGGTGATTTCAGTCTGGCGCTCAACCGCAGTGCCGATGACGCCGAGGTGCAGATCCTGTGGCAGTCAGAGTACGAGACCCGCGCCCTGCTGGGGCTGCTGGGGGGGGATGATCTGACGCTCAAGGTCTCGGACGGCATAAGCTGGCGTGAGGCGTTGCGGGTCAATCACGTCTCCGGGCGCGTGCGGTTTGCCTCGGCGCCCTTTAAATCACCTAATGTCGTTCAGCGCCGCCATGTGGCGGGGCAGGGGTGGCTGAACAGCACCACACCTGCTGACCATGACTGGATGGGCCTGTGCTGGTCGCCGGAGTTGGGCCGGTTCTGCGCCGTGGCCGCGACGGGCACTGGCAACCGCATCATGACCTCTGAAGATGGCGTGACGTGGACGCAGCGCACCTCCGCCGCCGACCAAAGCTGGATGAGCGTATGCTGGTCGCCTGAGACCGCGCAGTTTTGTGCCGTTGCGGCCACCGGCACCGGCAACCGCGTCATGACCTCCCCCGATGGCGTGACGTGGACGGCACGCAACTCTGCCGCCGATCACAACTGGTCGAGTGTGTGCTGGTCGCCGGAGCGGCATCTGTTTTGCGCGGTCGCCGCATCCGGCACCGGCAACCGCTTCATGACCTCACCCGATGGGGCGGTGTGGACGGCGCGAACGACCCCGGCTGACCTTGATTGGCGCAACGTGGTGTGGGCCGCCGAGATCGGTCTGTTTGTCGCGGTAGCGTCATCCGGCACCGGCAGTCGGATTATGACCTCGCCCGACGGACTATCTTGGACGTTACGTGCCTCCGCCGCCGACTACGACTGGCAATGCTTAAGCTGGTCTGCGGAACTAAACCGGCTGGTGGCGGTGGCGTCATCGGGTTCGGGCAGTCGCGTCATGACATCCGACGATGGCATCACATGGACTTTGCGCACCACCTCCGCTGATCTGGACTGGCGCAGCGTGTCTTGGGCGGCGGAAATTGGCCTGTTTTGCGCGGTGGCGTCATCCGGCACGGGCAATCGGTTGATGATCTCGGCCGACGGTATCAACTGGTCATTGGGTGTCAGTGCGGCCGATAAGGGCTGGCGCAGCGTGGCGTGGTCGCCGGAATTGGGGCTATTTGCCGCCGTAGCCAATACGGGCACGGGCCAGAGGGCCATGACCTCAGTGTCAGCGCATAGCTTTAATTACCGGAGCTAAGACCATGACTGTGCTGGATATGATCGGAGGTGCTGGCGCTTTGGGCGGGGTATTTGGGGCGGTGGGCTCTGGCCTGAGTCGCCTGATCGGCATCTATGAACTGCGCGAAAAACGCAAAGACCGCGCCATGGACATCGCCCATGATCGCGACCGCTGGGATCATGATCTGAGGCTGATCGGGGTGCAGTCGGACGCGCAGGCCCGTCAGGCGGATCAGGCTTTAGACCGCGCCGATACCGAAGGTCGTTGGACGGGGCTTGAGGCCTCGATTGCGGCTGAGGCGAAACTGACTGGCGGCTATGTTTGGGTTGAGGCCGTGCGGGCCTTGGTGCGACCGGTGCTGACGGTGCTGATCTGGCTGGTGTTCAGCCTGTTGTTCTTCACGGCTCTGGGGGCGCGATTGCCCGCGGCGATCCGCGAAGACATTGTCATCACCTTTGTCAATGCGGTGACGTTCAGCGCCTCAACCGCGCTGGCGTGGTGGTTTGGCGATCGCGGGCCTGTCAGGCCTAGGTTTTAGTTACTTCGCCGCCAGCAAAGCCGGAAAGCGCCCATCGGTCATCAGGGCGGATTTTTCCGGGTCTGCGGCGATCAGCGCCGACAGGGCAATGCGCAGGGCCTCGATCTGTTCGTCGCAGAAACCGTTGACGGTGATTTCCTCACCGCTGATGGCCTTGCCGAACAGGAAACCCTGACCGGTCTTGCAGCCCTGCTCTGACAGCCAGTGGGCGGTCTCAAAATTCTCGATCCCTTCGGCGGTGGTAGCCAGATCAAGGCTTTTGCACAGGCTTAAAATGGCCTCAACGATCTTGCGGCTGGCCGGGGTGCGCTGGGCGGCCATGACAAAGGACGAATCGATCTTGAGCTTATCGATAGGCAGTTCGCGCAGGTGGTTGAGGTTGGAATAGCCGGTGCCGAAATCATCGAGCGCGATGCGCACCCCCTTGGCTTTGAGGGCAAACAAAATGCGCTTGGCGGCTTCATAATCATGAACCAGCGCGGTCTCGGTCACCTCGACCTCAAGGCGTGAGGGCGGGAACTCATGACTATCCAGCAAGCTCAGAATGTCTTTCGGTAGCTGATCGTCCTTAAGCTGGCTGGGCGAAATATTGAGCGAAATATAGACATTATCCGGCCAGGCCTGCGCATCGACGCAGGCCTGATCCAGCAGTTGCAGCGTTAACTGATCGATCAGCCCCATGTCTTCGGCCACTGAAATAAAGGCATAGGGGGCGATGGTGCCGGTTTGCGGGTGGTGCCAGCGCGCCAGAACCTCATAGCCCTCGATCTGCCCGGTCGAGAGCGTGACCAGAGGCTGGTAATAGGCCCGGATTTCGCCCTTAAGAATGGCCTGACGCATGTCGGCTTCGATCCGGGCGCGGGCCTGAATACGGGCATCCATTTCCTGATCATAGTAACGGAACTGACCGCGGCCATCGTCCTTGGCGCGGTGCAAAGCCATGTCAGCACGTTTCAAAAGCTCGCTGCCGGTCAGGCTATGGGCCTCACACGCCAGGGCAATGCCGATGCTGGCGGCCAGATGGCAGGGGACGGGTTTATCGGTCGTGACCTCAAACGGGGCCTCAAACGCCTGCAACAGGCGCAGCGCCGTATTGGCATGGGCCTCGTCATCGGTCTGGGCCGATAGCAGAGCCGCAAATTCATCGCCGGACGTGCGGTAAAGCTGGCCCTGATGGCGCAGGGCCTCGACCATGCGCTCAGCTACCATCTGCAATAACAAATCACCTGCGCGGTGGCCGTGGGCATCATTGAGCGGTTTGAAGTTATCGAGGTCAATCATCATCAGGCCGACACGGGCATTGGGCGACGACAGGGCCTCAGCCAAATCATGGCCCAGCTTGCGTCGGTTGGGCAGGCCGGTCAGGGCATCGAAAAAGGCGATTTCGTTTAACCTGATTTCGGCTTCATCGCGGGTTTTGAGCGCGGCCTTCAGCGCAATGGCGCGCCGGTGCGACAGGGCATATCCGCATACCAGTAATGCCAGAAAGACGAAGGCCGCGGCATTGATCCACGATGTCTGATGGCCATGGGCGAAGATAACCAACCCGCGAAACAGATCGAAATAGGCGCCGATGCCAATGGTTGTCAGAAAGGCCAGCCCTAAAATCAACTCACGAACGTTTTCGACCCGGAGATGGCGGGGTAAACGAAATCCTGAGCCGTTAGCCTGGGCCATGGGGTACGCCTTATGGGGCTGTTTTTAGGTTGTCCCGGTCTTACTGCCGTTTGGGTCTGAGGAAGGCTCGACCTTAGCGGGTAAAGCATTATACTTCGTTAAGGGGGTTTTAGGTTTCGGGCCTGTAATATTTCCCCAAATAAGAGAATTTCGTGTCATTTTTACCCTACCGCAGCGCCACAACGATTCGTGATACGATAGAGCTTGCTATCATTTTAAGAATTTATTAACTTTTTATATAAGGCCCCTATGAAACCTGTGGGGCGAAGGAATCCGAAGCGGCAATATCTTACGCGTAGGATTCTTATTCCAGATTAGGGCAGGATGAAAATGGAAGCGTTCGTAGGCTTAACCGCCACCGCGATCATGCTTGCGTGTTTCGTAGCGTTCGTGGTGCTTCCTTGGATGCGGGACCACGAGCATCGCTAAAGGCACGCCGCAGATCAATGCGGATCAGTACATGTCTTTAAAACTCAGGCGGCGTGAGGCCGGGACAGTATCCCGGCAATTTCGCGTTCCGTCATAGTGATCAACTCGCTGGCGTCATCGCTGTCGCCGGCACGTTCGCCGATCAGTGCCTCAACATAGACGCAGGCGCGGTTATATTCGACCGGGCGGGTTCCGAGTTCGTCCATAACGCGGTCAAGCTTTTCAAACAGGGCGCGTTTGTCGTCTTCCGACAATGGCTGGCTCATGGTGATCATGCTTCCTACAAACACATAAAGGCAGAATGATACCGTACCACAGGTGTTATAAAGGATCGATAAGTGTCATGTTGCGCTGCGGTAATGAGGCGGTAGAAAAAGACAGTTAATCCTTGGCGGCTTGCTTGCTGCTATTTTCCGCCATCAGGGCGTTCGACGCCGTCTCGATCCGCTCACGCACCGCACTCATAAACTCGGGGCGCTTCATACCGGCGGGCAGTGGCGGCAGAAATTCATATACCACCGTACCGGGAAAGCGCTTGATGCCGTGGGCCGGCCAGCACTGACCGGAATTGGTAGCCATCAGATAACAGGGCGCCTCCAGATCGCGGTAGATCGCGGCCACGCCCGGCTTATAGGTCGGGTCTTCGCCCACTTCGGTACGCGTACCTTCGGGGAAAATCACGATCTGACGCTGTTCGCGCAGGCGTTCTTTGGCCATGACCAGCATGGATTTGAGCGCCTTAGCCGCGTCTTCGCGTTTGATCGGGATCATGTGGGCCCGCCACATGTACCAGCCAAAAAACGGCATTCTCGTTAGTTCTTTTTTGAGCACAAAGCAGGTGTCGGGCAAGACCAGAAAAGGGGCTATGGTATCGAGCATGCTCATGTGCTTGCCCGCGATCAGAGCGGCACCTTGAGGGGCGTGTTCCAGACCACGAAACTCGACCCTCACGCCGGAGATGACCTTAAGCCCCCAAATCACACCGCGCGCCCAGCCGCGAATAATTGCCATGACCATCTTGCGCGGCAGCAGCAGCAGGGGGGAGAGGCCGAAACCGACCAGAAAGATCATGCCGTACAGCCAGATCTGAAACGCTAAATTACGTAAGGCGCTCACTTTTTAGAGGTCTCCGGGGCTGAGGCAGGGCTTTCGGCATCCTTATCCTTACCGAAAAGCGAAGCGACACTCCCTACCAGATTACGCCCTAGTATGGCGAGATATTTGCAATATTCGATCACCAGAACCCGCGACCCCGACGTCGATTTCCACCACGCCCGCGCATCCAGCGACGGGGTCGCCACCGGGTAGGCGTGCAGCGTCGCTTCGGGCAGGACTTGCTTGATCTCCAGCAGGCTGCGCGGCATGTGGTAGTCTGAGGTGACCACGATCAGGTCATCATAGTCTTTGGCGCGAGCCCAAGCGGCGATTTCGGCGGCATTCCCTACCGTATCGACAGCATCGAAACCCAAATCGACGCAGCAGTCATAAAGCCGCTTTGAGCCATCGGTGACCGGCAGAAGTTCCGGACGGCGCACCTCTTTGTTGACCCCTGAAATCAGCAGGCGCTCACCCTTACGCCGTTCCAGCAGGCGCATGCCTTCGCGGATGCGCATGTCGGAGGCGCCGGTCAGGGCCACAATCGCATCGGCCTTGTCTTCGGGCTCAGTAGCGGGGGTTGAATCGATCACGCGGTCAGCAAAGAAAAACAGACCTGCCACCCACAACAGGATCAGGCTGAGGACAGCCAGCATAATCTTACGCTTTTTCATGTGCTCCCCCCAATAGTCGCAACGTCACCATGCGTGCGGTTGTGGCGGAAATCAACGCCACCAGCAACGGACACGGTATTAATATTAACAGGTCTAACCACGAAAAGGGAAGGGCTAAGGCAAAGCTTTGTGACGGGGAGATCAGTTTGATGATAACTGTGACCAGACCCGCTGCGGCGGCACCCATGACACCGGAGGTCACGGCAAGGCTCATGAAGCGGTACTGAAACCGCTGGGCGATAAAGCCATCGGACGCGCCGCACAGGCTCAAAATCTCAATAATGTCCGATCGCGTGGTCAAACCGGCGCGGGTAGCAAAGCTGACGACCGCCCCTGTGGCCACCGCGACAATTGTGAAAATAGCAAACGATATCAGTCGGATAATCAGGGCCGCTTGTTCGATATCCTTAAGCCAGGTCGAATGGTCATCAAGACTGGCGTCAATGTCGCGGGCGGTCAGCGCGCTCATGATATCGATGGCGGTGGCGGGGTTGTCCTTATCCAGCCGGACCTCGACCAGATTGGGCACGGGCAGGTCATCCAGTACCACATCGCCCAGCCACGGCTTTATCAGCTCGCGGGCGCGTTCAGGCTCAAGGGCCGCGGCTTCCTCAACCCCCTTAACGCCGCCCAAGATCTCAGCGGCCTTGGCGGCAGCCATAGCCCCGGTCTCTAAGCCTGACGGGCGAACCTGTACCGTGACTTCGGCGCGCAGATCACGGGCCCAGCCTTGCGCCGCCCGGTCAGACGCCATAGCGACGATCGCCGACAGGCAGGCGATGAAGCACAGGACGGCGATGACGAAATGCAGCGAGACTTCGCGGGTGTCTTCGGCGGGCAACAGGTCGGCCCGGACAATGCCGGGAATGGACTCTTTGGGGGGCTTTATTCTCTTACGGCGCAACACGCGGATCATGCCCCATGCTCCGGAGCATTGCGCTTCGGCGCCAGAGGCTCAGAAGTATGGCCCGGTTGCAGTCGCGCCGACAGGTCACGGCTTAAGTCGCGCTTATGGATATTGCCGTGGCGCAGTTCCAGCACCGGCATGCCTGACGCCTGAATAAGGCTCTCATCGTGGGTCGCAAAAATGACCGTCGCCCCCAGCCGGTTAAGCTCAATCAGCAACCGCATGATGCGCAGGCCCATGGCGTAGTCGATGTTACCGGTCGGCTCATCGGCCAGAATCAGCGTCGGGCGATGCACCACCGCGCGGGCAATAGCCAGCCGTTGTTTTTCCCCACCCGACAGGACCGGCGGCATCAGATGCAGGTGATTCTTAAGCCCCACCCAGGTCAGAAGTTCGGTAACATCGCCGGAGTATTCCCGCGGCTTCGCACCGGCAACCACCAGCGGCAGGGCGGCATTATCAAACACATTGAGATGATCCAGAAGCCGGAACTCCTGAAACACTACCCCCAGCCGCCTGCGCAGGCGCGTGCGCTGGTCGCGGTCATCAGGGTTAATTTTTTCGCCCATAAGTAAAATCTGCCCGGCACTAGGTTGCTGGGCCAGATAGATCATCTTGAGCAGGGAGGTTTTACCCGCACCCGATGGGCCGGTCAGAAAATGAAAGGAACCCGCAGCGATTTGAAAATTAAGGGATTTCAGGATGAACTGATTGGGGTCGCGGCTGATTTTGGCGTCGCGTCCGTAGCCCAGACTGACGTCGATGAACGACAGAATCGCCTGTTCATCAGCGCTATCGGGCGGGGCAGATCGGGCATATTGGCGCAACGGGCTTGATCACTTGTTAAGGGTTTCCGAAGCATAAAACGGACAGGTATTAATATGGGCTTTATCTGGCGATTCGCCAGAATTGATTCTGCTTAAATGATTCTCACCTGTCCCAATTGCGCGACCAGCTATGAGATAGCCGAGACCAGCTTAGGTGCGGCCGGGCGCAATGTGCGCTGCGCGGCCTGCAAGACCATGTGGCATGCCCAAAAACCGGAAGACCCCATCGAGCTGCCCTTGAGTGCCGCCGCCGATCCCAAACCGGCGGATAAAAAACCGGCTGAGGTCAAGGCCAAGGAGTTGCCTAAGCTTTACCGCACCATGCTGGTCGATAAAAAACGCGCTCAGGCGCTGGCGACGCAGGGCATGATCTGGGGCGGGCTTGCCGCCGTGTTTGTCGCCATTCTGGGCTCAAGCTATTTTCTGCGGGTTGATATTGTGCGCGCCTTTCCGGGCGTTGCGAATGCCTATGCCATGGCCGGTCTGAAGGTCAATGCGGCGGGGCTGGAGTTCGTCAACTATAAGGTCGAGCCGTCGTTTAAGGGCGGGCGCTTTGTGGTCAGCGTCCATGCCGAGGTGAAAAACCTGCGCGATGAGGATACGCCTGTGCCGCCTGTCAAGGCCACGATTCTGGATGCTGAGAACCGCACGGTCTCGACCATTCTGGTGCCGTCGAACGGACTGGTGGTTGCGCCGAATGAAACACGGACCCTTGTATTCGATGTGCCGGATGCCAAAAATATGGCCGCATCGGTGGAACTGATGTTTGATCTGGTCGCGATGAAGGCCCAAGGAAAGAGCAAGTCCACGCAGCACGCCTCGGCCGATCATAAAACGGATGGCCATGCGGTTCCGGCGGATGGTCACGGCGAAGAGCCCGCCGATCATGCGCCCGCCGCGGCTGATCACGCCCAGCAAGCCGCTGATCCTCATGCCGTGCCTGCGGAGGCGGGTCACGATATGGCGGCAGAGGCGCACGATGAGCCTGCCCTGAAACCGGCCTTGTCTTCAGGCGGTGATGGCCATGCGCCACCGCCGCTTAAAACGACCCCGCATCACTGAGTAGCTCCATGACCGCAGCAACAACCGTTCTGTTAAGCGAAACCGAGATCGCCGCCTGCGTTGAGCGCGTAGCGCAAGCCTTGGCCCCGCGGCTGCAACCCGACTGCGTGGGAATTTGCCTGCTGACCGGCGGGTTGTGGTTTACGGCAGATCTGACGCGGGCCCTGGCCCGACTGGGGGTTGACCTCAGTTTTGATGCCCTGTGGCTATCGTCCTATGGCGATGGTCGGGAAAGTGGGGAATTGCTGCTGAGGGCCGATTTGCAGCGCCCGGTGCAGGGACGGCAGGTGCTGCTGATGGATGATGTGCTGGATACCGGTGCGTCGTTGAAATTCGCGCGCGACCATGTGCTTAGGGCCGGTGCGTCTGAGGTCATCATTGCCGTCATGGCCCAAAAGCCGGTGGCTCGTTCCATCGAAGCCGATGTGGTCGGCTGGGAAGCGCCACTGCGCTATCTGGTCGGCTACGGTCTTGATGACGGCGCGAAAATGCGCGGTTTGCCATACATCGGTGCTTTAGACTAATTATGCCGGTGGTTTTCCGGCGGGCTGAAACCGTAGGCCCACGCGCCACGGCGCTGATCGCGGGCGGCTTTTTCGAGCGGGACATATATATCTGAATAGCGGGTGTAAGCCAGCGCCAGCCCTGATCTGACCTGCTCGGCACCGATGTCCTTATGACCCGCCTTGCAGATGGCGACGATCCGGCCATAGCGATCGGTATCACGGGCCCAGCAGGTGATGGCCTGATCCGCGACCAGTTGAGCCAGATGCGCCTTTGACGCCTGACCGCAGGCATAAGGCCCGCAGGTCTGATCATATTCAAACGCATCAATACCATGCAGGCGGATTTCGTGGTCGCCGATTTTCAGGCCGTCGCCGTCAATGGCGGTGGCGCGGCCCTGTAGCGTGGATTGAGCGGCTTCGGCAGGGGCGGGGGCTGGAAAGGTCTTATCGTAAATGATGACGCCGACCACGATCAGTGTCACCCACAACAGGGCGGTGCTGAGGACGGTGCGGCTGGCTTTAGGCTGCGCATTACGGCGGACAGCCATAGCAAACTTGGTCATGAATTAATCCCGCGCAGAACGGTGAAACGCCTAATTATCCACAGGGGTGTTGCGTAAATCTTAAGCCACAGGGTTAACCGTTAGGGGGTAAATGGCCCATCAGGTTCTGGGATACCGCTATAATCGCGGCCGGTGCGGGCGGGCGATCCTTAACGAAAGGGTTAAAAGCTGCGCCAACCTGGTTAATGGATACCGGCCCGATAATCAGGAAACCCAGTACGGCGGCAAGGGCTGCCACAAAGCGCAGGGCCATAGGATCGCCCTGAGCCAGTCCGGCCTTGGGCTTGGCCACCTTTAGCTTAGGATGGACTTTAAGATGACGCATGCCTAAGACCTTATGATACTCATAGCCGTTATCGAGCGCCAGACGGGCGATAATTTCCTGAAAGGTCGGGCGCTTAAAGCGCATAAAACCACGCACCACTAACCATAGCGTCACGATCACAATCCCGGCCAAAACTCCGGCATGAGCCAGGGGTATCAGCAGCGCAAACAGGCCCCACTGACCCGCGACGGCAATCAGGGCCGCACTCACAACAATGGGGGCGAGGGCGGGCAGTATCCGCTCCCAGATCATGACCCATTCCGTGCCGGTCATGGCCCGACCGTGATCGGAAAATCGCGATGGTCGTTGCAGTTTCATCCGGTCCCCCCAGTCCAGTTGTCTGGCCTAATTGCCTAGTCAGCTAACCACTCTGGTAAAGTCTCACGCTTGAGCATGTCTTCATAGCTTGGTCTAGGGCGCACTATTGCCCATTTGTCGTCACGCACCAACACCTCCGGGGCGAGTGGACGCGAATTATATTCGCCTCCCATCACCGCACCGTATGCGCCCGCCGACATGAAGGCGATCAGGTCACCGGCCTTGAGTTCCGGCAAGGTACGGTCGCGGGTGAAGGTGTCGCCGGTTTCGCACACGGGGCCGACGACATCATAGACGGCGGTTTTGTTGTCAGTGACCTGCGTTACAGGGCGGATATCATGAAAAGCATCATAAAGGGCCGGACGCATCAGGTCGTTCATGGCGGCGTCGACCACTAAGAACTGTTGGCCGGAATCCTTACGCTCATGGACGTGAATGACGCGTGACAGCATGATCCCGGCATTGGCGGCGATCAGACGTCCGGGTTCAAAGGTATAGCGCACCCCCAGATTGCCGACGGTGAGCGCCACCATCTCGGCAAACACATCGGGTGACGGCGGGGCGGGCTGATTGAAATAGGGCACACCCAAACCGCCGCCGAGGTCAAGCCGTTCAACGCTTAAGCCCTGTGCCCGCAGTTCCAGAACCCAACCCTTCATGCGGGCAAAAGCGGCCTGCATTGGCGCGAGGTCGGAAATCTGACTGCCGATATGGCAGGCAATGCCAAGCGGTGCCAGATTCGGATCGCTGGCCGCTTCGGCATAGAGCGCGATGGCTTCCTGAGCCGACACGCCGAACTTATCCTTGGCACCGCCGGTTGTGATCTTGGCGTGTCCGCCCGCACCGACGCCGGGGTTGATGCGGATGACCAGCGGCGCGACCATATTGAGCGAGGCCGCGACTTTTGACAGCCGCAGCAGTTCGGGCCGGGATTCGACATTGAGCTGATAGATTCCGGCCTTGAGCGCAAAGGCCATTTCCGCGTCGGTTTTGCCCACGCCGGAAAAGACGATTTTTTCCGGCGCAATCCCGGCATCCAGCGCCCGGCGGATTTCGCCCTCAGACACCGTATCGGCCCCGCAGCCCAATCGGGCCAAAGTACGCAGAACCGCGCGGTTTGAGTTCGACTTCATCGCAAAGGCGATCAGCGGGTCTTCACCCTTGGGGCTTTGCAGTTCTGGCTGATCAATCAGTTCACCGGCAAACACCTTATAGTGGCGCTCCAGCGTGGCGGATGAATAGACATAAAGCGGCGTGCCGATATGGTCGGCCAGGTCTTTGAGCGAAACCTGCTCACAGAACATGTCGCCGCTTTTGTAGTCGAAATGGTTCATCGAACTCTTATCTTTTAGTTATTGGCGCTGGGAATTGCCTGTGCCCTCAAGTGGGGCGTCCTGCACCTTGACGTTGTTGCTATAGTAAGGATCAGCGGCGGCCGGTTTATCGCTGGCGCGCGGCAGGGATTTTTCGGTTTTCTTGCCTTGGGCTTCGGCCGTTTTGATCGCGTCGCGTTCGGCCTTGGCTTCCTTGCCCCACAATGGCGGTGCCTTTTCAAGATCGCCCTGCTTACCGCAGGCGCTTAGACCCAGACCCATTGCCACGCCGAGAATGAGAGCGGCTTTCCCCAGTTTCACCATCACCTTAAATCCCTTTTAGCTTAAGCGCTGTTTGTGGCGCTCGATTTGCAAACGCACCTGATCCGGAGCCGTGCCGCCATAGCTTTGGCGCGACGCACAGGAGGCTTCGGGAGTCAAAACCTTATACACATCATCGGTAATGCCCGCGTCAAGTTTTTGCAGGGCATTGAGGCTTAATTGCGCCAGATCAATGTCACGGCTTTCGGCAAGCTTTACCGCAGCCCCCGTAACATGGTGAGCATCGCGGAACGGCATGTTGAGATTGCGCACCAGCCAGTCGGCAAGGTCTGTGGCGGTTGAGAACCCGCCGGAGGCTGCCGCCTTCATGCGGGCCGTGTTGGCGGTCAGGTCGCGCACCATGCCGGTCATGGCGCTAAGCGCCAGTTCAAGCGAATCGAAGGCTTCGAATACCGGCGGCTTATCTTCCTGCATGTCCTTGGAATAGGCGAGCGGCAGGCCCTTCATGACCGTAGTGAGTGCCACCAAGGCCCCGGTGATCCGCCCGGTCTTGGCGCGCACCAGTTCGGCGGCGTCCGGGTTGCGCTTTTGCGGCATGATCGAGGAGCCGGTTGAAAAGGCATCGGACAGTTTCACAAAGCCAAACTGCGGCGTCGTCCAGATGACAATTTCTTCGGCCAGACGCGACAGATGACCGGCGCAAATGCTCGCGTGGCTTAAGGATTCGAGCGCGAAATCGCGGGCGGATACGCCGTCAAGGCTGTTGCCCATCGGCCGGTCAAAACCAAGTGCTGCGGACGTCGCAAAGCGGTCGATATTGAAGGGCGATCCGGCCAGGGCCGCCGACCCGAGTGGGTTTTCATTCATACGCACGCGAGCATCGGCAAAGCGCGACGCATCGCGGCTGAACATTTCGACATAGGCCATCAGGTGGTGGCCAAATGTTACCGGCTGAGCGGGCTGAAGGTGGGTAAAGCCCGGCATCAGGGCGTCGGCATATTCTTCGGCGCGCTCCAGCAAGGCCTGTTGCAGATCGGTCAATTGCACAATGGTCTGGTCGACCTGAGCGCGCACCCACAGGCGAAAATCGGTGGCGACCTGATCATTGCGCGAGCGGGCGGTATGCAACCGCCCGGCGGTAGCACCTATCAGTTCACGCAGGCGCGCCTCGACATTCATGTGAATGTCTTCATATTCTGCGCGGAACGGGAATACACCTGATTGAATCTCTTCGGCAATTGTCGCCAAACCGGTATCAATCTGTTGGGCATCGTCAGAACTTATGATACCTTGTTTACTTAACATGGCGGCGTGGGCGCGTGAGCCCGCAATGTCCTGAGCCCACAGGCGCTTGTCGACCTCAATGGAGACATTGATGGCCTGCATGATCTGATCGGGCTTGGCATTGAAGCGACCGCCCCACATTTTCTGGCCTTCCGGGGCCGCTGGCTTTTGGGTGTCGGACTGATCGGTCATGGGTGAATTTCCGGACGAAAACAACGGTGAGAAAAAAACTGACGCACCCTTAACCTCGGAAAAGGTTCAGGCCAAGTCTGAACTGGCGGCAAAGTCTAAAATCGTCGAAGGCAAAAAGAATAAGCGCCGTCTGGGGATGGCGATTGGCCTGGGCATTGTGGCCGTGCTTGGGGCCGGGTTGTTTGCGGTCATTGCCATGAAGCCCGACAGTAAGGCGGTGCAGGCCGTCGCCCCGCCTTCCGCACAAGGGCCGCTGAAAGCCTACGCCACGGGTACGCTGGCTAAATTGATCACCCATGAGACGCCCAAGCCTCTGACCGATATCGAATTTTATGACGGCGACAAAAAGCCGGTTCACGTCAGCGATTTTGCGGGCAAGGTCGTGGTGCTGAACGTCTGGGCGACCTGGTGTGCGCCGTGCCGGGTTGAGATGCCGACTCTGGCCCGGTTGCAAGGCATGTATCCGGTCGATCAGATGAAAGTGCTGCCGCTGAGTGTCGATACCGAAGACAAACTGCCCGATGTCAAAAGCTTTATCGGGGTGCATGAGCCGCTGGGGATCTATAACGATCCGCATTTTGCGGCTCCATCGAACTATGTCGTCAATGCCATGCCGACGACCCTGATTATCGACAAGCAGGGCCGTGAAGTCGCTCGCCTGGAGGGCGAGGCCCACTGGGATCAGCCGGAGGTGAAAGCGCTGCTCGACAAACTCCTGACCCAGTAAAATCGCAGTCTTTGGACAACTAATACGCAGTCTGCGCTTGCAGGTACTCAATGTACCTGCGGCGCTTGGCGGCTATTATTTGTCTCAAATCTCACGATTTTACAGACGGTGGATGTAAGAGAAAATCTAAATCGGAATGGAAATGGCAGGCAATCTATGGCGCCGCCGGTAGGCCAGCGGTGTCATGCCGACCGCTTTTTTGAACAGCGCACGAAAGGCGGCAGGTTCTTCGTAGCCGACTTCGGCGGCGATATCGTCAGGCGCCTGATCACTGGTTTCCAGCATTTGCTTGGCCTCTTCAAGGCGCAAATGACGGATGTAATCCAGTGGTGACTGGCCCGTAGCTTTTTGGAATCGCCGAAGAAAACTGCGCTCATTCAAACCGCAATGGCGCGCCATTTCCCGCACGGGTGCCGGGTGCGCATAGTTATCGGCGGCCCAGACCTGTGCCTTACGGATCGACAGGTCATCATGCTGGCGCGAAATCGACAGACAGGCATAGGGCAATTGACCGTATTCATGCCAGTTTAACAGATATAGCCGGGCGATTTTGCGCGCTTCGTCTATCCCAGCCAGTCGCGCAATCAGATAAAGCACCACATCATGCCAGGAGGACGGCCCGCCGGCGGTAATCAGTCGGTGACCATCGCCAGCCGGCACCAGCAGGCGTTCCCGGCGCACTTTGATATCCGGAAATAGCTGGCCCATGGAATCACAAAACCCCCAATGGGTCGTGGCCTCGAGCCCCGACAGCAGCCCCGTATGGGCCAGCAGCATGGTGCCGGAGCAAACCGACGCAACGATCGAGCCATTGGCATAGGCGGCTTTGATCCAGTCGCCGATGGCGGCAAATTCGTTAGGAAACGGGCCAGAGGGCGCGATATATTGATCCGGTATAAGCACGATATCGGGATAGTCGCCAAAGATCAGCGGCCCATGCGGGATATGAACCATACCGTTAGGGGCCGTAAAAGGCTCACCGTCCAGAGATTTCACCGTCGGCACAAAGCGGGGGCTCTGAATGCCTTCGCCGGTCAGCAGCGACCAGTCGCGCCCGACCGACGTCAGCACATCCATGAACACGAACATGCCCGATGAACTGGAATAGGGGGAGCCGATGATGGTGACCGTGAGGGCCTGCGTCGTCATGTCAAATGCGGCTCTGTGAAGGGCATTAAACGGTGGGGAGTGTCCGATTTGAACCGAAGATGTCAGGTTTGTCCCTAACCGGCAATAACGGAGTTCTCTACACGGTGTGATCACAATTTCACACCCAAAGGAGACTATAATGAACGCAATTACGCACACCCACTTTGATCAGGCCAAATGCGAAGCCTTTACCGGCAAGATGGTCACGGCGCTGAACCATGCGGCCCTGATGCTTATGACTTCGGTCGGTCATCGCACGGGACTGTTTGATACATTTGCCCGGCATCCCGCGACCACCTCTGAGGGACTGGCAGCGGCGGCGGGGCTGTCGGAGCGCTATGTACGCGAATGGCTGGCGGTCATGGTGACCTCCGGTGTCGTCGATTATGATCCGCTGGCCCGTACCTACAGTCTGCCCGCTGAACACGCTGCGGTTCTGACGCGTGAGGCCGAGTTTAATCTGGCGGTGCCGTCGCAATTTATCGCCACCGCCGCCGGGGTCGAAGACCGCATCGTCGAGCGATTCCGTGATGGCGGCGGCTTGCAATATCATCACTGCGGACGCTTTCACACCGTCATGGCCGAAGACAGCCAGCAGAGCGTGGTCAATGCCCTGTTTGATCATATTCTGCCGCTGGTGCCGGGTTTGATAGACAAACTGGAGCGCGGCCTTGAGGTGGCGGA
>DDPE01000079.1 GCA_002342035.1 Asticcacaulis sp. UBA2476 | reverse complement strand
CGGTGAGCATTTTGGGCTGGCCAAACTGTTCAATCGCCAGACGCGCATAATAGCGGCAGAAATCAACGGCTTCGCGCACCTCGGCAATCGCGTCGGCCCAGGTTTTCCCGGCTTCGCGCACGATCAGGGCGCACAGACGGTTGAGGTCGGCCTCCAGCGCATCGCCCATTTTGTTGAGCACCTCGGCGCGTTTGGCCCCGCCCAGCTTATTCCAATGCGGCTGCGCCGATTTGGCCAGATCAAACGCGTTCGCAATATCGGCCTTGGTCGCCTCATGGACCACGCCGATTTTGATCAGGCGGTTGGCGGGGGCGGTGATGACCTCAAACGCGCCCGAGGTATTTTCCTGACCGCCGACCAGGGGGGCGGCGACGAAGCTGTCCGCATCGACCTTATCCAGCGCCAGTCCGAACGTATCGCGCACCGCCTTGATCGACAGATCCGGCCCGAAACTGTTCAGCCGGTCGCCGTAGATGGTGCGCGGCAGATTAAGACGCGGGTGACGATCCGGGTGGGCCATGACCTCATCAATCGGGTCGTGAATGACCGCTTCGGCGGGGATGTTTTCGTCCATCAAAGCATTGACGAACGACGAATTGGCGCCGTTTTCGAGCAGGCGGCGCACCAGATAGGGCAGCAGGTCTTCGTGCCCGCCGACGGGAGCATAGGCGCGTAAGGGGAAGTCGCCGAATACGTCCTGCGCGCAGTCATAAAGCACCTCACCCATGCCATGCAGGCGCTGGGATTCGACGGTGACCTTGGCATCGCGGGCCATGCGGCGCACGGCAGCCAAAGTATGGGCGTTATGGCTGGCGAACTGGGCATAGATGTGCGGCGATGCGTCGATCAGGGCCTTGGCGCAGATCAGGTAGGAAAGGTCGGTGGCGACCTTAGTCGTGTGCACCGGATAGTCTTCGCGGCCAAACACCTGCGCGTGCTTGATTTCCGAATCCCAGTAGGCGCCCTTGACCAGACGCACCATCAGGCGGCGGCCGGATTTTTCAGCCAGGGTTTTGAGCGCGGCGATCACTTCGGGGCAGCGCTTCTGATAGGCCTGAACGGCCAGGCCCAAGCCCTGCCAGTCGCCAAGTTCCGGCTCATAGCACAGTTTGTCGAGCAGTTTCAGGGAGATAGCTAAACGGTCGGTTTCTTCGGCATCGATGGTAAAGTTGATATTGGCCTTGGCGGCCTGAATGGCCAGCGCCTTGAGACGCGGATAAAGCACCTCGAATACGTCAGCGACCTTGACCGCTTCATAGCGCGAATAGATGGCCGATAGCTTGACCGAAATGCCGTGGTCGGCTTCCGGGCCGCGCGTGCAGACTTTGGACAGGGCCTCAATCGCGTCTGAATAGGCCTTGGCGTAGCGGACAGCATCGGCTTCGGTGCGCGCGCCTTCGCCCAGCATGTCGAACGAGCACAGATAGCCGTCTTTTTTCGAGCGTTTCAGGGCGGCTTCGATGGTGCGGCCGAGCACAAATTGCTCGCCCATTATGCGGATGGCGGCGGCGACCGCCTGACGGATTACGGGTTCGCCGACGCGGGCGGCGAGGCCCGACACATAGCCTTTCACGTCCTTTTTGGCATGGTCTTCGACATCGATCAGCTTACCCGTCAGCATCAGCCCCCAGGTCGAGGCATTGACGAACAGATTGTCGGACTTGCCGAAATGGCTGGCCCAGTCGGCGGAGGTAATTTTTTCGGCGATCAGTTGATCGCGGGTGTCCTCATCAGGCGTGCGCAGCAGGGCCTCGGCCAGACACATCAGTGCCAGACCTTCGCGGGTGCCGAGCGAAAACTCTTTCAGGAAGCTTTCAACCACGCCCTGCCGGCGGGCGGCCTTGCGGGTGGCACGCACCAGATTTTCAGCTTCGGCGCGGATGATGGCGCGGTCCTGTTGCGACAGGGTGTTGGCGACCAGCAACCGCTCGCACGCCTTGGCGTCGGTCATATATTTGGTGTCGTCGAGGGCGTCCCAATCGACGGTGAAGCTGGTAAAGGTCGCCATATGTGCGCTCCGGCATTAGATGTGGTGGCAAAATACATTATGCTGTGCGGGAACGTAATGAGGTTGGGTTATGATAAAACAGAATGATCTGTTTCCGGTTTGGGTGGTTGGGAAGATACCCCTCCGTCTGTTCGCTATGCTCACAGCCACCTCCCCATAGAATGGGGAGGAGAAGGGGTTCGGTCTTTTTCTCCTCCCTACGCAGTGGGGAGGTGGCATTGAGCGTTAGCGAAATGACGGAGGGGTAATTTCGGGGTTCCAAAGTAGTCCCCAACTGTTGCAGTAGCCGCCATAAGGCTCGGCCAATTCGGTCAGTATTTTCTGCAGATCAATGACTAACTCATAGGTGAGATAGTCTTTAATCGTCACTTGAATATGGTCTTCCTGAATTGAAATATGAACATCTTTCAGCTTGGTTTTGAGAGTTTTCATAGTGTCTTTATGCGGAGGCCATGTCTCAAAGTCGATGTTAAAGTCAATTTCGACTTCCTGATCGAATGAAAACCCACTTTCTTTCAAACGGCGAAGAACGTCACCATCAGCATCACTTGGCAAGTTCATCTTACTATCCCATTTTTTGGATTATCGCCCGCGCCGCCATGACCGCCGTGGCAAAGGTTGCCTGCAGCAGATAGCCACCGGTCGGGGCCTCCCAGTCGAGCATTTCACCGACCGCATAGGTGTGGGGCAGGGATTTCAGTTCAAACGCGGGCGTCAGGCTGGTGAAACTGACACCCCCCGCCGACGATATGGCGCGCTCTAAACCTTGCGCGCCGGTCAACCGCACGGGTACGGCTTTGATATCGGTAGCCTTGGTTTCCTGCACCAGCGCGATGGCGGCGGGGCTGAGGTTCAGGGCTTTGCGCAGGCGGTTGCTCTGGCTGTCCTTGGGCGAGGCGCGGCCGAGTTTTGAGATGACCTGACCGGCATTCAAATCGGGGCGCAAATCAACCACCAGATCGACCTGACCGTGGCGGGTAATGGCGTCGCGCAAAGCCGCACTTAAGGCATAGATCGCCCCACCTTCGATGCCGGTGCGGGTCAGCATCAGTTCGCCCTTGACCTCACGACCCGCAAACTGAACGGCAATGTTTTTAAGCGGTTCACCCGCAAATTTGTCGCGGAAATGGTCGCTCCAGACGGTGCTGAACCCGGCGTTCGACGGTTGAAACGGTATGATGTCGACGCCTTTGTCACGCACGTACGGCACCCAGTCACCGTCACCGCCGAGCTTAGGCCAACTGGCCCCGCCCAGCGCCAATAGAGTGAAATCGGCAGTGACGCGCACCGTCTCGCCCTGATGATCGAACAGCAGATCATCGCCCGACCAACCGCGCCAGTCATGACGGGTGTGAAGACTGACTCCTTGGGCTTCCAGCCGTTTCAGCCAGGCCCGCAGCAGCGGCGAGGCCTTCATCGCCTTGGGGAACACGCGGCCCGATGAACCGACAAAGGTATCCGCCCCCAAACCATCGGCCCAGTCGCGCAAATCCTTGGGCGTAAAGGCTTCCAGCGCGGGCCGAAGTTGCGGACTGCGTTTGCCGTAGCGGGCCACAAAGCGTTCAAACGGCTCCGAATGGGTGAGGTTCAATCCGCCGCGACCGGCCATCAGGAACTTGCGGGCCACCGACGGCATCCGGTCGTAGAGGCTGACGCGGTAGCGTGCCGCGCTTAAAATCTCTGCGGCCATAAGGCCTGCGGGGCCTGCGCCGATAATGGCGACGGTGGGGGAGGGTATGGTCATGCGTGTGCATAACAAAATCATTCAGGCGGGCACAATGATTTTGAAGGGCATGGGTTACGTGAATAAATTTGTTTTATCTCATATTCAAAAACAATTGATTTTACCTATATTGTAATTGCGAGTAATTTGCATTTATCGAATTTCAGGAGAGACCCTCATGCGTTTAGCCGCCAAAACATTGTCGTACAGCCTTATGCACGTTACCGTCGCCACCAGTGTCGCCTATGTGCTGACTGGCAACTGGGCCATCGCGCTAGGCATCGGTTTGATTGAGCCGATGGTGCAGACCATTGCCTATCCGCTGCACGAGTACCTGTGGGAGCGCAAGCCGGTTAAGGTTGAACTGTTCCATAACCACGGGCATTAGATTTGGGTAGGGGCAGGTTAGCTTCGCCCCCTCCGTCATCCCGCCTAAGGCGGTCTGCCACCTCCCCATCTGCGATAGGGAGGAGATTTAAGCAAGAAAAAGGCCGCTGGCGTCTCTCTTCCGCCAACGGCCTTTTCCATATGCGCTCCCGAAAACGGGTGCGTTATCTCACATTGTCATAGTCGGCGTCGTTCCACTTTTTGATCTGGGAGTCGACTTCGTCCTGGGCGATGCCGTAGCGTTCCTGAAGCTTACCGGCCAGTTGCTTGCGGTCGCCTTCAATGACATCAAGGTCATTGTTGGTCAGCTTGCCCCAGGTTTCCTGAAGCGAGCCTTTGACTTGTTCCCAGCTACCTTCGATACGATTGCGATTCATGGTCATTCTCCGTAATTTCAATATGTTGGGTCAGTTTATACTTTAACGCGGAGGGGGCTAAAGGTTCAAAGCGGATGGTGGGCTTACACGTAAGAATGACGTAAACGAAACCGCCCTCCCGACGGGCGGGAGAGCGGTTTAAGGCAAACATCTTCAGTGGGCGGCGTTGAAGACCTTCTCAAGGCCTGCGGCATTGGTGGCCCAGGTCGCGCCAATTGCCTGAGCGGTCGGATCGGGATAGATATAGAGATCCCCCGCTTCGATGCCCGCGACGATCAGGGCGGCGGCCGATTCCGGGGTGGCTTTACTAAGTGGGATATCGCGCGCCAGTTCGGTTTCGATCGGGCCGGGGAAGACGCCTAAGACGTCAACGCCGGTGTCTTTCAATTCTTCGCGCACCGACTGCGTGATCGACAGCAGGGCGGCTTTCGAGGCGGAATAACCCGCCAGACTGTGGGCGGCCACAAGGCCTACGACGCTGATGACATTGACGATCGCGCCGGATTTTTTAGCCACCAGTTGCGGCGTGAAGGCGCGCAGCACGTTCAATGTCCCAAAGACGTTGGTGGTGAAGTCATAACCGAAATCGTCATTGGACGTGGTCAGCACCGTGCCGAACTGAGCGGTGCCGGCATTATTGATGAGGATGTCGATGTCTGCGTGGGCTGCGGCCAAAGCCTGAACTGCGGCGTCGTCGGTGATATCAAGCTTAACGGCCACGACCCGGTCATCGCCAAAGTCAGGCAGGGTGGCCGGGTTGCGGGCACCGGCATAGACTTTGGCCACGCCTTTGTTCAGCAGTTCGCGCACAATGGCGGCACCTATGCCGCGGTTGGCGCCGGAAACGAGGACGGTTGCGTTAGAGATTTTCATGATCTGGGCTCCGAAAAAGAAGGGGATGGGAACGCTTTGGAAGGTTAAAAGTAAACCGATCTGTTTACATTGAGGTTGTGTGTAAACCGATCGGTTTACATTGTCAACGATATCCGCTATAAAAAATATCACCCATCCCCCATCGGACTGTGCGCACATGACCAAGGCTCTGAAAAAACAGGAAATTATAGATCACGCCTATGAACTGTTTTACGATCATGGCTTTCACGCCACCGGCGTCGATAAGGTCATGGCCGACACCGGCATCTCAAAGCGCACGCTCTATAAGTACTTTGCCTCCAAGGAAGACCTGATTGCCGAACTGATCGGTCATTATGGTGAGCGGTTTTTGAGCACCGCCCCCGTTGAGATCGCGCGCTTAAGCCCCGATCCCGCAGGGCGGGTCATGGCGCTGTTCGATTTCCGTAAGGCGATGTTTGATGAGGGCAGTTTTCGCGGCTGCTTCGCCATCAGCGCCAATCTGGAATATTCCGGCCGCGACACGCCGGTGCAGGCGGCCAGCCTAAAATTCTTTGAGACCTTCCTGAACTACATCAAAAGCCTGTGCGCGGACGGCGGCTATAAAGACCCCGATAAACTGGCGGGGCAAGTCATTGTCCTGTTTAACGGGGCGGTGGTCGCGTCTCAGGCCAGCCGCAGTCCGGCGCCGTTTGATGCCGCCAAATCGGTGCTGGCCATGCTATTGGCGGCGGCGAAATAGGCTGTACTTTACAACATTCAAATAATTGTTTATATGTTTGTCATGGACAAGCCCGTGACCCATATCGCTGTGGCCGATGACGATGATGTCGTTATCGAACTGGCCGAGATTTTCCACCTGCTGGGTGATCCGATGCGGTTGCGCATTGTCCTGTGCTGTCTGGCGGGCGAGGCGGCGGTGGGTGATATCGCAGCCAAAGTCGGGGCCTCAACAGCCCTGACCAGCCACCATCTGCGCCTGTTGAAAGCGGCGCGTCTGGTGCGTTTTCGCAAGCAGGGCAAGCAGATTTTCTACACCTTAAGCGACCATCACGTCCGCCATATGATTGAGGATATGCGCGACCATATCCGGGAGCCTGACCATGACTGATGACCATTCCCACGAACATGGCGCGTCCTGCGCCCACGGCCATGACCATAGCCACGACAAAGGCCACGGTTTTCTGGGCTTGGGCCACCATGATCATGACACCGGCCCGGTGGTTGAGGCGCGCTATCGCAAGGTGTTGTGGATCGTGCTGGCGGCCAATGCGGCCATGTTTTTGGTTGAGATCGGCGCGGGGCTTAAAGGGCTGTCGATGGCGCTGCTGGCCGATGCGCTCGATTTCGCGGGCGATGCCGGCAATATCGCCATTAGTTTATTGGTCTTAAGCGCCGTTCAATCGGTGCGCGCCAAGGCGTCCTTGTTCAAGGTCGCCTGTATGGTCGCGTTCAGCCTGTGGGTCGGGGTGGCGACGGTGCTGCAACTGATAAATGGCACGGTGCCGCGGCCTGAGATCATGGGGATCGTCAGCGTGCTGGCCATCGCCGTTAATCTCGGCAGCGCGGCGTTTCTGTATCGTTACCGGTCGGGCGATTCCAATGTCATGTCGGTGTGGCTGTGCGCGCGCAATGACGCCATCAGCAATGTCATGGTCATGGTCGCGGCCGTCATCGTCTGGTTGACTGGATCGAACATTGCTGATGCGGTGGTAGCGTTGTTGATGGTGGCTTTGGGCCTGTCTGCAGCGTGGCGAATCACGCGGCAGGCGATGAGTGAATTGCGCACCAGATCAAAATTTTGATCTGGTTATTTGTTTTGTCGCTCTTTCTTAACCCAAAAGTGGGGCCACTTTTGGGGAAAACGCTCTCATTAATCCCTATCAAAAACTTATTTTGAAGCGGCTACAAAAGCTTTATAAGACATATGGTAAACCGCACAGGTCGTCGAAAGACCGAAGGAAAAAGGGCAGGGATATGATCCGGATTTTAGCCGCGTCAACCGCAGTGATCACCTTATCGGCCTGCGCCACCATGCCGTCAGCACCACCACCACCTCCGCCGCCGCCTTTGGGCGCACCGTCAGCCGACGGTATCCCTTACACTTGCGCGGACGGCACCAATTTTGTGATCAGCTTTACGCCGGATGCGGCCATTGTTACCCTGGCTGACGGCACGCAACTGCAACTCAAGCAGCAGCCGGTGGCGTCCGGCATGTGGTACACGTCGGGCAAGCATGACTTCCGCGGCAAGGGCTCAGAGGCAACCTGGGCCGTCGGGCGCATGGTGCCCACCCATTGCAAAACGGAATAGGGTTCAGGTCACAAAGCTGGCGGCGATATTGATCGTCAGGGCCAGTATGGCGGTGTTGAAAAAAAACGCAAACACCGCATGGAACAGGCTCGTCCGGCGCATGGCTTTTGAGGTGATGGCGACATCAGCGGTCTGGGCGGCGGTGCCTATGATAAATGAGAAATACAGGAAATCGAGATAGTCGGGCGTTGGGTCTTTATCCGGGAAGCTCAGGCCGGGGGATTTGTTACGCTTAAGGCCGATATAATAGGCGTGGGCATAATGCAGCGCGAAAATCGTGTGTACGAACGCCCAACTGGTGACGATGGTGGCCACCACAAGCGCAATGGTCAGACTGCGCTGAGCACCGTACAGGGTTTTGGCTTCGATGAGTTCGGTGACCACTGCGGTGATGCAGATGACGATGGTGAGCACCGACAACATGAGGATGGCGACCTGCGCCACGTCCTGCTGCTCGGCTCGCTTATGCATTGACGCTTCGTCGGCGGTCAGCATCATCCGCCAGCTAAGGCCCAGATAGATGATGGCAGCGATATTCCACGCAATCACTATGTCTTTGGACAGCCGCCAGTCGGTCAGCCACATAAGGCCCGCGACCATGGCCACAGCCAAGGCTGCGCACCCGGACAGGATCGGGCGGGCATGGACAAAGCGGATAGCGATGTGGGGCGGTTTTGAGGTCATGAGGGGTATAATAGGCGCGATTTAACCGGCGTATATCTCTATTTCCTTGAGTAGCTCGGCCTTGCGGGCATCAGAGGCAAACGACCCGGTAATGGAATTGCGGGCCAGCGTTACGCAATCGGCGCGGTCAATCAGGCCAATCGCGGTCAGGGCGTGGAAATTATCGTTCACATAGCCCCCGAAATAGGCCGGATCATCGGAATTAATGGTGGCTTTCAGGCCGTGCCTGAGCATCTGCGGGATCGGGTGGGTGGTCATGTCCTCAACCACACACAGCTTATGGTTCGACAACGGACACACCGTCAGGGTCAGACCGGATGCCACCAGCCGCTTCGTGAGGGCGTCATCCTCCAGCGAACGATTGCCGTGGTCAACGCGGTCGATGTTCAGAATATCCAGCGCCTCATAAACATAGTCCGGCGGGCCTTCTTCGCCGGCATGGGCGACCAGCCTCATGCCCAGTTCGCGGGCGCGGGCAAAAACGCGAGCAAATTTCGAGGGCGGGTGGCCGACTTCCGAGGAATCCAGACCGACGCCTATGATTTTATCCAAATGCGGACGGGCGACCTCCAGTGTCTCAAGGGCGGCATCTTCCGGCAGATGGCGCAGAAAACACAGGATCAAACCACTGGTCATGCCCCAGCGCGCCTCGGCCTCAACTTTTGCGCGGTGAAGGCCATTAATGACGGTCTCAAAGCTTATGCCACGATCGGTGTGGGTTTGCGGATCAAAGAAAATCTCGGCATGACGGACGCAATCGGCGGCGGCGCGCGCAAAATAGGCCATGGCGAGGTCGTAAAAATCGGCTTCGGTGCGCAGGACATCGGCACCCTGATAATAGATGTCGAGAAAGTCCTGAAGGTTCGAGAAATCATAGGCAGCGCGCACAGCTTCGATGCTGTCAAAGGCCAAGGTGATGCCGTTACGCTGCGCCAGATCGAACATCAGTTCGGGCTCCAGCGTGCCTTCGATATGGACATGCAGTTCCGCTTTGGGCAGGCTCGCTACAAATTCATCCAACGCCAGATCATAAGCCATATGCACCTCCGTAGCGCCATAGTCTGCTGGAAACCGTAGCGTGGCAAGGGACTTAAGCCGTAAAATGCAGTTCAGCGCTTTGGATGACGCGGGCAAGGCGCGGCAGGATATGCTGGATGCTCAGGCGGTGCAGGTGGTCGGACTGGCTGGTGCACAGGTCTTCGCAGATCACCACATCATAGCCGTGCTCCCACGCCTGACGCGCGGTCGATTCGACGCCGAAATTGGTGG
The DNA here is from genome assembly GCA_002342035.1 of Asticcacaulis sp. UBA2476. GTDB lineage: Bacteria > Pseudomonadota > Alphaproteobacteria > Caulobacterales > Caulobacteraceae > Asticcacaulis. The sequence goes on along the minus strand of DDPE01000079.1, from coordinate 70,194 downwards.
CGATGCCGCCGAGGACTGTGGTTTTGATCCCGCGCCGGCGCAGTTGGGCGTCAAGCTCGGTGCCGTATAGTGCGCCCCATTGATGCTTGGAAATTACCAGATCACCGTCCTTGACCAGACCGGGATGAAAGGTGGCGAAATCGGCAGGCATCCCGCCTTCGGGGCGCGGCATGGGCTGATCGACGTTCATGGACGGCATATCAGCATAGTCTTTGGCCCAGCAAACATGAACGGGCACCACCAGCGCCTTGGCGGCTCTGAACCGCTCCGCCAAGGCCATACCGGCTTCGGCTACCACCTGGCCGTCGCGCGGCTCCAGCGGCCGGTTGATGATGCCGTTTTGCAGGTCGATCAGGACGAGGGAGGTGGTGCGGGGATTAAGCGCGATCATATCAGGTCTCTTTTGGTATAGTCTCTCCCCATCTTCGAGAGGGGGGAGGTAGGTTGTCAATTCGGAAGTCGGTTTAAGGGCTTGCTTTGCCGGTACGTTGCGCTAAATTAATCGCAATCAATCAATATCGAGCATGCGTTCGGCTCGGTGAATCTCAGGGGCCAGGCATGGATCGTCGTCGTTTACTCACGCTGGGGGCTGCGGCCGCATTTTTTCCGCAGATGGCGTGCGCGCAAACGCCTTCCGTAGCGCCAGTGGTCGCATCTCCAAAACCGGTACCGGCGCTGAAACCGCCGCTGGAAAGCTTTAAACTATGGCCGAACGGTGCGCCGGGAGCGGCGGCTGTTACTGCCAAAGAAGAATGGATTTTACGTAACCCCGGTGGTGACCCCAACGACACAGCCGCCACCCATGTGACCGATCCGATCCTGATGGTGCGCCGCCCGAAAAATCCCAATGGCGCGGCGGTGCTGATGATCCCCGGCGGCGGCTATGTGCGGGTGGCGGTATCGCGCGCCGGTGGCGGCACCGATCAGTGGCTGGCCGATCAGGGCATCACCACCTTCACCATGACCTACCGCTTACCGGCCGATGGCTGGGCGGCGGGGCCGCAAGCGCCGCTTCAGGACGCTCAGCGCGCCATTCGCCTGATCCGCCACCGGGCCGCCGAATTTGGTATTGATCCGAACCGCATCGGTGTGATTGGTTTTTCGGCGGGTGGGCATCTGGCCGGGTGGCTGTCGGAAAGCTATGGGCGTGACACCTACGCGCCCGTCGATTCGGCGGATACCTTGTCCACCAAACCGCGGGTGTCCGGCCTGTTCTATCCGGTCATGACCATGATGGCGCCGTATGCCCACGGCGGGTCGGTCAAGCAACTGTTCCCTAACAGCCCGACCGATGAACAGCGTAAAGCGCTGTCGCTGGAGCAAAACCTGCCGGTCGATATGCCGCCGACCTTTCTGGCGCACGCCGCCGATGACCGGGTGGTGGTGGCCGAAAACAGCCTGATGCTTTATAGCGCTTTACGTGCCAATAAGACCCCGTCGGAACTGCATATCTTTGAAAAAGGCGGCCACGGCTTGCGCACCGATGGCAAGGACGAGCCATTCATGGAGCTATGGCTGCCGTTCGCCAAGCGGCATAGATTGCTGGGGTAGAGGGCTTAGTGCGCGTTGCATCCGGCTGACCGCACCTTGGGTCGATAGCCAGATAACCACCTCTGTGCTTACGCAGATCGCAGACGACAACCCGCGATTAAGCGGACCGGGGCGGATATGGGCCTCGGCATGTAGGAGATGGCCCAGTTCCTGAGCCTGAATATCCGCTATCGCGACTTTCAGGGCTTCATCGCGTCCGGCCAGAAAGTCTATCTGTTCCTCAAGGTGGCGATGAACTGTGCGCTCTACCGCGGCGGTACAGACCATAATGGCGTTTTTGCCCATGATGGCCGTCATCAGGCCAAGGGCATAACCGCCCAGACCCCATAACCACATGGCATAGCACGGGCGCGAATGGCGCGCAGCCATAGCCTCACGGAACATGCGGCAGTGGTCGACCTCATGGGAAACTGTCTCTTCGAGAAATGCCAACAGGTCTTTGTGAAGGTGCCTGGATACGAAAATCTGGGCGCGGTAGATGCGGATCGCACCATACTCGCCGGCATGATTGACCTTCAGAATGCGTGATATGGTTTTCTGTTCAGGTGTCATGATCAGCGCCGGAACAGCCAGAACAGGACGCTTAGGATCACGCTGATCAGCAGGCTGGTGACGATCGGCATGTAAAAGGTGAAGTTGTCGCGTTTGACGACAATATCGCCGGGCAGGCGGCCGATGCCGAGCTTCGACAGCCACGGCCACAGAAGGCCGATGGCGACGATGAATAAGCCGATAATGATCAGGGTTTTGGCCATTTTATCCTTTCTCCTCCCTATCGAAGATGGGGAGGGGGACCACGAAGTGGTGGAGGGGTAATGCCGCCGTTGTAAGATACCCCTCCGTCTTTTGCTGACGCAAAATCCACCTCCCCACAAGTGGGGCGGAGATTAGCGATGCGCTCTAAAACAGTCCTTAACATGATCATCGACCATGCCTACGGCCTGCATATAGGCATATATAATCGTCGATCCGACAAAACTCATGCCGCGTTTTTTGAGATCTTTGGCGAGGGCGTCTGATTCGGGCGTTTGTGCGGGCACGTCTTTGAGCGCCGCGGGGCGGTTGAGTTTCGGCGCACCCCCGACAAAGCGCCAGACATAGGCGTCGAACGATCCGAATTCTTTTTGAATGGCGATGAACACATGCGCATTTTTGCGCACTGACCAGATCTTGAGGCGGTTTTTGATGATGCCCGGATGGGTCATCAGGGCCTCGCATTCGGCATCGGTCATGCGCGAACAGGCCGCCACATCGAAATTATGAAAGGCGGTGCGATACCCCTCGCGTCGGACCAGAATGCTTTCCCAGTTCAGGCCCGCCTGCGCGCCCTCCAGGATCAGCATCTCGAACAACAGCCGGTCGTCGTGGACGGGCACGCCCCATTCCGTGTCATGATAATGGACATAGTGAGGCTTGTTCAGGTTCACCCAGCCGCAGCGGATTTTATCAGTCATTGGTCTCTCATTATCTATGGGGCGGGTGGGAAGTGTTCGATATGTTGCGACCCATCGCGTCCGAAATAGATAGCCTGTCTGCCCGAAATGAATACCCAATAATGGCAGCAGCCGGCCTTAACGATCCGGTCCATAAAGGTCAGATATTTGATCCGGCCGTGCTGGATGTCGGTAATGGCGGCCTTGACGGCGGGGGCATCAAAGGTGAGGGGGATATCACCGTCGTCATAGTCATAGGCGCCGACGTGGCTGGAACCATCTGTGCCCCACGCCAGATGACGGTGGCCCGTGATATCGACCAGATAGCGCTCCGTGCCGCTTTGCGCCAGACGCATGACCACTTCGGGAAAGGTGATCTGCTCGGCCAGCGACAATTTCAGGGTGCTTTCGACAATATGTGCGTCCATGATCTAAACCATCCGGTCTTTGCCGCGGGTGTCAGGGTTCCAGCCATTGGCGGTCAGCAGGGACTGGATTGTGGTGAGCAGCCGCGCCTTGTCCGTCGCGCTTAAAGAACTGAAAAACGCCGCATCATTGGCGTCGGCCTCATCGGCAAGCTGCGGCAAAAGCTGCGCGCCTTTACGGGTCAGGGACAGTTTGACCGCGCGCCGGTCAATCGGATCGGTGTTGCGATTGATCAGCCCCTTGTGGACCATACGCTCGGCCATCCGCGATAGGGACGAGGCATCAATGCCGACGATTCGCGCCGCTTCGTTCAGACTCAGGTCGCCTTTGCCATATAGTGAGCGCATGACGACCCACTGGGCGACGGTGATATCGTGTTTTTCGAGGCGCTTGGCGAAGCTGTCTGACACGAAATTGGACAAGCAACGCAGCCAGTAACCCAAATGGTCGTCGAGGGATGAGATTTTTTTCATGATATATCATTAATTGCATATGCATTAATTGTCAACGCAATCTCAAATTCGACTGGTTAATCGTTGAGGGTTAACGGTTTGCGACGGATTTGCAAAAAGTGAAATAGGGCGCAATCTGGCCCTTGTTAACCACTGACGCGAACGGGTTTTTTCCTGATCGTTTCTTTATTCCGCTTGGGTTAGCGTGCTTTTCGAAGGGCCATGCGGGGCTTAACGGCCAACGGCTTTACCGCTCCTGCAGACCTTACGGTGGATGTATCCACCACCTTATTAGTTTCGATAATCCGGCACAGCCTCCCCCTGAATATGTGCGGGTTATCGGGTAAGTCCATACTGGACATCACGTTCGTACTGAACATAACTTGAAAAGAGAAACGTTCATGAAAACCACGACCTCAAAAATTGCTGTTGCTGCCCTGCTGGGTGCCTTTGTTGCCGCGCCGGTAATGGCTCAGGAAGCCACTATGCCAGCGACCCCGCCAACCACAGCCACACCGGCCACTACGCCTGAAGCGGCGACAACCGCTGAACCTGCCGCTGATGCGGTGCGTGTCACCGGCACGGTGGCCGAAGCGGCTGGCGACGGCAAATCCTACTCGGTGGAAGTTGCCACTCAGTCCGGCAAGAGCCGCCCGATCGCGGTTGATGCCTCGGCTGTGACCGGTGCGCCCTTTGCGGTTGGTGACACCGTATCCATCACGGGTACGCTGGATGCTGACCAGACCAAGTTGACGGCTTCGGCCATCACCAAGGCGGACGCTGCGGGCCAGTAAGCCCCCACCCCTGGCTCGCAGTCTGACCCGAACAGGGTCGACCGCACTTGCGTCAACGAAAAAGGCCCTCCTAAACGGGGGCCTTTTTTGTTTGCAGATCAGGCCAGCGCGGCATAAAACTTGCTGATCATTCGCGAAGACTTGCCTGTAACCGCCGAAAGCCCTCATGAGCCACCTGAAAATCGATATCGGTATTGCCACCGCCGGACGCCGCGACATTTTGAGCGACGTCATCAATTTCATGGGCCGTATGAAGCGCCCGGCCAACAAGCTGATCATCTGCCCGGCCAAGCCCGAAGATGTCGATGCGGCTGCCCTGACTGGCTATGGCGCACCGATTGAGATCGTCTCCGGCCCGACCGGCTTGCCCGCCCAGCGTAATGTCATTATCGAAGCGTCAGATGCCGATGTGATCGTGTTCTTTGACGACGATTTTCTGCCTTCCGAAGATTTCCTGATTGAGCTTGAGGCCCTGATGACGGGCGATCCGCAGGTTGTGGTGGCGACCGGCCATGTGGTCGCTGATGGCGCGCTGGGGCCGGGTCTTGAGTTCGCCGAAGGCGTCGATATCATCAAAGGCCTGGGTCCCAATGACGATTCCACCCTTGAGCCGACCTATAATGGCTACGGCTGCAATATGGCTATCCGCATGGACTCTGTGCGCAAACACAATATCCGCTTTGATGAAGCCCTGCCTCTTTACGCCTGGTTTGAGGATGTCGATTTTTCGCGGCAGTTAGCGCCTTACGGCACCATCGTGCGTTCATATCGGCTGCGCGGCGTGCATCTGGGCACCAAGAAGGCCGGGCGCAGTCCGGGTAAGCGGCTGGGCTATTCGCAGGTTGCTAACCGCATCTATCTGGCCCGCAAGAAAACCCTGTCGTGGCCTGCCGCGATTGAGGGCATTGCCAAGCATCTGGCGGCCAATCTGGTGCGCTCCATTGCCCCTGAGCCGTGGGCGGATCGGCGCGGGCGGCTGATCGGCAACCTCAAGGCGCTCAGTGAATGGCCGAGCGGGCGGATGTCGCCGGGGCGCATCCTCGATTCCGATCTGAAAAACTCCTGAGCCATTATAAACCGCCAGATGCTTCCTGATGGGATACTTACCCACGCGCGCCTAAACTTTTTGGGCAGGGTAGGGCGCACACAGGAGATATGGAAATGGCAGGTTTTATCACCAATGGGCCGCTGAGCGAAGAAGCTGAACGCGGCTGGAGCAACCATGATGCGCACTGGCGTCAGGCCTATCGCGGTCGTCCAGAGCACGCTGAGCGCGACTATTCGGACGTTCAGCCTGCCTATCGCTATGGCTACGAGCTTTATAACAACAACCGCAACCGTCCGTTCGAGGATATAGACGAGGCCGATTTACGGGCTGAGTGGGACGCGCGCAACGGCTCTGTGCCGTGGGATGATGCTCGCGGTGCCGTGCGCGATGCCTTCACCCGCGGCGATATCGATCATCCGCAGGCGTTTGAGCGGGCGACCGATTAAGCTGCAAGGACGTAAAAAAAAGCCCGCCGGATCAGTCCGGCGGGCTTTTTTGATGGCTATGAAACGATCAGGCTTTTCGGCCACGAACCATCCGGCCAAGCGCAATCAGGATGCAGGCCCCGATCACACCGGCGACCAGGAAACCGACAATACCACCGAACGAAATGCCCAGAATTGAGAACAGGCCATTGGCGATCATGGCACCGACAATACCCAGAATAATGTTCACCAGCAGGCCCTGATCGGATTTCATGATCTTTTCAGCGATCCAGCCCGCAAGGGCCCCGACAATGATAGCGGCCAGCCAGCCGACTTGATTTTCTTCCATAACAGCCTCACACAGTTGGGTTGATAGTGAACTGACTTTGGCGGTTACCCCATAAGGTTGAAATGGGTGGGCGTGGGTTGAAAATAAGGATGATGCAAGGATGAAGCCTTGGGGTGTCTTGATTTCGGAGGGGCCTTTCAACAGCGAATATTTAGCCGGTTCCGTTCAGATTAGGCGCACCTGAACGGAGAATAAATCATGACTTTCAAACATTTAATTCTGGCTGGCGGTGTGCTGGGCCTGATGGCGATTGCGCGCAATGTCACGCGCAAGGGGGCGGGTCTCACGCAGACGATTACGCCGGAAAATCTGGCCGGTGAGATGCGTATTGTCGGCAATTTCCAGAACCGGATCGGGCGCATGGCGGCCGAGAAATCGCAGCGCGAGGCGGTGCGTGGCTTTGCGCGCCGGATGATGGACGATCATGCCCGCCTGTCGCAACGACTGGAAACCATAGCCGTTAATGAGGGGCTATGGATGCCGGGCGTGGATCTGGATGGCCTGCGCACTTCATTGGCCGATAAGCTGCAACGAGCACCGCTCAGTGCCTTTGATGCCCTTTATCTTCAGACACAGGACAATGCCCATAATGACGCCATTGCCCTGTTGGAAGGCTTTGTCGCCGCCTCCGAGGCTGGAGCGCTCAAGGACTTTGCCGAAGACGCTCTCAACCAACTGATTGATCATCAGAACCATATCCGTGACCTGATGACCACCCAGCCGGAAGACGCCTTAGCTTTCTAAATCGAGTAGACGGAGGGGGCTCACCGCCAGAATACCCCTCCGCCTCGATAAACTCGGCACCTCCCCATGGTATGGGGAGGAGGTAGAGGAGACACTCAAGCCGGTTCGGGCAGGGCGCAGTAGGATTTCAGGAAATCCCCGTGCGCGGGCATGGCGGCCACGGCCTTATCGATCTGGGATTTGATGGCAGCCAGAGCGTCTCTGGATTGCTCGACCGTCATCATCTGCCCCAGACGGTGCCACGATTTCGGCTCAAGGCGCTGGCCGGTCATGACCTGCAGCCAGGAATCGATCCTGAACACCTCATCGGCGACCTGCCAGGCGTGGCCGGTGTCGCGGAACATCTCAATGCGCTCAGTTAAGGTATCGGGTATGGCCATGTCGCGCCGTTCGCGCCAGTAGGCGGTGTCGTCACGCTCGCTCAGCTTATAGTGCATGATGACGAAATCGCGGATGTTGACGACCTCGTCCTCGGTCAGCTTGTTGAAGCGGTTGATCAGGGCGTCGGTAATCCCGTCGAACGGGAATAACTGCACCAGTCGGGTCGCCGCAATCTGCATCAGGTGGATGTTGGTCGATTCCAGCGGTTCGATAAACCCGCTCGACAGGCCCATGGCGATACAGTTTTTATTCCAGATTTTTAAGCGACGGCCGGTGCGGTATTTAATCGTGCGCGGTTTGGTTAGCGGCTTGGCGCCGACGGTCGCCATAAAACTGTCCATCGCCTGATCATCGCTCATGTGTTGGCTGGAATAGACGTGGCCCTGACCGACCCGGTTTTGCAGAGGGATGCGCCAGTGCCAGCCGGCGTCGTGGGCTATGGCCTGCGTGTAGGGCACGATCGCGCCGGTGGGCTCGGTCTGCATGGCGATGGCGCTGTCGTTGGACAGCCAATGGTTCCAGTCCTCATAGCCGCTTTTCAGCGTCCCTTCGATCAACAGGCCGCGCAGGCCCGTGCAGTCGATAAACAGATCGCCTTCGATAGTTTGACCCGACTCAAGTACAAGGGCGGTGATGTCGCCGGTTTGCGGGTTTTGATCGACGCGGGCGATCTTGCCCTCAACACGGGTAACCCCTGCGGCCTCGCTAAGGCGGCGCAGGAACGGGCCGTAAAGGCCGGTATCGAAATGATAGGCATAGTTGATGCGTGAGGTGGGGGAGGTCTCGAACTTGCCATTCTCGGCGGCCTGAAGCTCGAAACAATAGTCGCTTAACGGGCCTGCGACCCCCTTGGCGCGTGCCTCCAGCCAGATGTGGTGAAACGGCGCCATCCAGCTCGATTTGCCGAGCACACCAAACGAGTGGAAATAGTGATCGCCCTTGCGCGCCCAGCCATCAAAAGAAATGCCGAGTTTAATGCTGGCATTGGTCTCACGCATAAACTGGCGCTCATCAATCCCCAGCAGATGGTGAAAGGTGCGGATGGTCGGCACAGTCGCTTCGCCGACACCGATAATGCCGATTTCATCCGATTCCACGAGGGTGATGTCCAGCAGCGGGCCAAGCATCTTACTGAGGGCAGCCGCGGCGCACCAGCCAGCGGTGCCGCCTCCGGCGATGACGACTTTCTTAACGGGCGGTCGGGTCATGGGCTTTACTACCTGTTTAATTTCTGAACTATCTGTGCGCGCAGACGCCGCGCCGTCAGGGTATCGAGCGGGGCGAGGGGGCCGCGCGCCGCTTCGGGCAGATGGGCGGCGGGCACTTCGGCTGGGCCGAAGATGTAGTAATCGAACAGTTCTCGCCAGGCGGCTTTTTCAGGCTCAGGCCGGTCGCGCAGGCTGAGCATCCCGTGCAACAGCGTCGTCCACGGCGTGTCCATGAAGGCGGGCGAGGTGTTCCACCAGTAATTGATCAGGATATTGAAGGGCTCAAGCGCTTCGACATGATGCCACCACAGGGCCGGATAGAACAGCACATCGCCGGGTTCGAGGTCTGCGACCTGAGCCTGAGCCAGTGCCTCACGAAAGCGCGGGAAGCGCTCATAATCGGGGTTGCGGAAATCGACCATGCTGACGACCTGACCGCCGGGGGTGGGCTCCAGCGGGCCAGGATAGAGGTTGTGGACCTGATCGGGCGGGAACAGGGTAAAGCGGCGCTTACCCGCCACGCACACCGCCAGATTATGCGACATATCAAAATGGCAGGTGGCGGTGGTGCGGTTGCCGATCCAGATGCTGGCGAGCGGCGGGTTGGCTTCAAACATGTCGTGGTTCAGGATCAGGTCATTGTCATCGCGCAGACCCGGCAGATAAAGCCCCAGATCGGTTGAACCGATGTAAAAGGCGGGCGCGGTGGGGTCGTTGATGTGGTCGTGAATTCGAGCCAGAAAGTCATTGAGCGCCACCCGCTCGCCCTTGAAATTCATGGCGGTGACGTCATCATTATAGAAAAACCGCCCGCCGATGTCGGGGGGTGCGGTATATGCGGTGACGGGCCGGCCCTGATAATAGCGCAGCAGGTCATCCATTCCCGCTTTGGGGCTTTTGAGCCCCGCCTTGACCAGCGGCCAGTCTCGCGCCAGCCCTTTCAGGATCACCGGGCGCTGACCTGCCATCAGGTCATCATAGGGGATGTCGCCCGGTGCGATGCCGTCCAGGATCAGTGGCTGGGTGGTGGGGGCGCGGCTGTCGGCCATGTCACAGGCCCGCCCCGCGTTTACGGTTTTTCAGTTCGATGATCTTCGACATATTGCCGAGCGACGACATCACCTGAAAGGCCAGGGCGAGAAAGCCGGATTGATTGAGCGCGTGTAGCGCCTCAGCCTTAAGGCCATTCATGGCCTCAGCGCTGATGCCAAACAGATCGGGGATCTTATAGGCGGTGGTCTCATCCAGCCGGATGTCGACCTCAATCGGCGCCAGCAGACCGGCGGCCTCGAAGGCTGAGAACATCACCGGCATTACTTCAGCGCCGGTGTGAATGATGCGCAACGTCCGGGCGATGCGCTCAAGGCGCGGGGCATTACCGCCGTGGGGCAGGAACAGGGGCTCGCCCTCGGTGCGGCTGAAACGGGGATGGGTAATATCGGCGTGGATCATCGGCTCACGGCGGGTTTCACCGTCAATCTCTTCGGATTTGAAGCCGATCAGAAACGGGCCGCGCGCGATCATGGCCGGGATATAACGGGCATTCCAGTGGTTGCCGTCAAGAAACAGGTTCTCATCCTTATCCAGCCCCAGCAGGGCTATGGCGTAGAATGTTCCCTGATTATCGCGGCGGAAAAAGATCGGATATTCGCGCTGAATATCAGCAAATTCAGTGGGGAAGACCGGGGCCTGATTGACGCTGTCGCCAAAGGCACGGCCGTGGCCTGAGATATATTTCAGGTCGTGGTGTTCGACATTATCGATAAGGACGGGCTGGCGCATGGACATACTGTATATACTCGGCAGAGAAAGAAAAGGCCGCGACGGTACGCGGCCTTTTCCATCAGTTTAAGCGACGCGATTAGAACTTGTAACGCAGACCCACCTGATAGCGGGTGTCCAGTTCCTGAGCGTAGTACAGGTTGACCTTGTCACGTCCGTGTTGGCGGATGTGTTCCTTGGTCAGGTTCAGCCCTTCGACGGTGAGCTGGATCGACGGTGTGACCTGATAGTTGACCGACACATCGACCACGCCGAAAGCTTCGACATAGGTCGGGTTGTGGGCGGAACCATCGCGGTTAGCGCCGCTGATATACTCATCACGCCAGTTGTAGGACAGGCGGCCCGACAGTGGCCCCTTATCGTAGATCAGGGTGACGTTATAGGTGTCCGACAGACCCAGAAGCGGGAACTGAACCGTGTCGGTATCCGCCTGAGAGTTGTCGAATTCGACATCGCCATCAACCGTGGTCAGGCTGCCCGCGACCCCAAAGCCCGTATCACCAAAGAAGTGCTGGAAGGCCAGTTCAAAGCCGTACAGGTTCGCGGTTTTGTTGTTGATCGGGATGCTGGTGACAAAGGTATGCAGCGGATCATTGGCATCGGCGGTGATGTCATAGGCGGCCAGAACCTGATCAACGAACGACTGGTTCAGATTGCCGCCGGTCGAGTTGGCCTGATACTCGGCCGTTGCAGCGGTAGCATTACCATTGTTCTTGATCAGCAAGGCGGTCATGGTGAACAGGTTCACGTCCGTTGTGCCCTGACCGATAGCGGCCAGTGCGGTAGCTGCTGTGCCGGAACGCGATCCCGCCTGACCCGATGACGGGTCACGCAGACCGAACAGGCTTTGTTCGACCGAGCCCTGACCTACGAAGTTGGCTATGTCCTTGTTGTAGAAGCCGATCGACGCGTAGTTGGTCGGGCCATAGTACCATTCGACTGAGAAATCGACATTGCTCGATTCCAGCGGCAAAAGGCCGGGGTTGCCACTGGTAGCGGTCGGGTTGACGCCGTTAAGGGTCGGACGTGGCGGACCATTGACGGTGGTCGTGGCGTACATATTGCCGAACGACGGACGGGCAATCGTCTTAGAGAACGATCCGCGCGCCACGATGTCATCACGCACGTTGAGCGATACATCCAGGTTCGGCAACCAGTTATGGTAGCTGGAGTCGAAATTCAGAGCGACCGTGCCGCCATTGAAATCAACGGTGGTGTCGTTATCAGCCGTCCAGCGAATGGCGGTAGGCAGGCTTTGAAGGGCCGATGCGGTTACATCGGTCTTTTCGTAGCGCAGGCCGGCGACCACAGTGGCGGACATACCCAGGAAGTCCCCCTTCATCATGAACTGACCGTAGATAGCTTTGATATCTTCTTCGATCTGGTTCGAGGTGATGGCGGCGGTTGGGATGGAGACGTTGTAACCATCAGCCAGAGCATTATAGATATCAAGGGCGTTGCCACGGAAAGCTACGCTGGAATCACCCGGCGTAAAGTCCTGGAACATGGCCCCGATATCGTAGGTCTGAACCAGACCCGGTGCGTACTGTTGGACATCGCCGGGATTGGAAATGCCCCAGTCACCCAAAGCCTGATAGGTGGAGCCGGTGGTGGTGTCCATCTTGGACTTTATGAAATCGATACCGGCATCAAAGCGGCTTTCGCTGTCAAAGTCGTAACGGAAGTTAGCTTTAAACTCATCGATCTTATGCGACTGGCTGTTGGTCACCATACGGCCGACCTGTGAGCCCAAGTCCCCAAGGTCCAGTTGTCCGTTACGGTTGCCGCGATACCCTATAATCGTTGTCGTGCTGTTAGGGGCGTAGATCGGCGTGCCGTCATTGATCACATAACGCTGGATCGGAATCTCACCGCGGAAATCAACCGAGTGTGAGGCAATAACCGGTGCACCCAGGGCGATCAGCACGGCGGTGGTGCCGTTTGGGTTACCGGGCAGGGCCTCGGCCTTGGAGCTATGGGCGTCCAGGGTCAGAGTCATGCTGTCATTGATGTTCCATTCGGCGTTCAGGCCGTAGGAGGTCAGCTTGTCGTTAACGCCGCGCAGAGCCTGTTCAAAACCCATGTCCTTGGTGCCGGACAGATTTTCCTGCATGAAGACGGCGTTATAGATGCCGGAGGCACCTTGTTCAAACACGACCTGATCGAACGGACGGTTGAACCAGTTGCCGGCGTCGGAGCGGTTTTCGGTCGCCTTGTTTTCGGCGTACAGGGCATCTGCCGTAAACAGCCAGTTTTCAGCCGGACGCCACTGAACCGTCGCCTGAAGGTTGGTGCGCTCGGTATGGGCATCGTTCAACTGGTAACGGCTGTCGTTGGCGTAGGAGACCTGCGCGCCGTCGGGCGGACGGTTGGTGATGGTCGACAACAGGTTGCCATTGGTGTCATAGCGCAGACGGCCGCTGCCGCTGGGCAGGAACAAAGAACAGTCTGGCTTCAGTTCAGGGCAGGTGGCGAAATAGTCGATGTTCCAGGAGTTCTGGGTGGCGGTGCGGGTGGCTACGTCACGTTCGGAATAGGAACCGAATACGGCGACGCCAAAGGTCTTGTCTTCGCTGCCCCAGCTATAGGCGCCGGAAACTTCGGGGGTCCAGTCCTTGCCATCGACCATGTTTTCGCCGTGCAGCCCCTTGACGGTGATGCTGCCGGTCGAGCCTGAACGGTTAATCGGGCGCAGGGTCTTGATGTTCAGCGTGGCGCCAATACCGCCCGAAGCTACATCCGCCTTGCCGGTTTTGTAGACTTCAAAGCCGCTCACGCCATCGGAGGCAATGTTGGAAAAGTCGAAGTTACGGCTGCCGCCGCCGCCAAAGTCGTTGTCCTGACCCACCACGGCGATGTTAGCCGAAGGCATGACCCGTCCGTTCAGAGTGGTCAGGTTAAAGCCCGGACCGAAACCGCGCACGGTCACTTCGGAGCCTTCGCCGTTGATGCGGTTGATCGATACGCCTGAGATGCGCTGAATCGATTCGGCCAGGTTGGTGTCCGGATACTTGCCGATATCTTCGGCCGAGATCGCATCAACCACGCCGATGGCGTTGCGCTTGATGTTCATAGAGCGTTGCAGAGAGCCGCGCACGCCGGTCACGATGACGGTTTCAACGTCTCCGGCTTCCGGTGATGCCGGGGCCGCGTCCTGCGCATAGGCGCCGCTGGCCACGAGGGCGAGAGTCGAGGCGCTGCATAGCACCGCCGCCCGTACCGCCCTCGTCAACCCCCTGTTGGATTTAGTCGTGTTCATTTCGCTTCCTTCCAGCTTTGTTTTTTTGGTTACGCAGATACTGTGGCGCTGCCGTGATAAGGCCGCGCCATTCGCTGTCCGCCACACGTGCGGACGCGCATTTCCATGCCCGGAAACGCCATGACGGAATTGCCGGTACTGGATCTTTTTTAAAACGCCTGGACTTTTGCCCTAAGCCGTTTCCTTCCCTTGGCAGCTCTTATGTGGGGAACGCATCATGTGACTCGTTCGGGCTGCCTGTGTCGTTACCGCTATCATGACAACGCTATCATTGTAAAACACTGTCGACACAATTTTGCGCTGGTGAAAGCGCTTTGGGGCGCAATGTTGTATAATTGCGACAAAAATTTGACTAATGCGTCAAATGAACCGCATTTGTCTTACAAAATAAGGGTTTGGTAACCGCGTATTGGCCTGTGTTTGGCCATATTTGTATTACGAATTGACGCGTGAGTTAAAAATTTTGAGGTGCGGCGGCAGGGCTTTTTATGCCCTTGGCGATGGGATTCGCGCGCGGTTTAGAGGCTTTCAGGTTGAGCAGAATGACCCCGGTCGAAACCAGTGCCGCCCCTGTCAGCAGAAGTGGCGTCAGGGGTTCTCCCAGAAAGAGGCCCGCGCAGATCGCCGTGACGGCCGGTGACAGCGACCCCAGCGCCGAGGCCTGCACAGCCCCCAGCTTGCGGATGGCAAAGGCGTAGCACAGACCCGCCATCAGGCCGGTGCCCACGCCGTGCGCCAGTATAAACGGCCATGCGGACAAGATATTATGCAGGCCCAGATGAATGGGCGCGTAGCCTGAGACCGACAGAACCGCCAGAGCGGCCAGAGACGGCAGGCACTGCACCAGCGACACGGCGATCGCATCGAGACCGGTTTTACGCACCGACAGGGTAAACAGGGCCCATAGAGCGCCTGCGACGAACACCAGGGCTGTCCCCAGTGGCGACAAGGCGGTGGCGCCCGTATTCAGACGGCTGACCATCGTGACGGCCGCAAGGCCGCAGGCGATCAGGGCCAGCCCGGTCATGGCCGGGACGGAGACTTTTGAGCGGGCGTTCAGGGCCTGAAACAGGCTGACAATCAGCACGCTGCCGCCGGGGATCAAGGCGGCCGACAGGGCGGCTGAGGTCAGAGTAGCGCCCTTAACGGCGATCAGATAAAACGGCAGGCCGCCCCCGGCGAACACCGACAGAACCGCACTTAAAGGGGCGCGGCGGATGTGGGGCCAGCGTGATTTCAGCAGCGGCAGGAACAGCAGGGCCGGCAGGCCAAAGCGGACGAGGGCGGCATCGGCCGGCGTCAGGTTCAGATGGCTAAGGCCGCGTGCCGATAGGCTGAAGCCGGTCCATACGGCGATGACCATCATCATGGCGGCTATGCCCGTAATCGAACCCCAGAGGGCGGGCAGCGAGCGCGCCTGCGCCGTCCCGCCGGAAAGCAAGGCGTTGCAGGGTGTTTCGGGCTTAGATGAGTCTGGTTGCTGCATTGCGAAACAATATACGCTGCGCTGCGAAATTTCTTGCCTCAATTGCCGTCAGAGACGGACGTTCACGAAAAATTTAGTCTCCGGTGAAATTTTATTGTATACCATATTCCATAATTGATTTAGGGTGAAAATTTCCGGATCGGATAGGTTTACGGAAAAAATCATGCGGCAATGTGGAATCAATCATCGTTTAGGGGTGATATTTTGCCGATGATCATGCTATGCTCACGGCAAAAGGGGATTGAGTGTCATGCGTCAGGGATTACCGGGTTACAGTACCTACTTACCGCATAACATTGAGCAGTTGTCTGAGATGGTGTCAGCTATTGCCGCGGCGGCTCATGACGCTCACGGTCTGACCGCCACCGAATGGCGTATCCTGGCGATGCTGAGCGCTCACGGGCGCGTGCCACAAAAGGATATTGCGGCGGGCGTTGGTGTGGAAAAGGTGGTTGCCTGGCGCGCCATTACCAGCCTGCGCAAGAAGCGCTTTGTCAGCCGCCAATTCTGCGAAGGTGACTACCGGGCCTATGACCTGTTTCTGACAGAAGCTGGTCGACACAAATTTGAAGACACGGTGCCGGTGGCGCGCGAGCGCGAAGCGGCGCTGATTGCCGGGTTGACGCGTGATGAGGTGCGCCGCCTGTGTGAATTGCTAAAAAAGCTGGCCCCGGCTGAGGCCGCTGACGACGACGCGGAGGCGTTTTCATCCCATCTGCCTGCCGGTTTCGAGCAGGCCAGCGCCGCCTAGAGCACGTCCCGATCTGATTGGATCGGAACTGTACCCTAAGTTTTTGTTTTTGCGCGCATCTGTATCCGAAAACCGCTTCACACTTTTCGGGATGCGCTCTAAATCAGATACGGTATTGGCGCAGGCCTTGCGTCATGCGCTCCAGCGCCTGGGACATGCCGGTGATATCCTTGGCAAAGCCGATGCGCACCGATCCCGCCGCGCCGAAATATTCGCCGGGCGCCACGCGGACATTATGGGTTTTGGCCAGCCAGTCTGAAAAGGCGATGGTGTCGTCTATGCCGACCAGTTTCGGAAAACAGATGCAGCCATGTTCAGGCAATTGACCTTCAATCAGTCCTTCCGCGCGCCACAGATCGAAAAACTTGGCCATGACAGGACGGCTCTCGAGCATCACCTGACGGCGATAGGCATCATAAGCGTCATCGTCTTCCAGCACCAGAGCGGCCACGGCGTGCGACAGGTTCGAAGTGGTGAAGTCGTAGCGGCCCGCCACATCACGCACCGGTGCCAGCGCTTCGGGCGTCCCCAGTATCCAGCCGCAGCGAAGCGTCGACAGGCCATAGATCTTGGTCAGGGAGTTGATAGCGATAAATTGGGGCGAATATTTCACGGCCGATCCGGTGCGGGCCTCACCCGCATAGTCGCCGTAAACTTCATCGATCATGACCTTGAGCTTATGACTTTCAGCCAGTTCGGCAAGGGCGTTAAGCGTCGCTTCATTCAGCAACATGCCTGATGGGTTATGCAGATCCGACAGGACGATCAGGCGGGTATCCGGGCGGATGCGGGCGCGCAGATCGTCCATATCAATGGCAAAATCGTCGCCGGTACGTTGAAAATCCTCAACCTCAACCCCCATGCTGAGGGCTGTGGTCGCCAAAAGGTCAAAGCGCGGCGTTTCAACGAGGATATGGTCGCCTGCCGACAGATAGGCGCGGTAGACAAGGGTAATCGCGGTCGTGGCGGCGGACGTCGTCAGAATATGATCCTGCGGCACATCATACCGGCGCGACAGGGCCCCCAGCACATAAGGGTTACCGTTCACAAAGGCGGAGGTGTAGCGGTCGCTGAAGCCGTCTGCGAAACCGGCGCTGATCGTTTGTTGCAGCAGGGCCTTGGGTTCATCGACCGAACTGTCGAACAGGACAAATGCTTTGGACCGATCGGCCAGAGCCTGACGCACCCACTGGGCGTAGGACAGCGGCGGTTGAGCATCTGCGACCGAAGACAGAGGTGACGCCACAAGGCCGTTATCAGACCGGCTCAGCCGCGAGGAGATATTCATACTGTTTTCCATATGCGCCTACCCCGGTCAAAGGGTGGCTATGAGGAAAAATTTAGCTGATAATCCGGGCAATTCTTATGTGAAGTGCTAAGGGTCAGACCCGGTTTTCGCATAAATTACATCGTATTCTACGGGTTGCGGGGCTGTTTTATCCTTGAGCGAACCGCCCAGTAGATGACGCCGATCACCGCCCAGACCGCCAAAAGACCATAAGGACGCACATCGGCTTCGATACCGGCCAGGATGACCACAACCGCGCAGGCTGCCCCCAGATAGCCCAACCACAGCACTGAGGATTTTTTCCACTTCAAACCCGCATTAGCGTGCAGTTCGGGGTGATGCTTGACCAGATTAGTGGCTGAGATCGAACAGGCCATGTATTTCAGCATGGTCGGGATGTTGACGGCCAGCAGCAGAAACACCAGATCATCGGGCAGGAAAATGCCCGCAAGGCCAGCGCCCCAGCCGATCAGTATGGCCATATAGGGCGTGCCGAATTTGGGATGAATCTTATTGAACACGGAGGGCAGGGCGCCTTCGCGGCCCATGGCGAACAATGAGCGCGAAAAGCCGAGCGCCAGTCCATTGAGCGATTTCATGATCGAAATGGTGGCGGCTCCGATGATGACGGGGGCTGCCCATGGGCCAAGGGGAATTTTGGCGGCGTCCAGCAGCGGGGTTTTGGTCCCGGCCAGTGCGTCCGGCCCGATCAGACCGAGTGCGGTTACGGCCACTAGACCATACACGACGAGCGTCAGCAGCACGGCCAGCACGATACCGCGCGGCAGGGTCTTTTGCGGGTTTTTGACCTCTTCGCCGATTTCGACCGCGGCTTCGATGCCGAGAAACAGCGAGATCATCAGCGGCACACAGGCCAGAATGGCGACCCAGCCGTGGCCGACGATCGGCTGGATGAGATCCATGGTCGTGAGCGGCAGGCCGGTAAAGGTAAAGGCCGCCAGCACGATCAGCAACAGACCCATCAGCACGGTCTGGATACCCGACGCGATCGATACGCCGAAATAGTTTAGCGCAAAGGCAATGGTGATGGCCACGGCCATGGTCGGTTTACGCGGCAGGTCAAACGCCATACCCAGATAGCTGACCAGAACCGACGACAGCACTATGACCGCGCCGACATTGGCCACGATCCGCAGCCATGCAATCATGAAGCCGACAAACGGGTGGATGAACCGGCGCGGCCATTCATAGGACGCCCCCGATGTCGGCAGGGCCGAGCCCATAAAGGCGTAGGATGAGGCAAACAGCACCATCGGGATGGTGGCGATCAGCATGGCGATCAGAAGGCCGGAACCGGCGACCTGAGCGGCGGGTTGCAGGACAGAAAAGATCGAGACGCCGATGGCGCTGCCCGCGCCAAACATGACCACGCCGGTCAGGCCGACAGTCTGTTTCAGGTGGCGTGAAGGTGTTGGTTCGGTCATGGGGCGGTACTCGAGGCGGTGATAAAGGTGCGAAGATCGGCCGACAGGGCCTTGCGGCTATCCGGGCCCATATAGGGCATGTGGCCGGATTCGTAGGTTTTGAAGGTGACAGCGTTCTGGTCTATCCCGGCATGGGCGATGGTATAGTCGGCGGAACCGAGCGTGGTCACCAGATCATAGACGCCTGTACCGACCATCAGTTTAAGCGATGGATTACGGCGCATGGCGACCGCCAGATCGGTGGCATAGTTCTTTGACGGCGGCACACCGGCTCCGCCGCCCCAGTCCCAGCGGGCATTGACGGTGAGAAACTCGATGGCCTTATAGGGCGCATCAATTTTGACACCGAGGTTCTGTGTGAAGTGGGTATTAAGGGCGGCCAGATAGCCCGGCACATACTGACCCATGGCCGGATCATCAGCGACCGGATCGCCGCCGGAGGATTTGAGCGGCAGGGTGTAGCGGCCGTCATACATGCCGATCTGGATGTTTTCGGAGGCCAGAACCTCAGAGGCAAACTCATTTAATGTGACGCGCAGATCCTGCCGCAGGATATAGTCTGGCGTCAGGCCGGTAAGCGTCGACAGCTTGGCGGCCACGGCGGCTTTTTCGGCGGGGGTGGCCCGGTCACCCAGATACAGCACGCGCAGATAGTCGTCGGCGGCAAAGCCTTGCGCGTCGCTGATCTGCCCCGCAAGCGTGGTCGCGGACTTATCGACGGCGCCGTGATACCAGGCGGTGGCGGCCATGGTCGGCAGGCCCGTAAGGTAAGCGGTGTCGCCCTTGGCCGACATGTCCATGGCCTGACCGAGCAGGATGACGCCGTTGAGCGTCAGGCCGGTCATGGAGCCGGTTTCCGATGGCCCTCCGGCCAGCAGCTTGGCCAGACGGGCGGCGCGGATGGTGCCGTAGGATTCGCCGACCACAAATTTTGGGGCATTCGCGCGATCATATTGACGCAGCCAGCCCTGAATGAAGCCAGCGGTGATTATGGCGTCCTGCTCGACGCCGAAGGTTTGGGATTCCTTGCCCGGCATAACTTGCGAATAGCCGGTGCCGGGGGGATCGAACAGGACGATATCGGCGACATCGAGCGGGCTGTCCGGGTTGTCCGTGATCTTAAATGGCGGGGTGGTTTCAGGCTTTACGTCATCGGTGAAGGCGACCCGCTTGGGGCCCATAATGCCCATGTGCAGCCAGACCGAGGCCGAACCGGGGCCGCCGTTAAAGACAAAAATGACCGGCCTGACCGTGCCTTTGGGGGCGTCGGTGCGGATATAGCTGGTGGCGACGATCTGAGCGATGGCCTGACCGTCAGCGCCCATGATAGGTGTTTGTTCGACCACGGCCTTATAACGTATGGACTTGCCGCCAAAGGTGCCGGTGTGTTGGGTTTCAAAGCGCATCGGTGCGGATGTCGCCGCTGTCTGGGCGAGGGCGGGGGCTGGGCTGATCGGGGCGGCCATCAGCACGGCGGCGAGGGCCCATTTGAACGCGGCAAATTTCATCATCTATCCCCTCATTTTACGTTTTTCAGGCTGACTTCGATTTCGACCTGAGCGTCGTAAGCCAGAGCCGAGACCCCAAACGTCGTGCATACCGGTATACGCAAAGGCTTAAAATAGAGCCGGTAAATCTCAAACACCTCCTCCAGACGGCCAATATCAGTCAGCATCAGGCGGCATTTGAACACATCATCGAATGTGGCCCCGACCGTCTTTAATGAGGCCGCGACATTGCGCATCATCTGCTCGGTCTGCTCGGCCAGAGTGTCCGCAACATTCCCGTCATCGTCATCGCCGATATGGCCGGATAGGTGCAGGATTCCGCCGGTCGAGACAGCTTCTGATGCCGGAAGGTCGAAATCGTAGGGGAAATGGACGATGTCAGTAATGGAAGTGGGCGCCATCGGACTCTCCGTGGTCAGAGTGATCGGATGCGGCTACCGGGCTTTGCGGTTTGGTCACCGTGGGCGCCGTCGTGAACGGTGTGATGCCGTGCGCATCATAGATCTCGTTCGGGAAATAGACAAAGCCGCCCTTGAGCACCATGCGGGTTTCACGCAGCGCGCTTAAGTCCTTGGTCGGGTCGCCTTTGACGAGGAAAAAGTCGGCCAGCTTGCCGCGCTCAATCGTGCCCAGTTGCTGGTCGCGGCCCAGATAGACTTCCATGTCGTAGGTGCCGACCTTGAGCGCCTCAGCCGGCGTCATGCCCGCCTTGACGTACAGCTCCAGTTCGCGCTTGACCGAGAAGCCGAGCGTATCGTCGGTGCCGGGCAGAAGCTGGATGCCGTTGTCATGCAGCATCTTCATAATATCGACCAGCTTATCAAAGGCGGTGAAATAGCTTTTGTCTTCGGCAGCGTCTTTCAGTGGCACATAGGTGCGCTTGCGGTAGCGCTGATATCCGATCGGCATGTTTTTGAGATACCAGGCATCGGCCGGATTGACCTTGCCCGCGCGGCTGAGCATCAGGCGCTCAACAATCACGGCGGTGGTATCAAGGCCCATGCCCTGAGCTTTCATGGTTTTAACCGAAGCCTGTACCGGCACGGAATTAAGATCGAGCGTGGCGGCGCGGGCGAGAGCGGTCAGACGCAGTGGCGTGCGGGTATCTTCGCCGTCCTTAAGCAACCAGCCGAGCACTAACTGGTTGATGTGGGTGATCTCGTCATAGCCGTCTTTCATGCCGCGATCAGGGCTGTAAAAGGCGGGGATATGACCGACCACATCCATGCCGAGGCGGTGAGATTCGGCGGCTACCGCCGGAATCCAGTCGGGGTTGAAGCTGTTGTATATTTTGAGCTGATAATAGCCGTGATCGGCGTACCAGCGCACCGCCTTCATCGCCTCTTCCTGCGAGGAGACCACAAAGCCGTGGTTGGCGGAATAGGGGCTCTTGCCTTCGATAAAGCCGTTGCTGACGATGCGGGGACCCGCGACCGTGCCTTCATTCATCAGGCGAATCTGGGTATCGAGAAAGCCGTTGTCATTGCCCATGTCGCGCACCGACGTGACGCCCGAGGCCAGCAGAAATAGCCCCGACGAGCGCGTGGTGTGGGAGTGCATGTCGTGCAGACCGGGCACCAGCGTGCCGCCGTCACCGTCGATAATGGTCTCATCTTTCGGGGCGTTGGTGGCCGCATCCGCTTCGGGCAGGATGGTGGCGATGGTGTCGCCCACGACCACGACGCTGGACAGGGCGCTAAGTTGGCCGGTTTTGGGATCGAAGACGCGCACATTCTTTATGCGCACCGGCCCGTCAAAGCGGTGACCCAGTTCGGCCTGAAGGGTCTTTTGGCGCTCGGCCTCCAGTTCGCTGTTGAGCTTACCCAAGGCTTTGATCTCGGTCTCATAGCCTTTACGGACCATATTACCGGAGGCAAACAGTTCGTTCTGTTCATCGAGCAGGATATAGGCGGGGGCGAGGTCGAGACCATCCAGACGATAGATGGTGACTTTCAGCGTCTGTTCGCCCTGACCGACGGTGAGGGTTTTGACCGCTTGCAAGCGCACAGAACCGCCAGGCAAGGCCTCAGCCGTCTGGTTCGGCTGGGTCAGCAGGTAGCGGGCATATATGGCCAGATCGTAGGGGTTTGAATCGTTGACGATATAAAGCTTGGGGGCTTTCAATGCCATCCTGCCGCTATCGGCCTGCGACGACCATGTAAAGGTCGTGCCCTTGATGGCAAAGTTTTCCGCAACCGTGCCGCCCATCAGGGAGGTTCCGGCAACCGTACCTGCGACCGGCAGGCCTTTGTCGTTTAAGGTAATGGTTTGCTTGTGCTTGGGGCCGCGGCCATTGTCATCGACGACATAGTCGATATTGAGGGTTTTGCCCTTATCAGCAGCGGTCTCCACCACCTCGACATGGCCGACGTTCTCGCCGTTCTGGATGATGACAAAGCTGGCGTCGGCAAAGGCTGAGGCCACAAAGCCTAATCCAAACACGGTCGTCAACAGGGCGGAACGGATCAGGCGTCGGGTCATGGGAACTCTCTTTAAGCGGTGGCTTTGGCGTGGATATAGGCGGCGGAACACAGGTCCTGCACGACATGGCCCAGCGATTTGTAAAAGGTGATTTCAGCGTCGTTTTGGCGACCAATGACCGTGCCGTTCAGCACTTCGCCGATTTCCGCGACAATGTGTTTGTCGCTAATCAAACCGGCTTCTTTGGCGACCAGAAACTCAGCACCTGCGGCCAGTACCGAGCGGCGGCTGTCGGCGATGTAGCGTGAGGCGACGACAAGATCGTTATCGACTTCAATCGGGCCGGGGCCGGAGGAGCCCACAATATTCAGGTGGGTGCCGTCTTCGACCCATTCGCGCAACAGGATTGGCTCGGATGACCCGGTCGTGGTGCAGATGATGTCCGCGCCTTTGCAGGCGTCGGGGGCGGCGGCGACGGCATAGACCCTCAAGCCGGTGGATAGGGCCATGCCGGCGGCGAAATTGGCCGCCTTATCATAGTCACGCGCCCAGATGCGCACGTCCTCTAAATCGCGGACATGGCGGAGGGCCTCGATGTGGGATTTGGCCTGAGCGCCGGCGCCGAAAATGGTCAGGCGCTTGGCGCACTTGCGCGCCAGTGCGTCGGTGGCAACGGCAGAGGCGCAGGCGGTGCGGATTTCGGTGACTTCGCCCGCATCAGCCGAGCAGACCAGTTCGCCGGTTTTCGGGTCGAACACGATGACCAGACCATGATGTTTTGAGCGGCCCGGATTATCCGGATTACGCACGACCGAGATGATCTTGCCACCATAGATGCCGAGCTTATCGGCGGCGGCCTCATCCATCAGAAATCCGGGCATCAGGGCCAGAACCTTGAGCGGCGCCAGCGGGATGATGGTGCGCAAAGGCTGAGGCGCTTCGGAGGCTGAAAACGCTGCCATCGCCTGACGCACCGCTTTGATGCAGCCGGGATAATCCAGCCATTTGATAACGGCGGCGGGATCATAGTGGGCGTAACTCATTGGCCGTCTTTCAGGAAAGCGCGGATATCAACGCCCAGCTTTTCTAAGGCTTTTGAATTGGAATAGTTCATATGGCCGCCTTCGTAATAGGTCAGGCGGGTATTGGTCTTGGGCCAGCCGGCCTGTTTCAGCAGGTACTCCGAGCCGCCGACCGTGGTTTGGGTGTCATACCAGCCGACGCCAACCATGATCTTCATCTTCGGTTGGGTTTTGAGCACATCGGTCAGCATCGCAAAATAGGGCCAGTCGCTGAACGGGCCCTTGCCATAGCCCCAGTCCCAGCCGTCCAGCCCGCCGGTGACGGGGCTGTTGGTCAGATATTTGACATCAGTCTTGATATTCAGGAAATCGCGGGCGTAAGGGGTGAAGGCGTCCTGCATCGCTTTGGGGCCCACAAATGAAGGATCGCCGCCCTTATCAAGCGGGCCGGTGTAGCGGGTGTCGGCCATGCCGATAATCAGGCCCTTATCCTTAAACAGCAGGCGGCGATAGGCTTCTTTGGAGATACGTAGGCGCGCATCGACAAAGGTTTTGGCGGGAACACCCGTGAAGCCTTCCAGTTTCTTCGCGACCGCATCGCGCTCCGCGTCAGGTAAATCACCGCCGCGATAGAGGGCCGCGAGGTACTCGGTATCGGCAAAGGTGCGCGCCTCGGCCACAAAGGCCTCAAGGGACAGGCCGCGGGTATCGACCGCCTTGTGATACCAGGCGGTGGCGGCCAGCGTCGGCAGGGACACCACATAGGAAATAATATTGGTTGGACGCTGGACGTAATCGGCAATATTGGCCGCCTGCCCAAACAGAACCACCCCGCCAAGGGTCAGTGGTTTATCCGCTTCGGCCAGCTTTTTGGCGATCTGCGGGGCGCGCATGGTGCCGTAGGATTCGCCAAAGATATAGACGGGAGAGGCTTCGCGGCCGCGCGATGTGACCCACTGGGTGATGACCTGCGCGAACTGCTCACCATCGGCTTCGACCGAGAACCAGTCTTTCAGGTTAGTGCCGGGTAGCGGGCGGCTATAGCCCGTGCCCGCCGGATCAATGAACACCAGATCAGCGACTTCGAGTGGCGCGTTCGGATTATCGACCAGTTGGAACGTCGACGGATCGGCGCTTAAGTCATCGGGCATATGCACGCGTTTCGGAGCAAAGGCACCCATGTGCAGATAGACCGACGGGCTGATCGGGCCGCCGTTGAAGATGAACATAACGGGGCGGTTCGCGGTCTTTGATTTGGCCTCATAGGAAAAGGTCACGACTGACAGGGCGCCGCGGCCGGACTTATCCTTGACGATATAGGGGGCAGCGGTGGCGGTATAGTCGATCTTTTGGCCGCCAAAGGTGCCCTTGTGTTTGGTGATTACGGCGGCCCCAAAGTCAGCGGGCGCGAAGTTTTCAGCCACAGACGCAGGCGGCGTTTGCGCATAAGCGGGCAGGGCAGCGGCTGCACACAAGATGAGGGCCAGCGCGCCCACGACGGAATTTTGGGCGGCCTTGCGGACGGATCGCACAGTCATGATCAATTCCCCTGCTCATGTTTTGTGACAGTTTCGCAAAGGTACGCTACGATGCCTTATGCGAATAAATATGTTTTTCTCATCGGCCCGGTCAGCGACGCGCGCATAAAATCCGGTTGCAAATGAGACTATAGGGTTAATTCATGCTCAAAGAGCTTTAGACCCGCGCAACGGAATGGCGGTGGTTGATTTAAGCTCGGTCAGGGTGACAGTCGATTGTATATCGACCACGCCCGGCAGTTTCAGAATCACGTTGAAGATGAACTTTTGATACCATTCCATGCTGGGGGCCACGACCTTGAGCATGATGTCCTTTTCCCCGAACAGGGAATGGCACTCCAGGATTTCAGGTGTGATCTCAATCTTACGCAGGAACTCAGCGCGCTTTTCGTCGGTCAGGGTGGTCATCTTAAGATAGGCAAACAGCATCAGCGACGCACCGAACTTATGGCGATCAAGCAGGGCGACCTGCCCCTTGATATAGCCCTCATCCTTAAGGCGTTGCAGCCTGCGCCAGCATGGTGATTGCGACAGGCCGACCCGGTCAGCCAGATCGCTGGTCGACAGGGACGAGTCTTTCTGAATCTGCTCCAGAATACGGATATCGACGCTCGATAACGGTTCTTCGGCCATAAGGGTACTCCGTTATTTGATGAAATTGCGGATCTGATCGGCCTTGGCCGTCAGATTGTCAGCGGGGTTAAAGACCGAATGGCCGGTGGCGTAGGCGTTGAACGTGGCGCGATCCAGCGGGATATCGGCATGTTCAATCTCATAACGCGCGGCCCATACCGGCGTGGCCAGATCAAAATAACCGCCAACCACCATCATCTTGAGGTCGGGCCGGTCTTTCATCAGGGTGGCCAGGTCAGGCGTCACATTCATCACGAACTGCCGGTCTTTGTTCATATCATCCCAGTTCCACTGAAAGTTCAGTTCCAGCGACAGCGACACATAGTCATCATGGGCCGGAAACTTCAGCTCATCCTTAAGGTAGCGGGTGATCAGGGCGGATTTGATGATATTGGATTTGCCAAGGCCGAGCGACGGATCATTGGCGGCAGCAGGTCGGTTTGGATTGGCGGGCGGTGCCTTTGGGGCCACAACCCGCATATCAAGCCGGCCGGTCAACTGGTCTTTGTCGGCATTGAGGGCCTCAAGATAGGTCTGGCTGCCGACCCGCAGATTGGCTTTGAGGATCGTCTCCACCGGCAGACCGATCAGGTCGGACAGGCCCTTTGCCACTTCGGTTTTTTCCGACTGCGTGATCTGCGCGCCTTTCAGCAGGGCGGGCGCGTAGGTCGAGATCGCAAAGCTTTGCGCGTCGTTGAATATGGCCTCAAGGCTGCGGCCCTTGCGGTCGATTTTGTGGTGATGCCACGCGCCGGCGGCCAGGGTCGGCAGTTCCAGAACCTGCCCCATATCGCGCGATTCCGACATGTTGAGCGACGGCGAAATCAGGATCAGCCCTTTGAGGTTGGGTAAGGTTTTGTCCTTGGCGATCTGGCCTGACATGACCGCCAGCCGGTAGCCGCCATAGCTTTCTCCGGCAATATAGAGCGGAGAGGTTTCGCGGCCATTGGCTTTGAGCCATTTGGCAATCAGGCCGTGAACGGCGGCGGCGTCGTGATTGACGCCCAAAAAGCTGCGCAATTCATCGGGCTTGAAAGTGCGGCTCAGGCCCGTGCCCGGCGGGTCGATAAACACCAGATCGGCGGCATCCAGCAAGGTATGGGGGTTGTCGATCAGGGTGTCTTTGTCGCGGATGCGTGGCCCGAACGCCGACATATGCAGCGGCGATGATGATGCGCCGGGGCCGCCGTTGAAAAAGACGATGACGGGTCGTGTGGCCTTATCGCCGTCCCGAACATAGGAAATGGCCGACAGGGAGACGATGGCTTCGCCTTTATCGTTTTTCAAAATCTCTTCGGTAAAACCGGCGGTGTATTTCAGGGTGGTTTTGGGCTGGATCAGGGTGCGCGGGGTGGAGACGCTGATCGCCTCCTGGGCGATTGCGGGCGATAACATCAGCCCCAGCGACATGGCGATGGCCATCACAGATGCACAGGCGCGTCGCATAGTCAGACCCCTTCTTGATATGCTGATCCTAGGTGGAAACATTAACACCGCCGGGGGATAGTTTGTCGCTTTTTTGGCGGAGTGGTAGCGGTAAAATGTATAAATCATGCAAGATTTGAAATTTATAAGCATTTATTATTCTGCGCTGGGTTTTCTTAACCGGCATAAATCATGCGCCGTCGGATGGTTTTTGTGGCCGCAGGGGTGCTTATTTCATCAAAATAGATGCAGTTGGGCTAAAAATTTCAACGATTGCTTATATCATCATCCCCATACTGAGGTTTGAGCAAGGGTCATCCTTATGCCGGTAACACGTCGCGATTGGTTAAAAACTGTGGGGGTAGCATCGGTGGGAAGTGTGGGCGCTATGGCCAGTATGGGGGTGGCGAGTGCGCAAACCGCCACAGCACCCTCTGCCGACCCCTTTGCCGGGCCGGATAAGGCTGTAAACTTTCCGGATAAGGCGTCGTTTGGGCCGATGGAGGTGACCTACCTCAATTCCGGCACCATGCACCCGTTCAGCACAGGCGCCAAGGCGGCCTTAGAGGCCTATCAGGCCAAGCGCTTCATGGACACTGGGTTTCAGGGCGTGCAGCTTAATGAAAAACGCGTGCTGGAGAAATTCGCCAAGCTGATTAATGCTGAGGCTGATGAAGTCACCTTCGTGCAATCGACGACTATGGGCGAAAACATGATCGTGGCGGGGTTGGGGCTGGCCGACGCTAAGGCGCGGATCGTCACTGATACCCTGCATTTCTTTGGCTCGATCCCGCTCTATGAGGAACTGGCCAAACAGGGTTGTGAGGTCGTGTGGGTGCGTGACCGCGACGGCCGCATTGACCTTGAAGACATCAAAAAGGCTATCACGCCGGGTACGAAATTTGTCGCCCTGTCGCTGGTTTCGACCATCAACGGTTTTGAGCACGACCTTAAGGCCGTGTGCGATCTGGCCCACGCGCACGGCGCGCTGGTCTATGCCGACATTATCCATGCGGCGGGCTGTGTGCCGGTCGATGTCAAGGCGACGGGCGTCGATTTTGCCGCCTGCGCCAGCTATAAGTGGCTGATGGGCGATTTCGGCATGGGCTTTGTCTATGCCCGCAAGGATGTGCAAAAGCTGATCAAGCGCCCGTTTGTCGGCTATTACGGCATGAGTGCGTTCAAGAGCCATATCTATCCCTATGATACGCCGGGGGATACCATTGCCGACTATGCCTTTGATGACGGCGCGCGCGGGTTATTTGCCGTGGGGACCAGTTCAGAATCCCTTCTGGCCCAGCTTGATTATTCGCTTGGGTATATCCTGACCAACGGGGTGGAGCGCATTCAGGCCCATGCCCAGACCCTGACCGATCACCTCAAAGCCGAACTGCCTAAGCGCGGTTACACGCTGATGACGCCTACGGATGCGAAAACACCGATGGTGGCCTGCGTGCTCGAAAATGCGCGCACAAAGCTTAATCCGGCGTTGGAGGCCGCGAAAATCAGGATCACCGTGTCTCAGCACCGTTTCCGCTATTCGGTGTCGGTATTCAACGATCACGCCGATATCGAGCGGGCCTTAGCGGCGCTTCCCAAAATCTGATAAAGCTCTGATATAAGCCATTGCGGCATAAAGTTTCCGGCTTACGGGTGCAATTCGCAAAGACGTGCCTGCGCTACCGTGGAAATATACGCGCATTATGCAGGGGATTTGCCATGAAATCTAAAATCGCCGTTGCCGTCGCCGCCGCCCTCAACCTGACGTCGGTGGAGGCTCTGGCGCAAGGGGCGCCGCCGAAACTGGATATCCTGCTGAAACCCCACGCGACTGCAGCCGGGACCGGCGATTATGTGGACGTGACCATAAAGCTTGAGGCCCCCAAAGCCGCCGCCGGTGAGACTTTGGCGCGGTTGCCGCTGATGATCGTATCCATGCCGGGCATAAAACTTGATGCCAAAGACCTTAAGGTCACCGATGCCAAAGGCGCCGTGGCCATAACCCAGGCCGATCAGCCCGCGACCCCGCAATGGCAGTATCGCCATTTCAATGCCGGTCGGGCGACGGAGGGCGACGTGACCCTGACCTACCGCGCCCATGTCCGCGAAGTGTCCGGTACGACTCGTATGGGGCCGTTGTTTGATCTGCGCGGCCAACCCGGCGGCGTCAATGGCGCAGGCATGACCTTTCTGGCCCTGCCGGACAAAAAGACGCCCTATAGCGTGACGCTCAACTGGGATATGTCGGCTTATCCGGCGGGTGCCAGGGGCGTCCACAGTCTGGGCGAGGGGCAGGTCAAGCAGATCGCCCCGACCGATCTGTGGAACTTCAGCTACTACTATGCTGGCAACGTCCAGACCTATGAAGCCGACGGCTTTTCGATGTACTGGACGAAAACCCCGCCGTTCGACACCCAGACTGTGGCGCACAAGATCGGTGCGCTCTACGGGCAGATGACGACGTTTTTTAAGGCTGAGGGCGGCAGTTACCGTGTCTTTGTGCGCGAAAACCCGTTCAGCGGTATGGGCGGGACGGCTTTGGCATCGTCGTTTATCTTTGGTTATGACGCAGGTAATCCGCCGACCCTGGATAGGCTTCAGGCCCTGCTGGCTCACGAAATGGCCCATAACTGGCTGAAAATCGGTGGTGAGCATGGCGACTCGGCCTGGTATACCGAAGGCACGGCGGAATATTATTCGATCATGCTGGCCCTGCGGGCCGGTCTTTTGACGCCGGCTCAGGTCGGTGAGATGATCAATGACCGGGCGTTCAGCTATTGGTCCAACCCCTTGAGTAAGTTGAGTAATGCCGATGCAGCGGCGGCGTTCTGGAAAGACAATAGCGCCCAGACCATCCCCTATGGCCGTGGGCTGTTGTACCTGATCAATACTGACGCCAAGATACGGGCAGCTACGGGCGGGGCCAAAACGCTTGATACGATGGTGCAGGCCATGATTGCCAAACAGAAAGCCGGTGAAACGCCCGGCATAGATGTGTGGCTGACCCTGGTCGGCACCGAGATCGGGGCAACGGCGAAGACCGACTATGACAACATGGTCGCGGGTAAGCCCCTGATCCCTGTCGCCGGTGCCCTGGGGCCATGCTTTACAGTGGTGCCGACAACCGTGCGCCGGTTTGATCTGGGCTTTGATCAGCCGTCGCTCGATAAAAAGCTGATCAGCGGTGTGCGCGTCGGATCAGCGGCATCTGCGTCGGGACTGAAAGACGGCGATGTCGTCATTGAGGCCACCAGCGTGTTTGACGCCCAGCGCACCCAGACCAGCCCGATGACGCTCAAGGTCAAGCGCGGCGAGGCGGTGATCGACATATCCTACCTGCCGCGCGGTGAGGCCGTGGCTGCCCATCAGTGGCAACGCAAGGCCGATGTGCCAGACATCGCCTGTAAATTATGATGCCGCCTGTAAGCTGTGAGGAACCCTATGCGTAGATTTTTCCTGAGTGCGTCCCTGATGGTTTTGGCAGCCGGGGCGGGGGCTGAGCCGCTGAAGCTTGACCTGACCCTGACGCCGCAGGTGTCGGCGGATGCCGTCACCGGTTGGTCCGTCGAGAGCCGGTTTGATACCGCGGCGGGCGATCCGGTCATGCGCTTTACCATCCCCAAAACCTTGGGGCCGTTGCAGCGTATTCCCGACCGCATCAGCAATATTGCCGCTCGCGATGACAAAGGGCCGCTTGCCCTGACGCCATCGGACGGCACCGGCTATATGGGCGCACCGGCGCAGATTTTCACGACCGATCGCGCGCCGGTGGGGGATGTGACCTTAAGCTATGATGTAGCAACTTCGCAGGAAACCATTTCCGGCCCGAACTGGGAACTGCGCTCAGAGGGGCTGGGATCAAGCGCGCAGGGATCATCCATCCTGTTGCTGCCCGATCAGGAAAAGCCCTATGAGGTCAGCATCAATTGGGATTTGAAACAGTTGCCGAACGGTGCGCGCTCGATCACGTCGTACGCGCGTAATCCGAAGACTGTGACCGAGCCGATCAGTCGCCTGCGCCAGACCTATTTTATGGCCGGAAATCTTATCTCCACCCCCGATGACCTGACAACGCCGAGCGTCTTCCGTGCTGCCTCGACCGCCATCAATAACCATCCGCAAAAACCGCTGCTCGACTGGTCATCGGACGCCTATACGCGCATGTCGGGCTATTTCGGATTTCAATCGCCGCCGCCGTTTACGGTGCTGATGCGCTCCAATATCTATGGCGGCACCAGCGGGACTGCCGGCCCGGAAGGGCTGATCGCGACCATGGCCCCGCAGGCCAGCGAACTGGGCATCAAAAGCCTGATTTCCCATGAAATGGTGCATGTCTATCTGCATGGGCTGATGGAGGCCGACGACAGTGGCCGCAACCCTGATGCGGGCTGGTTCACCGAAGGTATCGCCGTCTATTATCAGCGCCGCGCCCCATTCATGACCGGCCTGTTTACGCCGGACCAGTTCCTTGAGGACTTTAACGAGACGGCGCGGGCCTATTATTCCAATATCCGCATTAACGTGCCGATGTCTGAGGCGATCAAGAACTTCTGGACCGATCCGCGTCAGCGCATCCAGCCCTATAACCGTGGTTCGATGTATTTCCATGTGCTGGATGGTCAGATCCGCGCCAAATCGGCGGGCAAGCGCACACTGGATGACGTGGTGCGCGCCTATCTGAAACGCCACAATGATGGCCAGTCGGTGACCGAAAAAGACTGGATGGATTTGCTGGTGGCGGAACTGGGTCCACAGGCCAAAACCGAGTTTGAGGCTATGATGAACGGTGCCGTGCAAATTCCGGCGTCGAACGCTTTGGGGATATGTTTTAAACGGGTGGAAACGCAGATGCCGGTGTTTGAACTGGGCTTTGAGATGTCGAGTCTGATCAACCGGCCACGGGTGATTGCGGGCCTCGATCAGGCTTCTCCGGCGGCGAAGGCAGGTCTAAAAGACGGCGATGTCGTCACCAATACCCTGATCATCGACGCCATTCAGCAAGACCCGCGCGAGCCGATCACCTTGAAAATCGAGCGCGACGGTCAAAAGCATGATATCACGTTTAGCCCGCAGGGGCACTTGACCAAGGGTTATCTGTGGCAGCGGGTCAAAGGCGTAGCTGATCATAAGTGTGCGGTTTAATATGATCAAGGCTCTATTCCCCATCGCCGCTGTTCTGGCCGCCGGTGCCGCCCACGCGCAAGTGCTTGACATGACCTGGAAGCCGGTGCGCGATGCGGGCGGTGAGGTGTCGGCTATCGAAGTCACGCAGGTCGTCAATGGTGTTGCCGGTGATAAGCCGTTTGGCCTCAATGCCCCGGTGACCTATGCCGCCGTGACCGGCGTGGCCGATCGTATTACGGGCCTCAAGGTCACCGACCGCGACGGCGAGATCAGCTTTACCGTGTCGGAAGACAAGCCCGTCTCCGGCGGCTTCCCCTATTACCGCCATTGGACGGCGACGCGTGCGGTAAGCTATCCGGTAACGGTCAGCTATAGCGCGCAGGTGCAACCGCCAAACAGTCCCGGTGGCCCGGCCTTTGGCATCAGGCCCTCGGGTGGCGGGGTATCAGGTTCGGGCGGTGGCTTTCTCATGCTGCCGGAAAATGCCGGGACGACCACGTCTAAGGTCAGATGGGACTTAAGCGGACTTGAGGCCGGATCGGTCGGGGTGACCACCTTTGGCCAAGGCGCGTTCGAGGTCAAGGGCGCACCGCAGGCTTTGACTGGCGGCTGGCTGATGGCCGGGCCTGCCCAGCATTATTCTATTCCCGGCGATAGCCATTTCAACGCCTACTGGCTGGGGGCGCTGCCGTTTGATGCCAAGGCTGAGATGGTGTGGGCCTCAAAAGCCTATAAGGTGCTGTCGACCTCCTTCAAATATATGGACCCAGCGCCGGATTACCGGGTGTTTCTGCGCGGACTGAAGACCCCGCCGTTTGGTGGTGGCACGGCGCTTGGCAACTCATTTATGTATTCGATGAGTGAAGCGGCGAAAAAAGATATCCATGACATCCGCATCACCGTCTTCCACGAAATGGGCCACCAGTGGGTCGGCGGGATCGAAGGCGGGGTGGCCGATAACTGGTTCACCGAAGGGCTGAATGTCTATTACACCACTATTCTGCCGCTGCGGGGCGGTCTGGTCAGCGTCGACGAATATGCAGCCCTTCTGAATGAGCAGGTCGCCAACTACTACACCTCACCGGCGCGCAACTGGTCGGCGGAGAAGATCGTCGGTGTCGGGTTTGGTGATGAGAAAATCCGCCACACCCCCTATGTGCGCGGCGCGCTGTACTGGGCTGACCTCGATGTCAAGATTCGCGAAAACTCTAAAGGCAAACGTAACCTTGATAGCTTTCTGGCGCCGATGTTTGCCGCTCGTCACAAAGGTGCGCGTTTTGACCGGGCCTATTTCGAGGCCATGCTGAGCGCGGAACTGGGGCCAAAGGCGGTTGACGATTTCCGCGCCATCAATATCGACGGCACCCAAACGATCGATCCGTCGCCCAAGGCGTTTGGGCCGTGCTTTACGCGTAAGGCCACACAATCGCCCGGAAAAGACGCTGGCGTTGACGGTTTTCAATATATCCGCCTGAAAACCGTCGCGAATAAAAAATGCGCTCACTGGTAACTGAGCATAGACCAATTCAAGCCTGATTGCCGGGTTAGACATCACTGCAAACGGTTGCCCGGCTTGAGTGTGTGGGCATAATGACACAGCGGTCTTTATGTTATTTCCATTTGTGGTGAGATTAACACAGTGGTGGTTTGGTGAATAAAAATTGCCTGCGGCTCTCGCTAACCGAATAAAAATTTTATGTCGCTATTGTGACGACATTAATAAAGGCATGAAAAACCCGCATCCGAGCCCTAACGTCTGCATCAGAGGCATTTTTTGCTTTGCGGGTACAAAGGGCCTCCTTTGTTAACGGTTGAACCTCACGGCAGGGGATAGTCATTGCCGGTTCGGGCGATCCGCAGGGTTAAAGGCAAGAGGGATATGAGAGTGACCAATCATAACAAATTAATGGCATCGACGATTTTTGGCGGCAGCCTTTTGATGTCGACCCTGATGGCAACCTTGAGCTATGCGCAGGACGCTGTGCCGCCCGCCGAAGACGAGGTCGTGCAGGAAGTGGTCGTGACCGGATCGCGTATCCGCCGTTCAAGCACCAAGACGTCCGCGCCGCTGACCATGATCGATGCCCAGACTCTGACTGACCGCGGTGTGGTGCAGGCGGGCGAAATGCTCAACCTGACGACCTCGATCTCCGCGTCTTTCCCGCTGGCCGATGGCACGGGTAATGATGCAGGCACCGGCCAGCAGTTCCCGAACCTGTTCGGCATGGGTGCGGGGCGTACCTTGACGCTGGTCAATGGCCGCCGCTTTATTGCCTCGCAATCAGGCATGGACGGCAACGCCGTTGACACCAACATCATTCCGTCGGGGCTGATTAAGCGCATCGACGTGGTTCAGGCCGGTGGCGCGGCCGTTTATGGTTCTGATGCCATCGCTGGCGTCATCAACTATGTGCTGAAGGATGATTTTGAAGGCGCGGAACTGGATATCCAGACCGGCACGTCGTCGCGCGGCGACTACAATAAAAACGCCATTCGCGCCACGTTCGGCCACAATTTCGATAATGGCAAAGGCAATCTGGCCTTTGATGCCGGCTGGTCCAGCACCGACCCTCTGTACTGGAGCGACCGTCCGCGCAGCGCGCTTGGCCGCGTCAATGTCTCCAGCGGCAATACCAACCCCAGCGACGGTATTCCGACCGTACGTGAGAACCTCGATACCCGTTTCTGGTCGTTCAATACCAATGGCGTGATCTTCGCGACCGCCCCGGCACCGGCCCTGAACCCGGACGGCACGCCGCGCTTTATCCTGAAAAGCAACGGCACCTACACTCAGTTCAACGATGCGGGCACCGGCCTTGCCGCCTATGATTCCGGCACACCCGGCGGTATTCCGTTCTCGTCCGGCGGAGATGGCTTCAGCTACCGCGAACTGGCCGCCCTCTACACCGGCGTTGAGCGCAGCACCGCGACCCTGATCGGCCATTACGACCTGACCGACCGCGTCAAGCTTTATGGCGAAGTCACCTATGCTGAGGTCGAAGGGTACGACCCGTACCAGTCCTATCAGTCGAACACGGTGCTGAACGCGCCAGCTACCGGTTCGGGCTACATCGCCTTTACCCGCAACAACGCCTTCCTGACACCGGACACGATTACGGCGCTTACCGCCGCGTCGCCATCGTTTGGGGCCGGTGCGCCACTGTTCATGTCGAAAATCTGGGCTGATCTGTGGCCATCACGCGCCGGAGAGTACACCACCGAAAGCTACCGGGCACTGGGTGGCATTTCCGGTGACTTCGATGCTTTTGACCGTAACTTCTACTGGGATGTGTCCTATAGCCGTGGCGTCACCGAAGGCAAGAGCCGCGGGTGGGGCACCATCACCGCCAATCTGGCCAAGGCCGTTAATGCCGTGAAAAACTCATCGGGGCAGATCGTCTGCGCCGTTAATGCCGATGTCTCGACCACCAATGATGACGCGGCCTGCGTGCCCATCAACATGTTCGGTACCGGCAATGTCACCGAAGCGGGCCGTGCCTATGTCTCGGCAGAAGTCGGTTCGGACTATAAGAATACCCAGGATGATTTTCTGGCGACCATCGGTGGCGATCTGATCAACCTGCCAGCGGGTATGGTCAACTTCTCGCTGGCCTATGAGCACCGCAAGGAAGAGGCCGAGTTTAACCCGCTGCCTGCTAACCTCAATGGCACGGTCGGGGCGGGGACGAAAACCCTGGCGACCCAGGGCGAATATAAGACCGATGAATATTCCGCCGAAGTGCTGATCCCGATCGTCGGTGGCGACTTCACCCTGCCATTCGTGCAGGCTCTGGAAGTTAGTGGTGCCTATCGTTATGTCGATCACTCGATCGCAGGGAACGAAGATGTCTGGGGTGCCGGTATCCGCTGGCAGGTGGTCGATTCGTTTGCCTTCCGCGCCAACCAAAGCCGCAACTTCCGCGCGCCGACCCTGACCCAATTGTTTGCCCCGACCTCATCGGCGCTGGGCAGCGTGGGGCAGGACCCGTGCGATTTCCGTTACATCAACTCCGGCCCGGCACCCGCCACCCGTCTGGCCAACTGTCAGGCTGAATGGACGGCCGCCGGTCGTAATCCGGCAGCGCTTACGACCTTCCAGAACGACTCGACCAATTTCTCCTCAGCTATGGTCACCACCGGCGGCAATGCTGATCTGAAGAACGAAGTGTCGGAAACCACGACCTACGGCTTTGTGTTCCAGCCGACCTTCCTGAGTGGCCTGACGGTTGTGGTTGACCGTTTCAAGGTTGAACTGGAAAACGGCCTGTCGGCCTTTGCGCCGGTCAACTTCATGTCGACCTGCTATGACTCAAGCGTGCGTCCGGTGGATGTCTGCTCAACCTTTACCCGTGATGCGACCACCGGCAATGTCGTCACCGCCGTGACCACCACCTACAATGCCGGTCAGGTCAACATGGAAGGTGAGATCTATAACGTCAATTACACCTTCCCGCTGGGTAAATACTTCGGTGACCGTGATCTGGGCCGTCTGGAACTGGGTATGGAAGCCACCCATCTGGCGCTCTATGAAACCTCCGTTACTGGCTTTGATCTGACCCGCACCGATGGCACGACCCTTCAACCGGAATGGACGACACGCGTTGACGTTAACTGGTCCAAGGGCCCGTACCGCGCGTCCTATTCGGCCTTCTATCTTTCCGAAGGCAAGGTCAACCGCACCGACACCATCGAAAATACACCGACGCCGAACATCGACGCCAACCTGCGCCACAGCATCTCGGCTCAGTATGATGTCAATGAAAAACTGACCGTACGCGGCGGTGTAACCAACCTGACCGACGAAGAGCCTTCCTATCCGACCCTGAACTACGGCGATATTCTGGGCCGTCAGTACTATGTCGGTCTGAAAGCCAAGTTTTAAAACGCCTTAAACGGCAAGACGTCGAAAAGCGCGGGCTGAAAGGTCCGCGCTTTTTTGTGTCCGGTTGTGACTATAAATGATTGCATCTGCTCTCTGATCCGGCCCATAAAGGTGAAAACAAAACAGGAGCAGGGACATGAAGGCATCCGTAGCGATCAGTGCAGTGGTTTGGGCTTTGGCGGGGGGCGCAAGCGCCGAAACCCTGACACTGGATGCCAGCGCACCACCCCCGACACCGGTTGAAGGCACGTTGAAGATGGGCGCCGGTCGCGCGCCGGATGGCACCGTCATTTCCGTCAATAACCACTACCTGATGATCGGCGGTAAGCCGGTCGTGCCGGTGATGGGTGAGTTCCACTACAGCCGTTTTCCGCGCGCCTATTGGGAGGAGCAACTCCTGAAAATGAAGGTGGCGGGCGTCAATGTCATCGCCACCTACGTCATCTGGCAGCACCATGAGGAACAGGCCGGTCAGTCCGATTGGCAGGGCGATCTCGATCTGCGCGCCTTTATTGAACTGTGCCACAAGCATGGACTATATGCGTACCTACGCCCCGGCCCGTGGGTCCATGCCGAGGTGCGCTTTGGCGGCATCCCCGACTGGGTGGTTGATTCCGTGCCAACGCGGTCTAACGATCCGACCTACTTGTCCTATGTCGAAGCGTTTTACGGCAAGGTGGCGGAACAGTCCAAGGGCCTGCTGTGGAAGGATGGCGGGCCGGTCATCGGCGTGCAACTAGAGAACGAATATAACCGCAATGGTTATCTTCAAGGGCGCGACCATATCTCAAAGCTGAAAGAGATTGCGTTGAAGGTTGGGCTGGATGTGCCGCTCTATTCGGTGACGGGTTGGGACAATGCGGTCTTCCCGCGCGGTGAGGTCATTCCGGTGTTCGGCTCCTATGTCGATGAACCGTGGTCGGCGTCGGCTACCATTCTGCCGCCGAAATCGAGCTACATGTTCCAGTTCGGCGTGCGCAACGAAAAGGGACTGGGGGCGCAGGGCTCGACCTCGACTCAGGATGACGGCTCACGCGACACCGACATCACGCCATTTTTCGGGGCGGAATATGGCGGTGGGGTACCGACCATGTACCGGCGTCGGCCGATTATTAAGCCTGATGATATCTCCAAAATGACCCTGACCAAGATCGGCTCAGGTGTGAATCTGATGGGCTATTATATGTTCCAGGGCGGTCAGAACCCGCCCGGATCGCCGACCCGCGAAGAAACCGTGGCCACCGGCGGCTTTAACGATATGGCCAAGCTCGGCTACGATTTCCAAGCACCACTGGGCCAGTATGGTCAGGCTCATCCGGTGCTGAACCAGTTAAAGCCGATCCACTATTTCCTTGAGGCATTTGGTGATCGGGTGGCCCCGACCCATACCTATGCGCCAGCCTTGCAGCCGACGGGTTCTGCCGATCTGAACACCTTGCGCTGGTCGTTCCGCGGTAATGGGCAGTCGGGCTTTGTGTTCGTCAACAACTATGTCCGTCAGTACGATATGGTCGCGCATGAGGACGTGCGTTTTGAGGTCAAACTGGCCGGTAAAGTGGTGACCCTGCCGTCAGCGGGCGTGGATGTTAAAAATGGCGACAACTTTATGTGGCCGGTCAATCTTGACCTGTCAGGGATTAATCTGGTGTGGGCGTCGGCTCAGCCGGTCACCAAAATCACGGACGGTGAGGGCGATCTCTATATCTTTGCACAGAGCGCCGATATCACGCCGGAATTTGCCTTTGGGTCTGAGGTGACGGTCAAGGGCGGTAAGCTGAAAGATGGTCTGCGCATTGTCACGGCCAAAGCCGGTACGGGGTCTGTGATCAAGGCCGCCGCCAACGGTAAGGTCGCGCGCATCCTGCTTCTGACGCCTGAGCAGGCGAAACACCTGACCAGGGTTGATCTGGGTGGCAAGGCTCATGTGGTGTTAAGTGACGCCCATGTGTTTGGTAATGATAGCGGCGGGTTTGAACTGCGCCAGACGGGTAAGGCGGATTTTAATTTCAGCATTCATCCAACGCCGGATAAGACCCCCACCGGCAATGTGGCGCTGAAATCCGGCAAAAAGGACGGCATTTTCACCGTCTATCAGGCCAAGCTGCCCGCGAAAGCCCTGACGGCCGAACTGATGCCGCTCAGGCCCGCCCAGAAAGCGCCGCCGCTTAAAACCTACGGGCCGCGCAACACGCCCGTGGTGCCTGAGCCGGAAAGCTTTGCCGCGTCGGCAGGCTGGACGATCAAAGTGCCATCTGATGCGCTAAACGGCGTGGCCGATGCCTGGCTGGGTATTGCCTATCAGGGCGATGTGGCCCGTCTGTTTTCAGGGGCGCGTCTGATTGACGATGAGTTCTATAACGGCCTGACCTGGCGGATCGGCCTGAAACGCTATGCGGGGATTATCGATAAGCCTCTGATCCTGACCGTCATGCCGATGCGTGAGGATTCAAAGGTTTACCTTGATGCCAGCGCGCGCCCGCAATTTACGGACGGGCAGGTGGCAACGGTCACTTCGGTGACCCTGACACCAGAATATGGCCTGACTATAAGGCCATAAGGATAAACAGCCCAAGCCCCATGACACCCGCCACGCCCAAGGCGCAGATACGGGCGATCTGCTCGATATCGTTGACGGAAAGCGCGGCTGCAGGGCGGCTGCGGGTTGCGATGAGCGCGTTGGAATGTGACATGACTACCGCCTTTTGAGTTGTGATTTACGGCCTGATGATGTCGCTGCGGGCCATAAAATCTCAATGGGGTTTAGAGGGCATCAGACGATCTCGATAATCAGGCCTGGCGAATCAGGCGTGGCCTTGGCTTCTGCGGGTGGTGCGGGCTGTGCCGCGGTGGTGACCGTCGATACCGATAGCCACGCGACGATTAACACGACGCAAGCGAGCACAAACCATTTCAGTCGGCGCATATCGGCCTGGGTGGGGGCGGGCATTTCATCTGAAGTGTCGTTATGCATATCCGATCTCCTTACCTTTTTCAGGTGTCGTGGCCGGATAGTGCGCTGCGCGGTGTAAGTAATCTGTAGGTCGCTCATTCCAAATCATAAGACGCGCGCGAATCTCATCACGTTTTTATGGAGGTGAAAAACAAGTTTGTAAAATAAACAAGTTTGTGTATATCGTCGTTATGTTGAGCACACGCAGAGGAGGCGGGACATGACAGATATATCGCAAACGGCAGAGGCGGGGCGGTACGGCGCCCTTGATGCCGTCAGGGCCGGGGCATTGATGCTGGGGGTGGCCCTGCACGCCACCATGGCCTACACCGACCCGCCGTTCTGGATCGTGCAGGATGCACAGCGCGATAACGGTTTCTGGATCGGGTTTTTTGTGATCCATATTTTCCGCATGAGCCTGTTTTTCATGCTGGCCGGGTTTTTTGCGCGACTGGTGTTTCATAAATATGGGGTGAAAGGCTTTGTGGCTAACCGCGCCAAGCGCATTGCCTTGCCGCTGATCATCTTCTGGCTGCCGGTGATTGCCGCGATCATCACATTGGCCGTTATGACGTCGATGAGGTTCGCCGCGGCCGGAGGTGTGGCACCACCCGCGCCGCCACCGCCGACCTTGACGACCTTTCCGCTGACCCACCTGTGGTTCCTGTATATGCTGCTATTGCTTTACGTCGGGATGCTGGCCTTGCGGGGGATTGTGGTGCTGATTGACCGTAGTGGGGCTTTACGTGATGGCTTGGGCAGGGTTCTGGGTTGGGGCGTGAAAACCGGCGTCGCCGTCCCCGTGCTGGCCTTGCCATTGGTGTTAGTGACGGCGCAGATGACCGACTGGATGCGCTGGATTGGCATCCCGACGCCGGATACCGGCTTTGTGCCCAATCTTATGGCCCTGACCGGCTTTGGGGTGGCGTTTGTTTTTGGGTGGGGCCTGCATCGTCGGACAGACCTGTTGGCGACCCTGGCGCAGCAATGGATGTCGAACCTGTTGGCGGCGGTGATTTTCACCACCTATTGCCTGTGGGACATGGACGCGACCGCAAGCTTCGATAAGGTCGCCGGGCGTGATCACCTGATGTATGCCGCAAGCTACGGCTTGGCGATCTGGACCTGGAGTTTTGGCCTGATCGGGCTGGCGATGAAAACCATGTCTAAGCCTAGTCAGGTCTGGCGCTTTTTATCAGACTCGTCCTATTGGGTATATATCGTCCACCTGCCGCTGGTGCTGTGGTTTCAGTATCTGCTGATGGATCAGAACTGGCCGGCGGTGGCTAAGTTCGCCGCAGTCGTGGCGGGAACTCTGGTGATCGGGTTAGTCAGCTATCGGCTTTCGGTTAGGTACAGCATCATTGGAACCCTACTGAATGGCCGCAAACGCGCGCCCCACAAACTGAAACAGGCGGCTGCCCATGCCACGAACTAAGACAAACCCTGAGCGATCTTTTGCCACGAGCTTTGCGGATGAGGGGCCGCGCGCTCAGGCGGCGACTGGGTTGGTATTTTTGTGGGCGGGCTTGCTGTACGGCGCCCAAACCCTGGCCTACGGCGCTATAGAAGCCGGGATGCTGACCCTCAGCGGT
The DNA here is from genome assembly GCA_002342035.1 of Asticcacaulis sp. UBA2476. Classification (GTDB taxonomy): domain Bacteria; phylum Pseudomonadota; class Alphaproteobacteria; order Caulobacterales; family Caulobacteraceae; genus Asticcacaulis. The sequence continues at coordinate 28,274 of DDPE01000079.1, read as the reverse complement.
GCGGGCCACCTCATTCTGACCATAGCCCCGACCATCCCCTTTCTGGCGGTCATTGCCTTTGTGAGTTGGCAGGGCCGGACGTCTCAAAAAGGGGTGGGAACGCGGGCGCTTACGGCCTGCTACACCTCGGCGGGGCTGGTTAATCTGGTGATCGCCATTGCCTTTGGTGTGCTGGCGGCGCGCAAAGGCAATATGACCATCTGGCTGTTGTACCCGATCGTAATCTGCGCCATGCAGGGGGCAGCCTGGTATGCCGCCTGCGCGATCCGGCGAAAACTCTGGCTGGGTGTGGTCTCCGCCGGATGGTTTGCAGTGACGGTGGTTTTGACGGTGTTGGTGACGAATATTCAGGGCTATTTGCTGGTGCTGGGTCTGGCCCTGTGGGGGCTTATGGCGATCCCCGGCTATGTGCTGATGCGTCGGGTCGCAAAGGAGCCGGGCGATGCGTGAACTAAATCCGCAATCGGCCCGTGATGATTTGGCCTTTATCACGTCTTTAGTGGGCGAGGGGGCACGGGCTCAGGTCTCCGGCGGGGTGCTGCTGCTGGCGGGTGGTATCCTTTACGGAATACAGTGCCTGTGCCACTGGGCCGATATGGCCGGGCTTATCCGGCTGGGCACCGTCGGGCACCTGATAAATGGCATATTGCCGTCAGTGCTGTTTCTGGTCGCCGTAGGGATCGTCATGTGGCGCGACCGTCATAAAACCCAGACAGGCGTCGCTTCACGCGCGCTTAACTCTGCCTTTGGCGGGGTAGGGCTGGCCAATCTGTTTATGAATTTCGTGTTCGGCTACACCGCTCTGATGCACAAACTGTGGTTTATCTGGATGCTCTACCCGATCGTTTTGTGTTCGCTTATGGGCGCGGCCTGGTATGTGGCGGTCATCATCCGGCGCAAACTATGGCTGGGTGTCGTCTCCGCCGGATGGTTTGCAGCCGCGTTCGCGCTGATGTGGCGGATCGAGACGCCGGATTATATGCTGATCCTGTCGGCGGCGCTGTTCCTGCTGATGGGCGTGCCAGGCTATGTGTTCATGCGATTGGCAAAGGCACAGGCGTGAGCGGGTTTGATGTCAATCGGCTGGATGACGCCATTCACGGACGTTTACGTCTGGGGATCATGGCCTATCTGGCCGATGCCGAATCGGCGGATTTTACGGAGCTTAAGGCCATGCTTGAGGCCACTCAGGGCAATCTGTCGATCCATCTGCGTAAGCTTGAGGACGCTGGCTATATTGAGATTGTCAAAAGCTTTCAGGGCCGAAAGCCCCTGACCCGCGCGCATATCACGCCCGCGGGTCGCAAGGCGTTTTCGAACTATCTCAAGGTCTTATCGGGACTTGTGGATAAGACTTAAACCAGCGTCTCAAGGTGCGCTGCCAATTGCGGCTTGCTTTCTGCCGTCAGATCCTTGGAGATTTCGGCCTCAATAGCCAACTGCACGCCCTTACTGAACAGCTTACGCAGTTCGCCCAGCAACTTGGCGGGGGCGATGACGGTCAGGCGCTCGAACCTGCCGGAAAGGTAGGCGGTGTTGATGGCATCGGCCGCCGTTTTCATCAGGTCGAGCTTGACCTCCTGACGGGCATCGATGTGCGGCTCCGACATGCTGCGTTGTGACGAATTGCTTTGGAATACGCGCCCCAGCTTGTCCGGATCGACATCATAGACCTTATCGGCGTCCTGCGCCTGCCAGGACAGGCCGTCCACGGCTTTCAGGCTCTGACGCGGCTCAATCGTGCCGGGACGGTTGGGCTGGGCGGTGGTGGGTACTTCGGTAGCATCGTTTTCGCGGCAATAGATGGTGGCGGATTTTCCGCTGGCCGCCAGAACCCATGACACGGTGGCTTTACGCGCCGCCGGTTGAAAATCAGGCATATTCAGATCCTTTCAAGGTGTGAAACGATCCCCCTTAAGCCGGGTTAGAGTATGCGCCGATATCGAAAATATTCAATGCGGTAAGCTTATCCGGTTAGGACTGACTGATCAGCGCGGCTCGTTCCTCCGGCGTCATATGCCGCCACTGGCCTTCGGGCAGGTCGCCCATATGCAGCGGCCCAATCCGGTCGCGGTAAAGATCAATAACCCGCAGTTCAACCATGTCGCACATCCGCCGGATCTGGCGATTGCGGCCTTCTTTCAGGATAAAACTTAAGGATTGTTCGCCGGTCTGGGTGACGATGGCGGGCTTAAGTTTGCGGCCATCCAAGGTCAGCCCGTGACGCAACCATTGCAGTTTTTCCTCAAACAACGACCCGCGCACCCGGACATGGTATTCTTTCTCAAGGTCACTTTCGGGGCCGATAATCGCTTTGGCCAAAACCCCGTCTTCGGACATGATCAGAAGTCCGCGCGAATCTTTATCTAGTCGCCCGACCGGGGCCAGCCTGGAATGTTGGTCTGGGAAAACCTCTGTCGGGCCAAAGACATTGGCGCGGCGGATCATACGCACCGCCGGTATTTCACCGGCTTCAGGTGTGCCGGACACAATGCCGATGGGTTTGTGATACAGGATCGTCATGCGCGTATCGAGGGCGTCCTTACCTTCATCATCGATAGTGACCGTCTGACCCTTTTCGATCTTACGGCCCGCATCGGTGACACGCACACCATCGACCAGAATCTGACCGCGTTCGATCAGGCTATCGGCCTCACGCCGCGAACACACGCCCGATTGCGCCAGCCATTTGTTGACGCGCACGGGCTCATCACCGTCATAGATCTGGCTCAAGCCCATACTGCACTCACCTTGCCGTAAAAGCGATGGCTTATCAGGCCGCCGTCAGCCGGTAAAGCACGGATGCGTGTGGACGAAGGATGAACTTTTTGAGGGCGTCAGGTGTGTCTATGTCCTTACGTGCCCACAGATCACGAACCTTCAGGCGTCCGGTTGCCTCATCCAGTCTGAGTTTTTGTTCAACCTCGGTCGTGTTGAAGATAGCCAGATAGGTGCCCCCGCCCGCGGATTTAGCGGTCCAGCCGATCTGGCCATCGTGTTTAAAAAGTACGCGGTTGTTTGAGCTTTTCTGATTGACGGCGATGACTTCCGGATTGGTCAAAAGGTCAAGTGTGGCCTGATCCATCGCGCGCAGATCACCGCCCATAATCAACGGTGAGCGCGCAATCGACCACAGGGTCATCAGGGTTTGCTGCTCATCGGGTGTGAACTTGGTCTTGCGCTGCCCCATCGCCAGCAGCCCCAGCGGTAGCATGTCGGCATCTGGCCAGGCACCGGGCGTGCGGTACGGGTTCCAGTTTTCCAGCCGCTGGAACTGATCGCGCAGCAGTTTCCAATCGTCCCAGAAGTCATCGGAAATCCGCCACATCTGAGCATATTTCGGTACATGGTGTGCCCAGTTGAGATCGGTCTCACCGGGCGACAGGCTCAAAATCATCGGGCGACCAGAGGCGGCAATGGCCTTATGGGCGGCCTCGATCTCGCGCCAGTTATCGCCATAAGGGCGGGACATATCGTCCATCTTGACGAAATCGACGCCCCAGTCGGCAAACAGCTTAAAGACCGAGTTATAGTATGCTTGCGCCCCCGGCTTGGTCATATCGACGCCGTACATGTCGCCGTTCCAGGTGCAGGTGGAATTGGTGTTGGCGATGTCCTGCGCACGGACTGTGGTGCCTAAAATGGGGACGTTCTGCGCCACGGCCTGACGGGGGATGCCACGCATAATATGGACGCCGAATTTCAGACCCATTTTGTGAACCTGATCAGACAAGGGTTTGAAGCCCTTGCCATTTTCTGATGACGGGAAACGATTAGGAGCGGGCAGAAGGCGGCCATTTCCGTCCATGGTCAGGGGGGCGTCTTTGCGGTAATTATAACCGTCGGCATTGGGTTCGTACCACTGGATATCGACGGTAAAGACATCGTAACCGGATGGCAGCAGCTTATCGGCCATGATGTGGGCGTTTTCCACGGCCTGAGCTTCGGTAATGGTGGTGGCGAACGAGTTCCAGCTATTCCAGCCCATCGGCGGGGTCGGGGCCAGCACGGCCGAGCCTGCAAAGCTGATACCGGATGTGGCGACAACTGTGGCGGCAGAGGCGCTGCCGATCAGGGCGCGGCGATTTATAGTCATGGAAATCTCCCTTTTTTATTTGTCTGATTATTGCAGGGTATATTTTAAATGGCCAGACTTATCCGCGCATAATTTTGGCCATCGCCTTGCCCTTGGCCAGCTCATCAATGATTTTGTCCAGATAACGGATTTCGCGCATCAGCGGATCTTCGATGTTTTCAATGCGCACACCGCAGATGACCCCGGTGATCAGGCTGCGCGCCGGATTGAGTTGCGGTGCCTGCGCGAAAAAATCCTCGAAATTGGTTCCGCACTCCAGATGATGTTTCAGTTGATCCTGATCATAGCCTGTCAACCAGAGGATCAACTCATCGACCTCAGTCGCGGTGCGGCCTTTCTTTTCGACCTTGGTCACATAGAGGGGGTATACGCTGGAAAAGCTCATGGCGTAGATGCGGTGTTTCGTCATGACGGTTCCTCTTTTAGGCAAAGTTTAATCCAGCCTCGTTAGAAATGGAAATCGCTATATTTTTGCTTGACCAAATCCGCAGTGTAAGGGAAGTCACGGGCCATGAATATTCTGCTGATCGGCTCGGGCGGCCGCGAACACGCCCTCGCATGGAAAATAGCCCAAAGCCCGTTGTTGACGCGCCTGGTGATCGCCCCCGGCAATCCGGGTATGGCGTCATTAGGTGAATGCGTGGCCATCAAGGTCACCGAGGTCGATAAGCTCACCCAACTGGCGCAATCTATGAATGCGGATCTGGTCGTCGTTGGTCCTGAGAGCGCGCTGGCCGAAGGCATAGCCGATGCGCTGATGAAGGTCGGCACACCTTGTTTTGGGCCGACGCAGGTGGCGGCGCAATTGGAATCGTCGAAGGCTTTCACCAAGGATTTCTGTAAGCGCCACAAAATACCTACCGCCGCCTATGAAACCTTTGAGGACGTGGATGCGGCCAAGGCCTATCTGAAAACCTTGCCCGCGCCCTATATCATTAAGGCTGATGGTCTGGCGGCGGGTAAGGGCGTTGCGATTTCCCCGGATCTGCCCGATGCCTATGTCGAGCTTGAGGCCATGATGTCGGGCCGGTTTGGCGCGTCGGGGGCGAGGGTGGTGATCGAAGAATTTATGACCGGCGAAGAAGCGTCGATCTTTGCGCTCTGTGACGGTGAAACCGCGCTGTTGTTCGGCTGGGCGCAGGATCATAAGCGCGCGTATGATGGCGATACTGGCCCTAATACCGGCGGCATGGGCACCTATAGCCCCGCGCCGATTGTGACGTCTGCCTTGCTCGATATCACCCAGCGCGATATCCTTAATCCGACCATGGCGGGCATGAAGTCTGAGGGTAATCCGTATAAGGGTGTGCTCTATGCGGGTCTGATGGTGGAGGCCGGTAATCCGCGTCTGGTCGAATATAATGCCCGCTTTGGCGACCCGGAATGTCAGGTGCTGATGCTGCGCCTCAAAAGCGATATCGTGCCGTACCTGCTGGCGGCGGCCAAGGGCGGGCTAAAGGATTTACCGGCCCCCGAATGGCATGAAGAAGCGGCGGTATGCGTCGTCTATGCCGCCAAGGGCTATCCCGATAGCCCGATCGGCGGTTCGGTCATCAAAGGCGCTGAGCAGGATTTCGGCGACGGCGTCAGTGTCTTTCATGCCGGGACTTCGCGCGCTGAGGATGGCTCTTTACTGGCAGCGGGCGGGCGGGTGCTTAATGTCTGCGCGCGTGGGGCGACGATCAAAGAGGCGCGTGATGCCGCCTATGATGCGGTCTCGAAAATCCAATGGCCGGGCGGGTTTTATCGCTCAGATATTGGCTGGCGCGCGTTGTCTTAGAAGCGCGGCTTTAAAGGCGGCTTCATCATCAAAGCGCGCCTGAATGGGCAGGTAATCAATTGTTGATTTCCATCGTTCAGGCAGCTTAACCCAATCTTTTTCGGTGGTGATCAGGCGCGCCGTCTGTGCGTCGGCGATCGCTTTCAGAGCGGTCAGATCGGCCTCAGATATGGGCGCATGATCGGGATAGGTTTTGAAATCAACTATGTCGCAGCCTAACCGTTCCAGCGTGGCCTGAAACTTCCACGGCTTCGCGATAGCGGCAAAGGCCACCACGCGGCCGGGCCTCATAACCCCCGTCAGGCGGGCGATAAAGACCGGTTTATCTTTGAATAGGCTGAGTAATTCAGGATCAACTGGCGCATCCTCTGACGGCAGCCACAGCACGACAATATCTGCCCGCGCCAGCCCCTCATTCAGTGGTTCGCGCATCGGCCCATAGGGCACCACGCCGCCATCCCCGAACGGCCAAGCGCCATTAGAGGTGTCGCCGTCAATCACGACGATATTGATATCCTTGGCTATGGTCAGGTTCTGGTGGGCATCGTCAACGACGCAGATTTGGGCGTCCGTGGACTCTATCGCCCGCAGTCCGGCGGCGCGATCCTTAGCGATTACAAACGGAAACTCACGCGCCAGCATCCACGCTTCGTCACCCACTTCAGCCGCCGTTTGAGCAACAGGATCAATATTGATTGGGCCGTCAAGCGTGCCGCCATAGCCTTTGGACAGGCCCGCAGAGTCTGGCAATAATCGTAAGATTTCCCGCGTCATTGGCGTCTTGCCTGACCCGCCGACCGTCAGATTGCCGACCGAAATAACTTTGAGCGATGACCGATAGGGCGTGGCATTTTTGGCCTTGGCGCGACCGGCGGCGATCCACAGTTGCGACAGCGGCCACAACACCGGTCGCCACCACGGCGCACCGTCAGCGTTTTTTGTGTACCACCACTTCGGGGTTTTGAAAGTCAGGATCAAGGTTAAAGAATTCTAATTGTAACGTGATAATGCTAGCGGTTGCTAACAGTGAAAACTTTCGGAATTAGCATAATGCCTGAAATGGAGGTCCACGCCCCAAAGGCAAGATGAGCAATGCATAATATTATAATTTTTATTTTATGTAATGTGGACTTACCTCTTTTATCAGCAGTCAAGTAAGCGTGTTTGTAATACATATAAGCGCCCCAAGTTGAGGTAAACCCAAGGCCGAGTAAAGCGCCCATTAGCGTTGTGTCAGAGATATACATTTCTAACTTTCAGGTTTGAGGTAATACATAATGGCTTAGGCCGCCTCATCCTGTGGCGGGGCGGGCGGCAGCAGCGGTTCAAGGCAGCGCCAGACCATCGGCAGGGTATCGCCGTCTTTGCGCGCCAGTCGCCGCGCCAGCGTGTTGGCCGCCTCACGCGCCTGCGGATTGGCCAGCAATTGCTCGACGATCAGGCTCAGTTCATCGCGACTGCCGGTCTTCCAGCCTGCGCCCAACTCCAGCACGTCGTCATAGACCGCCTGCCAGTTATAAAGTTCAGGGCCAAAGACAACTGCTTTGGAGAGCCGCATGGCCTCCAGTGGGTTATGGCCACCGATGCCGGTTGAGAAACTGCCGGCCATAATGACCACATCGGCCAGCCGGAAAAACACCCCAAGCTCGCCCAGAGTATCGGCCAGATAAATCTGGGTGTCCGGTGTGATACCTTCAGCCTTTGAGCGCTGGCCGACCGTAAACCCCAGCGCTTCCAGATCAAGCCGGATGTCTTCGGCGCGGATCGGGTGGCGCGGCACGATAATCAGCAGCGGCTTATCCGCAGACTTAACCATTGCCTCTAAGGCGCTGGAAATATAGGCATCCTCGGTCGGGTGGGTGCTGGCGGCGACGATAACCTGGCGCGCACCGATCTGTGCGCTCAAAGCCTCACGCGTGGTGGCATCATCCTCCAACGGCGCGCCCAGGGTCTTGAGATTAGCCTGCGGGGCGACGTGACGGGCAACCGGATCGCCCAGACTTTTTAGGCGGGCCTCAGAGTCTTTATCCTGCGCCATGATCAGGTCGAAACCGCTTAGGGTATAGGTGATGGCCTCTTTCAGGCGCATCCAACCCTTATAGGTTTTTTCGGTAATACGCGCACTGAGCAAGGCGTGTTTGATACCGCGTTTTTGCAAGGCCCCGATCAGGTTGGGCCACAGGTCGCTTTCGATAAAGATGGCAAGATCCGGCTGCCAGTGATCCAGAAACGCGGCCACCGCCTGCGGGGTATCGATAGGCGCATATTGGTGCGTGATGTCGCCCACAGCCGCCAGTCGTTTGGCCAAAATCTCAGCCGAGGTCGTGGTCGAGGTCGTCAGCAGAAACCGCACATCGGGCCGCTCCATTTTTAGGCGCTCAATCACCGGCAGGACCGACAGGCTTTCCCCGACGCTGACGCCGTGCAGCCAGATCAGCGTGCCGGATGGGCGCGGGGTGTCCGTGCGGCCCAGACGCTCCCGGAACCGGATCGGGTCTTCCTTGCCGCGCTCAAGCCGTCTGCGCAGGACAAAAGGTGCCTGCGTGTGGAACAGGCTCATCAACCATTGATAAGCGGTCAGGGAAAACGGTTTGGGGCTGCGCATCTAAAGCGGCGCCCCCACCACGCGGTCGGCTTCATCATTGACGCGCGTCAAAACATCACCCATGTGGGCCATCAGGTCTTGCAAGCGGTCGGCGTCGATATCGGCCGGCACGGGGTCATGAACCTCCCACACAATCGCCGCATGTCCGAACGGCAACGGTACGCGCATCCTATCCCAGGTCTTAAATTCGATAAAGCGGGAGGTCGATAAACCTACCGTGATCATCGGGGCACCAGTCATTTGCGACAGTTTCAATGTGCCTTCGGTCATTTCGCGGTGCGGCCCACGCGGCCCGTCAGGGGTCATGGCCACGCAGCGACCCTCACCAGCCGGGGCGGCACGCATCCAGCGCAGCATCTCACGGAACGCCTGTGCACCGCCTTTTTGCTTGGTCGGATCGGATTTTTTGGCCGAAGACCCGCGGATGGCATGATAGCCAAAGCGCTGATTGATCAGGGCGCTCTGGTCACCGCTTTTTGACAGGGAGGCCAGCACGCAGACCGCTTGCGCGCGGTCCAGCGGCCAGCAGGCATGGGTCAGATGCAGGCGGCCATGCCAGAACATCAGCACAACGGGGCCTTTGGCGGCCCAGATCGCTTCGACGGGAGCCTGATTGACCCGCGTCCAGCGCGAGGTGCGGTAGCAGAATTTCAGATAACCGACGACGAGGATGGCGATCAGTTTCTGAACCGGTTTTGAATTTAAAAGGGACTTCATGACGCCACACCTGATGCCATTTGCGGGCTATTGTGTGGCATATCAAACTGTTGCCGCGCCAGATCGGCATAGAGGCCGCCGGAGGTAATCAGGCCGTCATGGGTGCCGCGCTCCACGATCCGGCCTTTGTCGAGCACCAGAATCTCATCGGCATGGCGGATGGTCGACAGGCGGTGGGCGATCATGAAGGTGGTGCGCCCGGCCATCAGGCGTTCCAGAGCCTCCTGCACACGGGCTTCAGATTGGGTATCAAGCGCCGAGGTCGCTTCATCGAGCAGCAGCAGCGGCGCGTCTTTCAGGAAGGCGCGGGCAATGGCGATGCGTTGTTTCTGCCCGCCCGACAGACGCGAACCGGCTTCGCCGACGCGGGTCTGATAACCGTCGGGCAGTTCCATGATGAACTCATGGGCAGCGGCGTCACGGGCGGCTTTTTCGACGGCAGCCTGATCGGCATGAGCATTGCCATAGGCGATATTGACGGCGATGGTGTCATCGAACAGGAACGGATCTTGGGTCACCAGCGCAATATTTTCGCGCAAAGATTTGAGCGTGAATGACTTTTGGTCGGAACCGTCGAAGCGGATATGGCCGCGGGTGGCATCGAAAAAGCGCGGCAGCAGATTAAGCAGCGTTGATTTGCCTGACCCTGACGGGCCGACCAGAGCGATCGAACGTCCAGCCTGAGCGGTGAAATTTATGCCGGTAAGGGTCGGCATATCCGGCGCATATTCAAAGCCAACATCATCAAAGCGGATCGTCTTAAAATCGCGGGGTAAGGCCACGGCACCGGGCGCGTCCGTGATGTCGGGTTTAATATCTAAAACCGCAAACAATCTTTGGGCCGCCGTCATGCCTTCGGACATAATGGTTTGCAGGCTGGCGAGTTGACGCAGGGATTGTGCGGCGGAGCCCAAAAGGGCCAGAAACGCAGTAAAGCCACCGACGGTCATTTCGCCAAGACCAGAGCGCCAACCGGCATAGGCGATGACCAGCGCGATCAGAACCGTCGTCAGGGCTTCGGTGACGGGGGCGGCCGAGGCGCGGGCATTGGCGCCCTTGATGATGTGTTTCTGGCGGCGGGCGATCACGTCATTGACGCGGCCCTCTTCAAAGTTTTCCTGATGGGCGATTTTGACGATTTTGACGCCATCAAGGCTTTCCATAATGGCCGACGACAGGCTGGAGGTTTCTTCCATCGCTCCTTTGGCGGCCTTTTTGGTGCGCTTCATATAGCCGGATAAGACCTGACCGATGATCGGGCCGATGATCAGTACGCCGAGCGTCATTTTCCAGTCGATAAAGGCCATGGCAATCAGGGTGTAGATAACCGTCAGACCATGCTGGGTGTAGTTGACGACGCCATTAGTGGTGGCCTCGCGCATTAAACCGGCATCGAAAAGAACCGAGCTAAGGTACTGTCCGGAATGTGCTTTTTGCAGGCGGGCCAGATCGGCGCGGATCAGGTTGGCAAATAACTGCGATTGAATATGGCCGACAAGCTGGTGACCTATGCGGTTGACGAGGGTGACCTGCCCCAGTTGCGCCCCCAGCCGGATAAAGCCCATGATGACGATGATCAAAGGCACCATCAACAGTGGATTTTCGGCGATGATTGCTGGCACGTTTGTGGTGGCGGGGCCGGTTTCACCGAACAGGAGCTCCACGCCGGGCTTGAGCATCAACAGCACGCCTGCGGTCGCCAGCCCCACCAGAGCCGCGCACAGCATGGAGGTGAACAACGCCCCCTTTTGCGGACTTAAATACTCACGCCACACGCGGGCCATGACAGCCTTGGGGCTGATGTCAGATGTCGTGGTGAGAGGTGAAGGCTCAGGCATTCAGAACAGATAGGGTTGTTGGACCAATAGCCTATAGCCTTTAAGGTGATTTTTCTCAAAACCAATAGGGTTTTGGTCGCACCCGCGCACAAAAGACCTTATCACTGCGTCAAAAATGTCTATATGAGGGGCCGGGCGGATCACCGCTATCCTTAAAAAACATTTCGAGTTCATGGTCAAACTATTCAAAACCCCAAAGATCCATAAGGTATATGACACGTCCTCAAAATGGGGGCTGTTCAAAACCTACATGGCCTTTCTGTGGGGCGATCATGCTTATCTGCGGCTCGGTTTTACCAATGCGCACTGGATTGATGACAAGATGCTGCGCGCCAATCAGCCGTGGCCGTTTCAACTTAAGTGGTTTCAGAAACATGACGGCATAAAGACCGTTATCAATCTGCGCGGGCAGCGTGGGTCGTTCTATGCGCTTGAAAAACATGCCTGTGCACGGCTGGGGCTGAAGCTGGTCGATTTTAAGGTGACCTCGCGCGATGTGCCCACCAAAGAGGCGATTCTGGCAGCAAAGGATATGTTTGAGCGGATCGAATATCCGGCCCTGCTGCACTGTAAATCGGGCGCGGATCGGGCAGGGATCATGAGCGTCCTGTACCGCCATTTGCATCTGGGCCATCCGATCGAAGACGCGATGAGCGAACTGGGCCTGCGCACCCTGCACATGAAGGCGGGTAAAACCGGCGTGCTCGACTACATCTTTGAGCGCTACCTTACGGTCGGTAAGCCGCAGGGCTTGAGCTTTGTCGAATGGACCCAGAGCGAGGATTACGATCCGGTGCGGATTAAGTCCGATTTCAAGGCATCGTGGTGGGGCACACTGCTGACCGAGAAAATCTTCCGGCGGGAATAGTTAACGCGCCTAAACGGCAAGCCCAAAAAACGCCAAGCATAGACAGTTTCGCAAAACCCTGTAATCTGAAATTCAGGTTTTGAGGGGGCTAATCATGCAGGGCATAGACCTCTACGCGCCAAAGCAGCCGGGGCAGAGGCTGACGTGGACGCCGTTTGCCTTTGCCGTCACCTTCATCGCGATCGCCATGTGCGCGCTGGTCGGCATCCGGCTGATTTATCTGTTCGACTGGGAGCATGGCGAGGCCCACATCTGGCCGGCCTTATCGGTGCAACTGGTCACCGGCTTTGGCATGTCGGCCGTGCTGATCCTGATCTGGGCCTGGTTTTATGAGCGGCGCGGGTTCGCGGCCAATGGCCTTAATCAAAAGGGACTGACGCGGTTCGGACGCGGATGGCTGATCGGTGTCGGTTTTGCGCTATTTATTGTGGCCATCGCCATGATCAGTGGCATTTACGAGGTCGAACATTCCGGCTTTCGCGCCGAACCAAGCTGGCTGGGGCTGATCCCGTTCATCGTCTTGTTGTTCGGATTTGTGGTGCAGGGCTCGACCGAAGAAATCCTGATGCGCGGCTATCTGATGTCGGTGCTGGCGTCACGACATGGGCTTATGCTGGCGGTAACGCTCAACAGCGCCTTTTACACCCTGCTGCACAGCAGTAAGTTCAGCCTGACCTTTGAGCTGATTATCATGGTGTTCAATATATTGCTTCTGGCTTTGTTTATCAGCCTTTATGCCATTCGCGAACATTCGATCTGGGGCATTTGCGGCTGGCATACCGCGTGGAACTGGCTGCTGGGGGTCGGGTTTGGCTTTGACATCGCCGGGCGTAACTTCGGGGTCGAGCCCTTGCTGGTCGACCTTAAGGCGGCCCCCGGTCAGCCGTGGTGGCTGACGGGCGGCGCCGTAGGGCCGGAAGGCAGTGTGATCACCAGTCTGGTTCTGTCGGCCGCTATCGGCTGGCTGCTGTGGCAGGGCGGCTGGAAGATATTCAGACCATCCGCCCAAGCTGTTTAAATTATTTTACGCGCATTTGAATCCAAAAACCGCTTCACACTTTTTGGAATGCGCTCTAGGCATCCGGGTTCAGCATCTTATGGGCATGGATAACGAAATAGCGCATCAGGGCATTATCAACCGTTGACTGCGCCTTGGCGCGCCACGCCTTGACCGCTTCTTCGTAGGAGCCATAAGCCCCGACAAATTCAACAGCCTTAAGGTCTTTGAATTGGGTCTTGGTCAGATCGGACAGTTCGCCGCCGATAACGATGTGCAAAAGTTGTTCACTCATAACAAAATAACCTCAGATATGGTCAAGGGTCGCTAAATGCCCGCAGCGCCGGATGATTTCCGCATAAAGCGGCTCACAGGCGCAGACGAGCGAGGGTTTAAGACTGGACTTACCATTGAAATGATAAGGATTACCTAAATGATCGGACGTTTTCGCGCCGGCTTCACGGGCGATAAGCGTAGAGGCGGCGACATCCCAGTCGCGCTTTGGGGTCAGGGCCAAGGTGAAATCGGCGCGCCCGGCGGCCACACACACCATGCGGTAGGCCACCGACGGGCGTGACGTCACCAAAAGCCTTGGCCAGTCGCCGCGCCAGATCGCCTTACCGAACACACGGGCATCGCCGATGACGTGGGCGCCGTCCAGAGCCGCGGTTGTGGTGGCGTGGATCGGTGCGCCATTGAGCGTCGCCCCAAGCCCAAGACCCGCGGCATAAAGCTCCTGTGCGTCAGGGGCGTAGACGACGCCGGCGACCGGCTGCCCGTTTTCAACAATGGCCAGTGCTATGGTCCAATAGGGGCTGCCCTTGGTAAAGCCCATGGTGCCGTCGATGGGGTCGAGCACGAAAATCTTAGTTTTACTAAGCCGAGCGTCGGTATCGGGGGACTCTTCGCTTTGCCAGCCGTAATGAGGCCGCACCTGCATTAGGGCTTCTTTGAGCCACAGATTGACTTCAAGATCGGCATTGGTGACGACCGAGCCATCGGATTTGTAATCGATGATCAGCCCCTGCGCCTTGACGTGCTGCGCCAGAGCGCCGACGCGACGAACCTTGTCGATCAGGAGTGCGAGGTCTTCCTCCAGCTCCCGGCGCGCATCGGCAGTCACGGCGGCGGCCTTGTTCATTTGCCCCCCACAGACAGGCCGTCTATCAGAAGGGAGGGGGCATCGTTCGCGCCCTTGATCTCCAGATCACTGCCGGGGATCAGGCGGGCGAAGATGTCGATCAGATTGCCTGCGACCGTCAGTTCATTGACCGGGTATTTTATATCCCCCTGATCGAACCAGAAGCCCGAAGCCCCGACCGACCAGTCACCAGTATCAGGATTGACGTTCGGGCCGAACATCGAGGTGATCAGGACACCTTGTCCGGCATCGCGCATCAGGTCGGATTGCGACGAAGATCCGGGCATCAGGGTGATATTGTGAGCCGACGCGCCTGCGGGGCCTACCAGACCGCGTGAGGCATGGCCGGTCGAGGTCAGGCCCAGTTGCCGGGCGGAGGCCGTATTCAGCAGCCAGGTCGTCAGCACGCCATTATCGATCAAGTGGCGTTTATGCACGCGCACGCCTTCGTCGTCGAAAAGGCTTGAAGCCAGACCGCGCACCCGGAACGGATCATCGACAACATGAATGCCGGGTGCAAATAGCTGGGTGTGCAGGCGGTCCTTAAGGTAGCTGGAGCCGCGGGCAATCGCGGGGCCTGAGATAGCCCCTAAAAACAGACTAACGATCGATTTAGACACGCGCGGGTCGAAAATAACCGGATATTTGCCACTGTCGATGCGGCGCGCGCCCAGAGCGCTTAAGGCGCGTTCGGCCGCCAGTGCTCCGGTATCAACAGGTTCCGGCAAGTCGGTATAGAATCGTTTTGAGCGGCCTTCGCCGTCGCGTTCCATTTGCCCTGCGGCATCGGTGGCGATCATGCGCGCCGACTGAAAAAACAGGCTTGAGGACTGCTGGCCACTAAAACCGTCCGAGGTCAGAAACTGCCAGTGGTTGTGGCTGTAGCCGGCGCTGGCGCTATCGGTCGTGATGGATGCGCCAAGCCCAAGCCCTGCCGCTTCGCAGGTCAGTGCCCGGTCCCTGAGAACTTCGGCCGGTATCTCGGCCGGATCAAACAATTGCAGGTCAATCGCATTGTCATCCGGCGCATACAATAAGGCCGGGTCGGCCAGGCCGGTAAAGGCATCGTCCGGCGAAATCCGCGCCATGATCAGCGCGCGCTCCACAGTCCGTTGCAGGGTTTGCGGCGAAAACTCGGAAACCGAGACCACGGCCTGTTTCTGGCCGACAAAGACGCGAAGGCCCAGATCAGCCGTTTCGTCGCGCTCAACCGTTTCGACCTCACCGTTGCGCACGCCAATGCTCAAAGACCGGCTTTGGGCGAAGGCCACTTCGGCCGCATCGGCACCGGCGGCACGGGCCGCGCTCAGCACCTGCTCCAGCCGATCGGTAACCACCGGATCGTGGTGGGCGTTATTGCCGGACGTTATGTTTCGCGTTTGCAACATGATCTTTATCTAGGCTGCGTTCAGAGGCTAATCAAGTCTCAAATGTGACGATATCGGTGTGTGGTCTGAGTCTATGGATGAATAGACCGCACTCATGACAATAAAACCACCCCTAATCTGGTGATAGCCACAGAATAACCGGGCTGTGTATATGATCCGCAACTGGCTGATAACAATGATATTGAATGGATTTAACCGTGGCGGGGTTAGGATTTTCTTTAAGACTCTAAGGTAATTTTTGGCCGTATCGCGGATAAGTTATGCGTATCAATAGCTTGCGGTTTGTCGCGATTAGCGATGTTGGTGGTGAGTAACGGGCAGGGGGCATTAGTGCCAGCAGGACTGTTTCAGGGTGGTCTGAAAACCTTCTTCAAAGGTAAAGCCGCACCGGCCAAAACCGAGGCTATGCGTCGCGAGGAAGTGATCGCGTTGCGTCCGGTAGTGCGGGGGTTTGCGCTGGGCGTCGGCGTCTATTACATCCTGATTACCTTTGCTCATTTGTTCTACGAAGAGGGCGCCGCCCTGTGGGTGCTGGATGGGCTGGCGGCCACGACCATGGCGGCCAGTTTTTTCTTTTTCCATGTGACGCGTAACACGCAGCGTATTGATCGGCTGGAATATGCCTGTCTGGTTCTGTTCAGCCTTATGTATCTCAATGTGGTGGCGTATCAGATATTTCATGTTGAACCGGCCAAGCTGGTCTATTTTGTCTTATTGGTGCTTGTCTTTGCGACCGCCGGAATTACCCCACGTGTGATCATCCCCTGCGCGTTGGTGTGCATGGTGACCATGTATGGGCTGGCCTATAAATACGGGATTTTATCACAATATATCTGGATCGGTCTGGCCGGCATTGCCACCGCCATGGGCATGAGCGTGCTGATGCGGCAGGCGATTCTGCGCGCCGTTCATGCCCGCGTTCAGGCCGATGCCTTACGCGATGAAGCTCAGGCGCTGGCCAATTGCGACGCCCTGACGGGATTGCCGAACCGGCGCAGCTTTTTTGAGGCCATGGAGCAGGCCGTGACCCGCAAACGCCAGGACGGTAAACGGTTTGACCTGGCCCTTATTGATCTGGACGGTTTCAAGCCGGTCAATGATGTCTATGGCCATAGTGTTGGCGATGCGTTGCTGGTGGCGGTGGCGGGGCGCTTACGAAACCTATGCGCGGGTCTGGGGTTTCCGGCGCGTCTGGGCGGCGATGAATTTGCCATCATTTTGACCGCAATGGCCGACGAAGACGAATTAAAAGCCTTTGGCGACCGTCTGTGCGATGTGTTGCGTGAGCCCTATATGCTGTCGGGTGTAGCCGCTAATATCTCAGCCTCGGTCGGGTTTGTGCGCAGCCGTCAGGGTTCGGGTTTCACCATATCGCAATACCTTGAACGGGCTGACTATGCGCTCTATTACGCCAAGCAGAACCTGCGCGGCGCTCCGGTAGTCTTCTCGCAAAAACACGAAACCGAGCTGCGTGATTTCGGCCTGATTGATCAGACCTTGCGGTCGTCTGATCTTGAGCAAGAGTTGTTCATACTGTTCCAGCCGCAATATGATATTGTGGAAAACCGCACCATCAGCTTTGAAGCCCTGGCCCGCTGGAACAGCCCAAAACTGGGGCTGGTGCGGCCGGACGCCTTTATCAAAGCGGCGGAACGCTCAGGCCTGATTAGCCAGATTACCCTGATTTTGCTTAGAAAAGCCTTGGCGGTGGTTCAGGACTGGCCCGAAAACATCCGGATATCTTTTAACCTGTCGACCCGCGATCTGCGCTCAAGCACGGCCATCGCCGATATCTGTGAGATCGTGCGCGAATCAGGGCTCGACCCGCGTCGTATCGAGTTTGAGATTACCGAAACTGCCATGCTCAGTGACTTCGATCAGGCCTGTGAGGCGCTTAATCGGCTGAAGTCGATGGGCTGCCGGATTGCTTTAGATGATTTCGGGTCGGGCTATTCTTCGTTCAGCTATATCCACCGGCTGCCGGTCAATAAAATCAAGATTGATCGCAGTTTTGTGGTGCAACTTGTCAAACATCCGACCGCACAAAAAATTATTAAGACAATCATAGATTTATGCAAAAATCTTCATCTGGATTGCGTGATCGAAGGGGTGGAGACCGAAACCGAACTGGCCAAGCTAAAGCAGGTCGGCGCCCGTTATATTCAGGGGTTCCTGTTCTCTAAGCCCCTGACGGCGGATGGGGTTGATGAATATCTGGAACGTGAGACGGGCACGCGCTACAGTCACGCGACGGAGGCGACCGACCCGCTTATGACCAGATCGGTGGCTTCATAGCGGCCGGTAAGCCCATTTCGGCCCATTTTTCAGACACCTTATCGATCACGTCCTGATCCATATAAAGCTCTTCGCCCCATTCGCGGTGGGTTTCCGGTGCCCACTTATTGGTAGCATCTAACCCGATCTTGGAGCCCAGACCGCTTTCGGGTGAGGCGAAATCGAGATAATCGATTGGCGTGTTTTCAATGACGGTGATATCGCGCGCCGGGTCCATGCGGGTCGAGACCGCCCACATGACGTCCTTCCAGTCGCGGCAGTTGATATCGTCATCGACCACGATAAGCCATTTGGTATACATGAACTGACGCAGGTACGACCACGCGCCCATCATCACCCGCTTGGCGTGGCCGGGATAGGCCTTTTTCATCGAGATGACGGCGATGCGGTACGAACACCCTTCCGGTGGCAGCCAGAAATCAATAATTTCCGGAAATTGCTGCTGGATCAGCGGGATAAACACTTCATTTAAGGCTTCACCTAAGACCGAAGGCTCATCGGGCGGGCGTCCCGTGAAGGTCGAAAGATAGATCGGCTTTTTGCGCATGGTGATGGCGCTGATCTTAAAGACCGGGAATTTTTCGACCGAATTATAGTAGCCGGTATGATCGCCGTAGGGGCCTTCATCGGCATATTCGTCCATCAGGACATGGCCTTCCAGCACGATTTCGGCCTCTGCCGGCACCATCAGCGGCACGGTTTTGGCGGCCACAAGCTCCGCCGCCTGACCGCGCAGAAGACCTGCGAATTGGTATTCCGACAGGGTATCCGGCACGGGTGTGACGGCGGCTAGGATTAGTCCCGGATCGGCCCCCAGCACCACACAGGCGGGTAGGGGCTCAGTCTTTTTGGCTTTTTTCCAGCGGGCATGGTGCTGCGCGCCGCCGCGGTGGGCCAGCCAGCGCATGATGGCGCGGTCTTTGCCCAATACCTGCATCCGGTAGATACCGAGGTTGAAATCATCTTCGCGCGATTCGGACGGCCCCTTGGTGACCACAAGCCCCCAGGTGATCAGCGGGGCGGGCTCACCGGGCCAGCAGCCCTGAATCGGCAACTTGGTCAGGTCGATATCAGCGCCCTTAAGCACGACTTCCTGCACCGGTGCTTTTTTGACGGTCTTGGGGCGCATCCCCATGACGGTCCGGGCCAGAGGCATAAGCTCAAACGCATCTTTCAGACCTCGCGGGGGTTCGGGCTGGCGCAAAAAGGCCAAAAGCTCGCCTACTTCGCGCAGTTCCTGCGCTGTCGTGCGTTCTTTACCTTCTAACGTCACACCCATCGCCACCCGCTTAACCGTGCCAAACAGATTGACCAGCACCGGCATGTCTGACGGCGTCCCATCAGCCATGATCGGGTTTTCAAACAGAACCGCAGGCCCTTTTTGTGCCAGAAGCCGGGTCTGGATCTCGGTCATCTCCAGATGGGTCGAGACCGGCGTGGTCACCCGCACCAGTTCACCAGCTTTTTCAAGCTTGGCAATAAAGTCGCGCAGGGATTTATAGGCGGCCATAGGTTTGACTCGTATGGATTTTTCAATGGCAATGACATAGGCTCAATCGTAATTTATGGCCAGTGGGTATATGAATTTGATGCCGGAAAAATGCCTGATTATCGGGGTGACGTCGTTGGTCGGGGCGCGGTTAGCTGAAAGTTTGCGGGCCGATGCGCATGGCTATGCGCCGGTATTCACGACGCGCCGTCCAAAGCAGGCTGATGAAATACGTCTTGATCTGGCCGATCCGCAATCGTTTGAGGGGGCGGGTTTCAGCCACGTCATCGCGACCACACCGATCTGGTTGATGAACGATGACGTGTTGACCCGGCTGTGGGCGCAAGGGTTGACGCGGCTGGTGGTGTTTTCCTCGACCAGCCGGTATTCCAAGACCTTTTCACCGGAGCCGGAGGAGCGCCGGATTGCCGATCTGCTGGCGGCATCAGAGGCGCGTATTTCGGCCTTTGGCGCGGTTCATAATATCGGGGTGACGATCCTGCGCCCCACCTTGATCTATGATGAGGGCCGCGATCAGAATATTAGCCGGATCGCCAAATTTGTTAATAAATTTGGGTTTTTCATCGTCTGCGGTCAAGCAAAAGGGCTGCGCCAGCCGGTTCATGCCCGTGATTTGGCTATGGCAGCAATGCAGGCGGTCAGGCCAGACGTCGCGCGCGAGAAAGCCTATGATTTAAGCGGCGGGGAGACCCTGAGCTATCGCGACATGGTGGCTCGCATTTTCGAGGCCAAAGGCCGTTCGCCGCGTATTATATCCCTGCCGGCCTGGGTCTGGCGGTTGGGGTTCGGTGTCCTTGGCATGATCCGCCCGGGCCAAAATCTCAAATCCAACGTCAATATGGCGCTTCGGATGAATGACGATCTGGTGTTTGATCATGCACCCGCCACAACCGATTTCGGCTATGCGCCGCAACCGTTCAGGCCATCATTTATCCGACCAAACCCCTAACTCATTACCGGACGGGTCAGTGAACTGAAACCTGCGACCGCCGGGGAAGTCGAAAATATCGAGGGTGAGGGTGCCACCTGCGGCCAGCACCTCTTCGCGGCTTTGCTCAAGGTTTTCGCTGTAGAGAATGACCAGAGGTTTCGCCGGTGCGGCAGGCGCTTCCGCCTGAAAGCCGCCATCAAGACCGGCTCCGTCGAGGGCGGCATAGGTTGGGCCATAGTCAATGAACGACCAACCGAATGCCTTGGCGTAAAAGGCTTTGACGGGTGCTAAATCAGTGGCGGCCCATTCGATGTAGTCAATGGCGTGGTGGGTTTTGATCATGGCTAAAGTCTCCATACGGTCGCAGGTTTGACGGGTTTGTCCTCAAGGTCGGCTGAGGTCGTAATCTCATAATCAGCACAACGGGTAAGCCCCGATTTTGGAAAATAGGTCCGGTGCGGGTCGCCGATATAGACAGCCTTACCTTTAGCGACCTCAGCGCGCAAAACTGTCAGCATGGCCTCCGCCATCGGGCGTTCATAGGCAATATCTCCGGCCAGAATGACCTCGACATCGGGCAGGCCTGCGGTCAGCAGATTGCCGCCGAGGAACGCAATCTGGCATTGGTTGAGACCCGCATTGAGGCTAACGGCGGCTTCGCAATAGGGATCAATGTCGTTGCAAATCACTTGCGCGGCGCCGGCTATAGCGGCGGCAATGCCGACCATGCCTGAGCCGCAGGCCAGATCGAGCACGGTTTTACCCGCGACGATATCAGGGGTTTCAAGCACATATTTGGCCAAAGCCTGACCGCCTGACCAGGCAAAGGCCCAGAACGGCGGCGGTAACTGGTGCTGATCCAGATCGGCCTCGGTCATCTGCCACAGGGCGGTCGCATCATCAGCTTGATAAAGCTTGATCTGCGGTACGGAGGGGACGGGACGCGCGACTGTGTGAGCCGTTATAAACGCCTTACGGTCAATCATTCCTGATCAGGCGATAGGGCTTCCGGCGGCAGGTTTTCGACGGGTAAAGGCGCCGGATTGCCGCCGAACTGTGCGGCATAGGCCGGTGCGATCGTATCACGGATGATCGCATAGGGCAGGCGGATCTGATAGGTGCCTTCCGCATAGGGGCCGACCTCATAGGGCGCAAACAGCACATCGATGGCGGCGGCCTTACCGGCTTCGGTCGAGGGGATCAGTATGATGTGAGCGGTCTTCAGTTTGGGGCAGCCAAAACCGGAACTGGCCTGAGTGATCGGGGTTTCCGCGCGTTTGGAGCGCTCGGCCTCGACCTGACGGCACAAATAATTTTCGGCCGGTTTCAGGTCAGCGTCGAGGGCAAAGAGGGTTTGTGGATCGAGCGGTTTATCGCTGGCCTTATCCCACAGGACGGGATGGAAGGCGAGATTACCGTGGGCTCCGCCGGCATATTCCTCGATCTGGGAATAGGCGGAGACAAGGCCCGTCGTTTCGGCGGTCAGGTGCCAGACGATTTTGCGGAAATACTGCGGCTGCTCGAAACCATCCTTGGCCAGCCCTGCGCGGTCTGTGACGGCCTGATTGGCAAATTGTTTAAGCGCGTCCTGATCCTGCGCCGACAGGGTTTCATGCAGGGTGGCGTGGGCCTTGAACGAGTCCGGGAAGTACAATGACGCTTCGGCATCGACGGTGTTGTGGATATAGCTCAAAGGCGCGGTCGATTCGCGTTTGGCATCGACCTTTGGGGTCTCATCCGGCTTTTTCTGGCAGGCGGTAACGGTGGCACTGACGATCAGGGCGGCAAGGACAAGGCGGTACGATAAGGCGCGCGACATGGATAGCTTTCAAAGATTTGGGCGGAATTTAGCGAACAAAGCCGCTGAAAATAAGGCCTGCCAACCATATTAGACCGGTGTCACGATTCGCCTTAAACAGTTTTAAGGCTAATGCGCCATCTTGCGGGCGTAAGGTGTAAACTTGCCACGCTAGATGGGCGGTCACCAGCGCTTGGCCCACATAAAACGGCCAACTCAGCGGGGCAAGGGCAGCGGAAACGATGGTGAGGATCAGGCACAGGCCGTAGATGACGCTGATACCGGACCGGGCCTTGGTCCCGAGCGCGCGGGCGGAGGATTTCACCCCCGCCATCACGTCGTCTTCGATGTCTTGCAAGGCGTAGATGGTGTCATAGCCGATCGTCCAGAATACAAGTCCGGCATAGAACAATAGGGCGGGCAGGGTGATCTCACTGGCCACGGCGGCATAGGCCATCAGGAAGCCCCAATTGAACGTCAGGCCCAGCCACGCCTGCGGCCACCAGGTAATGCGCTTCATGAACGGATAGGCGGCGACCAGCGCCAGCGACCCGACCCCAAGCATGATGGCAAGCGTGCCCAGTTGCAGCAGGATAATCAGGCTGATCAGGCAGCAGAGGATAATGAACGCCAGCGCCTGTTTCGGCGTGATCTGGCCGGACGCAATCGGGCGGCCTCTGGTGCGCTCAACTTTTGCGTCGATATCACGGTCAACCAGGTCGTTAAACGCGCAACCGGCGGCCCGCATCAGGCCGGAGCCTATGGCAAACAGGATCAGAAAATATAGGGGAAATGCCGTGCCCGTCACCGCGCTGGCATAGGCCAGTCCCATGGCGCCCGGCAGGAACAACAGCCAGATGCCGACCGGACGATCAAACCGCCCCAGCCTCAGCCACGGGCGCAGACTTTCCGGCGCATGGCGGTCAACCCAGTTCTGTGGGGCGGCATCGGGCAGGGTTACGGGATCGTGGGTCGTCATAACGCCCTAGATGCTCTGACGGATCGCAAATGTCGAGAGGGTTTAGAGCACGTTCCGATCCGAGTTGATCGGAACGTGCTCTAAATTTTTTTGTTTTAACGCGCATTTGAGTACGAAAACCGTTGCACACTTTTCGGAATGCGCTCTAAGCCCTGCGGCGTGCGGGTGTTTTTTTCTGCGGGATGACGCGCACGAACGGGCGCGGGCCAAACAGGCTGTCTTCCATGCCGGTTTCCAGCGTGTCGCCACGTTTGGGATTGGGAATATTCAGGTCTTCCGTCGGCGTTACGACCCACAGGCCATCCTTGGCGTGGATCAGCACCAGCCCTTTGCTGGGAAAGTTTTCCGACCATAGCTTGATCTGGCTGTAATAGGGCTCGGCCCGCCAGGCGTGGGCTCTGGCGTGATCGACATCAATATTGAGCGTGGTCCCATTGGGATCGAGACGCAGAACAAAACCGGCAATATCCGGCCGCCATAGCGCGTTTAAATCCTCATGTTTCAGCCACAGGCACTTGAAATCCTGACAGGTTTTGGGATGCAGGCCCCATACGCCGCAGCCTTTGATATGGCCGGTATGGTGGCACAGATCACCGGCTTTTTTGCCCAGATCGTCGATGTCATAGACTTTGCAGCACAGGTTACAGTCGCCGCATACCTTAAGCGCCGGACGCGCTTTGGTGGAAGGCGCTGCTGCCGCCTGATGTGTATGTTGGCTCATGACCCGATCCCGAACTTCTGTTCAGTCACGCCCCCAGCCTGATTTTAAAGCTGGTGTACTGGGCGCGCCCTTTAGACCGGGTGATTCTGGCAAATCAGAGTCAATAAATGCTTAATGAGCCGTTTATGGATTTAGGCTGCGTTTGCCTTTGGTGACAGCATCAAACGAAAAAACGATATCGCCGTCGGGTTTAGGCACCGGATTTGTATATTGGCACTCATCAATCGTTGATAATATGTGGCGGATAATGTTTTCACGCGCGGCGGTCTTGTCATCCGTCTTGATGCAGGTCCACGGTGCCTGTTTTGTGTGAGAGGCTTTCAGCATCTCATCGCGGGCCGCGGAATAATCGGCCCATTTTTCCTGCGCCACCGCATCGAGGGGAGAGACCTTAAGCCGTTTCAGAGGATCGGTACGGCGTTCATCCAGCCGTTTTTTCTGTTCGTCCTGAGATATGTCAAGCCACAGCTTGATCAGGATAATATCGTCATGAATCAACATGGATTCAAATTGCGGCACGTCCTTGATGAAGCGGGCCTGTTCCTCAACCGTGGAAAAGCCCATGACCTTTTCGACCCCGGCGCGATTGTACCAGGAGCGGTTAAACAGGGTCCATTCCCCGGCCGCGGGCAGGTGAGGGATATAGCGCTGAAACCACCACTGGGTCTTTTCACGGTCGGAGGGTTTGGGCAGGGCAACCACCTGAGTCTGACGAACCGCCAGATGCTCAGTGATGCGCTTTATGGCACCGTCCTTACCGGCGGCATCGCGGCCTTCAAAGACAATGCAGATGCGTTTTCCGGCACTTTGCGCCCAGATCTGGGCATCGACCAGATTGACCTGTAGGGCCTCCAGCCGGTCTTCGGCGGCTTTCTTTTTATCGGATTTTGCCATGATGCGCTCCTGTGCAGGCGCAGAGTGACGTAACCGGCGCGATGGCGCAAGGTTTCAGAGCAAGACTTCAGGCTATGCGTTTACCGCTGATGCTGACCAGACGCAGATGGCTTTCGCGTGGCAACCGCTCCGGATCGTAGAGCCTGACGGAATGTAGCGTCATGGCGGTGACCGTAGCGCGGCGTAAGAACGGGATTGGCCCACGCGGCTGGTAAAGTCCGACCAGACGATCGACCTCACCCGACGCGTTGCGAAGCGGGGCTATGGCGATATCAAGGCGCACTGTCTCATTTCCGGACGTGGTGGCGGACGCCGTCAGGATCAGGGGCTGTTGACGATGGGTGGCCAGATTGAGCGCGACCTTAAGCTGCTCTTCATGGGCAGGGGCGAACAGTTTGGTGAACGGTGTGGTTTTCAGGCCTGCCCCGTGCAGGGCGACCAGAAAGCCGCCTGTCAGGCGAAATCTGTAGTCATTTCCAGCGGTTGCGATCATCATCATCTGCGGCATCAGGTCTTTGAGCTGAACCGGATCAAAGTCGGCGCGCAGGGGCGCGGCGCGGGAGATTTCGGTCTCGTCACGACGCGTGGAAAGCTTTTGGGGGCTATTCTGGGCCGCACCTTGTTGCAAGGCGCGCCAATAGCTTAGGAAGCTGAGTGTGCTGGAATGGGACACGATGATCTCCTCTCCGGCGCTGCGGCGCAAAAAGCGCGCCGTTATGAAGTGATTGATCTGGTTTTCTTTGCGTTTTTGCGTATTTCTTCGGGATGCGTTAGGGAAAAGGCAAGGGGTGATGCGGTATGGTTTTTGCTTAGATGTCGCGGGAAACATGAGGAGCGTCTCAAAATATGCGCGCAAATAAATCTCTTATCGGTCACGGCTCACTTATCGCTTTAGGTATGTTGATCGGATCGCTCGCGGCCGGTGAAGCTTCGGCACAATGTAATTCCGGCTGCGCACCGCCGCCGCCGCCCACCCCGCCGTCCCATCCGTCAAAGCCGTCCATGCCGCATGTCAGCGCCCATGCCTCGGCCTATGCCAGTGCCCACGCGTCGGCCAGTGCGTCGGCATCGGGAGGTGCCACCGGCTCGGTCTATTATGGCGGTGGCTATGGCAACTGGTCGCAGGCGCAAGGCATTCCGGTCGTCACTGGCGGCCTTAATGTCGAAACCGGCAGTGAAATGGCGGCTGAGGCCTATCAGGCGTCGCGGACCCTCACCAAGACGGTCACGCTTCAGGCGTCGTGTATCGACGACAAGGGCGTGCCCCATCCGGCCTCTCAGGTTTTTGGCTATAAGGATGTAAAGGGCGATTATCGCGGTGAGTTATATCGCTGCATCGCCGGCACACGCCTGCAATATATTGCCGATGGCAAAAGCTATGACTGCGGTAAGAACGACGGCCTGTGGCATGAAGGCGGCAAGATCGAGTGCCGTCGCCAACTGGCCGCGCGCGCCTGTAATGAGCGCTCGTTGCTGCGCCGGTTTGGGGCCGGTGTGAAAATTCTGACCCTGACCACGACAGAAACCTATATGGCCAGCCGTCAAGTTGAGAAAAAATCAGCCTATAGTTCCTCATCCAGCATGGTGTTTGATGGCGGCGTCGGCGGGTTTGTTCAGTAAGTTTATCAATAGGATATAATAAGAAACGACTATAAAACTATAAGAAAACCCCGCAGATTAATCTGCGGGGTTTTTTCTAATCTATTTTGTCTCAGGTTTGGCCTGTAACCTTAAGGCCTTTTCCTTGACCAGATAGGCCTGCGCCAGCTTTTGCAAGTCGGCGGCAGTGACTTTTTCCAGTTCGGCCTTACGGGTGCGCACGGCCTCAAGCTTACGCGGATCAGTTGACGAGCCCGGCAGGACACCCGCCCAGAACCCGTTGGTTTTCAGGGTGACCTCGTATTTGTCTAGCACAGGCTTTCTGGCCCGCAACAGTTCGTCCTCAGTGACGCCCTTGGTTTTCAGGTCGTCCACTATGGCCATGACCGAAGTGTAGAACACCTCATCCTGATCCGGTTTGACGGTGGCTGAGGCCCCGATATAGCCGAAACCTTTGAAAGAATTGGACGCGATGGATGAGGCGGACGAGCCATAGGACGCGCCTTGTTTCTCGCGAATTTCCTCGATCAGGCGCAGGGTCATGACCTCTGACAGCAGTTCAAGGCCGCGCGCGGTTTGGGTACTGGCAAAGAAATCGGTGGTCGGGAAGGCGACATAGGACAGGTTCTGGTCTTCGCGGCCCTTATGGGTAAAGACCTGATGCAGGTTGGTGGTCGGGAATTTCACCACATTACCTTTGGACGCGACCGGCAAAGGTTTACGCGGGGCAAGGGTCGCGAAGGTCGCGTCAACCTGCTTCAATGCCTCTTCAACCGTGATCGAGCCCACAAAGGTAATTTCGACCGGTGATTTCATGAGCAGGGTCTGGGTAAAGGCCTTGACTTCATCATTGCTCGTTTTCAGGAATTCATCCTGGGTCGGGATGCCGAAACGGTCATCGCCGGAGCGAATGACCCGCGGGGCTTTGACACTGAAAACGCTGTTGGGGCTGGACTGTAGCTGGGTGTAGTAGTTTGGTACAAAGGCTTTCAGACGCTCAAACGCATCGGCGCGGAAAGCCGTATCTGTCGTAAAGGCCATCAAAACCTGCATCTGGGTGGTCAGGTCGTCCTTAGTGGTGCCGCCGCTTAAGGTCGCTGAATCTTCGCCGATATTGTAGCTGAGGCCGTAGATCTTGCCGGCCAGAGTTTCCTTGATCTCTTCGGCCTCAAGCTTGCCAAGCCCGCCTTCAAACACACCCGCCGATGAGGCTTCGAATACCGGCGCGCTGGCGCCGGGAGCGATGGTTTGCAGACCGCCCGCAAAGCGGACCGTGACCAGAATTTCATTATCCTTGAAAGTGGTCGGCTTGATGTTGACCTTTAAACCATTGGCATAGGTGACCTGCGTGACGCCAAGGTCAGACAGGGTTTCAGTCTTGACGACCTTTGACGGGGTGCCGAATTGCTCATAAGGCCAGGGTTTTTTATCAATCGCCAGTGGCTCAACGACCGCTTGCGCCATCAGGGTTTGATAGGTCGCCTGAATGGCGGCCTGATCGAATTTGGCCGCATCAGAACCCTGACGCGCGATCAGCGGGCCGTCGCCCAGATCGAGCGCTTTGATGCGCGCATTGATCGTCTCAAGTGTCAGGCGGGATTTGATTTTATTGAAAAAGGCGAGGTTCTGGGTCGGGGAGGTCAATACCTCATTGTCGCCCAATGCGCCAATGATCTGACCGGCGATCGCTCCGGTGTTGCGGGTTTTTTCGCCCTTGGCGGCGGCATCGAGGCCGGTGGCAAATTCGGTCAGCACGCGGTCTAGTTCGGCCTGAGAAACGCCGTAAGCCTGAAACTGGCGCAGGGTCATCAGGGCCTGCTCCAATGCGGCCTTGTCCTGCCCCGGCTTGGGAGAGATACTCAGACTGTAGGTTTCAGCGGTTTTGTTGACGCTGCCGTTGCCAAAACTCGCTGCTGCGAACTGGGTTTCAGGCGCTTTCGACTGGCGCTCCAGCCGCAGATTCACGATGGCGCCGATGATATTGTCGAGGGTATCATCAAAGTCGCTGGCTTCAGTTTCCACGCTGCCGTCAAAGGGTATAAACCACGACACCGACAGCGAATCGGGCAGGCCGGGCTCGGCATAGGCGTGAACGCGCTGGCCTTTGTTGGCATAGG
>DDPE01000011.1 GCA_002342035.1 Asticcacaulis sp. UBA2476 | reverse complement strand
GCCAAGGGCCCTTGGCGGCGCGCAGCCTGCGCTCCCGCTTGGTCGCTAGTCGCTTCGCTCCGGCCATCTCACTCCAAAGTCCTTCGCTCCGCTCAGTGTACTTTGTCGCGTGGTCGAAGCTCTATTGAAAGTTTACACGGACGGCCTCATCTTTGGAGTCGATCTTCAAGGAGCGACACCCATGGCCACCGCCGTTATCGACAATACCGCCGAAAGCCGCTTTGAATTGTCGGTTGAGGGCGAAACCGCCTATGCTGATTATCATGTCACCGGCGACACCCTCTATATCGATTACGTTTTTGCACCCGATGCCTTGCGCGGCACAGGCGCGGCGGGAAAGCTGATGCAAGGGCTGGTCGATACCGTAAGCGACCGTCCGCAAAAAATCGTGCCTATCTGCGGATACGCCGCCGCGTGGCTGAAACGCCACCGGCTTTGATTTTTAGCGTAATATTGATGCGAAAAACCGCTAACACTTTTTCGCATATTGCTTTTGCGGCAAACACTTACCACGCAAGGCTTTGAGCACCCCTTTAAG
This sequence comes from Asticcacaulis sp. UBA2476, assembly GCA_002342035.1. Lineage (GTDB taxonomy): Bacteria > Pseudomonadota > Alphaproteobacteria > Caulobacterales > Caulobacteraceae > Asticcacaulis. The sequence goes on along the minus strand of DDPE01000011.1, from coordinate 47,759 downwards.
CCCTTTTGGTTAACCCTATAGTTACCACTGCGGCCGATAGTCGCAGCATAGGTGAATCGTTTGATTATAAGGGACTCCGCGTGGCCAAAATTCTGTCGTCGCTCAAAGGTCGCATCCTGAGCGCAGTGTTTGTCTGTATCGCCGCCGCCGTCGTGGTCACAGCCTTGCTCGATTTCGTGGCCATGAAAGGCCGGCTTGATGATCAGGTTCGCCAGCAACTGGAGTGGTCCTTAAGGGTCGCGGCCGATAAATATGCCGCCGTAGCCCCCGGCACACAAGTTGACACCAATGACGCCGGGATTGTTCAGGCGGTACGGGCCGACAGCGTTCCTGACTTCGCCGACAATAGTCTGGTCGATGACATTGGCCAGATCAATAAAGGCTACGTAACGGTTTTCAAAGCCGATGACGCCGCTGCCGATTTCGTGCGCCTGACCACCAATGTCATCAAACCCGACGGGGCCCGCGCGGTCGGCACCCCCTTGGGCAAGGACAGTGCCGCCTTCCCCGCCGTGTCTGAGGGCAAACCCTTTTTCGGTGTCGCCGCCATTGTCGGTGAAAAATACCAGACCGCCTACACGCCGGTCATCAATGCTGACGGTAAGGTCATCGGCATCATCTTTGTCGGCGCAGCTAAGGTTTCCGATCTCAATGCCGCTCTGATCGGGCAGGCCCTGAAACTCGCGGGCATGGCGGTGATCATGCTGCTCGTGTCCTCCCTCGTGGTCTACAGCTTGTTGTCGAAAGAGCTGAAAAAGATCGATAAAATATCAAATGCTGCGCGCGATATCGCTCAGGGCCAGCTTGACCGCGATATCCCGCATCAAAATGACAGCGACGAAATCGGCCTGATCGGGCGCGCGATTGCTAATCTTCGCGATGCGGCCCGTGAGCGCGAAACCCTGCGCGAGCAACAGGCCATTGAAGCCGCTCAGGCGCTCGCTCGTCGTGACAGCACCCAAACCGGCGTGGCCACATTTCTGCAAACCACACGCAGTCTGTTTGATATCTTAAGCAGTGATGTTCGTGCGCTTAGCCAGCTCTCCGGCGATATGCAGTCCAGCGCCACAGACACGGAAAAATCAACGGGGGCCGCGGCCCACACCAGCGATGAAGCGTCGCGCACCGTCGCCCATGTGGCCGAAGCCTCCCAGAACCTGGCGCGCGCGGTCGATGAAGTCTCAGCCTCGGTTCAAAGCACGTCCGAAGCCCTGCACAAGGCCACGGTCGAAGGCGATGCGGCTACGGTCAAGGTGGCGCAACTGGCCAATGCGGCTGAAAAGATCGATGATGTGGTGCGCCTGATCCGCCAGATTGCGGCCCAGACAAACCTGCTGGCCCTCAATGCCACTATTGAGGCCGCCCGCGCCGGTGAGGCCGGCAAAGGCTTTGCCGTCGTCGCCACCGAAGTCAAATCGCTGGCCAACCAGACCGCCAAGGCGACCGAGGATATCGTGGCTCAGATCAGCGAAATCCAGACCGCCACTCGCGACACGGTCGATGCCATCACCAACATCACGGCGGTGCTGGGTGAGGTGCAAAATCTGGCTTCGGCCATGTCAGGTGCCGTAGCGGACCAAAGCGTATCGTCTTCGGCCATTTCCGATGGCGCAGCATCAGCCGCCCGCAGTGCCGATGATACCCGTCAGGCCGTGGTCAGCGCGTCTGAGCGCGTCGCCGCCTCACGCCAGACGGCTCAGGATCTGGCCACCGCGGCCGATCGTGTATCCGGAGCCTTGTCACGCCTGTCTGACGCGGTCGAAACCTTCGCGTCTGACCGGGCCGCTTAGCGCAGGTTGGTGTTGATTTTTTCCGGGTCAGCGACATCTTCGCGCAGGATGCGCTCCAGTTCTTCGGCGCTGAGCTTGGACATATTGACCAGTTCAGGCTCATTGTCGAAGAACTCAAACGATTTTTTGAGCGTCATGACGTCGTGGGCCATAAACTTCTTGGCCTTGCGCTCCATGTCCGCAGGCTTGAAGCCCAGAGCAATCATCACCTCACGCGCCATATTCAGCGACGACTCAAAGGTCTCACGCCGGAAGTGGTCAGCCCCGGCCTTATCCAGCTCATAGGCATGACGACGGTTACGGGCGCGGGCATAGATTTTCAGGTTCGGAAAATACTGTTTGGCCATGCGCACGATATTCAGGGCATCTTCAGCCCCATCGACCGCCACCACCAGAACTCGCGCCTGAGCGGCACCGGCGCCGCGCAACAAATCAAGCCTCGTCGCATCCCCGAAATAGGCCGTAGACCCGAACTTACGCACCAGTTCGATCTGGTCGGGATTATTCTCAAGCACGGTGATGCCGACACCTTGATGGCGCAGAAACCGGCCAATGACCTGACCGTAACGCCCAAAGCCCGCGATGATGACACTATTGCGCTCATTGATTTCATCAAATTCCCGATCCGGCAAAACCGTCAAAAACCGCGGCACAATATAGCGGGCGTACAACTCCATAATCAGCGGCGTACAGGCGATCGATATGGCCACGATCAGCATGAGCGAGCGATACATCTCGCCGTCGATAATCCGTAAGCCATAGATCATCTGAAACAGCACAAAGGCGAATTCCCCACCCTGCGCCAGCCCCAGCGCCAGCCCCAGGTTTTCTTCGCCGCTAAAGCCAAACCATTTGGCCAGAGCCATAATAACCACGGCCTTAACGGCAATCAGCCCAAGGACAGCCGCCATCAGACCAAAGGGATTATCAAGCAGGACATCGAAATTCATACCCATGCCGACCGAGATAAAAAATAGCCCCAGCAGCAAGCCCTTGAAGGGCTCGATATCGGTTTCAATCGTGCGTTTATATTCAGAGTTGGCGAGGATCACCCCGCCAATAAAGGCCCCCAGGGCCGGTGACACCCCTACCATTTCCATCAACACCGTCGTGCCCACCACCAGCGCCAGCGACGTCGCCGTAAACAATTCACGCAAGTTGGTCTTCGCCACCGCATGAAACAGCTTGGGCAGGATAAAGCGCGCGGCCATGACCATAGTGCCGAGCACCAGCACGACGGCGCCCGCCTGCATCCATGCCGGTGCATCCGCTAATAATCCGTGGCCATGGCCGGCCTCATTGGCGATGCGGCTTTCGGGCACCCCAAGCGATGCCGCCAGAAACGGCAACAGGATCAGAATGAAAATAACGGCTATGTCCTGAAACAACAGGACCGAGAATGAGGTCTGCCCCACATTGGTGTGCAGCAGCTTTTTCTCCTGCAACATCTGCATAACAAGGGCCGTCGACGACAGTGACAGAGCCATGCCGACCGCCAGTGTCGTTTGCCAGTCATGGCCCATAGCCATCCCAATGAGCATGATCGCCACGCTAGTGACCACGACCTGCAAGCCGCCCATGCCGATGATCGAGCGCCGCAACCGCCACAATGTGTCCGGTTCCAGTTCCAGCCCGATAAGGAACAGCATCATGATCACGCCAAATTCGGCAAAGCCCATAATCCTTTCCGGCTGGTCGATCAGTCCCAGAGCAAACGGCCCGATCAGAACGCCGACGATCAGATAGCCCAGAACCGAGCCGAGCTTAAAACGCGATGCCAGCGGCACCACCACGCAGGCGGCCGCCAGAAAGATGAATATGTTGATCAGTAATTTCGATTCCATGACGTGTCAGTAGATACCCCAACTCCGCCGCGCTTGACAGACATCAACGAACACGGCTCACATAAATCATGGATGAAACCACAGCCTCTGCGGATATGGCTATATTTGAGCACCAGCCCGGCGACGGACCACTGGTGATTGCCGCCCCGCATGTCGGCACCCATCTGCCCGCCGACATTGCCGCCCGCATGACACCGACCGGACAGAGTGTGGGAGAAACCGATTTTCATGTTCACCGGCTTTACGATTTTGCCCGCAGTCTGGGCGCCAGCACATTATGGGCGACCCACAGCCGCTATGTCATCGATCTTAATCGTCCGCCTGATGGCGGCGCGCTGTATCCCGGCAAATTCGAGACGGCCCTGTGCCCGCTGACGGATTTTGATCTTCAGCCGCTGTATATCGCAGGGTTAGAACCCGATGCCGCTGAGGTTGAACAGCGACGGATGCAGTATCACGCACCCTATCATCAACGATTGACTGAGATTCTGAGCGCGACCCGCGCACGTCATGGTTATGCCCTTTTGATCGACGCCCACTCGATCCGCAGCGCGATCCCCAGCCTGTTCAGCGGTCAACTCCCCGACATCAATCTGGGCAGCAATGACGGGCAAACCGTGGCTCCGGAGATTTTGGAGGTCGTGCGCCGTTGGCAGAAAACGCCATCACCATTTTCCAGCGTGCTCGATGGTCGCTTTAAGGGCGGCTACACGACCCGACATTATGGCCGACCTGAGATCAACCAGTTCAGCCTTCAGACCGAGATCGTACAGGATCGGTATCTCGATACAGCCGACCCGCGCACATTCTATGCCGAGCGGGCGATGGCCATGTCAATGCGCTTGAAATCGCTGGTTGAGGCCTTGCTTTCTCACCTTGAGCGGTCTTATAGACCGGGTTAATTGCAACAACGCGCGAGCCTTTTTTTATGACCGACACCAATCTGGGCAATATTATCGATGGGTTTGGCTACGCCAAGGGTCTGCGGGACCGACTGGCGGTCAAGGTGGCTGAGCTTAAGGCGGCCCACGGTATCACGCCCTGCCTTGTGGTCGTCATTGTCGGCGATGATCCGGCCAGCCAGATCTACGTCAAGAACAAAGGCGAAAGTACGCGGGCCATCGGCATGGAATCGCGCACCCTTACCTTGCCTGACACCACCACCGAAGATGACTTGCTGAAATTGATCGCCGAACTGAATGCCGACACCGCGGTCAATGGCATACTGGTTCAGTTGCCCCTGCCTAAGCATATGTCGTCGCTCAAGGTGATTGACGCCATCGATCCGCTCAAAGACGTGGACGGTTTCCACGTTGAAAATGCCGGGAAACTGGCCGTGGGTCTTGACGGCATTGTCCCCTGCACCCCGCTCGGCAGCCTGATGTTGCTGAAAGATGCCGTCAAAACTCACGGCGGTGGGTCACTGGCGGGGATGAACGCAGTTATCGTGGGACGCTCGAATATTGTCGGTAAACCGATGGCGCAATTGCTGCTTAATCAGGATTGCACGGTCACAATTGCGCATTCAAAAACAAAAAATCTCAAAGACTTATGCCTGACGGCTGATATTCTGGTTGCGGCGGTCGGTCGCCCTAAATTCATCGCCGGGGATTGGGTCAAGGACGGCGCCTATGTCATCGATGTCGGCATTAACCGTATCGAGGTTGACGACAAATCGAAAGTTGTCGGCGATGTTGATTTTGACGCCGCCAAACTCCGCGCCAAGGCGATCACACCGGTACCGCGCGGGGTCGGGCCGATGACCATTGCCTGCCTGCTGAACAACACGCTTCACGCCGCCTGTTTGCAGCACGGTCTGCCGACGCCGGAAGGGCTATAACCCATGGGCGTGGTGATCATCGGTGCAGGCCATGCCGGCGGCAGTGCGGCGGCCTTTCTACGGCAATATGGCTATGACGGTGACATTACCCTGATCGGGGCGGAAGCCTATCTGCCCTATCAACGCCCGCCCCTGTCCAAGGCGTGGCTGAAAGGCGAAGCCGAGGAAGAAGATCTCTATCTGCGCCCGGCCAGTTATTACGATGAAAAAAACATCACGCTGCGCCTGAACACCCGCGTATCAATGATTGACAGGGAGGCACAGCAGATTGAACTCAGCGATGGCGCCCGTATCGGCTACAACCATCTGATACTCGCCACCGGATCGACCGCGCGGCCGTTTGCGGCAGCGTATGCGGAAGCTCCTATCTACAGGCTTCACACGATCGAGCAAGCGGAAGCATTGAAATCGCGTCTGATGCCGAGTGAACCTATTGGATTAATTGGTGCCGGATATGTTGGCCTCGAAGTCGCCGCCGCAGCCCGCAAACTTGGTTGTATAGTCTCCATTTTTGAGCGCGAAGAACGTATTCTAGCGCGTGTAGCCTCTCGTGCTATTTCGGATTTTTTTACGCGCGTTCATAAAGATAACGGTGTCAATTTCCACCTTGGTTCCACGATCGAGGTTGTCGCCCCCAGAGACAATGGGGACGTTACGGTTCAATTAAACACCGGTGAAGGCTTCCCGTTTTACCTGCTGCTGGTCGGCATCGGCGCCCTGCCGTGCGATGATCTGGCGCGCGCCTGCGGCCTGCTGTGCGAAAACGGAGTGCAGGTCGATAATGAGGCCAAAACGTCTGATCCCCACATCTTTGCCATAGGCGATGTGACGTCACGCATGGTGCAACCCTATTACGAAGGCCGCTACCGGCTTGAGAGCGTACCCAATGCGCTGGAGCAGGCCAAGCAAGCCGCCGCGGCCATTGCCGGTTCCAAACCACCCGCCCCGGAAGTACCGTGGTTCTGGTCGGATCAATATGACTATAAGCTGCAGATCGCGGGCCTGATCCCGCCGGTGTCAAACACGGTCGTGCGCGGCAATCCTGATGACGGCGCATTCAGCGTTTTTCACCTTGATGATGACCACCGTTTGCGCGCCGCCGAATGCGTCAATCGCCCGGCTGATTTTATGGCGGCCAAGCAACTGATTGCCAAGGGTGTGCCGCTCGATCCGTCCGTCGTGGCCGACGCTGCGGCGTCGCTCAAACCATTTCTGACGGCAGGGTAAATCACATAATTTTGCCGCAGCGCAGCGTATTTGCGCGTGACAAATCAAGCCGATATGGCATAGCCTCGCCCCAACATAAACGCATCAGGGCGAGGCACTTACATGACATCGGCCAGCAAGGTTTACACAGACGCTAAAAGCGCGCTTGACGGGCTGTTGTTTGACGGCATGACCGTAATGTCAGGCGGATTTGGCCTGTGCGGCATTCCGGAAAACCTGATCGCCGCCGTGCGTGATGCGGGCACCAAAGATCTGACCGTCATTTCCAATAATGCCGGGGTCGATGGATTTGGCTTAGGGATGCTGCTCAATACCCGCCAAATCAAAAAAATGATCTCGTCATACGTCGGGGAAAACAAAGAGTTTGAGCGGCAGTACCTAGCCAGTGAACTGGAACTAGAATTTAATCCGCAAGGCACTCTGGCTGAGCGCATCCGTGCGGGTGGCGCGGGTATTCCGGGGTTTTATACCGCCACCGGCTATGGAACCTTGGTGGCTGAGGGCAAGGAAACCAAGGACTTTGACGGCAAAAATTACGTGCTGGAAACGGGCCTTGTTGCTGATGTGTCGATCATCAAGGCCTGGAAGGGGGATGCCCGCGGCAATCTGATCTTCCGTAAAACCGCCCGCAACTTTAACCCGATGATGGCCACGGCTGGTAAGGTCTGCGTGGCCGAGGTCGAGGAAATTGTGCCGGTAGGCGCGCTTGATCCTGACAACATCCACACCCCTGGCATCTATGTTGACCGCATCGTGCAGGGCACTTTTGAAAAGCGCATCGAGCAGCGCACTATCCGCACCGTGGAGGCTTAAATCATGGCATGGACACGCGACCAACTGGCCGAGCGCGCCGCCAAGGAATTGCAAGACGGCTACTACGTCAATCTGGGGATCGGCATCCCGACCCTGGTGGCCAACCATATTCCGGCAGGTATGACGGTGACCCTGCAATCGGAAAACGGCATGCTGGGCATGGGCCCTTTCCCGACCGAAGCCGAGATCGACGCTGACCTGATCAATGCGGGTAAGCAGACGATTACCGAACTGGATGAAACCGCTTATTTTTCGTCATCAGATTCGTTCGCCATGATCCGCGGCGGTCATATCGATCTGACCATTTTGGGGGCTATGGAAGTCGCTCAGAACGGCGACATCGCCAACTGGATGATACCTGGTAAGCTGGTCAAGGGCATGGGCGGGGCCATGGACCTGGTGGCCGGAGTCAAGCGCGTGGTCGTGGTCATGGAGCACGCCAATAAGCACGGCGAATCCAAGGTACTCAAGGCCTGCACCCTGCCGCTAACCGGCACGCAAGTGGTCAATCTGATTATCTCGACGCTTGGGGTATTTGAGGTCAAACCGGACGGCTCCGGCCTGATCCTCAAAGAGTTAGCACCCGATGTGACGCTGGATGATGTGGCGCGCCTGACCGATGCCGATTACGAAGTTGCGCTCTGAACCACCAGAGCCTGCCCCTTCACCGTCTCCTCGGCAAAGGCCACGATATCGGCAATCATCAGGGTCGTGGCCTCTTCGTAGGCCGGGACAATCTCGCCGACCCGGTTGCTGCCTGCCTTGACTTCTCGCGACAGATATTTATGCGCCACCGCTGTGCGGTTCGACAAGCGCACCATTGTCACATCCAGCGCGATCACGACGGTGGGCTGACGTTTGGCATAGGCGGTCTCAAAGCGGCGCACCTGAATGTCCAGACGGTATTTGGCGGCCCCGCGCCCGCGATCGGACAGTCGAACATGTTTGGCCACCCGGTCAAAGCCTTCGGACACAGCGCTTTCAAACAGGGTATCTGCCGGTGACGCCCACCGCGCGCCTTCGATATAGGACACCAGTGAGTTTTCGGTCGTAAGTATGCCATCCCCTGCCGCCGCCTTGGGCAGATTGATGCCGGAGATATAGACCTCAGCCGCTTCACCACCTGTGACGGGCTCAGACGCGACCTCATTGCCATTTTTAAGTAAATCGGCATTGAACCCAAAGCGATATAGCTGCACCGGATCGACATTGGGCAGCAGGGTGATACAGCCACCGAGCGCGGTTGACGCGGTCAAAACCGCCCCAAGGGTCAGTAACTGGCGGCGGGAAACCATATGACGGTTCATTCTTTGACCTTTCTGTCCTTGGCGACGGGTTTGCTGATCAGGCCCTGCGGGCTTGAGCGGGCCTCTTCGACCAGTTGTTCCAGCGAGCGGGTCGCTTCGTTGAGATTTTGCAGGGTTTCCTGAATATCCGGCAAGGTCGTTTCCGATACCTCAGTCGCCGGGGCCTCTAAGGCAACCGCCAGCTTTGCCAACTCGTCCGACGCCTTGCCAAACCGCTCAGCCGCATCTTCCATCTTGGCCAGAGTCTGAGGTGCGCGCTCGCCCACCAGAGCATCGGTGGACTTGGCCAGACGCGCCACCTCATCGGCGGCCAACCCCGCACTGACGATCGCCTCATGGGTATCGTTGAGCATCTGCTCACGATCTTTGAGGTCGGCGGTGAAATTTTCTATGTTTTCAAGGCTTTTGGTCAGAGTCATCAGGTTCTTATCCGACAGCAGCCGGTTAACGCGATCAAGGGTCGTATAGGCGTTCTGGATCACCGAGCCGCCACCTTGCAGCAGCAAATCAAGCGCACCGGGCTTACCCTTAATGACCGGATTAGGGCCAGACAGGCTCTTACGCACCAGATAGGGCGATTTATTGCCGCCGGGTGTGATCTGGATATAGTTGAGACCGGTGACGCCCATTGGCTCTAAGGTCGCGGTCGAATCCACCCTAACAGGCGTTTCGCCGTCAAGTCGCACGGTTGCGATCACCTGCTTGTTGTCGACCTTACCCAGACGCAGATCCGTGACTTCACCGACCTTAATACCGTTAAAGTGGACCTCCCCGCCTTCGACCAGACCGCTGACCGAGGAGGTAAAGACCACATCATAAGTGTCATAGCTCTGGTTAAAATCAAAGCGAACCAGCCAGAACGTGAAGGCCAGCCCCGCCGCCAGCAGCAGCAGGGTCACGAGGCCCACAAAGGCATAATGAGCTTGTCTTTCCATCGTCTCAGCTTTCCTGATCGCCAGAAGGGGTATGATCGCGCATCTTTCCGCCTAAGCGGCCGCGCGGACCATGAAAATATTCGTGTATCCACGGATGGTCTGATTTTTCCAGCTCCAGCGGCGGGGCCTTGGCCACCACATGCTTGTCGGCCAGAACCGCCACCTCATCCGTAATGGTATAAAGGCTGTCGAGGTCATGGGTGATCATAAAGACCGTAAGCCCCAGACTTGACGCCAGTTCTTTAATCAAGGCATCGAACGCCGCCGCCGAAATCGGGTCAAGCCCCGCCGTCGGCTCATCCAGAAACAACAGTTCCGGATCAAGCGCCAGAGAGCGCGCAAGTGCTGCCCGCTTGATCATCCCGCCTGACAGTTCCGACGGCATCAGATCGGCGGCATTGAGCGGCAGACCCGCCAGCGACATTTTCAACAGGCCAATACGCTTGGATTCACGCCGGTTCAGCTTTGTGAACTCAGCCATCGGCACCATGATGTTTTCCAGCACCGTCAGCGAAGAAAACAACGCGCCTGATTGGAAAAGCACACCGCTTCGTGACTGAACATCAAGTTTCTGTTTTTTGGACGCGGTCGCAATATCCTGACCGAAAATATTGATCTGACCGGATTTGAATCGCAAAAGCCCCAGAATGGATTTCAGCAACACAGTCTTGCCAGAGCCCGACCCGCCAACCACGCCCAGGATTTTACCACGCTCAACTGTCAGGTCGAGATCCTGATGGATGACGCGGTCACCGAACTGATTGACAAGCCCGCGGATTTCTATCGGCGGCCCATCATTGCGGGGGTTAAGTTCATACGCACTCATTGGGCGGGCACTCCCTGCAACAGAAGGGCGAATACCGCATCAATGACAAATATCGCAAAAATCGCCTGCACCACGGCGCGCGTCACCTGACGGCCCAGGGATATGACATCCTCCGTCACCGTCATGCCCATATGGCAGCCGATGATGGCGATGGCTGCCGCATAGAACGGTGTTTTGACCATGCCGACAAAGAAATGGCTGATATCAACATAGTCGAGCGTGCGTTGCAGGATCATTGGCGGGCCATAGTCCAGCGTCGTCCAGATAATCCCAAAACCGCCAATCATCCCCGCCATCGACCCCACAAAGGTAATCAGCGGGATCATCAGGACAAGGCCGATCAGGCGTGGCAGCACCAGCGCTTCGTAAGGATCGATGCCCATGACCCGCATAGCGTCAATTTCTTGATTCATCTTCATGGCACCGATTTCGGCGGCAAAGCTGGAGGCGCTGCGGCCGGCCAGCAGCACCGCCGTGATCAGCGGCCCCAGTTCACGCAACTCGGCAATACCAACCAACTCGATACTAAACACCTGCGCCCCGAACTGGCTCAACTGCATCGCCCCCAGAAAGGCAATGACCGCGCCGATAAACAGGTTGCTTGCGATGACGATGGGCAGGGCTTCGATCCCGGCGCGCTGCATCAGGCTGACCAGCGGGGTAAGCCTTAGCTTCAAAGGATTAAAGATCGTCGCGATCAGCGTAACGACGGTGCGCCCGATAAAGGACAGCAGGGCGGTAAAAATCGCCAGATTGACCGCAACACCCGCCCCCAGCTTGGCCAGACCACGGATAATCGGGTTTTCGCTTTCTTCGCGGCGGACGTGGTCTTCGTGGAACTCATCGACCGTCAGATCGCGACCGCTGACCAGATCATAGAGCCCGCGATAATTATCCTGCCCTGCGAATATCTCCCCGCGCACCCGATCACCGATGACCGCGCTCAAAAGATAAGCCCCGGCGGTATCAAGCTGCTCTAAGGCACCAGAATCAACCTCGATAGAGCTTAAGGGCTTCAGATCACTTTTAAGGCGCGGCGCGATGCCGCCTATATTGCCTATGCGCCAGTCACCGCTGAGCGTGAGCCGACCATAGCCGTCTTGCTCCCCCACAGGTTCGATGCGGTATTGTGCTTTGTCGTTGCGCGTGCTGGCCATAAAGACTGTTGAAATACCTAAGTAATTTAAAAATCATGAACATGGCCGTCTAAACGCAAGCTCATATTTTTAGAACAGACCGGATTTAACCGGGCAAACGACCGATACAAAAATGAGAATGATCGTTCATTCTCACACAATATCACCTAACGCTCAACCTTATTCGGGTCAAGTGGTTATGATTACACTGAAAATGAAGGGATGACAAAATAAGGGCTCCATTTATTTTCTGACGCGGCGTTTATACCACGCCATAATTTGTAAAAATGGAATGCGAAGCCTATACCGTATCTCAATTCATTCATAAAAATCCGGCAAATGACGCGACCGCGCTTGCGAATAATTCTCATACATGCCAAACAGGCCGCTCTTAAATGGTATGCGTGAAAGGTTTGTAGTCATGACTTTGATTTCCGCCCGTTTTCTAGCCCTTGCCGCCGTTCTCGGACTGTCGGCCTGCGGCAAACCCGCTGAAGACACCAAACCGGCAGCGCCTGTCGCAACCAAAGGTCAGGTCAATGTCTACACGGCCCGCCATTACGATGCCGACAATCTGATCTATGAAGCCTTCACCAAAGAGACCGGTATCAAGGTCAATCGTCTGGAAATCCAGCCCGACCAACTGGTTGAGCGCATGAAGGCCGAAGGCGAAGGCTCACCGGCCGATGTCATCCTGATGGCCGATGCCGGGGCCTTATGGAAAGCCTCGGACGCCGGTCTGTTCCAGCCGCTGGAATCGCCAGTCATCAATGCCGCCGTGCCTGAAAACCTGCGCGAGCCGAACCATCTGTGGTTTGGCTTCTCCAAGCGTGCGCGCGTGATTGTGTACGACAAGGCCAAGGTCAAACCCGAAGAGGTCGCCACTTACGAAGCGCTGGCCAGTCCGCGCTTTAAGGGTAAGGTCTGCGTGCGCTCATCGGATAACGTCTATAACCTGTCGCTGATGGCCGCGTTCATTCAGCACTGGGGCCCGAAAAAGTCACTGGACTGGGCCAAGGGCGTGGTCGCCAATATGGCCCGCGATCCGCAGGGCGGCGATATTGATCAAATCAAAGCCGTCAGCGTCGGGGCGTGCGAAGTGGCCCTGTCCAACTCCTATTACTACATGCGTCTGCTGCATCACGAAGGCGAAATCGACCCGAAGGTCGCGCAAACCACAGCCCTGAGCTTCCCCGATGTCGCGGGGCAAGGCACTCACGTTAATATTTCCGGCGGCGGCATGGCCAAATACGCGACCAATAAAAAGGAAGCTCAGGCGTTCCTTGAGTACATGACCTCAAAGAAAGCCCAGACCATCTTTGCTCAGGCCAATGGCGAATATCCGGTCGTCCCATCGGACGAGACCCCGGCCTATATTCAGGCCATTTCCGGCTTCAAGGCCGATCCGTTATCGGTCACGACCTATGGTGCCAACCAGTCCGAGGCTCAAAAAATCTACGATAAAGCGGGGTGGAAATAATCCCCCTCCATGCCTGATGCTGCCGCACCTTCTCCGGTTTCTACGTCCGGGCGTCCTGAGCGCACCGACTGGAGCGGTGCGGTCTTTAAGGCAGGCGCGATACTTGCGGTCTGTGTCACTCTGCTGCCCATTCTGGCGGTGGTCTATAAGGCCTTTGAATCGGGGCAGTCGCTTAATCTGCCGGACTTTCCGGTGGCGCGCTATGCCCTGACCAGTACCGCGCTGGTGACATGGGTAGCGGTCATTACGGTGGCGCTGGGTACGGTCGCGGCCTGGCTTGTGGCCATGCATGAATTTCCGGGTCGTCGCTTCTTTTCATGGGCGCTGGTGCTGCCCCTGGCCTGTCCGGCCTTTGTGCTGGCCTATGGCTGGAGCGATTTTCTGGATGTCGCCTCACCGTTTAGAGCCTGGCTTTATGGTGCATTGGGTTATGATGTCCCGCTCAATATGCGTAACTTTTACGGCGCGGTTTTCGTCTTAAGCTTTGCCTATTTTCCCTATATCTATCTGACGCTTAAAACCGCTTTCCTAAACCAGTCTGTGTGCGCGATTGAAACCGCGCGGATGTTAGGCGTAAAGTCAAACGACATCTTCCTGCGCCTGTCGCTGCCCATATGTCGGCCGGCCCTGATCGCCGGCATGGCGCTGGTGATCATGGAATGTCTGGCTGATTATGGCGCGGTCAATTTCTTAGGGGTACAGACCCTGACCACCGGTGTGGTGCGGGCGTGGTCAGTGTTTGGCTCAACAGAACTGGCGGCGCGTCTGGCGCTGTGCCTGATCGGCGCGACCGCATTTTTACTGCTGATCGAGCGCACCCAGCGCCATAACCGTAGCTACTCCGCAGCCTCGGCACGTTGGCGTGAATTGAACGCCCTGCCCTTAAGCCGCCCCAAGCAATGGCTGGCCACGGTTTACTGTGCGCTGCTGCTGGCCTTTGGCGTGGTCATTCCGATAGCGTGGCTGATCTACCGCGCCATCAAGACTTCTCCCGATGTTCAGCGTCTGCTGGACGCCGCCGTCAGCACACTGGGCCTGAGCCTTGCAGGTGCGGCCATCACCCTTGTGCTTGCCACTCTAGTGGCCTTTGGGTTTAGAAAAAGCCGCGCCATTTCCAATCTGATGAGCATCGGCTACGCCACCCCCGGTGCGGTCATGGCCATCGGGTTGCTCGTTCCCGCCGCGATCCTGTGGCAGGGCTTTGCCGTTCAGAACAGCTTTTGGATCGGTATTGCCCTGCTGCTGATCGCCTATGCCGCCCGCCTGATGGCGTCCGCGTTTGAGCCGATCAAGGCGGGGCTTACCCGTATCCAGCCCAATCTCGCCTTGGCCAGTCGCACCCTTGGGGCGACCAAGACCGAGGCTATACGGCGCGTAGAATTGCCTCTGGTGCGCGGCACCTTCATGGCTGCGGCCCTTTTGGTATTTGTCGATATCGCCAAGGAATTGCCCGCTACCCTGATCCTGCGACCCTTCCAGTTGGAAAGCCTTGCCGTGCTGGCCGACCGCTATGCCAGTGATGAAAGATTGTCACAGGCCGCCTGGCCCAGCCTGTTGATCCTTGCGGTATCGCTCATTCCATCCCTATACCTGTCTTTGCGCATTGATGCGTCGCGTACCGGAAACAAATAAATCATGGCTGCCCTGCTGGAAATTACCGATGTCAAACGCGCCTTTGGGGGCCATAAGGCCGTGGACGGCGTGTCCTTATCGCTCAACGAAGGCGAAATCACCTGCCTTCTGGGGCCATCGGGCTGCGGCAAATCGACCCTGTTGCGGTTAATTTCGGGGTTGGAGACCATCGAAGGCGGGACGATTGCCGCAAACGGCGTTGTTCTGTCAGGCAAGGGTGCCCATGTGCCGCCGGAAAAGCGTGACATGGGCTTTGTGTTTCAGGACTACGCCCTGTTTCCGCACCTGAGCGTCCGTGACAATATCGGCTTTGGCCTCAAGCACTTAAGCACCACTGAACGCGATGAGCGGATCGCAAGTCTGCTGGCCACGGTGCGCCTAAGCGATAAGGCCAAACTTTATCCGTCATCGCTGTCGGGCGGTGAGCAGCAGCGCATCGCATTGGCCCGTGCTCTGGCCCGCCATCCACGGTTGATCCTGCTGGATGAGCCGTTTTCCGGCCTTGATGCCCACCTGAAATCCGAAGTGCGCGAAGCCACGCTCAATATTCTGGAAACCACTGGCACCACCGCCATCATGGTCACCCACGACGCCGAAGAAGCCCTCAGCATGGGCCATGCACTAGCCCTGATGAACGAAGGCAAGATCATACAGACCGGCACCCCCGAAGACTGCTATTTCAATCCGGCGTCACTGGTGGCAGCGCGGTTATTGGGGGAAACCAATCTGGTGCCCGGTAAGCATATGGGCAATCACATCACCTCCGGTTTCGGCAGCATCCCGGCCAAGGGCCCGGCGGCGATCAAACTGACCCTGTGTATCCGCCCCGAAGCCTTCGTGGTCGAAGATGCGGCGACTGATCTGACGTCAGAGGTTTTAGTCACCGCCTATCGTTATCACGGCGCCTATTGCGATCTGGTGCTTAAAGCGCCGAACGGCCACGAAGCCCACGCCCATGTGTCATCGCTTAGGCCCTATACAGTTGGGCAAACCGTCCATGTCCGGCTGGAGCCGAAACTGGTCTCGGTGTTTTAGCTTTTTAAGAACTCCCCCTGTTGCAGGGGGAGCTGATTTAAACGCTCGCGTTTAGATCAGAGGGGGTAAATGACCACACCTCCCGGCCTCATTCTTAGTGCTCTATCGCTTCGCTGCTTGAGAGCAGTGGCCTCCTTCCTCCCCTCCTTGAGGGGAGGTTCTACTCGCCTGCAACCGGCAACCGTAGCCGGTAAATGCCCTTGAAAGTATTCGGATCAGCAGGCTTGCCCTTACGCAACACCTCAATCTTGCCTTGCCGTGCGAGGCCGACCACAGTGGTGCGCACTTTCGGCAGTTGACGCCGCCACATTTCCGGGTCTACAGCCTGAGCCACCTGGTTGGGATTGATACTTTCCCCCGGCGCCGCCTTCGATAGCAGGTCGAAAATAGCATCTTCTATGGATAGCGACATATATTAAGTCCGATGTGCAGGAGTAAGCCCGTGGCCGATCATTTAAGTCTTGAACCGGTTTTGATCGAAGACGGCGAATTCAAGGGCTGGTTCCTGTCGCCTAAACAAGACCCCTATGTCAAGCTGATCGGGCCGTTTTATTATCAGTTCGATGACGCTGGCCATATGCGCGTCGCCATGAAGGTCGATGAGCGCCACATGAATGGCGGCGGCATTATGCATGGCGGGTCTATGTTATCGCTGGCGGATACGGCGTTGTTTGCCTTCGCGGTCGGTGACCTCGAAGGCTCGCGTGGCGTGACCATGCAACTCGATTCTCAGTTTCTCAATCCCGGCAATGTTGGCGATATCGTCATTGCGACAGGTGAAGTCGTCAGATCCGGCCGCACGACCATATTCGCGCGCGGCATGCTGCACGTCGGGGATAAACCGATCATGGCCTTTTCAGGTGTGATCAGAAAGTTCTAGCAAGCGCAATCCAAAAAGTGTGAAGCGATTTTTGGATAAATTGCGCGACCTAAAAAACTACCGAACGAACAGGTTTGACGGCAAAGCCCCGACCACGGCAGCGGTCAGACAGGTGGCGACAAACCCGGCAAACAGGGCTTTCCACACAAGGCCAAGCACCTCTTCGCGCCGTTCGGGCATAAGCACACTCAGGCCCGTGACCGTGATACCGACTGAGCCGATATTGGCAAAGCCGCAAATCGCGTAGGTCAGCAGCATCCGCGTGCGCTCGCTCATTTCGGTGGCCGGAATGGCCCCCAGTTTTAGGAAGGCCACGAACTCGGTCAGGGTCAGTTTCACCCCCAGAATCCATCCTGCCTTTTGCGCTTCTTCCCACGGCACGCCGATCAGCCAAGCCAGAGGGGAGAAAGCAATCCCTAAGATACGCTCCAGCGTGACGGCTTCACCGCCGACCAGCGGCAGGCCCGACAGCATGACATTGACCAGCGAAACCAAGGCCACAAACACGATCAGGATGGCGGAGATGTTCATGACTACCATCAGGCCGTCGCTGGTGCCCTTAACGATGGCATCGATGGCGGAATCGTACTTGAGCGAGCTATCGTAGTCAGCGTAATAGCCGCCCTCGCCTTCCTTTTCCGGCACGATCACCCTCGACAGCAGAACACCGGCCGGGGCGGACAGGATTGACGCTACCAGCACATGGCCGGCGGCATTAGGCAGTACATCCCGCAGGATCAGCGCATAGGCGACCATGGTCGACCCGGCAACGGTGGCAAGGCCCACCACCATCATCATAAACACTTCGGAGCGTGATAACTTCGACAGGTAGGCCTTGATGACAATCGGGCTCTCGATCATGCCCAAAAATATGTTGGTCGCCACCGCCAGCGCCGACGCGCCGCCCAGCCCCATCGTCTTTTGGAACAGGAATCCGAACGCCTGCGTGATCCATTTCAGAATATGCCAGTGCCACAGCAGCGCCGACAGAGCCGAAATCACCAGAATAAGTGGCAGAACTTCAAAGGCAAACACAAACAATCCGCCTTGATTGACGACCTGATAGGGCTGATTGCCGCCGCCCAGATAGCCAAACACGAACTGGGTGCCCTGACGGGTGGCCAGCGCCAGACCATCGACCGCTGAATTGACCGCATCGAGCACTACCTGCGCCTGCGGCACCCCGAAAAACAGCAGGATCAGTCCAACCTGAACGCCGATCGCGCCGATGGTCAGCACAAAGGGGAATTTTCGTTTGTTCTCCGACAATACCCAGCAGGCAAACAACATGACGGCGATGCCGATCAGGCTCTGGATATTGTGAAAACCGTAGGTCATGAACGGAAAAGGCCTTTGAAAAAACTATCAAAGGCCTCTATCCGATAACATGTGAAACCAAGGCAAGCGCTTTTTTGAAACGCACCCGTAAATGGCCGTAAATTGCGCCTGCGCTGGTAAAAAGGCGACATTTTAAGTCAGACGCGCATCTTATCCAAAAACCGCCTGACACTTTTTGGGATGCGCTTAAACTACGCCAAAATAGCCTCTAATGTGATCAGCACCGCCGACAAGGCTTTTGAGATTGGGCAATTGGCCTTGGCACCGGCGGCCACTTCCTGAAACTGCGCATCGGAAATGCCGGGGATGGTGGCGGTCAGTTTCAGCTTGATACCCGCAATGGCAAACCCGCCATCGGCCTGCTGAAGATCAACCTCGGCATCGGTCGCCATATGATCAGCCGTAAAACCCGCCTTACCCAAGGCAAACGCCAGCGCCATCGTAAAACAGCCTGAGTGGGCCGCCGCGATCAGTTCTTCGGGGTTAGTGCCCGCCTTGCCGTCGGCGTTTTCAAAGCGCAGTTTAAAAGAATAGGGCTGATCGGTGAATACCCCGCTCTGGGTCGTCAGACCGCCCTGACCTGTGGCGCCGTCGCCGCTCCATTTTGCCGTAGCCGTGCGTAACATGGGATGACCTTTCCTGTTTCGGTGAATGTGAGACTAAAACGCTAAACCATAGTCCGCCGCCATGACAGTAAATTTATCATCAGTCAGCGCGTCAAAGACGAAAGGTAATTCTATTCCGCAATGGATGCCTTTTTGAATAGTTTCCGTTGAGACCATGTGCTAAACACCCGACGAAAAGTTTCAACGGATACCTGTTACATGACCGATGCCGCTACCGCCCAGCGCGACCCGTTTGCCGCCCTTAAGGATCAGCCCGCCGATGGCCTGCTGGCCCTGATCGGTATGTACCGCAACGATCCGCGCATCTCTAAGATCGATCTGGGGGTCGGCGTCTATCGCAATGCGGATGGAGCCACGCCGGTCATGGCGGCGGTCAAGGCCGCCGAACAACGATTGTTAAGCGAGCAAACCTCAAAGTCCTATCTGGGGCCAGAAGGCGATCCGGTCTATGTTGAACTCTTGAAGCCACTGGCCTTTGGCGAATCGCTGGCCACAACCAAGCGCATGGTCGGGGTTCAGACCCCCGGTGGTACGGGCGCACTGAAACTGATTGCGGAACTCTTGAGACTAACCGGTTCGCGTGTTTTTGTTGGCACTCCGACCTGGCCTAACCACGGCCCGATTTTTAAGTCTGCGGGGGTTGAGGTCGTTGAGCATCCGTTCTTTGACAAGGCCACCCAGACCGTCCTGTTCGATGAGATGATGGACGCGCTCAAGGCCGCCCGCTCAGGTGATGCTGTTCTCCTGCATGGCTGCTGTCACAATCCGGCCGGCGCTGAGTTCACAGCGGCTCAATGGGGAACCCTCGGCGATTTTATTGCTAAGCGCGGCCTGCTGCCGATCATTGATCTGGCCTATCAGGGGCTGGGCAACGGCCTTGAAGATGATGCGAAGGCCACGCGAGCCTTGCTCGCGCTAGTACCCAACGCCCTGATCGCCTATTCGTGTGATAAGAATTTTGGTCTGTACCGCGAACGGGTCGGGGCCATCTACGCGCTGGCGGCAACAGAGAGTCTGGCTCAGCGCGTACTCGGCAATATTCTGGTGATTGCCCGGACCCACTGGTCGATGCCGCCCGATCACGGCGGGGCGATTGTGCGCACTATCTTACAGGATGCAGAACTGACCCAGATCTGGAAGGACGAACTGGCCGAAACTCAAGGCCGTCTGGTGGAACTGCGTATGCTTCTGGCCGCCGCCCATCCGCGTCTGGCACCTATGGCGGCCCAGACTGGCATGTTCTCGCTGCTACCGCTGTCGCCGGATCAGGTCACAGCACTTCGCGAAGACAACGGCATCTATATGGCCGGTTCCGGTCGCATCAATATCGCCGGTCTGACGGTGGAAAACATCCCCGTCCTGAGTGCAGCTTTAAGCCGCTATCTCTAAGCTTCGTCCTTAACTTTTATTGACCTCACCGAACGGGTGTGAGATAGGGTGCGCCTCAGATTCAGCGCCAACCTGATTGGCGCGGATGTCGTTACGGGTGTGATATGTTGACGGATCAAACGTCTAAACTCAGTGAGCCTGAAACCTGCGCAAATGCGCGGTCGATGCTCATTATCCGACTTATGCTCTGGCGTCGGGACTGACGGCGACCCGACGGCTTGAGCATATCGCCGTAGTCACATGTTTTGATCTATCCGTATTTTGTGGTGTACCACCCCTATGATGTTAAAAAATCCTGCCGATAAATACCGCCCGTTTGATCTGGGCGTCGATATGTCCGACCGGAAATGGCCGTCAAAATCCATCACCGCCGCGCCGCGCTGGCTGTCGACCGACCTGCGCGACGGTAATCAGGCGCTGGCCGATCCGATGGACGTCGAAAAGAAGATGCGCTTCTGGAACAAGCTGATGGAAGTCGGCCTGAAAGAGGTTGAAGTCGGCTTTCCGTCGGCGTCGCAGATCGAATTTGATTTTGTGCGCAAGCTGATCGAAGGCAGCCATATCCCTGATGATGTCGCCGTTCAGGTGTTGGTGCAGTCGCGCGAAGACCTTATTGCGCGCACTTTTGAGTCGCTGAAAGGCGCCAAACAGGCGATCGTTCACCTGTATAACGCCACCTCGCCTTTGTTCCGGCGGGTCGTGTTCGGTCTGGAAAAGGCCGATGTGATCGCTTTGGCCGTCAAGGGCGCCACCGCCATCATGGCTGAGGCCGCCAAACAACCCGACACAAGGTGGATGTTTGAATATTCGCCGGAGACGTTTTCGGCGACCGAACTCGACTTCGCCGTTGAGGTCTGCGAACGCGTCATGGACGTATTTGGGGCGTCGCCGGAAAATCCGGTGATCCTGAACCTGCCGGCGACCGTTGAGGTCTCCATGCCCAACCTCTATGCCGATCAGATCGAGTATTTCTGCCGTAAACTGTCGCGCCGGGATGCGGCCATCATTTCGATCCACCCGCATAATGACCGCGGCACGGGGATTGCCGCCGCCGAACTGTCACTGCTGGCCGGGGCTGACCGGATCGAAGGCTGCCTATTCGGCAATGGTGAGCGTACCGGCAATGTCGATCTGGTGACTCTGGCGCTGAACCTTTATACCCAAGGCATCACGCCAAACCTTGATTTCTCCGATATCCGCAGCGTCGTGCGCACGGTCGAATATTGCAACGCCCTGCCCGTCCATCCGCGCCACCCCTATGCCGGTGAGCTGGTATTCACGGCCTTTTCGGGCTCGCACCAGGACGCCATCCGCAAGGGCTTTGCCGCCCACGAACAGCGCAATGACGGCATTTGGGAAATGCCCTATCTGCCAATTGATCCGGCCGATCTGGGCGAAAGCTATGAGGCGGTCATCCGCGTCAATTCTCAGTCGGGTAAGGGCGGCATCGCCTGGATACTGGAGCAGGATAAGGGCTTGAAACTGCCGCGTCGGTTTCAGGTCGATTTCTCCCGCAAGATTCAGGAAATTGCCGACGCGACGGGCAAGGAAATGCACGCCGAAGACATCTGGCATGCGTTTGAAGGTGCTTATCATCTGAACGGCGAACAGAAATATGAGCTGCTAGAATATGCCGATTCCGGTATTTTGCGCACCGGCGGAGAGCGACTGTTTGCCGGCCGTATCCGCCATGACGGGGTCGAAGTCCCGGTCAATGGCCGCGGCAATGGTTTGATTTCTTCGGCAGTCAATGCGCTAAACGACAGCTATGGGCTGGGCCTCGAAGTCGTCGATTTCCACGAACATGCGCTTTACAAAGGCACGGACGCCAAGGCGGTGGCCTATGTGGAGTGTAAAACGCCCGACGACCGCAAGGTGTTTGGGGTTGGTATCGATTCCGATACGGCCACGGCGTCGGTAAAGGCCATACTATCAGCCGCCAACGCATTGTAACCTCCGCGAAAAGTCCTTCGCTACGCTCAGTGTACTTTACGCGGAATTAAAATCGACAAAGCCAGTCTCGGGCCCAGCCTCGGGGCGGCCCGTAGGCTGGGTTTGGCTTTTATAGGTTTGGCAACTGCCAATCGATGGGCTTGAGGCCTTTTGACTTAAGAAAATCATTGGTTTTTGAAAACGGCTTTGAGCCTAAAAAACCGTTATGGGCCGATAGCGGTGATGGATGGGCCGATTTGATCACCAGATGCTTATCGGCGTTCACAAAGGCCGCTTTTTTCTGCGCATAAGCCCCCCACAGGATAAACACCACCGGATGCGGCAGGTCATTGACTGCCCGGATGACGGCGTCTGTGAACTTTTCCCATCCCTTGCCCTGATGGGAGGCGGCCTGCGCCATCTCAACCGTCAGCACCGCATTCAGCAGCAGCACGCCCTGCTTCGCCCAATGCTCTAAGAACCCATGACGGGCGGGTACGATACCGAGATCAGCCTGTAATTCCTTATAGATATTGACCAGAGACGGCGGGGTTTTCACGCCCGGACGCACCGAAAACGACAGACCATGCGCCTGACCTTCGCCGTGATAGGGATCCTGTCCCAAAATCACCACTTTGACGCTGTCGAGCGGCGTCAGGTTAAGCGCGGCGAAATATTCCGAACCCTTGGGGAATATGCGTTTGCCCGCCGCCCTTTCCGCCGTCAGAAAGGTTTTCAGCGCCTGCATATAAGGGGCCGAAAACTCCGCCTCCAGGGCAGATTTCCATTGCTCATCAAGGGCGATATCAGCCACGGCCACCTCCGCAAATTAGCGCGCTAGAACAGCGTGACTCTTATCCGAAGGTCAAGAAAAAAGGCCCTGCCGTATCGGCAGGGCCTTTAAATCTTTAGCCTTTGAGCGTCGCCATATCGATGACAAAGCGATAGCGAACATCGGATTTGATCACCCGCTCATAGGCGGCATTTATGTCTTTGATATCAATCACTTCGATATCGGAGACAATGTTGTGCTGACCACAGAAATCGAGCATTTCCTGCGTCTCTTTGATCGAGCCGATCATGGAACCCGCCAGCGATTTACGTCCGGCGATCAGGGCAAAGGCGCTGACCGGCACGGGGTTATCCGGCACACCCACAAGCACCATCGTCCCATCGACCTTGACGAGGCTCAGATAAGCGTTCCAGTCGATCGGGGCCGAGACGGTGTTGATGATCAGGTCAAACGTACCGGCCAGAGCCTCAAAGGTTTTCGGATCATTAGTCGGATAGTAATGATCGGCCCCCAGACGCAGGGCATCGTCCTTCTTGGCCATCGACTGACTAAGGACGGTGACTTCGGCACCTAGCGCATGGGCCAGCTTCACACCCATATGACCAAGGCCACCCAGGCCAATGATGGCGACTTTTTTACCCGGTCCGGCGTTCCAGTGCTTGAGCGGCGACCACAGGGTAATCCCGGCGCACAGCAACGGCGCTGCGCCATCCAGCGGCAGATTATCCGGCACCGACAGGACATAGCCTTCCTTGACGACAATGTGGTCGGAATAGCCGCCGTAGGTCGGCTGACCGCTGGCGTCACGGTCGTTATAGGTCTGTGTCAGGTCGGGCAGGTATTGCTCAGCATCCACGTCGCGCGTCTGGCAGTGGATGCAGGAATCGACGAAACAGCCGACCCCGACGCGGTCGCCTTCCTTGAATTTGCTGACCTTAGCGCCAACCTTGGTCACAACGCCGACGATTTCGTGGCCGGGGACCTGCGGATAGATGCCGGGGAACCACTCATCGCGGACCTGGTGGATATCGGAATGGCAAACGCCGCAGAACTGGATATCGATGACCACATCGTCATCATTAGGTTCGCGGCGCTCGAACGAAAATGCTTGCAACGGGGCTTTAGGCGCAAGGGCGGCATAGCCTTTGGCGGTGCTCATGGGAATGTCCTTATTCATGGGGGTACAGATGCCATATAGGCACGGCAGGGATAAGGTTTAAGGGCAGCCGCGCCCTAAAACTTGACCTCAGAGAAATAATCCACAGGCTGTTGCGCCTCTGGGTGCGGCAGGCGCAAGAATTGCGCATGGAGCAGCAAACGCGGACTAAGGGCGCGCACCTCATCGGAAGCATAAAACTCATCCCCCAATATGGAATGCCCAATCGCCATCATATGCACTCGCAACTGATGTGACCGGCCAGTTACGGGTTCAAGCTCAACCCGCGTCCGATCAGGCAAACGCTCAAGCACGCGGTAGCGCGTCAGGCTGGGCTTACCGATATCATGGTCGATCATCTGGCGCGGCCGGTTGGGCCAGTCGGCGATCAACGGCAGATCAACTTCGCCGTCATCGTCGGCCATGCACCCGGCCACCACCGCCACATAGCGTTTTTCAACCTGACGTGCCTCAAAGGCCATCGACAGCGTACGGTGAGCCACCTTACCGCGTGCCATGACCATCAGGCCGGAGGTCGCCATATCGAGCCGATGCACAATCAGAGCATCAGGAAACGCCGTCTGCACGCGCACCGCCACACAGTCCTGATTGGCCTCGCCGCGTCCCGGCACACTGAGCAGGCCTGTGGGTTTATCTACGACAACCAGATAATCATCGCTATATATGATGGGCGGTAAGGGCATGGTGTCTCATACCCCATCGCCATTTCCGTTCAAGCCGGGAATCGTTTTAAGTCTGCAGGGTACGGAGATGAACATGAACGATGTATGGGAAGCGCGGCAGAAACCGGAGCGCAAGGCCGACGATGATGCCCGCTCGCCCTTTGACGTCGATTATGCCCGCATCATCCACTCAGCCTCGTTCCGCCGGTTGCAGGGTAAGACCCAGATCCTGAACCTTGGCGACAGTGATTTTTACCGCACCCGCCTGACCCATTCGCTGGAGGTCGCCCAAATCGCCGGCGGCCTGGTGCGACAGTTTCAGACCTTTTTCAAAGACCATCCCGCCTGTCCGCACCTGCCGCCGATCAGTCTGGTTCAGACGCTGGGGTTTGCTCATGATCTCGGCCATCCACCGTTTGGACATGGCGGAGAGACGGCGCTGAATTATTGTATGCGCAACGACGGCGGCTTTGAAGGCAATGGCCAGACCCTGCGTATACTCACCAAACTAGAGAACTTCTCGAAGGCCAACGGCGCCAATCTGACACGGCGGTCACTGCTGGGCGTATTGAAATATCCGGTGGCCTATAGTGCCGCTCGCAGTCCTGAAATTGTCCCGACGATTCAGGACGGCCCGTCAGCGATCCGCATCATCGACCGCCATGCGTCTGAGCCGCCCAAATCCTACTTGGATTGCGAAACGCAAGTTGTTGAATGGACGCTGTCGCCATTATCAATTGCTGATCGCAATCAATTCCAAGCCTTTGATATTAAATACGGAAAACACGCCAAGACGCGTCACAAATCGCTTGATTGTTCGATCATGGATATTGCCGATGACATCGCTTACGGTGTCCATGATTTCGAGGATGCGATCGCTTTGGGCCTTATCCGGGAGGGCGATTTCAGGCGCGCGGTGACTGAGCCCGACTGCGCGGTGTTCCTGAATTACCTCAACGAAAAATACCCGGATAAGTGCGGAAATGATGTCTATGAGCACTTTGTCCGGAGCTTATTTTCGGATTCCAATACCCGCAAGATGTTCATCAACATTCTGGTGCGCTTCCTGATGGCCAGAGTCCGGCTGGAGGATAACCGCCTGTTTGAAGAACCGCTGTTGCGTTATCGTGCCGGCATGACCGGGGCGCACCATCATTTCCTTAAGGCCCTGAAGGATATTGTGTTCGATAAGGTCATCAAAAGCCCGCAGGTTCAGCATCTAGAGTTCAAAGGCCAGAACATGGTCGTGGCCGTATTTGAAACCTTTGAGAGTGATCCAAAGGCCTTTTTACCCACTGATGCTTATGAGAAATTTGCGGCCTCAGGGGGTGACAAACGCCTCATATGCGACCACATTTCAGGTATGACCGATGGCCACCTCATGAAGACCTATGAGCGCCTGTTCAGCCCGCGCATGGGGTCGGTGTTTGATAAATTGTAAGGACGCGTATGACCGACATTGCCAATATTCCGCTCACCACCATCGACGGCCAGCCCACGAACCTGAATGACTATGCCGGCAAAGTTTTACTGCTGGTCAATGTCGCGTCCAAATGCGGTCTGACCCCGCAGTATGAGGGTTTGGAGGTGCTATATCGTGTCCATAAGGATGACGGGCTGGTCGTGCTGGGTTTTCCGGCCAACAACTTCATGGGTCAGGAACCGGGCACCGAAGCGGACATCGCCAGCTTTTGTGCGCTGACCTACGATGTGACCTTTCCGATGTTTGCCAAGCTGAGCGTCAAGGGTGCGGATCAGCATCCGCTCTATGCCGCTTTAACCGAGGCTGCCCCCGTCACCACGGGTGATGAGATCATGAAGGCCAAACTTCAATCCTATGGTCTGGCGTCGCCTGCGCCCGGTGAGGTTTTGTGGAATTTCGAGAAGTTCCTGATCGGCCGCGATGGTCAGGTCAAGGGCCGCTTCTCGCCCGATGTCACCACCGACGACAAACGCTTGCAAAGCGCCATTAATGCGGAATTGACTGCGTAAATATGGCGCTTAATCCGGCATCCCCTCTGGCGCAATTGATGCTGTCTCCGGTGCGCCCCGGCCGCGTCGAATGGATTGGCATCCGTCCGGCCCGCCGCGAGGCTATGCTGACACCTGACCGTATCGAACTGAATCCCAATGATGGCATTGTTGGTGACCGCTATCTCAGCAAAACCACCGGCAATCGCCATGTGACCCTGATCCAGAGCGAGCACCTGTTGGCCATTGCCCGTTTTCTGGGCCGCGATCAGATCGCGCCTGAAGACCTGCGCCGCAATATCGTCGTGTCGGGCCTGAATCTGCTGGCGCTTAAGGACCGCGAGTTTCGGATCGGCAGCGCCATCCTCAAAATGACCGGCGACTGCCATCCCTGCTCACGCATGGAAGAAATCTTTGGCGAAGGCGGCTATAATGCTGTGCGCGGCCACGGCGGCATCACGGCGCGGGTGATCGTTGCGGGCAACGTGTCGATTGGAGATGCTATCTTCCCTGTCGCGGAGCCTGCGGCATGACCCTGCGCCTCAACCGCAACGCCCGCCCGCAAAAGCTGGAGGTCGGCCATAGTCGGTCGCGCATTGTAGTGATTGATGACGCCCTGCTGAATCCGCAAGTGCTGGTGGACGCGGCCCGTGTGGCTGAGTTTCAACGCCCGACCACGCTTTATCCCGGCCTGAACGCCCTACTGCCGCCTGAACTGGCTAATGTCATCGTTGCCGGTGTGCGCCCGCTGCTCGACAAAGCCTACGGCATGCCGATGGACGCCGCTATCGGTGGCAGCGGTTATTTTGGGCTGGTTACCGACGCCCCCGCCGATCTGCATCCCATGCAAACCATTCCGCATTATGACGTGGCTGACAGCGACGCCTTGGCGGTTCTGGTCTATCTGTGCGGACCTGAGCATGGCGCTACCGGCTTTTATCGTCATAATGTCAGCGGGCTGGAAACCCTGACGCCTGCCGATGCCGATAGCTACAACCGTCACATAAGCGCTGGCCTCCCCCGGCTTGAGGCCCGCCCACGCCGTTATTTTGAGAGCTCGGATGCCGACTTCACGCTGATAGGCAAGGTCGAGGCACAGTACAACCGGCTGGTGATCTACAATTCTAACCTGCTGCACTCGGCCATAGTTGACCCTTTGAGGCTGTCCGCTGATCCCGTTCAGGGCCGCCTGACTGCCAATATGTTCGTCACGCGGGCTTAGTTGGGTTTCTGATACACCCGCACATAGTCGATGTGAAATTCTGCCGGCAAGACCGCGTCATCGACCTCTCCGGCCATAGCGCCACCAATCGCCAGGTTGAGCAACAAATACTGCGCTTTAGCGAACGGCCACTGGGCAGCACCAGTGCCTTCATTTTTGTAAGTGTGGTATTTGCGGCCATCAACGAAGAAGTCGATTTTATCGGCCGTCCATTCGATCTGGTAATCATGAAAGGCCGAGCAGGCATCCGGCATGTGAATACTGCTGCCTTTGCCGAACGTACCGGCGGTCGAACGGTTATGAACGGTGCCGTGAATAGTCTCAGGGTCTTTGCCCACATGCTCCATGATGTCGATTTCGCCGCCATCAGGCCAGCCCGCGGTTTCCCCCAACATCCAGATCGCGGGCCAAGTGCCTTTGCCGCACGGCATCCTGGCGCGGATATCAAAGAAGCCATAGGTAAAGGCACGCTTGCCCTTTGAAATCAATCGCGCTGATGAATAGGCTTGGCCGCCATAGTCAGCCATGTCTTTAAGCTGTTCCTTACGGGCGGTGATGATCAGCTTGCCACCGTCCTGACGGGCATTTTCAGGGCGGTTAGCCGAATAGTACTGAAGTTCATTATTATACCAGCCGCTCTTATTGGCATGGGTGTCATCGCTCCAGTTGGCCGGATCGGGCAAACCGTCCACGGTGAACTCATCGGCCCAGACCAGCTTGTAACCCGCAGGTGCCTCAGCCTGAGCCGTGCCAGCCATTAGTGCGGCAATGGCAATCACTATACGCATATTATTCCCCCACCTTTGATGAGCGTCCGGCGCGTTTGCCGTCAAACGTCCGCGCACGGACTTCGACCACACCCATCACAGCCACCGGCCCGGTGTAGCTCTGCCATGCCCCGCCCGCCATACGGTATTCAACCGGATGGGCAAACTCGGTGTTGACCTCCAGTTTGCCGCCTACGATCCGCGCCCCCGGTGGCGCGATCCTGTATTCGACACCGGCTGCCTCAAGGGCTGCCAAATGCACCGGCATCTTATCGCGAAAGGTCTGCCAGTCTTTGGCTTGGGCTACCCGATCAACCTTACCGTCATCATAGGTGTAGGTTTCGCCCGCCTTATAGGCCGGTTCCCACGCTGACTTGTGCCACGCACGCTCGGCCAGACCCAGCACGCGCGGGAACAGCATGTAATCAACTTGGGCATCGCTGCGCACGGTTTCCGACCACAACTGCCCTTGCAGGCCCTTGAATGTCAGACCGGCCTTGAGCGGGGTCGCATCCTCGATCTTGCCGGGTTGGTGCCTGATAGTCTTGAGCCACGAGGCATTGGCCGGGATATTTTCAGGGATAAAGCTGAACACCTCATAGGTATCGGTCACCCGTGACGGCCAGTCGTAGCCTCGCTCCATCGGATCAACACTTTGGGGGATATCGAAATAGAAGGTGTCGGGGATTGAAATCACCACATCCCAGCCGCGATTTGCATGATTGTGGGCCTCAGCCGCAGCACCCGTAAACAGGCCGCTCCAGATATTGGACTGCACGGCTTTGGGCATCCTGGCGGCATCGGTATGACCCATGCCGTCGCTCCAGCCGGCGGCCTCGATGCCGCGTTCGGCCAGACGGTTTGAGACCTTTTCGATAAAATAGGCCGACAGTTGTTTGGCCTCCAGCTTTTCCGCCGCCATCAGCTTTTGACAGGCCGGAGACTTAGACCATGCCCCGGCCGTTTCATCAGCGCCGATATGATATTTGATGAGCGGCACACCGGCGGCGGCGTGCATGGCTGCCACTTCATCAATCACCGTGTCCAGAAAACGGTAGGTCGCGGGGATACAGACATTGAGCGTGTTGTCATTATAGTGCTGGATGCTGTCGTAAACCGTGGTGTCTTCGGGCTCGACCAGCCGGTAAAGACTGGCCTCATCCGGTTTGCCCTCGGCCATCAGGCGGCGATAGCGTGCCTCCATTGACCGCACCGCCGCGCGCGAATGTCCCGGCATGTCAAAGGATGGAATAACCTCGATATGGCGTGCCTTAGCGTGGTTTAGAATTTCGATGTAATCAGCTTGGCTGTAGTATCCATTGACTGGCGTATCCGCATCCGGCCCGGCCCCCAGTTGCGGCAAAAGGCAAACGTCCTCATTCGGGTCATGGCAGCGCGTGCCGCCAACGGTCGCCAGTTCCGGCAGGGCCTTGATCTCAACGCGCCAGCCTTCGTCCTCGCCCAGATGGAAATGCAGCTTATTCAGCTTATATGCCGCCATCTGGTCGATGATTTTCAGCATTTCGGCCTTAGAGTGGAAATTACGCGCCACATCGACATGCAGACCGCGGAACGGCAGACGCGGGGCATCTTCGATCAGCATCGGCTTGAGTTTGCCCTTGTCATGGGCCGCCTGTTGAGCCAGCGAGGTCAGGCCGTAAGCCGCCCCTGCGGCATCGGATGCGGTGATCGTGACCGCCCCTTTTTCGATCCTCAGCCGATAGCCTTCCGGCGCGATACCCGATTTGGTATCGACGTTTACCGTCACTTTCGGGCCGGACGTAAAGCCCGCCACCCCGGCGTCTTTGAGGTCATCTAACGCGACCTGAACCTGTGCCTGATCAACCCCCTTGAGAGTTAGCGTAACCCCAGCAGACAGATCAACCACCGCCCCTTTG
The DNA here is from genome assembly GCA_002342035.1 of Asticcacaulis sp. UBA2476. GTDB lineage: Bacteria > Pseudomonadota > Alphaproteobacteria > Caulobacterales > Caulobacteraceae > Asticcacaulis. The sequence goes on along the minus strand of DDPE01000011.1, from coordinate 17,239 downwards.
GGCCAGGTAACCTTGGTCGGTGTCGGCAGGATGACTATTTCGGGCTTGGCCTGCACCACCGAGCGCGCCGCGTTCTGCGCGAAGGCCCGCTCCGGAGTCAGCCACTGGGTCAGATCATCGGCATGTTTGGTGCCAAGTTTTGCCTCATCGGTCATCGGCGCCACAAACTGCAGGCTTTCCAGCCCGGTTTCAGGATCGACCACCGCCTTTGTCGCCGCAAGGGTTGCCGCTTTCAGATCGCCCGACACCGCATAGACATTGGGCATCGGGTAATAGGCCGAATAAAACTGCCCCTCGCCCCAGACCTTGATTTTGATCGTTTGTCCGGCTTTCAGCGTCACACCGGGCTTGGGCGTCAGGGTATAGAGATCGCCGTTGATGAATTTGAGATCGAACAGGTCGCTGTCGATATTGAGTAGGCGCGTGACGAAACTGGCATAAAGCATGAACCGCCCCGCCGCCAGATCCTCCGGCAGGGTTTGCGGCAAACGCACCTCAATCTCCGACAAGAAACAGCCATTGCCGCCCTGCGGACAGGCCGGTTTATTATCCTGAATGGCGTAGCGATAGCCAAGGTCGGCCGCGAAGCGATCCAGTTCGCCTTGCGAGAGCTTCACAGGCGCTCCTTGCGCCCATGCCGCCCCACTCATCATCGCCGCCGCAACCCCTGCCAATAGCCATGTTTTCATGATCCGCTCCCGTTGCCCCAAATTTGTAAAAACGGAGCGCGCCGCGACCATACCACAGGGAGCGCGCTCCGGAAGTCGGCTTACCGAGGGAAGGAAAGCCTTTTAAGGTTAGACCACGCCGACATGTCCTGCGGCGCGCCCGATGGAAGTCTTTCGCGTTTTCACGCTGATATCAAGCTAAAAATGACTTTTTGGTCTATATTGGTATTTATTTTGATATATTCTTTTTGAACATTGCGGACTTACGCATCTCACCCACATTTTTACGCATTAATTTCAATATATTATATTAAATTGGACGATTTTTCAGAAAATGAATGTTGCAAATTCGTAGCTTTTGACGCCATCCTTCACAAGGCATAGATATAAATATCGGGGACAAGCAATACCAATGAATACCAATTATGCAATCCTGATCGCGGCCTTGCTGGCCTCTCAGCCTGCGATCGCGCAAACTAAAGCTCCGGTCGTTATTGGTTATGTTCCGGCCTTTAAAAGCATGGGGCCGATTATGGCCAAAGCCGACCTCACCCAATACACCCACATCAACCTGTCGTTTGTTAATCCTGACCCGACCGGGGCGGTAGCGCTAAACGGCGTCATGACCTGTATGCCAGACAGTGGCGGCACCCAGGTAACCGGCGATGCCATGCGCACCGCGGTTACACTGGCTCACGCCAAAGGTGCCAAGGTTTTGGTCTCCCTGGGTGGCGGGATCATTCCCCAGTGCTCCGGCGACTGGCGGGTGATGTTAGAGCCCCAAAACCTCGATATCGTTGTGGCCGATCTGATCAAGTTGGTCGATGATTATGGCCTTGACGGCCTCGATGTTGATATCGAAGGCACCCTGCTGACTGAAATCGATAAGGCTGGAAACTATACGCCCTTTATCAAGGCTTTAAGTGAAGCTCTTAAAGCGCGTGGTAAGCTGTTGACCTGCGCTACGGCGTCCTATGAAGGCGGCATGATTCCGGTATCGTCGATCCCCTATTTCGATCTGATCAATGTCATGGCCTATGACGCCATCGGCCCAAGCTGGGGGACAGCGGGCGACGAGCATTCGCCGCTCGCCCAGGCCAAAAGCGATATGGATCTGTGGCGCGCGCGGGGTGTTCCGAAAGACAAGCTGGTGCTGGGCGTGCCGTTTTATGGCTACGGTTTTAGCGATTATAAGGACGGCTACGGCGGCATGCGCGACCTGATTGCCCGCTATGGCGACGATATTCTCAAAACCGATGTGATCGGCAAACGCTGCGGCGGATGTTCATATATCACTTATAATGGTCTGGAAACATTACAGAAAAAGGCAAAACTGGCCGCAGACAAAGGGGCCGGGATTATGGTGTGGGAAATATCCCAGGACACCGACGATCACCGCCTGATCAAAACCGCTAAGGCCGCCCTTAAGGAGTGATGATTTTGGCGATGTAGCCGGCGTGGCGCGGCAGATCCGCTAACCGCGCTGCCACCTGACGACGCACCTCATCCAGCCGCAGGCGCAATTCATCGTCCGGCAGCCGGTCAGCGATGGTGTGATAATCATCGGGCACCCGCCCCTGCCCCATCAGGATCGCAAACCAGTTGGTGTCCTTGAATAGCTCAAGCACCGTCGGCATGACCTGCCCGCACGACTGGTAAAGCTCCAGCCGGGCTTTGAGGCTATCGGGGATCTCATAGTTGCGGCAGTAGTTCCAAAACGGCGTGTCGTCACGCTCAGTCACATGATAGTGGGCGATCAGGAAATCCTTGACGGTGGTGTAGTCGGCTTCCATTTCCCGGTTAAAACGGTCTATGGCCGCGGGAACAAAGCCGATTTTGGGATACATGCCCAATAGCCGGATAACACCCGCATGGATCAGGTGAATACTGGTCGATTCCAAAGGCTCCAAAAATCCGCTCGATAGCCCCAGCGCCACGCAGTTTTTGACCCAGCTTCGACGTCTGCGACCGGTCACAAACTTCAGCACCCGCGGCTCAGCCAACGCCTCCCCGTCCAGATTGGCCATCAAGGTTTCGGTCGCCTCAGTTTCCGAAATAAACGCACTGGAGAACACATAGCCATTGCCGATCCGGTGTTGAAGCGGGATGCGCCATTGCCAGCCGGCGTCGCGCGCCGTTGAACGGGTATAGGGCAGGATATCGCTTGAGGGGGCACTACACGGCACCGCCACCGCGCGGTCCGCGGGCAACCATTTCGACCAGTCTTCATACCCGGATTTGAGTGCCTGCTCGATCAGCAGCCCGCGAAAGCCGGAACAATCGATAAAGAAATCGCCCGACACCACCGCGCCATTTTTCAGCGCCACCGACCGGATAAACCCATCATCGGGATTTAACGTGACATCGGTAATTTCACCTTCAATCCGCTTAACCCCGCGCCTCTCGGCATAGCGGCGCAGGTAATTGGCATATAGGCCCGCATCGAAATGATAGGCGTAGCCGACGGCCTGTCCTTTGGCGGTGCGCGCAAATGTCCCCGCCCGCGCCGCCATCGTCTCCAGATTATAAAGCCCATAGTCTGCGGCCACGCCGTCCTTCAATCCCCTGAGCATAAAGTGTTGAAACGGAATACCGTCGAAATCGCGGCCATAGACGCCAAACGGATGGAAGTACCTGTGCCCCGGCGCACGCCAGTTGATGAACTCGATCCCCAGTTTGAACGTCGCCTTCGTCTCACGGATAAAGTCGTCTTCGTCGATGCCCAGAAAGGCATTGAAATCCTGAATGGGCGGGATGGTAGCCTCGCCCACCCCAACCGTGCCGATGGTGTCCGACTCGATCAGGCAGACTTCGTGATATTCGGTGCCTATGGCGCGCGCGATCGCCGCGGCGGCCATCCAGCCTGCGGTTCCGCCGCCGACAATAACGGTTTTACGCACCCCCGTCATGCCGGAGCGGTCGCCTGCACCACCGCCATCAGTGCCTCTTCGTGAGGCGTCATAATGCCGATCTGCTGCTTGATGGACGCCAGATGGTTCTGGAAGGTGCGGATCGTGGCAGCGTCATCGGCATGGTCGATCTGCGGATCATAGGACTTCGGGATCAGGCCATGACCAATGGCCAGCATCTGCCAGCTATCCTCATTGAAACTTTCATGGTCATAGCGCACCATCAGGCCGCGCGCTTCAAACACCTTAAGCTTATAGGCCAAGGCGTCGGGTGTCGTCATGACACGCGCCCTGTCCCATAGCGGATCGTCAAAACGCCGGTTAAGCCTATAGCGCACCAACTGATAATCACGCAGACGGCGGTAGTGATCAGACACGGTTTCATTATAGATATCGCGCTCAATCGCCATGTCTGCCGTCACCGGATAGAGCGCCACCAGATGACTAAGTCCTATCTGAAGGGACTGTAGCGGTGCTGCGTCCAGCGGGTCAAACCGTGCCGCCGCCTCACCCACCGCCAGACAGTTTTTCACCCACGGCTGCGGGCGCATACCCTGCGCCATGTCCCTCACCGTAGCGCCCGACAGGGCCTGCCCCGACAGGCTGCGGGCGGCCTCAAGCGCCTCATCGTCACTCAGCCGTTCACTATCAAAGGCCATCTGAAGCGTGGTCTGGCTTCGTTGCGGATATAGCCCCCACCAGCCATGACGACTGGCGGATATTTGCGCATAAAGCGGCAGCGGTCGGAACACACCCGTCGCCGCCGTCAACAGCCGATTGCACGGATAGAGATCGCGCCAGCTTTCCGTATCCGCCGCCTCAAGCGCACCGATTAACCGGCCTTGCGCGCCCGTCGCATCGATAAACAGATCGCCTTCGATGACCGTACCATCGCTGGCCAAAACGGCTGAGATGGCCCCGTCTTGCGCCCATTTCAGCCCAAAATGCTCACCGGCATAGACCGTGGCCCCACGCCGCATGGCAACCGCTTTGAGAAACGAAGCCAATCCGGCCGCCATCAGGTGATAGCCGTATTCGCTCGGCATTGTCCCTGCCACCGCCCGCGCCGGCATCAGCACATGTCCGGTCTGGGCCGCCATAGCGGTCAGGTTAAAGGTTTCATACTCCGCCGGCAAGCCCATCTGCCGCGCCCGCACCCAATGCTGGACGAAATTGGTACTCAAAGACGCCGGCCCCGTTGGACCGTAAGCGTTCATGAACGCGCCCTTGCCCGAAAAATTGGCAAAGCGCTGCCCCAGACTGAACGCTCCGGCTCCCGATTGCAGCACCGCCGCTTCGGGCAGGTTGAGCAACCGCATGAATTTACGAAACTCCGGCAGTGCCTCGCACACATCCGCAGGCGTCAGGGTCGAGCGGGTCTCGACCACACTGACCTCAACACCGTGGGTCGCTAACGCCCGAAGCACCGTATTGGCGCTCAGCCAGGCGTCGATATCACTGCCGACGATAACGACCCGCTTAGGCAGCGCAGGCGACGCGATCATCGCACAGCCTCCATCGCCTTACCGGCATCGCAATAGCTGCGGATAAAGTCATCATGACCCGGCATGGTGGCCACACCCACACGGATCAGCGTGCGCAAATCCGTCATGCGCGTCATCAGCGCCTCACGGTCCATCGCCTCAGCCAGCGCATCATAGCGTTCCGGCACAATGTCCTGACCGAAGAACACAGCCTGCCAGCTAGGCGGCGCGAACAGGCCGTCGGCATAGGCATGGATATAGCCGCGATGCTTAAAGCGGGCGATCTTATCACGCAGACTGTTGGGGATTTCCATGTCCCGGCAGTATTGCCACATGGGCGCGTCAGTGCGGGTATTGGCATGATAGTGCAGGATCAGGAAGTCACGCACCCGCTCATATTCAACATCGATCAGGCGGTTGAATTCGTCCTCCAGCGTCTGATCTATTGCGCGGTCGCCGGGAAGCAATCGCAGCAGGAAAGTGATCGCCATCTGCACCAGATAGATGCTGGTCGATTCCAGCGGCTCAAGGAAACCGCTGGCCAGACCGATAGCTATACAGTTCTTTTGCCAGCACTTTTCCCGCCGTCCGGCGGTAAAGCGCAAGGGGCGAGGATCGGCCTGCGCCGCCCCGTCCAGATTAGCCAGCAAGGTCGCGGCAGCCTCATCGTCCGAGATAAACCGGCTGGAATAGACATAACCATTGCCGGTGCGGTGCTGAAGCGGGATGCGCCATTGCCAGCCCGCCGCACGCGCCGTCGAGCGGGTATAGGGTGTAATTTCCTTGGCGGTTTTGCCGCACGGCACCGCTACCGCCCGGTCGCACGGCAACCACCCCGTCCAGTCCTCATAACCAACCTTAAGCGCCCCGGAAATCAGCAGCCCTCTAAACCCCGAACAGTCGATAAACAGATCGCCCGTAACTACCTCGCCCGACGCCAAGGTGACCGACCGGATATCACCACTATGCTGATTAAGCGTCACATCGGTGATTTTGCCTTCAGTGCGCACAATACCGCGCGCTTCTGAGAACTCCCGCAGGAACCGCGCATACAGAAACGCATCGAAATGGTAGGCGTAAGAATAGGACGCCTTGACCGAATTGCCATCCTTTGAGGGAAATTCAAACCGGTTTTGTTTTGAGGCCACTATGGCGTAGCAAAAATCCTCAAGCGGCATCTCAAGGCCCTCAGCCCGCGCCCGTAACCACATCTGGAAAAAGTCGGTCGCCCCCATCGGCGCACCGAACTTTCCGAACGGATGGAAATAGCGGTTGCCGATCTTGCCCCAGTCGACAAACTCAATGCCCAGCTTGATCGTGGCCTGGGTTTTACGCATAAACTCGGCTTCATTGATGCCGATATAGTCGTTGAAATCCTTGATGTGGGGTAAGGTCGCCTCACCGACGCCTACGGTGCCGATTTCGTCGGATTCAATCAGTTGCACCTCGACCTGCTCACGCCGCATGACACCGGCAAAGGCCGCCGCACACATCCAGCCCGACGTTCCGCCCCCGACAATGACGACTTTCAGTTTATGCATTCCGCCCTCACCTTTTGGTCAGGATGATTACAGACAAATCATAAGTCCACAAGCGTTCAGGAAAATAATTTAATTATGAAAATCAATTTATTACATAAAAATGGCGCACCACCGATCAGATGATGCGCCATATTCCAAACCGCTAAGGACGGTTTAGTATTTAAGCGTCAGACCAACCTGAACGCGACGGTCGTTCTTGAACCAGGCGTTGGGCTTGAGCAGGCCATCGTTATTGACCTGCTGCAAGAGCACGGTATCTTCACCCAGCAGGTTCGACCCCTGAACCGATAGTTCCAGTGTATCATTCACTCGGTACCGCACCGAACCATCAAGATACCCGGCCGCTTCCTGCCAGATGGGCAAACCCGTACAGCAGTCAATGGCTGTCACCAGGAACTCATCGCGCCAGTTATAGGCCAGACGGGCCGCGATCTTACCCTTTTCGTACATCATCACGAGGTTGTAGGCATTCTCCGATACACCTTCCAGAGCATCAGCCTTAACCGCCGTACCATCATAGGATACGCCGCCGCCCGCCGTTCCCTGACCGGTTTCATTGGTTAGGTGAGTGGTCTCAATGCCGTCATTCTTGACGTAGGTGTAGTTGGCCTGAACTCCCAGACCGTCCCACGGCGCCGGCAGGAAGTCGAAGAAGCGCTGATAAGCCACTTCAAAACCGGAAATCTTGGCGCCATCACCATTCATAGGCCCCTCGACCAGAACAGAACGGGTCACGCCGTTATTGGTCACGTCCAGATTATAGGTGCCGTTTTGAATGTAATTATTGAACTTCTTGTAGAAGGCGGTTGCGGTCAGCGACCCGACCGCCGCGAAGTAGTATTCCGCCGTGATGTCAAACTGATCCGCCGTGATCGGCTCCAGATAGGGATTACCGGAATTGGCCTGATACTGCCAGTTATAGCCGACAATATCACCGGCTGTATTGCGAATGATGTTCGGGTCACTGCTGTTCGACAGGTTCGGGCTGATACGGCCAACCGTCACATAATTACGCAGCAAACCGACATCCGGACGCGACATGGCACGAGACGCCGCTAAACGCACGACCCATTCATCGGTGACATCAAGCTTAAGGTTGAAGCTGGGCAGCCAGTGCTCATGCTTAGCCTTGGCTGACGAGAGCATAAAACTACCATTGTTGAAGGCAATTTCTTCAGCCGAAGTCACGCAGCCATTGGTCGGCGGCGGCACAGGTGCCCCCGGCGGTACGTCTGCAGGCGTTGGCCGTGTACAGACCAGCGCTGCGTTTGAGAAAGCCACCGGGTAGGTAACCGATCCTTCAGTGGTGTCTGTTGTTTCTACGTAACGCGCACCGATGTTGCCTGAAACCCCAATCCCGCCGATGGTGGCATCTGGTCCGCCAAATTTCAGCATGAAGTAGGCCGCTGAAGTCTTTTCATTAAACTCAAGAATTTCGTTTGGCTTGTAGCAGCCATAGTCGCTAACGATGGTTTCACCCGCACGATAGCCCATGTTGGAACATACCGGCGCAAAGTCATCACCCGTCAGAACATAGCCCGGCCCCTTGACGCGGTCAGCCCGGAGGGTCTCACCAAAACCTTCGCGATCCATCAGGCGATCCATGCTGAAGAAAGCAAAGGTGTGCTGGTTCATCTGATTACCGTCAAAGAAGTCGGAATCAAAAGTGTAGAACTCATATGAGCCATCACCGTAGATTGGCTTATCGATATTATAGTACGGGCCGGAGCTTGCCCAGGTATTGGCGATATTGGCCCAGTTGTAAGCGCCCCAGCGCACGGTTTGGTCACGGTCGGCATAACGCACCCCGACCTTGATCGAGTCGAGCCACGTGCCGTCAAAATCGTATTCGGCATCGGCCCGCAGCGCCAGTTCGGTGCCTTCTGAGTCTTCGGTATGCTCAGTTACAGAATAGTATGAATAGTTGTTGGCGTTATTCAAACCACCCGGCGACAGGTTGATGTTTTCCGCCGATTCAGGCTCAAACGTCAGGGTTGGATATTTACCCGACGCATCGACATAGGTGTTAACGAAGGTACGTGCTGTGGCTGAAGCGTTATAGTTTTTCACTTCGGATTCGACATACTGAGCATCAAAATTCAGACGCAGTTTCTCAGTCGGGTTCCACTTAAAGTTAAGCGAGGCGTCTTGAGTATACTGGTTGTTTTTTAGACGGTTGGATTGCGTATCCAGTTGTGACGCCTGACGCCCGACGCAGCCTTCCCACGAATAGCACTGATTAAAGTAAGGCTGCCCCAGTTCGTTACCGGCCAGCAACAAGCCCGCCGCAACACCCTCACCACGGTACAGCGTTGGGGAAGACCACCATCCGCTCACTAAATCACCCTGATCGTTAAACACCAAAGGATCAGTGCCACTGAGCGCCCCTAAAAGCGCCGGATCTGTTACAATCGAATCCGTGGCCGCTCCATAGATCGAGAATGCGGACGAATAGATCGAGCGCTCTTTCCATGAATTATCATAGGTTGAGCGGTTAAACTGCGCCGTAGCAATCATATTGCGGTCATTGGAGCGCCACTGACCAGCCAATGATATGCCTTTACGGCGGCGGTCATAGATATTTTCGCGCATATAGATGCCGGACGGCACATAGCTCAGCCCCGGCCCGAACGCATCGACATCAAAAATGGCCATACGGTCATACTGTACACCTTCGGATGCCGTGATGACCTTGGAATAGGCGAGGTTCCCCATAAAACCGAACTCACCCAGCTCAGTTTCCCAGCGGTCGGACCAGATGCCCGATACGGACGGCGCCCATTTTTCGGCACGGTCACCATGTGAAAAATCAACCGTCAGGCCCATTGATTGGCCTTTAGAGTCAAACGGCAGGCGCGTGCGCAAGTCGATAGAGCCGGCGATACCGCCTTCGATCAGTTCCGCCGTCTGGTTCTTATAAACATCAATGCGGCCCATCAGTTCCGGCGAAATATCACCCCAGCTCAGGCCCCGCGACGAGTTGGCTGAGAACGTGTCGCGACCGTTAAATTCTGAGCGCACCTGCGGCAGGCCGCGCACGATCACGCCCGAAGGTTCTGCCGAAAAGTGCGAGGTGTCGTCCGTACCGGCAAAGCGCGTCACGGTGATACCGGCCACCCGTTGCAGGGCTTCGGCCACCGACTTATCCGGAAAGGAGCCAATATCCTCAGACGTGATCGAATCGACGACCGTATCGGCGTTACGCTTGATCTGCTGCGCCGATTGCAGGTTTTTACGCGCGCCAACCACCACGACCTCGGTCGTATCCGTATCGGCAGCAGCCTCCTGAGCCAGCACAGGCCCCGCAAAGGCCAAAACGGCCGCGCTCGCCAGCACCGATCCCGCCAAGAGACGGCGACGTGTGCGCGACATCTTAGGTAAACTCTTCATACCCTGAAACCCTCCAATTTATCCCCGGCCGCCACTTCCCCTGAATGAAAGTGACTTTGGCCCATAAAGTCCGCGATAACGCCGATAAAGACGGCTGCCGGATAGTTCCCCAACGACATTGCCACCCGCCTGACGCATCCATACCACTTGGACATTTCAACCCGCGTAAGCGGCTTTTCAAAATCACATCGGTATTACCAATTAAATATTGGCATTATCAACAAAACACAGTTCCCAAAGACTGTCTACACAAAAACGACACAATGTCAGGCCATGACGAATGTCGAATTTATTTCGTTGTTTTATATAGATATTTTCAATATTCACTAAAATAGCACACTCGCAATACGGCTTTATATTACCGCAAACGCAGGAGGCGACATAAAATTACATTGACAGTGTGTTATATTTAACCCCCTAATTTAGGCGTGAAAAACCATACAAAACCGCTCAAAGGTATTTAATTGGTAGCAATGAAAAACGAGCAAAAAGGCACAATTAGCACTCTGGCGAGAAACCAATACCGCAAGGCTATCGGCTTTGGGCTTTTGATTGCCGGGATATTTGCCGGATTATATGCGCCTTCGGCTCGCAGCGCTGAGGCTGTGCACGCGGTTCACATCACGCCGGCGCCCGCTGACCTCGCCACCAGAGTCGGCCACTTCCGGCTGGCTTCCGGCATGGTCATAGCGACCGCAGCCGATGATATAGAGGCCTATGGTGTCGCCCAGCAGTTTCAAGGCCTGCTCATGCAGACAACCGGGGTTCGCCTAAAGCTCGTTAACACCTCTCAAACCCCATCCGCTATTCGCTTTCAGCGCGGCGATATCGAAAGCTCTGCTATCGAAGCCTATAGGCTTGATATCACCCGCGACGGCATCACCGTAACCGCCCCCCATCGCGAAGGGCTGTTTTACGGCGCCATGACCTTATGGCAATTGGCCCAGCAGAACCCGACCCTGCCTGCCCTCACTATAAGGGATCAGCCCCGCTATGGCTGGCGCGGATTGATGCTCGATTCGGCGCGTCATTACCAAAGCCTCGATGATATCCGCCGACTGATTGACGCTATGGCCGCCCATAAGCTCAATGTCCTGCACTGGCACCTGACTGATGATCAGGGCTGGCGGCTGGAGATCAAACGCTACCCTAAACTAACTAAGGCTTCGGCCTATCGCCAACTTGCCGGGGCGCAAGGGTTCGATGATCAGGGTCGCCCGCTACGCTACGGCGGCTTTTATACTCAGGATGACGTGCGCGAACTGCTCGCCTATGCCAGAGCCCGCAACATAACTATTGTGCCGGAAATTGAAATGCCCGGTCATGCGCTGGCCGCCATCAATGCTTACCCGGAATTTGGCGTCACCGGGCAATCGCCCAATGAGAGTATGAACAAATGGGGCGTCTATCCCTATCTCTTTAATATAGACGATGCGACGTTCCAGTTTCTGACCGATGTGCTGGATGAGGTCATGGATCTGTTCCCGTCCGACTACATCCATATCGGCGGCGATGAAGCCATCAAGAACCAGTGGCGCGCCAGCCCCTATATCCAGCAGCGCATCAAAGAACTGGGCCTGAAAGACGAAGACGAACTACAAAGCTGGTTCATTACCCGCATAGGTCAGCATATTGCCAAACGCGGACGGCGTATGATCGGCTGGGATGAAATCCTCGAAGGCGGTCTGGCGCCTGATGCCACGGTCATGAGTTGGCGCGGGCTTGATGGCGCCGTCGCCGCCGCAAGCTTAGGTCACGATACGGTTTTGTCGCCGGAACCTGTGCTTTATCTCGACAGCGCCCAAAGCGCCTCCCCTGATGAGCCACCCGGCCGTGGCCGTGTAGCTTCCCTTAAAGATGTGTATGAGTTCGATTCGACACCTGAAGGCATTACCGCTGATCAAGAAGCCCACATCATAGGCATCCAGGCCAACGTCTGGACAGAGCACATGCGCCATGCCCAGCGGGTCGAAACCATGGTCTTCCCGCGCTTGATCGCTCTGTCAGAAGTCGGTTGGAGCCCTGAAAATAAACGCGACTGGGAGCGCTTTAGCCGCGGTCTGCCTGCAACACTAAAACGGCTGGATGCCCTGGGCGTACGCTACGACACCATCCCGTTCGAGCCGGACATAGCCCTGAGCGTTAATAGCGATATCGCTAAAGTCATCTTGATTAATCACCTTAAGACGGGTGAAATGCGGTATCGCCTGAATGAAGCCACCCCTGCAACCTATAACGGCGCTCTAGACGTAGCCATCCCCGCGCGCATTACATCGCAGACCTACATCGATGGAAAGCCTCTAGGACGGGAGCGCACCTATGTCATAAACGCGGATACAGTCGCGACCCGGAAAAGCCATCAGTTGCAGACCTGCGGCGAGCCCTTCCCTCACCATCTTGAGGACGACTCACCGGGCGAAGACCGCGCTGTGTTTGCCGTCAATGTTTATCAGTCCTGCTGGCTGTGGCCGCAGGTTGATTTTTCGCAGGGCCTCGATGTCCGCGCAGTCGTCGGTCAGGTGCCATTCAACTTCCTTACGGTCAATGGCCGCCGCAAGGTCAGCTATGAGCCGCCCGCCACACCTTATGGCGAGATGTTTATCCGCAAGCGCACCGGTAATGCCCCGACCTGCGAAGGCGAAACCTTGGCCACCTTAGCCTTGCCCTCCACGATCATAACCAACCCACGCCTGACGACCCTCACCGGCGCGGTGCCCGCCCAAGGTGGCCATCACGACCTTTGCATCGGATTTACCCGCCCCGCACTTGATCCGATCTTTGCGATCGATCAGATTACCCTTAAACCCGCCTCGGATAGCCAGCCATGACCGATACCGCAAAACCACCTCACCTGATCTCGCTCGATGTGCTGCGGGGCCTGACCGTCATGGGCATGATCCTGGTCAATGCCACCGCCGGCATGAAATATGGCCAGAATGCCGAGGTTTACCCGCTGTTGCTACACGCCCATTGGGACGGGCTAATGATCGCCGATGTCGTGTTTCCAGCCTTTCTGATGATGGTCGGGGTATCCATCCCTATGGCGCTGGATCGTGCCCGCCAATTGAGCGGCCTTAACCGCGATCAGGCGCTCAAGATTTTCTGGCGCACGTTCCGGCTGTTTCTGATCGGGTTTATTCTGGCCAATCTATGGTGGTTTTCAGCTCTGTCAGAAACAACCTGGCGGTTCTGGGGCGTGCTTCAGCGTATCGGTCTGGTCTACGGCGGGTGCGCTGTGCTGTTTTTCCTGTGCGGCCCCAAAGTCCGCATCGGTATTATCGTTGCCATCTTGGCACTATACTGGCCGCTAACACTTGCCCCCGCCCTTGATGGCCTGCCGAACGACATCTGGCAGCGCGGCCATAATTTCGTGGCCTCGGTCGACCGGATCATGTTCGGCGCGGGCAACCACAACTATGTCAAAGGCCCGGAAGGCTATGACCCGGAAGGGCTGCTGGGCACCCTGCCCGCACTGGCGCATGGCTTGATTGGCGTGGCCATTGGCGAATATCTGCTGGGCCACAAGGGTAAAAACTCAGCCCTGCCTTTGCTGGGCGCGGGTCTCGCCATGCTGGCGATCGGCATCGGCTGGGCCTTTGTGTTTCCGGTCATCAAGGACATCTGGTCCAGCACCTTTGTGCTGGTCACTTGCGGCATCACCACCATCTGTCTGGCAGGGCTTCATGCCGTACTTGATGCCGGCACCAAGCCCAATGCGGCGGGCACCATGCTCGTCAACATTCCGCTGGCCTTTGGTATTAACGCCATCGCCGCCTATGTGCTGCATGATCTGGCCGCGAGCATGGTCGGCTGGCAACTGACACTTCTGCCCTATCATGCGGCTAAACCGTTGATCGGCGAAGCGGCGGCGGCCTTGATCCCGGTCATTCTGTTCATCGCCTTCATCTGGCTGTGCATGGACTACCTGCGCCGCAAGAACTGGATCATCAAGGTTTGATCCTGCTGAATTCAGGCCCGCCTTGCTTTGATGCCAAGGCGGGCCTGAACAATATACCTACTCCTGATCGACGCTGCCGAGACCGGATATATCCGTGCTGACACTGGCGGGCTTGCCTTTCAGGTCGACATTTCCGGTTCCGGAGACCGACACATTGACCTTGCCGGTGGCGGCAATTGTGGCATCACCGGCCCCGCTGACATCGATATTGGCATCGACGGTTTGCAGGTTCTCAAGCTCGGCATCCCCCATGCCGGAGATGTCGACACTCAGCGCCTGAGTGCGGCCCGCAACCTCAGCCTGACCGGCCCCGGAGATATCCAGATCAAGCCTTGGCTGATCGTAATTGATCACCTCAAGATCGCCAATGCCGGAAATCCCAAAGCTGGTGACCGAAGGTGCCGTAATTTCAACCGTAAGGTGGCCGCTGTTGGGTCGGAACTTACCGCCGTTCCAATTGAAATTGATGTGCTTTTCATTGTCAGCGCCATCTTTTATCGTCAAGCGGCCACCATCGAGCACCACCTGATCGACCATAGTCTTGTCACCGGTGATTTTCACGGATGCCACTGGCCCCTGCGTATAGATCACATCCGCCGGTATGTTGATGTCAAGCCGGTCACCACCCGTCCAGGTCAGGGTGCGGGTCGTGGTTTCCGTGGCCTTGGTGGTGCTACGGACGACGATGCTGTGGTCACCATCTTCGAACCGAGCCCAGTTCCATCCGTCTGCGGCCATGTCGCGGCTGAACAGGGCGGCGGCAATGCCTAGGCTGACCACCGACAGGACAAGACCGGCACCCGCGACGATAAAGAGTTTGCGTATCATGATAAAATCTCCTTCAGAGGGGCCGGATCAGGCCGACTGAACATTCAGGGCGGGTTTCAGCAGGCGGTAATGCAGGCGCGCATACCAGACGATGCCATTGACGAACCAGATGGTCACGGCGGCGGTCAGAGCGGCGACCGTCACAGACGCGGCCATCAGGCCAAGCCCGCCCAGCAATGAGGCCGCAGCCCCGCCCGGCAAGCCCATAAACGGCCCGGCGGCAAACAATGCGCCACCGCCTATGAAGGCCCCAACGGCCCCGAAAAAGAACCCGACGAGGGTTCCGGCAATGGCCATAACTATGGGCAATAGCACCAGAATATCGAGCGCCCCCAGACCAATAACCGCAAAGACGGCGGTCACCGCTGACGACGGCGTTTTGGAGTCTTCCCAGCGCTTCATGCCGGCTTCGGTGCGCAGTTCGCGGGCCAGACGCTCCGGATCACCCAGAGCCTGAGCCACTTCGGCTTCGGTACGGCCTGCGGCGGCTCCATCGGCAAAGTGGGTTTCGTAATCGGCCACAATATCGGCAATGGCGCTGGCCGGAAGGTCAGACAGACCGGCCTTTAGCTTATTCAGAAATTCAGTACGGGTCATGGATCAGGCCTCGTTTACGGGTTGCGGTTCGGCGGGCTCAGCTATGGGCTCAAGCAGGGCATCAACCGCGCGGGCAAACCCGCGCCATTCGTCGCTTTGTGCCTTAAGCGCCTGATGACCCGCCGGGGTCAGACGGTAGTATTTACGTGACGGGCCGGAGGAGGATTCGACCAGATAGGTTTCCACCAGACCGTCCGTCTGCATGCGCCGCATCAGGGGGTAGATTGTCCCTTCGCCCATGCCGATCGCGCCTGACAACAGGCTGGCGATTTCATAGGCATAGTTTTCGCGGCGGGCGAGCACGGCCAGGACACACAGGCCCAGCACGCCCTTTTTAAGTTGTATATCAATAGGTTCAGGCATTTTCCCATCCTTCCGCCGAAGCGTTCGGGCTGCGGTGATCAATCTCACCGCCTGACCACCTATTTATAGCAAGCTACCATTCATTACAAGATACCCATCTATACATAACGCATTTGTAATGTTCGCCTCAAAACGAAAAAACCCGCCGGTGTGGCGGGCTGTCAGGTCATTTAAAAAGGCTCTCATAAATCTCTGGCTTGAACCCGGCGATCAGGTGATCCCCGGTATCGAGTATAGGCCGCCGGATCATCGACGGCTGCGCCTGCATCAGCCGCAACGCCTTGGCCTCATCCACATCAGCGCGGTCTTCGGCCGGCAGTTTCCGAAACGTCTGGCCGGAGGTATTGATCAGCTTTTGCCAGCCGATGCGATCAGCCCAGCCCTTAAGCACTAAGGCTTCAATGCCTAGTACCTTATAGTCATGGAACACAGCTTCAATGCCGTGCGTATCCAGCCAGCGACGTGCCTTGACCATAGTGTCGCAATTCTTGATGCCATAGATTTTCACAGCCACGAGTCACTCCTGAGCAATGTATATGTGCTCATAGCCGTCCTGCGGACAGGTTTTCAACCCGGCATCAGCTCCTCAAGCGACTCTTTCCACGGCAGGTCTTCATAGCGCGGGGTGAACCCTGCCGCTTCGTAGGATTTTCGCGTGGTGACAAAATCCACTTCGCCATTGCCATAAACCACCAGTTCTTCGCGGTTAAGGCCACGCCCGCGATAAAGGCCATACATCTCAATCATGCACTGTCTCCCGATGTCCCGGTCAGGTTCTCACCGAAACATATCCCCTGACGCGCGAATTTTCCATTCACCCCCCGGTAAACTTACCGCGAGCAGACATTCATAAGGCTCGCCTTATGAGCGAAATGCGCCCAATGGTTAACTTGCCAATTGCTCTCTTATGTCCTTTGCCGGACAGTAAGTGACCCCCACAATCATAAGGAGGAGACCATGACCACCGCGATAGTCCCCGATCATCGCCTGCTCAATCAGTATCTTGACGCGGTACTGCACGCCTTTTCGACGGGTAAACGCCCCCACAGCGATACCCGCGAAAAGATCATCTATATCATTCAGGCCGCCAGCCAAAACGATGCGGAGCTTGAAACCTATCTGCGTCAGGAAATTGATGCCTATAACCGCCCCTCAGCCGGACGGCGCCGAGTCATGAAACCGCTGAGCGTCACTGAGCCTACGCATTAAACGCCCCCATAACCACAAAGCATGACCTACGCGACCGATCACCTGATCCTGAAGCCTGACGATATAGACCTGTCGCGATCGCCTCTGGCGGGACTTGGGGCGGGGCTTGGGGCAGAAACCTTTGTGCTGGGGGCTTTCAATCCCGGCCTGACGCGGCTGGCAAGCGGCAATCTGCTGATGATGGTGCGCGTCGCTGAGGCCCTCAAAACGCCAATAGTGAATGGCCACATCAACGCCATCAGGTGGGATGCCCAATCCGGCTACGTTCTTGATCCGTGGCCGCTGGATAGGG
>DDPE01000021.1 GCA_002342035.1 Asticcacaulis sp. UBA2476 | reverse complement strand
AAGCTGCTCGACCAAGGTCAGGCGGGTGACAACGTCGGCGTTCTGCTGCGCGGCACCAAGCGTGAAGACGTTGAACGCGGTCAGGTTCTGTGTAAGCCAGGTTCGATCACCCCGCACACCAAGTTCATCGCCGAAGCTTACATCCTGAACAAAGAAGAAGGCGGTCGTCATACGCCGTTCTTCACCAACTACCGTCCGCAGTTCTACTTCCGTACGACGGACGTGACCGGCATCGTGAAGCTGAAAGAAGGCGTGGAAATGATCATGCCGGGCGACAATGCTGAGCTGGACGTTGAGCTGATCACCCCGATCGCCATGGAAGAGAAGCTGCGCTTCGCTATCCGTGAAGGTGGCCGCACCGTCGGCGCCGGCGTCGTCGCGAAGATCATCGCCTAGGGGCAAGCCCCTAGGACCGTAACTTGGCGCAAGCTGAGATGACGGTGACTAAATTAAAGCCCCTTCGGTGTGAACCGGAGGGGCTTTAATTTATGTGGTTGTATGGGCTTGCAAAATATTAAGCTAATGAAGCTAATAGAAAAGAGCGGCGAAAAAACAGGTCAATGGGGCAGAAACCGGTCGCATGAAATTAACTCATATCGAAATCATCACCGCCGATCAGCTAAACGCGGCGGATCTGGCGTTTTGGACGCAATGCCTCAAACAAAGGCCTGAACTTTGGGGGCCTTATTTCGATGCGCGGTATTTTCAGGCTATCGCAAAGGCCGTTCCCCATGCCTTTATCGCCAGACTATATGCCGGTGATCGGCTGCTGGGTTTCTTTCCCTTTCAAAAACGTGGCCGTATAATCCAAGCCTTTGCCGCGCCTCTGACAGATTTTCAGGCCCTGATCTCTGTTGAAAATATTGATTTGAGCGATATTGTTAGCCTTTTGAAAGCGCGGTGCTTTGAGTTTCAGGGATTGATTGACTGTGCCGATTCCTGTGAAAACCCGCAGCCACAAAAGCGTCTGTATGCCGATTTATCCGCAGGTTTTGAAACCTACTTAAGCGCCAATTACGAACAGCACAAAAAGGTTTTCCGCAACACCGAACGCTGCCGACGCAATCTGAATAAGGACTATCCTGACTTTATGTTCAGTTGGGAACAGGTCACGCCTGATGTGTTGAGCTGGATTGTAAATTGCAAGCGAAATCAGTATCGCCAAAGCGGACTGCATGATGTCTTCGCCTGTGGATGGACTGCCGATATGTTACGGGCGCTGGCAAAACAAAATAGCGATGACTTTGGACTTATGGCCGGTGTTTACAGGCACGGTGAGCGTATAATCGCGGTTGAGGTTGCCTTGAAAAGTGGCAGCAATCTGCACCTTTGGTTTCCGGGCTATGATCCGGCCTTTGCGCGCTACGGTGTCGGTATTTTGATGACGCTGGACATTATGAAAGCGGTATCAGGGCACGTAAGGCGCGTAGATTTTGGTTGCGGCGACGAAGCCTATAAATCGCCGCTGACCACCCATTCTGAGCCATGTTGGGAGGGGCAGGTTTCGGGTGCGCGCTCCCGTCATCAATCGCTGAACCGCATGAATGGGCTACGGGCGCAATTGATTCGGCGGTTGCGTATAGTCCGTGCCTGCGAGTTGAAACTTAGCGGACAATTGCACGGGGGCTGGCAGATTGTGCGCAGGGCCATTAAGCGCAGCCGTTTGTCGGTGAGTATGACAGTTTCGGTCGTGTTGCCCGAATTACTGCTCCGGGGCACTTATGCTGGTTTCTGACGTTACTTTTTTGATGTGTGAAGCTCTATAACCTTGACGTTCGTTATGGGCACCCGTTAGCGTCCTGACGAGTTAGGCTTTGAGGTTGTAAATGTCAGTATTACGGTTTAGCGCGTCGGCGTGGATATTGTGTTTGGCGGTAAGTGCGCAGGCGGAAATCCTAACTCCTGAGCGGGTGTTTTCTGATCCGGCCTTGTCCGGCCCCAAAGCGGTCGGTGCCAAACTTTCCCCCGATGGTGAAATGCTGACATGGCTTAAGCCCAAGGCCAGTAATGCTCAGGTTCAGGATTTATGGGCTGTGCCGGTGAGGGGCGGGGCGCCTTACGTTCTGGTTGATGCCGATCAATTGTCATCTGCAACCAAAGTCTTGTCCGAAGCCGAAATGGCCCGCCGTGAACGTATGCGTGTGTCAGCGCGTGGTGTGGTGGCGTATGATTGGGATGCGTCATCGAAGTCCATTTTGGTGCCGCTGGATGGCGATATCTATCGTGTGGATCGGTCCAGCCGCAAAATCACCCAGGTCACCGATACGCCCGACGATGAAGTTGACGCCAAGCTGAGTCCATCGGGCAAACACCTGTCTTACGTGCGCGAAAATACCCTTTATGTGAAAGATATGGCGTCTGGTGCTGAGGCTGCCATGACACCGAAAGGAGAGGGCGCTGTAAGCTATGGTGTGGCTGAATTTATCGCGCAGGAGGAACTGGGACGCTACACAGGTTATTGGTGGTCGCCGGACAGCGCCCGCATCGCCTATGCCAAGGTCGATGAAAGCCAGGTCGATATTGTCCCACGTATTGAAATTGGTGGATCGACGTTCAAGCTGGTCGAGCAACGCTACCCTAAGGCGGGCACTAAGAACGCAGTCGTTGAGCTCTACGTCAAAACCCTGAACGGTGACGGGATCAAGGTCGATCTGGGTGACAACAGCGATATCTATCTGGCCCGCGTCAATTGGTCAGCGGATGGCAAGGCCCTTTATGTGCAGCGCTTGAGTCGCGATCAACAACGCCTGGATCTGTTAAAGGTCGATCCGGTGAGCGGGGTGTCATCCGTGCTGTTGTCGGAAACGTCCGATAGCTGGATTGATCTCAATAACGATTTCAAACCCCTGAAAGATGGTCGCTTTCTGTGGGCGTCCGAGGCTGATGGCAACAACCACATCTATCTTTACGGGGCTGATGGTAAACTGATCCATCAGGTCACCAAAGGCGATTGGCCGGTTGATCATATTACCTCGGTAAATGAGGTGACCGGAAACATATGGTTTGAGGCGTCAAAAGACACACCCATCGAAAGCCGTCTGTATAAGGTCAGTTATAAAGCCCCAACCGCTCCGGTCGCGGTGACCTCAGCGGGTGGCTGGTGGGTCACATCTGTATCCGATGGCGGTAAGGTATTTATCGGCACCTATTCTGATCCGAAAACACCCTCACAAACGGGCCTTTATGATGCGCGGGGCAAGCTGATCCGCTGGATCGAAGAAAATGCACTAGACCAAAATCATCCATACTTCGCGTTTAAAGATGAGTATTCCGCACCTGAATTTGGCACACTAAAGGCTTCTGATGGTCAGGATCTGCAATGGTCAATGCTGAAGCCCAAGGGCTTCGATCCGTCGAAGAGATATCCGGTTATTGTCTCCATCTACGGCGGGCCGGCTAAGGCGATGGTGCAAAAAACGTGGGTCAATCCGGCAGATCGTTTGTTTCAGGAGGCGGGCTATATTGTCTTTTCTCTGGACAACCGCGGCACGCCCAATCGATCCGTGGCGTTTGAGCGGGCGATATATAAGCAATTCGGCGGGCCTGATATCGACGATCAGATCATGGGGGGCAACTGGTTGAAAACCCTACCTTATGTGGACGGCGAGCATATTGGCATGATGGGCTGGTCGCAGGGCGGATTTGTCACCCTTATGGTCCTGACCGCCAAAGATACACCTTTTGCCGCAGGTGCGGCGGGCGCTCCGCCTACCGAGTGGGGGCTTTACGATACGGCCTATACTGAACGCTATATGTCGACGCCGCAGGCCAATGCGGCAAACTACGCAAAGTACGACGTCGTAAGCCGGCTGGATAACCTTAAAGCCCATAGCCTGCTGCTGATGCACGGTATGGCGGACGACAATGTGATCCTGGCGAATTCAACCCGCGTGATCGAAGCTTTGCAGCAAAAATCGATACCGTTTGAGCTTATGCTTTACCCCGGAGAGCGTCACGGAGTCCGGGGCAATGCCAAGAATCTGTTTCGCTACAGGCTTTATCTGGACTTCTTTGAGCGCAAGCTGAAACCGTGACAATCCTTTCATGACAAGTAATTAAGTTGTTTTTGGCGACCGCTGGTCACACAATTGACCTGTGGCCTCTTTAGCCGTGCTCAAAATGTTGTCTGGAAAGCGTAAATGACCCAAACCCATATGGTCGCTTATACTACCGCAAGTCTGATTTCAGGACTTGCAATAGCGGCCGCAGCGGCACCCGCTAACGCCCTGATGGCGTCCGAACTTGATTTGCGTAATATGGCGGCCAGAGTTGTCATCGTACCCGATTCCGGGCGAAGTGATATTGATCTCAAAGTCGCCTATGGCTCGTCCAGTGTCCCCAAGATTATGGTCAGAACGTCCGGAGATTCTCTGATCGCGGATGGTGGACTGAAGGCCAAGGCGATACGATGCGTCAATGGCAAAGACGGAGACATCACGTTTGGCGGTATGGGCGGGGCGACGGTGCCGGTCAAGGACTTGCCGGTCATCTATGTTAAAATGCCTGCCGATGTCATCATCAGTTCAAATGGCGGCGTTTACGGCGAAATGGGAACGGCGCAACGGCTTGAGCTATCGGTTTCCGGCTGTGGCACATGGCATGTCGGTCATGTCGCTGAGACGGTTGACATAAGCATTGGTGGCTCCGGTGATGTCACGATCGGAGACGCCCGGTCAGCCAGCATCGCCATTGGTGGCTCAGGCACGGTGCGCACGGGCAATATCACTAAGCTTGAAGCGGCAATTGGCGGCAACGGCGACATAACGGTTCTGCGGCTTAATGGCCCAGGCGAGGTGGCTATTGCCGGATCGGGCGATGTTAAAATCGTAGATGGCACATCCCCCAAGCTGGAACTTAATATCGCTGGTTCGGGTAAGCTTCACTACGGCGGCACCGTAAAAGATGTCGATATCAGTATTGTCGGCTCCGGGAATGTCTATCTTAAAAAAGTGACCGGCAATATACAGCGGTCTGTGATGGGGTCGGGCAACATAAGTCTTGGTAACTGAAGTCTTGCCAGCCGACGATTGACCACAATAAAATCAAGTTGAAAGCTGCAAATCCCCTTGCCCTAGGCGTTAAGCGCTGATACACCGCACGGCTCTTAAGGGTCGAAAGTTGTCATAATAACTGAGATTCTGAGTACCAGGCATATCTTGCAAACATTTGGTTTGCGTACAATATGCCATCACATAGGGGTATAGCTCAGCTGGTAGAGCGCCGGTCTCCAAAACCGGAAGTCGTGGGTTCGAGTCCCTCTGCCCCTGCCACTTTTTTTCTGAGGCTCAAAACGATTCTTTTGGGCCTCCGTTTTGTTGTTTAGAAGTCGGAACGTCGATTCTTATGGCGAAGAAACCTACCTCGAAGACCCCTACGGTATCGCCGGTTAAGTCCGGGGCTGTGGATGTGGCCAAGCCTCAGATGTCTGCGCAAGGGGCGGGGAGCAGCGCGTCTTCGGCACCGGTGACACCTAAGAAAAAGACTAGTCCCGCCAAATTCATTCAGGAAGTCCGTCAGGAAGCCCGTAAGATCACTTGGACGTCGCGCAAGGAAACCTGGATCACGACCGTCATGGTTCTGATCATGGTGGTTGTCGCTGCAGCGTTCTTCTTTGTGGTTGACGGCATTTTGGGCTTCAGCGTCAGTTGGCTGACGAACATCGGTAGATAAGGACCATTGCTCATGGCAAATGACACACTCGACGCTGCCCTGGCTCCGAATCCGCGCCATAAGTGGTACATCGTTCACGCCTATTCAAACTTCGAGAAGAAGGTTGCTGAATCTCTGCGTGATCAGGCTAAGTCGCAAGGGCTTGAAGACAAGTTCTCTGAGATTCTGGTGCCGACCGAAGATGTGGTCGAGATCCGCCGCGGTCGTAAGTTCAACAGCGAACGCAAGTTCTTCCCCGGTTATGTGCTGGTGAAGATGGAAATGACCGATGAGGCCTATCACCTCGTCAAAAATACACCGAAGGTCACGGGGTTCTTAGGTTCCGGCCAAAAGCCTATCCCGGTCACTGAAAAGGAAGTTCAGCGTATCATCGGCACGGCTGATGTCGCCGCTGAAAAGCCCAAGGTGGTTCTGTCGTTCGATATCGGTGAAAAGATCAAGGTCATTGACGGGCCGTTCGCCAGCTTCGACGGTGTGGTCGAAAGCGTCGATCAGGATCATGCCCGCCTTAAGGTTTCGGTGTCTATCTTCGGTCGCGCCACGCCGGTTGATCTGGAGTTCTCACAGGTTGAGAAGACCGCATAATCCACAATCCGGATTATTAAGTTCAAAGCCAGGTTTTGCAGGGTTTTCCGTTGCAAAACCTGGCTTTTTTATTTTGAAGCGGTTGCGCATGTCTGGGAAACCGGCTATAGCGCCCGCTCTTCGCGTAATGCGGAGTTAAATCCGTGGGAGGCCGATAGCTAAGGCCATCCATACCACGGCTCACAATATCCCAATATATCGGGATTACAGGAGATATCCAATGGCTAAGAAAATCCTGGGCTACATCAAGCTCCAGGTGAAGGCTGGCTCGGCCACACCTTCGCCCCCCATCGGCCCCGCACTGGGTCAACGCGGCGTGAACATCATGGGTTTCTGTAAGGAATTCAACGCCCGTACTGAAAACGTGGAAAAAGGCACACCGCTGCCGACCATCATCACGGTTTATCAGGACAAGTCGTTCACGTTTGTGACCAAGACACCGCCTGCGACCTTCTTCATCAAGCAAGCTCTGGGCCTTAAGTCTGGTTCGACCAAGCCTGGTCGCGACAGCGCTGGCCAGATCACGCAAGCTCAGCTTCGTGAAATCGCTGAAAAGAAGATGAAGGATCTGTCGGCTCACGACATCGCTTCCGCCGCTAAGATCATCGAGGGCTCAGCCCGTTCGATGGGTCTGAAGATCGTCGATTAAGGGGAATTCTGATGACCAAAATTGCAAAGCGCATCAAGGCTTGGGATGTTGATTCCGTAAAGCTGCACACTGTCACTGACGCCCTGAATGTTGTGAAAACCAACGCCAAGGCCAAGTTCGACGAATCCGTTGAAATCGCCATCAATCTGGGCGTTGATCCGCGCCACGCTGACCAGCAGGTTCGCGGCGTCGTTCAACTGCCGTCCGGCACCGGCAAAGACGTTCGCGTCGCTGTGTTCGCCAAGGACAAGAAGGCTGAAGAAGCTTTGGCCGCTGGTGCTGAAGTCGTCGGTGCCGAAGATCTGGTCGAAAAGATTCAGGGCGGCTTCATGGACTTTGACCGCGTTATCGCGTCTCCGGACATGATGGCTCTGGTTGGTCGTCTGGGTAAGGTGCTTGGTCCACGCGGCCTGATGCCTAACCCAAAGGTCGGCACCGTTACGCCAAACGTCGCTCAGGCTGTTAAGGACGCTAAGTCCGGTGCCGTTGAGTTCCGCGTCGAAAAGACCGGTATCGTTCATGCTGGCGTCGGCAAGGTGTCCTTCACCACCGAAGCGCTTGAATTGAACGTCCGCGCTCTGGTTGACGCTCTGGTTAAGGCCCGTCCGTCGGGTGCCAAGGGCCTCTATGTTCGCAAGATTTCGTTGTCTTCGACTATGGGTCCAGGCGTGAAGGTCGATACGTCGTCTGCCCAAGGCTAACATCGGACTTATACTAAAATTAAAGCCGCCCTGTTTTGCAGGGCGGCTTTTTTATTATTAACGGTCGCGATGTCCGCGGTGGCCTCGATCGTGACGATCGTGACGGTCATGTCTATCGTGGCGATCGTAGCGATCGTATCGATCATGCCGGTCACGATCACGATAATAGGCGCGGGGTGGTGGCCCGTAGTGGCCGTAATAGCGTTCGCGGTAGACGTTGCGATAGCCATAGCGCGGACGATCATTATAATAGACGGCGACATAGCCGCGCGGCGGGGGCGGAGGGTCGTAATAGCCACTGTCATCATATGAGTAATAGCGGCCTTCGTAACAATCGACGCTGTTGCGACCCGCACTGTTGCCTACAACGCCGCCCAGAACCGCACCGGCAATAGCACCTTCGGTACGGTCGCCGCGGCCTGCGATATTGCTTCCCAGGGCGGCCCCGGCAATGGCACCTATGACAGTGCCGTTGGTCTGGGCCTCTCTTTGGCGGGCGTAACAGTATCCGTCATAGGCTGAGGCTACAGACGGCAGTGCCATGGCCAGCCCAAGCCCTAAAGCGATCGCAGCCTTGGGAAGGTGGCGTATTAATGGGTTTTTTGAATGTTTTTGCGTTTCCATACTCTTCACCGTGCGTTGACCTAATGTGTCAGTATGGAAACAGATTGCCGCAGTGAACCTGAATGGTAACTGAATGGATTATGGCCTGTTTGTGGTAGTCTACCGGCTATATATGAGTGATCTATAAAGACCCTGATGCGGCTTCAAGGATCAAAGCCTGATATTTTCACCATATTCGTGAAAATGACCTTGATCATCTGTCCGTCTTAAGGCATAAGGCCCGCCTTCTGGCATGTCATAAGAGATGCCTTCCCCTATTCGCGCTTGAGGGCTGGACATAAAGCTTTCGGCGATATCGTTAGATGCTTTAAGGCAACGAAGCGGTAGCACAACTTTAAAGAAGAGAGACGGAAATGGCCGTACCTAAGCGGAAAGTATCGCCTTCACGGCGCAACATGCGTCGTTCGCACCATGCACTCGGCGCAAATCCTTACACCGAAGACAAGGATACGGGCGAGCTGCGCCGTCCGCACCACGTCGACCTGAAGACCGGCATGTACAAGGGCCGTCAGGTTTTGACGCCGAAAAAGGACTAACTTTTTCGGATTACGATCAAGATTTAAAACACGGCTCATAATGGGCCGTGTTTTTTTATGTCTGAATTGCGGTTATGGTCTGGGGATGACGATTCCCTACACGCTCGTGATTTTTGATTTCGATGGGACGCTGGCTGATTCGTTTGGCTGGTTCCTCGATATCTTTGACGAAGTGGCCGATAAGTTCGGCTATGATCGCGGGGATCGCAATAATCTGAGGGCGCTGAGGGATATGGGCGCGCGTGAATTGCTGGCGCATCATCGGGTACCGATGTGGAAGCTACCCATGATCATGACCCATGTTCGCAAGCTTCAGGGACAGCATATAGATCGTATTACTCTGTTTGACGGTATAGGCGAGGTGATCACCACGCTTAAGCATCAGGGGATTAAGGTAGCGGTTGTCACCTCTAATGCGCGTGAAAATGTGGAAACCGTACTGGGGGCAGATATCGCAAGACTTATCGACCACTATGCCTGCGGGGCTAGCCTGTTTGGTAAGGCGGCGAAGTTCAAGGCTTTGCTAAAGGCGGCGGGCACGGAGGCAAGCTGTGTCTTGTCGGTCGGGGATGAGATCCGCGATATAGAAGCCGCGCGCGTTGCGGGCTTTAAGGTTGGGGCCGTAAGCTGGGGCTTTGCCAATGCCGACCGATTACGGCGTGAAAACCCTGATCATTTGTTTGAGTGCCCGCAAGACATATTAACGGCTCTCAGGCCGCCGTCAGGTTTTCATCCCAATATATGAAGCGTTAGCGTTATCACGACTTGCGAAGCGGGCGGTTCTCCTCTAATCCCAAGCCGTTAGATGAAGCCTTTTAAGGACGCTCCCCATGACGGAAATCATTGATATAGTTGCGCGTGAAATTCTCGATTCCAGAGGCAATCCGACCGTTGAAGTCGATGTGACCCTCGAAGATGGCTCGTTCGGACGCGCAGCCGTTCCGTCAGGTGCGTCAACCGGCGCCCACGAAGCGGTCGAAAAGCGCGATGGTGATGCCAAGCGTTATCTGGGCAAGGGCGTGTTGCAAGCCGTTGATGCGGTCAACACGGAAATCTTTGACACGCTGTCAGGTTTCGATGCGCGCGATCAGCGCCGCCTTGATCAGACCCTGATCAATCTGGATGGTACGGAAAACAAGTCACGTTTGGGCGCTAACGCTATTCTGGGCGTCTCTCTGGCGACTGCCCGCGCGGCGGCGCTGTCATCGGGTCTGCCGCTCTATAAGTATGTGGGCGGTATCTCTGCCCGCGTCCTGCCGGTGCCACTGATGAACATCATCAATGGCGGTGCCCATGCTGATAACCCCATCGACATTCAGGAGTTCATGATTGTCCCGGCAGGCGCCGAGACCTTCTCTGAGGCTTTGCGCATGGGTGCGGAAATCTTCCACGCTCTTAAAAAAGGCCTGAAGTCCGCCGGCCATAATACGAACGTCGGTGATGAAGGTGGCTTTGCGCCGAACCTTGGGTCGGCCGAAGAGGCATTGTCCTTCATCATGAAGGCCGGTGAGCAGGCCGGTTACAAGGCCGGACAGGATTTCTGGCTGGCTATGGACGTGGCGTCGACTGAGTTCTTCAAGGACGGCAAGTATGTCATGGAAGGCGAAGGCAAGACCGTCGATGCGATGGGCATGGTGGACTATCTGGCCAAGCTGGCTGAGGCCTTCCCGATCTGTTCGATCGAAGATGGCATGGCCGAAGACGATTTTGAAGGCTGGGCGGCATTGACAGAGCGTCTGGGCGACAGCCTTCAGTTGGTGGGTGACGATTTGTTCGTGACCAACCCAAATCGTCTGGAAATGGGCATCGTCGAAGGCCTGGCCAATTCCATCCTGGTTAAGGTCAATCAGATCGGCACCTTGTCCGAAACACTCGATGCGGTCGATATGGCCCACCGTGCGGGCTACACCTCGGTCATGTCGCACCGTTCGGGCGAGACTGAGGATTCGACGATTGCTGACCTGTCGGTGGCGCTGAACTGCGGGCAGATCAAGACGGGATCTCTGGCACGCTCTGACCGCCTTGCAAAATATAATCAACTGCTGCGCATTGAATCTCAGCTTGATATCGAAGCGGTCTATGCGGGCCTGAGTGTTATTCGCTCTTAAAGACGTATGTCCATAAATATTGTGACGGCGGGAAGGGCAACTTTCCCGCCGTTATTTTATGTGCCTATGGAATCGCCGTAAACGCCTGATCAAAATCAATCAAATTTACGCACGGGGAAAGATTTTTTACATATCCGCCAAAAATGAATGAGATGGCCGTGCAAAATCTAACACTTGCGCCGATTTTTGTTGGGAAAAGTGATAAATTCTTTCATGGCGCAAGACATCATCGGTAACAGTTTGTTAACGGGCGGGCGTCAAATTGGGCCTTAATGCTGTCCGCCGTCCAGAAAGGGCGTAAGTCGTGTTTTTACACCTGAGACCTTATTTGCCTACCGCAATCCTATCTATATTATTGGCCTATTGCTGCGTTCAGTTTATGACGGGCGATAAAGGTTTGTTTTCACAAGAAAACAGACAAAGAGATCTCATGGTTGCTGAAAATAAACTTGAAAAGCTCAAATCCGAACGTCAGGATCTTGAGGCAAGGGCGCGTTATCTACGCACAGATAATCTTTCAAAGGATTTACTTGAGGAGCGTGCGCGCGTTATTCTTGGCTTCGGTGAAGCTAACGAATATGTGATCCGCGATCAAATCGACAAAAGCGCTAATTCCTGACACAGCAAGGGGCCTTTACGAGGGGCCATCCTTCTCATAAATGGATAGCGTCTAATTTATTCTGACTTTTTAACATGATGCTCAGGGAGGTATTCATGGCGCGTGCCGCTAAGGCAAGTGACGGAACCCAAGGTTCCAACTCCACCCCATCTGTGAACCGTAATACGTCCAAAGATGATCTTTTAAAATATTATCGCGAAATGCTGCTGATCCGCCGCTTCGAAGAGCGTGCCGGTCAGCTATACGGCATGGGCCTGATCGGGGGCTTCTGCCACCTTTATATCGGTCAGGAAGCGGTTGCCGTAGGTATGGAGGCCGCCTCGATTGACGGGGATCAGGTTATCACCGGCTACCGTGACCACGGCCATATGCTGGCCGCAGGCATGGACCCGAAAGAGGTCATGGCCGAACTGACCGGCCGTATCGGTGGATCGTCCAAAGGTAAGGGCGGTTCGATGCACATGTTTGACATCGAAACCGGCTTCTTTGGCGGTCACGGCATCGTCGGCGCGCAGGTGTCACTGGGGACCGGTCTGGCCTTTGCTGACTTCTATAAGCAAAACGGCAATGTCTCCTACACCTACTTTGGTGATGGTGCGGCCAACCAGGGCCAGGTTTACGAGAGCTTCAATATGGCCAAGCTGTGGAAGCTGCCGGTCGTTTATGTGATCGAAAACAACGAATACGCCATGGGCACCAGCCTTGCGCGGGCATCGGCCACCACTGAGCTTTATATGCGCGGTGCATCGTTTGGCATTCCGGGCGAGCAGGTTGATGGCATGGACGTATTTGCCGTCTATGAAGCCGGTTTGCGCGCGTCTGAGCATGCCCGTTCAGGCAATGGCCCCTATATCCTTGAGATGAAGACCTATCGCTACCGCGGTCACTCCATGTCCGATCCGGCCAAATACCGCACCAAGGAAGAGGTCGATGACGTCAAAAAGAACCGCGATCCAATTGATCATATCAAAACCATGATCGAGCAGGCCGGGGTTACCGAGGACGAGCTTAAGGTCATCGATAACGAGATCAAGGCCATCGTCCTGGAAGCTGTGGAATTCGCCCAGACGAGCCCTGAGCCGGACCCGTCCGAGCTTTATACAGATGTCTATCTTGAGGCGTAAGGTTTAAACATATGACTGATATTTTAATGCCCGCGCTCTCACCGACTATGGAAGAGGGCACGCTGTCGAAGTGGCTGGTTAAGGCGGGCGATACCGTCTCGGCTGGCGACGTGATTGCTGAAATCGAGACCGATAAAGCGACGATGGAAGTCGAAGCTGTCGACGAAGGCCAGATCGAAGAGATTTTGATCGAAGCCGGTACCGAAGGCGTCAAGGTCAATACGCCGATCGCGCGTCTGGCTGGCGGTGATAATGCCGCCAAGGCACCGGCTAAGGCCGATGCGCCTGCGGCTCAACCGGCTGTGGTTGCGGATAAGCCCACGGAAACGACCCCGGAAGCCCCCGCTAAGCCTGAGCTTCGTGACCCTGAATTCCCGGAAGGCACGCCGATGGTGAAAATCACCGTCCGTGATGCTTTGCGCGATGCTATGGCCGAAGAAATGCGCCGTGACGAAAAGGTTTTCCTGATGGGTGAGGAAGTCGCTCAGTATCAGGGGGCCTATAAGGTATCGCGCGGCCTGCTGGAAGAATTTGGTGATCGCCGCGTGATCGACACGCCGATTACCGAAATGGGCTTTGCCGGTGTGGGTGCCGGGGCCGCTATGGCGGGCCTTAAGCCGATCATTGAATTTATGACGTTCAATTTCGCTATGCAAGCGATTGACCACATCCTGAATTCTTCGGCCAAGACGCTCTATATGTCGGGCGGTCAGATCAAGTCGTCGATCGTCTATCGTGGTCCGAACGGTGCCGCTGCCCGCGTGGGTGCGCAGCATTCTCAGGACTATTCGGCATGGTACGCCAACGTCCCCGGTCTTAAGGTCGTAGCCCCTTACGATGCGGCAGATGCTAAGGGTCTCCTGAAAGCAGCTATCCGCGATCCCAACCCGGTCGTGTTCCTTGAGCACGAAATGATGTACGGCCTTGAGTTCGAAATCCCCGATGTCGAAGATTTCGTGCTGCCGATTGGCAAGGCCAAGATCCAACGCGAAGGCAAGGATGTTACTATCGTTGCCCACTCACGCATGGTCGGTTTTGCCCTGAAAGCCGCTGACCAATTAGCGGCTGAAGGCATTGATGCCGAGGTCGTTAACCTGCGTACCCTGCGTCCGCTGGATACTGACACGGTTATTGCTTCGGTGAAGAAGACCAACCGTCTGGTCACGGTCGAAGAAGGCTGGGGCCCTTGCGGCGTCGGCGCTGAAATCGCCGCCCGCGTGACAGCGGATGCGTTTGACGATCTGGATGCGCCGCCTGCGCGCGTTCATCAGGAAGACGTGCCCATGCCGTATGCTGCCAACCTCGAAGCCCTGACGGTGCCGAGCGTTGAGAAAATCATCGCGGCCGTCAAACAAGTCTCGTACAAGTAAGGGAATACATCATGACTGATATTCTGATGCCGGCCCTTTCGCCTACGATGGAAGAGGGCATTCTGGCGAAGTGGCACGTTAAGGTTGGGGACACGGTCTCCGCCGGTGACGTGATTGCTGAGATCGAAACCGATAAGGCGACGATGGAAGTCGAAGCCGTCGACGAAGGTACTATCGAAGCCATCCTGATTGAGGCTGGCACCGAAGGCGTCAAGGTCAATACGCCGATCGCACGCTTAGCCGGTGAGGGAGGTTCTGCTGCGCCGGCTCCTCAAAAGGTGGCTGAGCCAGCAAAAACCGAAGCCCCAAAGGCGGAAGTGGCTACAGTAGCGGCGGCGCCTGCCCCGGTATCGGCTCCGGCGGTAACATCAGGCGCGAGGGTGGCGGCATCGCCTCTGGCGCGCCGTCTGGCTGAGATCAACAAGCTTGATCTCAAACTGCTCAAAGGTACAGGGCCACATGGCCGTGTGATCAAACGCGATATCGAAGAAGCCCTGAAAAGCGGAGCCGGTAAAGCCGGGTCAGCACCTGCTGCGGCAGCTTCCAGTGAACCGCGTAAGGCGCAATCTCTGGAGCAACTGGGCATCGCACCGGGTTCCTACGATCTGGTGCCGCTGGATGGTATGCGCAAGGTTATCGCGCGTCGCCTGACCGACAGCTTCCGCGATATTCCGCATTTCCCGCTGACGATCGATATCGAAATCGATAATCTGCTGGCGGCCCGCGCCAAGATCAACACGGCATTGGAATCGCAAGGCGTTAAGGTTTCGGTCAATGATATCGTCATTAAGGCGGTAGCGTTGGCGCTTAAGCAAGTGCCGGAAGCCAATGCGTCCTTCACACCCGAAGGCATCGCCATGCATCACAATGCCGATATTGCTATGGCCGTGGCGATTGATGGTGGCCTGATCACCCCGATCATCCGTAAAGCCGAAACCAAGTCTTTGGCTCAGATTGCTAGGGAAACCAAGGATCTGGCGGGTCGTGCGCGTGATCGCAAGCTGAAACCCGAAGAATTCCAGGGCGGCACATTCTCTGTGTCCAACCTGGGTATGTTTGGCATCAAGCAGTTTGCCTCAATCATCAACGAACCGCAGGGCTGCATCCTGTCCGTCGGTGCTGGCGAGCAACGTCCGGTCGTCAAGGGCGGTCAGTTAGCCGTGGCCACCGTCATGACGGTGACACTGACCTGCGATCACCGCGTCGTCGATGGCTCGATCGGTGCAAAGTACATCACGGCGCTAAAGGATCTGTTGCAAGATCCTATTAAGATGCTGGCATAGGGAACTGAAAACACATGTCTTATGATCTCGTTGTTATCGGTTCCGGCCCCGGCGGTTACGAAGGTGCCATTCGCGCCTCTCAGAACGGCCTTAAGGTCGCCATCGTCGAGCGTGAAGCCTTGGGCGGCATCTGCCTGAACTGGGGCTGTATACCTGCCAAGGCGCTGCTGAAATCGGCTGAAGTCTATGATAAGCTTCACCATCTCGAGGATTACGGCCTGTCGGCCTCTAATCCGGGCTATGATTTTGAAAAGGTCATTCAGCGTTCGCGCGGCGTGACAAAGACCATGAGCGGCGGTGTCGCTTACCTCATGAAGAAAAACAAAATCGACGTCATCGAAGGCTCGGCGGTATTAGAGCCCGGCAAAGACGCACCCAAGGTTGTCGTGACGCTTAAAGCTGGCGGCATCCAGACGGTTGAAGCCAAGAACGTCATGCTGGCCGTTGGTGCCCGTGCGCGGGAAATCCCCGCCATCGGTGCGGTTTCTGACGGTGAGCGTATCTGGACCTATCGCAATGCTCTGGCACCAAAGTCTCAGCCTAAATCATTGATTATCATTGGTTCAGGTGCGATCGGGATCGAATTTGCCAGCTTCTATAAGGCGCTGGGGACCGAGGTCACGGTCGTTGAGGCCATGGACCGAATCCTGCCGGTCGAAGATCATGAAGTGTCGGCGGAAGCGCTTAAGGCCTTCAAAAAGCGCGGGATCAATTTCCGCATCAGCGCCAAGGTCACCAAGATCGAAAAACCGGCTAAGGGCGTGGCCGTTCATGTCGAAGTGGCCGGAAAGTCAGAGATTCTGGCCGCCGAAGGCTGCATTGTCGCCGTCGGTATCGTGGCCAATACTGATGGCATCGGCCTCGAAAAACTGGGAGTCGAGATGGACCGCGGCCATGTCAAGAACGACAGCCACGGCAAGACTAACGTCAAAGGGCTATATGCCATTGGTGACTGTGCTGGCCCGCCTTGGCTGGCGCATAAGGCGTCGCACGAAGCGGTGCACGCTGCCGACTATATGGCCGGTCGTAAGCTGTCCAACCTTAACCCGCCGATACCGGGTTGTACGTATGCAACACCCGAAGTTGCCTCTGTCGGTATCACCGAGCAGGCGGCCAAGGAACAAAAGCTTGATGTCAAAATCGGCCGTTTCCCGTTCCGCGCCAATGGCCGGGCGGTGGCGTCGTCTGAGACGCTTGGCTTTGTGAAGGTCATTTTTGAGAAGAAGACAGGGGCGCTTTTAGGGGCGCACATGATCGGTGCTAACGTGACGGAAATGGTGCAGGGCTTTTGCCTCGCTATCACCATGGAAGCCACCGAAGAAGACCTGCAAGGCACCGTGTTCCCGCACCCGACCATGTCGGAAGCCATCCTTGAGGCGTCTTTGGATGCCGATGGTCGAGTGATCAACACTTAAACGGCAGTAAACCAGACGAAAAGCCCGGCAGATTTGCCGGGCTTTTTTGTTGTCAGGTGAGCCCTAACCAGTTTCTGAACTGCGGGATACGTCTTAAGATAAGGCGTTCCAGCACAGCGATAAGTATAAGGCTTGTGCCCATAACTGGTAGAAAGACCGCCATGAACACTATGATGAGCAGCAGACCATGGCCAGGCTTGCCGTCAAGTTTGACAGGCGCGCCCAGACGGTCAGCCGGCCGCTTTGACCACCACATGATGACGGCGCTGACGCTTAGTGTCAGTAAACCTAGTGCGGTCAGAAGTCCCAGCAACTGATTGAACCAACCAAACAAATGGCCTTCGTGCAGGGAAATGGCCGTCAAAACGACCTTGTCCATAAAGGCTTTTTCGGCAAAGCCGGTTTGTTTGACGATGGCACCTGTATCCGCGCTTAAGGTGACCGTACGCCGCGCGGTCAGGTTCTGTGTCGCGGAACCCGCTTGCCACATGCGATCACCATCGGGTTTGATGACGACGGGTGCCGGCAAGTTAAGCACCCGCACAATCGGCAGCAAAGCGTCTATGCCGGTCAGATCCGTGCCCATATCTGCGCCCATGTCCTTTGCCGGGGATGC
Organism: Asticcacaulis sp. UBA2476; assembly: GCA_002342035.1. Classification (GTDB taxonomy): domain Bacteria; phylum Pseudomonadota; class Alphaproteobacteria; order Caulobacterales; family Caulobacteraceae; genus Asticcacaulis. The sequence continues at coordinate 23,211 of DDPE01000021.1, read as the reverse complement.
TTGGCCGTGATGCGCGTGGTCATCTTTAGCTGTTTGTTTGTCTTGGGCGCGGTTGCTACTCCATTCGGCCTTGGCGGAAGCGGGCTTGGTGGCGGCGACCACCGCCTTGAATCCCGACCCCCATACTGAAGTCCACGGCAGCCCTGAGAGCAGAAGTATCAGCGCAAACGTGGATATATAGATCCCCGTCACCGCATGAATATCCCGCCAGAACAGGCGCGATCCACCTTTCAATCGTGGCCAGAGTACACCTGCCCACCCGACCGTCTGACGCGGCCACCACAGGTAAAGTCCGGTCACAATCATGACGATGGCCCAGGAGGCAGCCAATTCAACAATGATCTCGCCGGGCTTACCTATGGTCAGTTCGCCGTGGATGTTTTTGATGATGGCCATAAAGCGCTCATCAAGCGGCTGCGCCTTAAGGATATCCAGACTGTGAGGATGGACGTATAATCGGTAAAGTTCCCCGTTGTCATTCAGCGTTACCCGCAACGCATCGCGGGGATTGTCTCTGATTTCAACCTGCGTCAGCGTCGCACCATGCATGGCGTGCATGGCCGTATAGATTTGCTGACTGACAGGTTTTGGAGCGCCGTCGAAAGCCAGATTATTGTATTTTGCCTCTAACGCTGCCTCGATTTGCGGCTTGAACAGGTAGGTCGTACCCGTCAGCGTCAGAATAATAATGAAGGGAATGCAGAACAGGCCTGCATAAAAATGCCACCGCCAGATCATCCGATAATCGATGATCCGGCGGCGAACCTTATCGGTTACCGCCGGTTCCATCCTATCGGCTCATCAGTTTGATGCCGACAAAAACCGCGCAACCTTCGCCGGGCCAGAAGACTCTCCGGGCAGAGGCGGCAACCTTGGTGAAGTCGGTGACGGAATTGACGCTTGAGATATAGCGTTCATCACTCAGGTTACGCGCGTCAGCAAACACCTCGATTGAGGGGCTCAGACGTTTGGACACCGACAGGTTCCAGACTGTATAGCCCGGTGCCTTTGTGGTATTAGCGAAATCAACCCAAACATCTTCTGGTATCCACTCGACGGACGGAGCTACACGCCAGCCATTGCCGTGGCTGAAAGACAGCTCACCCCGATAGTAATGTTCAGGCACCACCGGCAACTGGTTATCGCCATAGACCTTATCGCCATCGAATTTGAAATCTGACCATGTGTAGGTTTGACGAAGGACGCTTGACCACCCGCCAATTGAACCAACTTTCCAGTCCAGTGCGGTCTCTAAGCCCTGATGGACAGTATTTTGCGCATTGAAGGTTGCCGCCGGCAGACCTGCATCGACCGGAATATAGGTCAGCATCTCGCCGTCGATTTCGGCGCGGTACAGGGACACATCCCAGACGAAATGTGCGCTGCGTCCGCGCGTGCCGATTTCAGCGGTGACAGCCTCTTGCGGCTGCACATTCACAAATTGCGGCAATGGGCTTTGTACCAGAGCGCCATAGTTGGGCGCTTCGACCGATTTGGTGATATTGGCAAAGATTTGATTGCCGGTTTCATTTTGCCAGATAAATCCGATGCGCGGCGCGAACCAGTCGAAATCCTTATTGGCGTTGTTGGCCTTATTCAGGTGGTTGATATAATCGCGGTTGGTCCAGCCGTAGGAACCACCTGCAATGAGCGCCAATTCATCGGTAACGAACAGACGGCCCTCTGCAAATACATCCCAGCTTTCGGCGTTTTGAACCGCTTCGCCTGTGACAATGCCGGGTGAACCCAACACATTAGTGGCTATGTGGCTGTCGACCAGACCTTTGCGGTAGTTGGCACCGATGAACAGGTCATAGGCCTTACCGCCGATTTCACCCTTGCCGTCAAAACGGCCAAAGGCGCCGTAATTTTGGGACTGCTGGTCGATGTGGATTGAGATAGGGTGGATCAAGTGTTTCCAGGCCGCGTAAACACCGCCTTCAAAACTCCAGTCATCGTTGATTTTCCAGTCAGTCTGCAAGGTGCCGCGCGCAGATTTCACATTGCGACCGTACTTAACGGCGGCGTAGTTGGGCGCGTTGGTCATTTCCGGTGTGGTCAGAGCCTCTGACTGGCTAAGGGCACCGGAAATGCGCTGATCAAGGTCATTGCTCTGAAAAATGAAGCGCACAGACCGATTATCACCAAATCGGCGACCGACGTTTAAGGTCAACCGCTTAGCTTCCTGATCGGCATTGTCGCGCCAGCCATCGGCGCGAAGCACCGTTGTCGCCAGATAAAGATCGTAATTACCAATGACATCAGCATAGGCGATATGGGCGCGGGCCGTGCCGAACGAGCCACTTTCGATGCGCAGCAGACTGCGGTAGCCAGCGTCATAGCCGGTTGGGGTGACATAGTTGACCGCGCCGCCAAGCTGCGACCCGCCAAAGCGCAAAGCATTTCCACCTTTGTAAACTTCGATATAGCGGGCAGATAACGGATCGATTTCCTGAAAATCGCCGGAGCCGTCCGCCTGATTGAGCGGGATGCCGTCAACACTCAACCATGTGCCGCGGTTATGGGTGTTGTTGCCGATGCCAGAACCACGAATCGAGAAACGGCTGTCTTCACCGAACTTCTTTTGGGCAAATACACCGGAGACATTTTTCAGCGTATCAAATATCCCCATCGCATAACTGTTGCTATAGGTCTCACTGGCTACCACCGAGACGGCGCCCGGTGTGCGGGCCAGCTTTTCACGGGTGGTTTTGACGATACCGGGGTCTTCCGAAGACGCGTTGGCGGTGACGATAACGGTCGGGATGTCGGTATCAGCCTCTGTGGCATGAGCATAAACCGGCAAGGCAAGCAGGGATGCGCTGGCCAGCAGCGCACAGGATAACTTTGTCATGGGATTTCACATCTGAAACAGGAATAGGCACGCGCGGTTAAGACCGGACGCAGGTTATGGATTTCAAATGTGGTGGGGCGGACCACAGGAGTGAGGGCGGGGAGGTGCCTGAGACTGTGGCCGCTCATGCTCCCGGTTTAACGGAACGATGGCGGCAATGGCCGGATACTGAACGACCTCATAACGTGTCGTGTCAGGCACTATGGCGGTTAGGCTCGCCAACACGCAATCCGGACATTTCAGCCCTTGGGTCTTCGTAGAATCTTCGGCCTTGAGAGTGGCGGTAAGATTGTAATCAACAACCGGTTGCGCATTGAGCCCATCGCCGGAACACATCACGAAAACGGTTTCGCCGCTCCGCGACATGGCCATCACATGGGTGGGGAATAAGACTTGCAAAAACAGAGCGATCGCCACGCCGAAAGACGCCCAGAAACGGGTATCTGAGGCGGTATTAGCTCCGCGATGTGGTCGTGATCTGGCCATATTCGCCTTTAGACGGTGGCTTATGTGCGATGTCAAGCCAACCTAGATGTATTAACCGGTGCGGCATTACGCCGCACGCGCCTCAATATCGGCCAGACGCTGGAGGGTCACATAGTCGGTCTTGCCGGAACCTAAAACCGGCACTTCGTTGACTTTGAGGATCTTTTTAGGGATAGCCAAAACCGGCGCGCCATTTTCCTTGGCCCAATCGGTCAGGGTGGCAATATCGGCAGAAGAATGATCGGTAATCAGCACTAGCCGCTCTCCTTTTTTATCATCCGCTACAGCGACCACAGCATGGCGGTTCTGAGGCCACACGACTTCGGCAATGCGCTCTACGGCGGTTAAGGACACCATTTCACCGGCAATCTTTGCAAACCGTTTCACACGACCAAGTATGTGGATATAGCCCTCGTCATCAATATTGACGATATCGCCCGTGTCGTGCCAGCCATCCGCTGGGGCTTCGATGATATCAGGATTAGCTTCATTTAGGTAACCCGCCATAATATTGGGGCCCTTGATGAAAAGACGCCCGCCGACGGCGATACCTTCAACCGGATCGAGCCGGTAGCTCATCCCCGGCAAAAGCTGGCCGACCGTGCCGTGGCGGTTATGGGCCGGATTATTGACCGCCACGACCGGAGACGACTCAGTAACGCCATAGCCTTCGAGGATTTCCGCGCCCCCGAATTGGGTTTTAAACAGTTGATGGGTTTCTTCGCGCACTTTTTCAGCGCCGCAAACAATGAAATCCAGCGATTCAAAGGCATCAGGTTCAGCCGTTCGGGCATATTGATTAAGGAAGGTATCGGTCGAAAAAAACAGTGATGCCTGAGTTTCTTTTATCAGCCACGGAATCTGCTTCACATGCAGCGGTGAGGGGTATTGAAACGATCTCAGCCCCAAAAGTAGCGGCATTAACACCCCACCGGTCAAGCCCAGCGAATGGAATATTGGCATGGGATTGAACGCGATCCAGTCCCGCTTGATATCAATATGGCAGTCCAGTTGGGCGACGTTAGAGGTCAGGTTGCTTTGGCTTAAGACCACACCGCGCGGGCTACCGAACGAGCCGGAGGTAAACAGAATAACGCCGGGATCGGATGCCTTGGCTTTATGGGCGGCAAGCTTCGGAAATAATGATCCCCACAGGGCGTAAGCCTTTACATCTAACGTCACCTTTTTACGTAGATCATCCAGATAGACGATATTGACATAGCTCTGCATCGCCTCAATCAACTCATCAAGCTTGGCTTGCTCAACAAATCGGCGTGAGGTCAGAATCGTCGTGAGCCGTGTTAACTTAACCGCGGCCTTGATGTTGGCCTGACCCGATGTGAAATTGATCATAACCGGTGTTGTGCCATTGGCATGAAGCGCAAAAAACGACATGGCACCGCCGATGCTAGTCGGCAGCATCAGGCCGGTTCGGGGTTCAGAACCGATATGTTTCGAGATAAGCCGAGCCAAGGCAAAGGTGCGACGAAAAAATTCTTTATAGGTGATCGGCTGGCGTTCCTGATCCTCTATTATGACACGCTCCGCCCCCATTGTGGATTTGGCTTTGATCAGAGCGTCAAAGAGAGAGGCGGAGGCGTCTTCCGCATTAAAGCTGCGCTCCATGCGCGGTGGCTCCCATCAATATATCGGTTCCGAAACGCCATCTGGCAGTATTATTTCGGTTTTCCTGAATTTAACCTCATTCATCACCATGGGTAAAGGTTTATGACAACCCATATTTCAGCGTGATGTGGTCTGTGTGTGCGTTTGTTCAATGAATTTATTAATTTCAGTGCTCAGGTCTTTGTTTTTAAATATCCTTTTGACTGGGCAGATTTTAATTCCCGCGCACATACGACCTGGATCATTCGGCGCCGCCGCCTCTTCGCTCGTTATGATGAGCCGCGGCGGAGCCTCTCGGCCAAAACTCAGCCTTTTAAGTCCCGGAGATGTCACTGTATCTACGGCCTTATCCATTTCGGTTTGCCAGGTTTGACTCACCGCGCGCAGGCGCAGATCCGGATTAGCTCTTTGCCATTTATGCGCCGTCTGCGCCCAGGCTTCAGACGGTATATCTTCGCCGCGCCAGACTGTGGGGGCGGGTTCCAGGAGGCGCAGATAGGGTGAGTAGGCAACAGCTCCGCCAATCGGGATGGTTTTGGGATCAATCGACAGAGCGGTCAGGGCGCCGGTTCCCGTGCCGACAATATAGACGGGCCGGACGAATGAAGGGCGAATGACCTCACCTATCAAATCCTCAACCGCTTGAACACTATGATGAAAATCAGGCGTATGGACCTTGTCGCCCTGTAGGAAATAGCGTCCGGAGCCACCTTGACCGGGCGCCTCATATATCCAGACCGTATAGTTAAGCGAAATCAGGTCACGGGCCAGTTCAAAATAGGCTTCGGCTGGAAACCGGGCGTCCGCGACAATCAGTATGTCGGCCCTTGGACTGGTCGGAGGTGCTGCGACGCCGTAACGGGCTTCAGGGAGGTTGCCGCTTTTAAATCCGCTCCACACGAATCCCGCAGGCGGAAAATATTGTGGTGACAGTCCCGGTGGGATTTGACTATCAGTAAAGGCCTTGTCGGGATGATGCGATGTGTCATCCTGATTTTTAGCGCATCCTGTCGCGCATAATACGGTCAGGGCCACTATGGCTGGCAATAGTCGCATGTTGCACCGTATGAATCAGTCATGGATTTGTCAGGCCCGATTGCATGATAGAGGCGAATCTTTTCTCTAGCTATCTGATTTGTTACAGGGTGTTTTATCCTGTCACGCTTTTTGATCTGAAAACTGACCGCGGCCTGAGTAAGCGGTTTATTTGACTTGATATTGATCAGCAAAAAGACCAATTAGAAACATGAACTGGCCGCAGATGTGTCGTGGCCGCTTAAGGTTTGTGTAGAGCGAAATGGTCACGATCATCAACCGGCTCGGCAATGCTGCCGTAAGCGCTCCGGATACCGAAGCCGCTCCTGCGGTACGGGAATTGCGTCACCCGGAAAAGCAAAACCGCCCGGAATCACCGATTCTTAAAAAGCCGGATTGGCTGCGGGTTAAGGCGCCGGGCTCGGCGGGGTACAATGAAACCCGTAAGATCGTGCGCGATGCCAAGCTGGTAACTGTGTGTGAAGAGGCGGCCTGTCCGAATATCGGTGAATGCTGGGCCAAAAACCACGCGACCCTGATGATCATGGGCGATACCTGTACGCGTGCCTGCGCCTTCTGTAACGTCAAGACCGGCATGCCTGCGCCGCTTGATTATGATGAACCGAACCGCGTCGGTATGACGGTGGCCAAGATGGGCCTGTCTCACGTTGTTATCACGTCTGTGGATCGCGATGACCTAAGTGACGGCGGCGCGCAGCATTTTGCCGAAGTCATCCGTCAGATCCGCCTGCAATCGCCGAAAACGACGATTGAGATTCTGACGCCTGATTTTCTTCGTAAAGACGGCGCGGCGGAAATCGTCATCGACGCTAAACCGGACGTCTTCAATCATAACTTAGAGACTGTGCCGCGCAACTATCTGAAAATTCGCCCCGGCGCGCGTTACTATCATTCCCTTCGTTTGCTGGAGCGGGTGAAAGAACGTGATCCGCAGCAGTTCACCAAATCCGGCATTATGGTAGGCCTTGGCGAATCCAAGGAAGAGGTCATGCAGGTTATGGATGACATGCGCTCGGCCGGCGTCGATTTCATCACTATCGGCCAGTATCTTCAGCCAACCCGTAAACACGCCGCCATTGATCGCTTCGTGTCGCCAGATGAATTTAAGGCCTATGAATCGATCGCGCGCGCTAAGGGCTTCCTTATGGTGTCATCGAGCCCGTTAACCCGGTCTTCACACCACGCAGGCGAAGATTTCGAACGTCTAAGAACCGCGCGTGCGGCCCTGGCCGGTCGCTAAGGAAGTTTCAGTGGCAAAGTTTCATTTAAACCGCGTTTTACCTTTTTCCGCCGACAAATTGTTTGAGATGGTCGGAGATGTTGAGCGTTATCCTGAGTTCGTACCGTGGATAAACAGCTTGCGGACGTTTAATGTTTCACGTCCCAGCGATGACATCACCCGGTTTGATGCGGATGTAGCCGTGGGGTTTAGCTTCCTGACGGAGCGCTTTACCACCCGCGTGACGCGCTTTAGTGAAAATAAGACGATTGATATCGTACTGCTCAAAGGCCCGTTTAAGCGGCTGCACTGTACCTGGAAATTTTCAGACCACACCATGAGCAATGATAAGGTGGGGGCCGCGATCGATTTCAATATCGATTTTGAGTTTAAAAACCCATTCCTAGATGGTTTTTTGCGGGCCAATTTCGATAAGGCCGTATCTAAGCTCATGGCGTGTTTTGAAGGCCGCGCCCAAGCGCTGTATCCTACCGTTTAGGCTTGCAGTTTACGCTGGTAAATCCAGTGTTTTCAAATGGTCATATGTCCATTTTAAAGCAAATTGTACGCTTTCTTCGCGGATATAATGGCGGCCCTTATCTTCAAAATAATGGACATGGCTCATGGTCTGAGGCTCACCGTCCGTACCTTTGAAGCTTAGGCCAAAACAGACCATCCCGACGGGTTTAAGCGCGGTGCCGCCAGCGGGGCCTGCAATGCCTGTTACACTTATCGCTATGTCCGCATTGGCGTGCTTTAGTGCCCCTTCGGCCATAGCGTAGGCGGTCTCCAGACTGACCGCCCCATGCGTATCCAGAATTTTCGGCAACACCCCCAAAAGCTTGGTTTTGGCGACGTTGGAATAGGTCACATAGCCTTCGTTATATATATCGGATGCCCCCGGTATTGAGGTGATCGCACCGGCAATAAGCCCGCCGGTGCAGCTTTCAGCCGTTGTCAGCACCTTGCGCTTAAGCTTGGCTTCGGCCACCACATCACCAGCCAGATTATAGAGCGGAGACAGATTTTCGGTCATCGTAAAATATCCTTAGATATCTTTGGGCTATCTTAGAGACATACCACAGGCATCAACGAAAAAGAGCGGGGTTTTGGCCCCGCTCTCGTAAAGATATTGTGTGCTTAAGGGATTACACACCGGGATGCAGCGGTGCATCCAGATTGGCGTTGGCAAATTCCCAGTTCACCAGCTTATCGAGGAAGGTCTCAATGAACTTAGGACGCAGGTTCTGATAATCGAGGTAATAGGCATGTTCCCATACGTCCAGCGTCAGCAAGGGCTTATCGCCCTTGGTGAACGGCGTTTCGGCATTGCCCGTCTTCACGATTTTAAGCTTGCCCTCGGCGCCCAGAACCAGCCAGGCCCAGCCGGAACCAAACTGAGTGGCACCTGCGGTTTTAAACGCTTCGGCAAAAGCCTCATATCCACCAAAATCAGCGTCGATCTTTTCAGCGATCTTGCCGGTTGGCTTGCCGCCACCGTTAGGGGTCATGGATGACCAGAAAAAGGTGTGGTTCCATACCTGAGCCGAGTTGTTGAACACGCCAGCATTGGTGCCTTCGGATTCCTTGACGATATCGACCAAAGACTTGCCTTCAAATGGCGTGCCCGCGATCAGCTTGTTCAGGTTATCAACATAGGCCTTATGGTGTTTGGCGTGGTGGAAGCTGAAGGTGTTGGCCGTCATATAAGGCTCAAGCGCATCAGCCGCGTAGGGAAGAGGGGGGAGTTCGAATGCCATGACGACCTGCTTTCAAATGTTGGGATAAAACGCTAATATCCCCACACATATATTGAGGGGAAAATTTGAATTCAAGGTGTTATCTAGTGAGAATGTTTCTCAATAATACCCTTATAAATTCAATGGGTAGCAAGAACCACCCGCTATAAATTATCAAGCCCGAACAACAGGCATTTCAATAAGGCAGATCGCCTGAGCCGCGAGCCCTTCTTCGCGGCCTGTAAACCCCATTTTTTCGGTTGTGGTCGCTTTGACACTAATGCAATCCATCGGCAGAGACAGGATTTCGGACAAACGGTCGCGCATGGCTTCGCGGTGTGGCTTCACCTTCGGACGCTCGCAGATCAAAGTGACATCGACATTGACCAAGCGTCCGCCTTTTTGGCGAACCAGATCAGTGGCATGCTTTAGAAACAGATCAGATGACGCGCCCTTCCACTGCGGATCAGTGGGCGGAAAATGATCGCCAATATCGCCTAAGCCCACAGCCCCTAAAATCGCATCGGTCAGGGCGTGAAGTCCGGCATCGGCATCCGAATGTCCAATCAGGGTTTTATCATGAGGAATCTCGACGCCGCACAGCCACACGCTATCGCCGTCGCCCCAACGATGGGCGTCAAAGCCCTGACCAACCCGTATCTGGGTATGGGTTTCCGCCATGATCAACGCCTCCAATAACTCAAAATCTTCTTTGTAGGTGAGTTTGTGCAGGCGCTGAGAGCCTTCGACCACCTCAACCCTGATGCCTGCGTGATCGGCCACAATGGCGTCATCCGTGGGCTCATGACCGGTCGGCCATGTCTGATAAGCCCGGACGATATCACCGTAGCGAAAAACCTGCGGTGTCTGAGCACGCCACAGATGCTCGCGCGAAGGGGCATCTGTAATGGTGTCATGGTCGGTCTTTTTCAACGAATCCGTCACAGGCAAAGCCAAAATGACCGCCCTTGCCGTCTGCATGCGTAATAGCAAAGATTCGATGAGCGGTGCCGTAAGGAGTGGCCGGGCGGCATCATGGATCATGACAATGTCATCATCGGCTGTCTTCAGAGCCTTTAGTCCGGCCTGAACGGATTGAGCGCGTGTAGCGCCGCCCGGTATCACGTTTGCATTGGGGAACTCAGCTTGCGCTTTGGCCACATCGTCTTCGGGGACAACAATGGCAATTTGCGAAGCCCCTTTGTTTTCAAAAGCTTCGACGGACCAGTTCAGAACGAGCTTGCCGGCGAGCGGCATCCACTGCTTGCGTCCGCCTGAGCGTGTGCCAGAACCGCCGGCGACTATTATGGCTTTAAATGTCATGACCTTAGAGCGTGGTTTCAAAATGAAAGGAGCTAATGACCAGCCCTTCCCGGAAATAAAAGCGATGGGCCTGAGTCCGGTGTGTACCGCTATCCAGGCGTAATTGGGTGCAACCCTCTGATTTTGCCTGTGATTTCAACCAATCGAGCAACGCTTTGCCATAACCTCTGGAGCGTTGATCCTGAGCGCTGACCAAATCATCAACATAGAGAATTTTGCCGGATACCAACCATTCATGGACGCGAAACCCGGCGCAGGCAACGACCTGCCCGTCATCTTCGACATAGGCCAGTCTCCAGCCACTATCCGACATTTGGCGGCGGGCGCGCTCCAGCAAATCCTCATTGTCCTGCAGGTGCGGGCGCAAAGCTTTCATTACCGGAAAGCACCGGCGAATATCGTCGTCACTCTGCGTCAGTTTGACTATCGCCATAAGGCCCTCCCATTTTAACCTAAGCGTTTAAAGCGGCTTATGAATGGGGTCAATTGCACGATGTTTCCAAATGCGGGAATTTCCTGTATGTGCCCCCTATGTTCAGCGCAGGTCTTAAAATTGGTGACGTCGATATCGGCGGGCGGGTGCTGATTGCGCCGATGACGGGCGTATCCGACCTGCCGTTTCGAAAAGTAGCCACCAAACTGGGCGCCTGTTACGCCGCCACCGAGATGGTCGCCTGCGCGGAGCTTGAAAAAGGCCGTCCGGACATTGTGCGCAAAGCCCAATTAGGCGAGCATAACGGCCTCAAAATCATTCAGCTTATTGGACGCGACCCCGCCTATATTGCCCGCGGAGCCACTTTGGCTGAGGCGGCGGGTGCCGACATTATTGACCTTAATTTTGGCTGTCCGGCCAAAGAAGTCACCGGTGTGCTGTGCGGGTCAGCGCTGATGCGCGATCTCGATCAGGCTTCGCGCATTATGGAAGCTGCGGTGACGGCTACCCGCCGTCCCGTAACCGTCAAGATGCGGCTGGGGTGGGACGACCAGCAGCGTAACGCGGCCCTATTGGCCAAACGCGCCGAAGATATCGGCGTACAAGCGGTCACGATCCATGGCCGCACCCGTCAGCAATTTTACAAAGGTGAGGCTGACTGGCAGGCGGTAAAATGTGTGAAAGAGGCGGTATCGATCCCCGTCATCGTCAATGGCGATGTTGTAGATCCTAATAGCGCCCGTAAAGCTTTGTCCCACTCAGGCGCCGATGGAATTATGATTGGCCGCGGGATATATGGCCAGCCGTGGTTGGCAAACTACCTTGATAATGCCGTTAGCGCCCAAACCCATCTGCCTTTACCGACTTTAGAGCAGCGCTTGGACATTATCCTTGAGCATTTTCAGGATAGCCTCATTTTTTATGGTGCGCCATTGGGGCTGCGCATGTTTAAAAAGCACCTTGGCTGGTATATTGAAGCCGCAAATTACAATCCTGACCCGATTGTACGGCGGGCTGATAAAGGGCGAATTTGTCGTCTGGAAACATCGCAGGACATCGAGCGAGAATTGAAAATCTTGCTATCTGCGGCTTAAGTTTCATCACAAGCGATGAAAAGCGAAAAAATAGACGCTTTAAAGCAACATTCATGTTGATATATGGACACAGTAGTGCGCAAATGCCACGGCTAAATTTTGGCATTTCGGAATTGGGTCTTGAAGGACACAGCGGCAAAACGGCGAATAGGTCTGACGCTGATGCGGGCGTCCAGGGGGCTGCGTAACGCAAGTCCTGCGGGCCTTAGTATGGCCGCCGCCTATGTTTTGTCGGCGCTGATTACCGCGTTCATCATCTGGATGATTATTGCCACGCCGGGAACAGGCCCTATCGGACCGGCCAGTCGTGTCTTGTTCATTCTGGTATGCCTCAACCTGTTGCTTCTGCTGGGGCTTTGTTTTTTCGTTGTTCGCCGAATCTATCAGATTGCGCAATCACGCGGCGCAGATGCGGGCGCACGTCTGCACCTTAGATTTGTCACCCTGTTTGCGCTGGCCGCGGTCACCCCGGCCTTTGTGGTGGCCTTGTTTTTCGGCGTGCTGGTCAACCGTGGCGTGGAAACTTGGTTTAGTGCCCGTGTTCAGTCTTCGGTCGAAAACGGGGCGAAGATTGCCGAGCTGTTTGTCGATGAGCAGCAAAAGATTGCGCTCGATACCGTCGAAGATATCGCCCGCAGCATTGATCATGAAGAGGGGCGGGCCCTTTTTCCCAATCGTCTGGCTTTTGCTATGGCTTTGCAGGATTTGGCGGCATCGCGGGGCGGACTGGCGGCGATTTATCTGATTGATCGAAGCGGACAGGTTCTGGCACGGGCCGAAAGCGAGGATGCGCCGGTTTATCTGGCCCCACCCCGTGATACTATTTCAGAAGTCTCCGGAGGGGAGGCGCGGGTGGCGCTGTTTTCCGGGCCCGATGCCGTTCGTGTTGTCTATCCCTTAACTATGTATGACGGCGCACAGCTTTATGGGGTGAGGCTGCTGCAACCGGGCATGATGACGCGCCTGTCCAGCGTATCGCGGGCTGTAGTTGATCTGCGCGAAGCTGCGGAAAACTCTAATCGAGTGCAAGGGGTTTTTGCGCTTGCCTATATCGAAACGGTGCTTCTGGTGCTGGTTGGTGCCGTTTGGGTCGGGGTGTCGGCTGCCGATGCGATTGCGGTGCCGGTTGCCCGGCTTGTGCAGGCAGCCGATAAGGTCGCGGCAGGCAATCTGGATGCGCGCGTTGTCACCAGCCATCAGTCAGAAGATATCGCCGTACTGTCACGAGCGTTTAACCGCATGACCAGCGACCTGCAAAGTCAGCAGGCGGCCCTAAAGTCTGCGGGTGAAGAGGCCGAAGCGCGGCGGCGATTCATTGAAACCGTGCTTTCGGAAATCTCCGCCGGCATCGTTGGTATAGATGTGCTGGAGCATATATCCGCGATCAACCGGCATGCCGCGAGCTTTCTCAGCGTTGTGGGCGAAGATGCCATTGGCTTTAATATACGCGAATTAGTACCTGAAATTGCAGATCTTCTTGACAAGGTTTCTGTCTCAAAAGTTGAGGAACAAGAGGTCGATCTTATCCGCAAGGGGGAGACCCGGCGTCTGCGCGTGCGCATCTCAGGGCTTGAAACCGGCGGGGCCGTTATCACCTTTGACGACATTACACGTTTGGTGGCCGCCCAACGTAATGCGGCCTGGAAAGATGTCGCGCAGCGCATTGCTCACGAAATCAAGAACCCTCTGACCCCGATCCAATTGTCGGCGGAGCGCATTAAGCGCAAGTACCGTGACCATATTGACGGCGATCTGGAAGTCTTTGATCGCCTGACTGACACCATTATTCGTCAGGTAGGTGACATCGGGCGGATGGTGGATGAATTTTCGGCCTTTGCCCGTATGCCTGTGCCAAATTTTGCCGAAGAAGATGCCGCTGAGTTGGTGCGGCATGCTGTATTTGCCCGTCGCGTCGCCGATCCGGACATACAGATTGATATTATTGAGCCTCTGCCGGACACAAAGATTGTCTGTGACGGACGCCTTTTGGCTCAGGCATTAGGGAACGTGCTTAAAAACGGCGGTGAGGCAATTGCATCACGACAACTGGCTGCGCAGAAACTGGCGGAACAATCAGACCTTATCCCGCCCGAACCCATTATGGGGCATCTTCGGGTTGAAATGTCGATAAGCGATAGCGTGGTTCGCATCGACATTGAGGATAACGGCATCGGTCTGCCCGATAAGGATCGTGACCGCTTGACTGAACCCTATGTGACTACGCGCGACAAAGGCACCGGACTGGGGCTCGCGATCGTCAAGCGTATTGTTGAGGACCACGGCGGTGATTTCAGTTTAAGCGATGCGACGCATTTGAGCGGAGCACGCGCGACTCTGCGGTTACCGCATACACAAATTATGACCGATGCCACAGATACTGTGGCAAGGCAGGACACTACCAATAAGATGGTGAGGCTGTGATGAAAGTATCTTCGGGTGTTGATATTCTGGTCGTCGATGATGAGGCCGATATTCGCGAATTGATTGCGGGCATATTGGAGGATGAGGGATATTCGGTCAGAACCGCCTCCGATTCTAATGCGGCGCTGAGGGCAGTGAAGGCACGCAAGCCCTCGCTGGTTGTGCTCGACATATGGATGCAGGGCGGTGGCCTTGATGGCCTAGAGCTTTTGGATGTTATCCGTGAGCTTGATCCTGATATTCCGGCAGTTATGATTTCTGGCCACGGCACGATTGAGACTGCCGTGTCGGCCATCAAACGCGGGGCTTATGATTTTATAGAGAAGCCTTTTAAAACTGAGCGTCTGATCATGATTGTTCAAAGATCGCTTGAAGTGGCTTCGTTGAAACGTGAAAATCGCCGCTTACGGAATCAAGCCGTTGTACCGGACGGTCTCGTGGGTAATTCCGCCGCAGCACAGCTATTGCGGACAACGATTACCAAGGTCGCTGGCGCCAATTCACGCATCATGATTTCTGGCCCTGCTGGATCGGGAAAAGAACTGGTCGCGCGCATGATCCATGATGCGTCGCCGCGCGCCAAGTGCGAGTTCGTGCCCATATCTTCTGCGGGCATGACGCCGGAGCGACTGGACGTTGAGTTGTTCGGCGAAGAAGGCGAGGGCGGTCGGCCGCGCAAAATCGGGGTGTTTGAACGCGCGCATGGCGGCACGCTGTTCCTCGATGAAGTGGCCGACATGCCGATGGAGTCACAAAGCCGGATTTTGCGGGTTTTAGTCGAGCAACGGTTTGTTCGCGTCGGCGGTGTTAACGACGTTCAGGTCGATGTGAGGGTTATTTCGTCGACCTCCAAGGATCTGCAACAGGAAATCGCCGCCGGACGCTTCCGCGAAGATTTGTTCCATCGCCTGAATGTGGTGCCTGTCAGGGTGCCGGGTCTTTCCGAGCGTCGCAGCGATATCGCCGAACTGGTGCAGTATTTTATTGAGCGCATAGCATCGGCCCAAGGCCTGCCCAAGCGTATCTTAAGCGAAGATGCCATGGCGACGCTACAGGTACATGAATGGCCGGGTAATGTTCGCCAGTTGCGCAATAATATTGAGCGATTGCTGATACTGGCCTCAGGTGACCCGAACGACCCAATTACCTCCCATATGTTGCCATCCGAAGTGGTTGAATCCGCCATCGCAGGCGCGATACGTCCTGAACGCATCATAGCGCTACCGCTCAGAGAGGCGCGGGAAGTATTCGAGCGTGAATATCTGTCGTCGCAAATCGTTCGATTTGGCGGAAATATCTCACGCACGGCCAACTTTATTGGCATGGAGCGGTCGGCCCTGCATCGTAAGCTGAAAAGCCTTGGTCTGGCCCATATCCGTGGTGCCGAAGACGAAGATATGTAACTGAGTTTGAGATAAAGCTATGTCCAGAATTGCCTATGTCGATGGCCGGTATGCACGTCATGCCGATGCATGTGTTCATATCGAAGACCGGGGCTATCAGTTTGCCGATGCCGTTTATGAGGTATGGTCGGTATTCAATGGCCGTCTGGCCGACACACAAGGCCATCTTGACCGGCTTGATCGCAGCCTGAATGAGTTGCGCATTGAGACACCAATGAGTCGGTCAGCGCTTTTGGTGGTACTCTATGAGGTCATTCGCCGCAATCGTATCAAGGACGGCATGGTTTACCTTCAGGTCAGCCGGGGCGTGGCGCCTCGCGATCATTTTTTCCCTGCGGGCGTGAAGCCCACTTTGGTGATCACGGCCCGATCTGTTGACCGCAAAGCGGCCGCAGCCAAAGCTGAAGCCGGGATAAAGGTGATTACTCAGCCCGATATTCGTTGGGGAAGATGTGATATCAAAACCGTAGGTTTGCTGCCAAATGTATTGGCTAAACAAGCCGCCAAAGACGCAGGAGCTTCGGATGTTCTGTTTGTCGATAGCGAAGGTTTTATCACCGAAGGCGGCTCGGCCAATGCCTATATCGTGGATCAGGCCGGTGTAATCCGCACGCGCAGTCTGACGGCAAATATACTGGCAGGTATAACGCGTGCACAGCTCCTGAAGATTTTAGGCAGCACGGATATTCAGTTCAAAGAAGAGGCGTTTTTAGTCGCGGAAGCCTTGGACGCCAAAGAAGTGTTTGTCACGGCGGCCACCAGCCTGGTTATGCCGATCGTTGACATCGACGGACATAAAATCGCTGATGGCAAACCGGGGCCGGTGGCGACGGCTCTACGGGCCGCCTATATCGAAAACGCAATTGCGAACGCCTGACATTTCGGATCGAAAATTTATCGTGTAAAGTGTTGCTCTTAGCTTGCGATGTGGCTTATGATACACATCTATGTCTGTGTGAGGGGTAATGTGCCCCTCAGGATTCAACGAGAAGGGCCAACCAATGTCCCACGATAAAAAACAAAACCTGCAAGACACGTTTTTGAACAGTGTCCGCAAAACCAAAACCCCTTTGACCATCTTCCTCATCAATGGTGTGAAGCTTCAGGGCATTGTCAGCTGGTTTGACAATTTCTGTGTCCTGCTCCGCCGTGACGGTCAGTCGCAACTGGTTTACAAGCATGCGATATCGACCATCATGCCCGCCGCACCGGTGCAGCTCTATGAGCAAGAGGACGATTCCGACGATTAAGTCCGGAACTTTTCCGGGCATAAGGATTGATATTGACCGGTAAATACGTAGATCACACACCTGACATTCAGCGCACGGTCGTGGTTGATCCTGAAATTTCGTTTCACGGCTCGTCTCAAAAGGTAGAGCAAGCCATTGAGCGTAAATATGATGACTCACGTCTTGATGAAGCCGTGGGTCTGGCACTTGCGCTTGACCTTGAGATCGTGGGCACTTTGACTGTGCGCGTACGCAAGCTTAATCCGGCTACATTGTTTGGCCAGGGTAAAGTCGATGATGTGCGCGTCATGTGCGAAGAACTTGAGGCCAATCTGGTCGTTGTTAACGGCAGCTTGTCTCCGGTTCAGCAGCGCAATCTGGAAAAGGCCTGGGGCGTCAAAGTCATTGACCGCACCGGCCTCATTCTTGAGATTTTCGGACGCCGGGCACGCACTAACGAAGGTAAGCTTCAGGTCGAACTGGCGCGCCTTGAGTACGAAAAATCAAGGCTGGTGCGCACCTGGACCCACCTTGAACGGCAGCGCGCCACAGGCACAACCGGCGGGCCTGGGGAAACTCAGATTGAGCTCGACCGGCGTATGATTGCCGACAAGATCAAGCAGTTAAAAAGCGAACTGGAAGAGGTGAGGCGTACCCGTGGATTGCACAGGTCGGCGCGCAAAAAGGTACCTTACCCGGTTGTCGCTCTGGTCGGATACACCAACGCCGGCAAATCAACCATGTTCAACCATCTGACGCGAGCTGAAGTTCTGGCAAAGGACATGCTGTTCGCCACGCTTGATACGACGCTGCGTACGCTTAAGCTGCCCAATGGCCGCTCAGCGATCATTTCGGATACAGTTGGATTTATTTCCGACCTGCCGCATGAGTTGGTGGCCGCGTTTCGTGCAACACTTGAAGAGGTGATGGAAGCTGATTTGATCTTGCACGTTCGGGATATGTCAAATCCGGAAGCCGATGCTCAGGGTAAAGACGTCGAGCAGGTGCTTAAAGTCATCCTGCCAGATCTCGACCGCAGCCGGATGATGGAAGTGTGGAACAAGATCGACCTGATGGATGACGATAGTCGCGACGTTTTACAGACGCGTGGCATTTTACATAAGGCCGAAAGTAAGCCTTACCTGGTGTCTGCGATTTCGGGCGAGGGGATTGATGCGCTTTTGCAAGCCATCGCCCGCAAGGTCGATCAGGAGGGTACTGAGCTTGATATCACCCTTGATCCGTCGCAAGGCAGCCTTATGGCATGGGTCTATCAGAACGGGCGCGTGCTTGATCGGTTTGACTATGAAGATGGCCGCGTCCAGCTTCATGTCAAATTGTCAGATCAGGCCTTGGGGCGTTATGAGCGGATGGCGGCAGAAGCCTAAAACAGACTCAGGGTTTCGTCAGAAAACTCTGTCTGAGCCACAATTTTAGACACGGCCGGATTTGAATTAGAAGGGGGGGCGGTTTGCAGCCCTTTTATCATGCGGTTGACAAAAGCGGGTTTGTTTTTTTCAATTTCAAGACGCAAGTCTTTGGGCGTGTCTGTCAATTCGTACTTATGAGACCATGACATAAACTCGACCAGTACCGGTGCCAGATCTGCACCCTTTGAGGTCAGGCCATAGATAACCTTACGCTTATCGGTTGGATCAATCTGGCGTGAAATAAGGCCATAGGCTTCGAGTTTCACCAGACGATCCGTCAGAATATTTGTGGCGATTTTTTCTTCGGCGTTCAGGAAGGCCTGAAAGCTTTTTCGCCCCTTGAACATCAGATCGCGAATGATCAGCAGTGACCAGTTATCGCCCACAGCCTCCAACGCCAGATTTATGGCGCAACGTGAGCGCGGCACTTTGGATACTGATGTTTTGGTGGCCTTGGGGGAAGCTTTTTTCAAAGCCTTGGCCGGAGATTTACTGGTTTTCCGTGGCTGATTTTGAAGCGCTTTTGCCATATTAACACCACGCCTGATTTACTTGTGATGCAAAAGTCTTATCCGATTCTGGAGGATCGCGACAAGGCTACTTGCAAAATGGAATTGAAGTCATCACCGGACTATTTTCAATTCACAGCATAATCCACATTAAAATTATGCCCCCTGACATCGATCGCTTGTCAGAGCGTGCGACTCTGCCAAACATCATGACACGTTTTCGCAGGGGCTCGCCATGACATTTAAATGTGACACACCACTGTCTGACTTGCCGGAATCGGGGCGCATCCAAATTCGCTGCACGAAATGCGGATTAATGCGACAAACGACACCACGCGACCTGATGCGTGTCGGGCGCTTCAATGCCAATATAAAACTCGACCAGTTGGAACGGGCTTTTGAGTGCGACCGTCAGGCTTGCCGCAGCCCGGTTACGTTTACCCCCTTTGGCGCTATTGGCACCCTGACCGCCTAAGCGTCTGTGCGTACTCACTCAAAAAAATGTGATTAGCCATGATCGCCAAGATGGTGAACATTGTTCACAATAAAATTCGGGGCGGAAATCAGTGTCTAAATCCATAAATCCTACGCAGTCATCATCCCAAGTCAACATGGCTCAGTTACTGGCCTTTGTAGGACCGTGCCTGCCGTTCGCCGCCCTTGGCTTGCCGTTGGCTGTCATATTGTCCGAATATTATGCCAGCGAAATTGGTCTCAGCTTGGGAACGGTTGGCCTGATTTTCATGAGCGTCAGACTTGTCGATATATTCGTTGATCCGGTTGTTGGCTGGGCGATGGATAAAACCCGCACGCGGTTTGGGCGCTTTAAAGTCTGGCTGGCCATTTGCCTGCCGATTCTTTTTGTCAGCACGGGATTCATCTTCTTGGCCCCAACAGGCGCGGCGCCCGCTTACCTGTGGGTGTGGTTGCTGGTTATCTATATTGGTTTTTCAATTGCGGCCCTGTCTCAATCTAGCTGGGGCTCAGTACTATCGACTGACTACGATGAACGAACCAAAATCTTTGCCTGGTGGCAGATGGCCAATATTGTCGGCATAATCGCCGTTTTGCTAATTCCGGTTATAGTTCAGTCGGTTTTGCACGGAACCTATCGTCAGGCCGTACAATATATGGGCCTGTTCATAATGGTTTTGCTGCCCATCATGATCGGCATCGCCCTCTGGAGGGTGCCGGAGACGCAATCGGATGCGCCACTTCACAATGTCCGCATCAGCGACTATTTTCGAATGCTTAAACGACCGAATGTCATTCGCGTACTGCTTGCCGATCTTTGGTTAGGTCTGGCTCCGGGCATTATGGGCGCTTTGTTCTTTTTCTATTTTATGCAGACCAAGGGGCTAACGCGCGAGCAGTGCTCAATCAGTATGTTCCTGTATTTCGTCGCGGGACTGGTCGGGGCGCCGCTGTGGACCTGGGCCTCCCAAAAGTACAATAAGCACCGGACACTGATTGTATCAGCGCTGATTTTTGCGGCGGTCTATGCGTTGCTGGCCTTCCTGCCTGCTGGAAACTTTCCTCTGGCCGCCTTTTTGGTGTTTCTGGCCGGCATTCCCTATGCCGCCTCCTTACTGCTGACGCGCGCCCTGATGGCCGATATCGGCGACGAAGTGCTGGCTGAGTCCGGGCAGGACCACAAAGGTGCGTTGATGTCGATATTGTCGGCCACCACCAAGCTAGGGTACGCATTTTCGGTTCTTACCATGTCGGCATTGGCCGCTTTAGGCTTTGACAATAAGGCGGCCTATAACACGCCTGAGGCTTTGATATGGGTTCAGATATTTTTCATAGGGCTGCCGGTCGTCTTTCTTTTGCTGGGGGCGTGGGCTATGAAATCCTATGACCTGACGCCTGAACGGTTCGCGAAAATTCAGGCCATGCTCGCCGACAAAGGATTGATACGCCATGCCCCTTCCCAATCGCCCGGCCATTGACGACCTTTTGGAAGTTATGAACCGGCTGCGGGCAAGGGAAGGCGGTTGCCCGTGGGATATCGAGCAGACCTTCGATACCATTGCCCCTTACACCATCGAAGAGGCCTACGAAGTCGCAGATGCGATTGCGCGCAAGGATATGCGTGACCTCAAGGAAGAACTGGGGGATCTGCTGTTTCAGGTTGTGTTCCACGGCCATATCGCCAAGGAGCAGGGGCTGTTCGATTTTGATGATATTGCCCGTGCGATGACGGATAAATTGATCCGCAGACATCCGCATGTTTTTGGGGCTGAGTCTGGGCGGACTTCTGAGGAACAGACCATGGCCTGGGAGGCCATAAAGGCCGAAGAACGCAAATCCAAAGCAAAGCATGGCATTCTGGATGATGTGCCTATTGGGCTGCCAGCGCTTACCCGTGCCGCGAAACTTACCAAACGCGCCGCACGGGTTGGTTTTGACTGGTCTGATCTTCGGGATGTTCTGGCCAAACTGGATGAAGAAACCGAGGAGCTAAAAGTCGAGATCGAGGCGGGTAATCTCGAAAATGCCAAGGCTGAACTGGGAGATTTGTTGTTTGTAATGGCTAATTTAGCCAGAAAACTTGATGTAGACCCTGAGGAAGCTCTACGGGGGACTAATGCAAAATTCGTCCGCCGGTTTTCAGTGATTGAAAGCGCACTTGCCGAACGCGGCCTGACGCCGGATCAGTCCAATCTGGAAGACATGGACGCGCTCTGGAACGAAGCTAAAAAGGCCGAGCGCGATGCGGCATCCGACCTGAGTTAAATCCTGATACCCATCTACGGCCGCAAAGTCGGTAAAAGTGCGAATGGTAAGCAGACCGCTTACGTATCAGAGGCGAAAACCGCTCTGAATAGTTTCATCTCGTCGAGCGTTGCTGATCGCTGCTTTGCCTACAGTGCGCAGGAAAGCTTCCTTTGAGGATGTAGCTTCATCAAGAAGATGACGCTTATACAGGGAAACATAGAGAGCGACGGAATAGGCTTGGCAATTGATCGAGCGTTCAGGATTGAACTCAATGTCGGTAAAAGCTGAATAATTTAGAACCGGTTCGGCCAAGCTGGGCTGCTTTTTTAGTGCATTTATATAGAGCCAATCATAGAACGCAGTTTGTGGTTCAAGTGCCCAATCCGTGCCGAAAAAACGAAATCCAGTCAGACGGCCAGACGATCGCAACCGCTCGTCTTTTTTCGCTTCGAGTGATGTCATGCCTAAAATGTCAGTAAAAGGACCGCCACGCTCAAAGACTTTGCTGCTTTGATACGCACACTCCACGCAAAATGTTTTTTTATATTTTATGGTTGTGAATGACAGATTGAATGCGCTGAGCGCCACCCCTAGTTCATCGCGAGACTTACTGGACACCTCAAGAATCTTGCTGATACTGGGCAGTCTGCTCGCAGCAGCGTGCAAGGAATCGACTGATTTTTGCTTCTGCGATGCAGCCATACCGGGAAACCACTGGAAATCAACGTACTTCGTGCGAACTAATGCAGATCCTTCAGTGACGGGGATAAAGATAGGTCTCTCTGCCATTAACTTACCTATTGATACTTCCTAAAATATCCACGAGTGGCAAACATCCCCTTGTTATTCGCGTGAATGTAAGTCTTTCTGTCGCCAAGATGAGCGACGTAGGTGTCACGCACTGCCGCTTTCTCAAAGACAGCTCCGATGATGTCCTGTGGTTCCACCACATCAAAGACAAGAACTTCTGCTTGAACATCAGTGGGGTCGAATGCTTTGAGTTTCTGGTCTTCTCGTGGGGAATGATCTTCGATTTCCTCGAACATCCCTACAAAGGCCTGAGATGCCTTAAGTACGTCAATATGCAAATTACTTATACGAGCATCTGCCGCATTGTGGCGGCAGAACGCACAATCCTTAGTCCAGAGCACTGACGGGCGAAGCACGAGCACAGTCCAATCAACATCTTTGCAGTCCATCCTGTACTTGTAAAACATCTGACTGTTCGGAAAGCCGATGGAAACCGATGTTCCATCGGGGTGGCCGTCCAAGCGGATTTCATCATTTATTTGCGGTGCAACACCAATCTCATTGCTCCGACTAATTGGATAAAGTCCATGCTGCATGATCGAGGGCAGGTTTGCAACACGCGTAAAATGTAACAGATAGGGAACTTCGATCGCTTTTGCGTGTGCCTGAATCGCCTGCTTAGACATATTTCGCCCAGTCATTGTATGCTAGCTCGGGATGGTCGCGCAATCACAACCAAATGGCAAGTGCGGATCGTTGCGTATACCGGCGGACAGAGTGAGATTGGCTGCGCTTCGCTGCGCCGAAACCTACGCGCTGGGCGCTACGGTTTTCGAACTCGCTTTCATCCGTGAGCTCAAGTCCACACTCAGCACTTCAATAAAAATGGCCCCGTTATGGGGCCATTTTTATTGAAGT
>DDPE01000059.1 GCA_002342035.1 Asticcacaulis sp. UBA2476 | reverse complement strand
TGCCGTAGGTGATGTCGGCATTATAGGCGGCCTTGCGCTCAGGCTGGCTGATGCCCTGTACGACCACACCGGTAGTCATACCTAAGAACTTATAGACCCGGCTCATGAACTCACAGTCGCGGCGGGCCAGATAGTCATTGACGGTGATGACGTGAACGCCCTTACCGGCCAGCGCATTAAGATAAACCGGCAGGGTGCCGACAAGGGTCTTGCCTTCACCGGTGCGCATTTCGGCAATGCCGCCGTCGTGCAGGATCATGGCGCCGGTCAACTGCACATCATAAGGGCGCTGACCGATGGTGCGCCAGGCGGCTTCGCGCACTACCGCAAAGGCTTCTTCCAGCAGCGAATCAAGCGAGGCGCCGCCCGCAATGCGCTCTTTGAACAGGACGGTCTGGCCCGAAAGCTCGTCGTCGCTCATGGCCTTATATTTCGGCTCAAGCGCCGAAATGCGCGTCGCGCGCTGCATCATGGACTTAACTTTACGCTCATTGGATGAGCCGAATAGCTTTTGGGCAAATGCCAGCATTCGAAGAACTCTATGCTTGAATTATATGATGTCCGCGTGAACAGTGCGGAGGATATCACTGCAAATAGTATGGTTCGCGCCTTATTCAAGCGCGGGGACTGACTTAAGCGGCCAACTGGTGTATGTCAACGTACACCGCAAGCGTGGACGTATTTGGGGAGCGGATATATGGGGTTTGGCATGGGTAAGGGTAAAATAGTTCTGGCGGTGACCGGTTTGATGATGGCCATGGTCATTTCGGCCTGTGATAAGCCCTCGATTAATGAGCCTGCGCCGGAGCCCGGTGACACCGCTGTGGCCAAGATCGAAGACCAGACCGTATGGGCGTCCGACGTGCGCAATGAAGCGGTCGCGCAAGGCCTGATCGGTGAAGGTGAGCCGCTCGATATCACGTCTGATCTGTTCCGGCGGATGCTGGAGGAAGTCATCGACCAAAAGCTTCTGGCGCGTGAGGCGGTCAAGAACGGCCTTGATAAATCGATTGTGGCCCAGCGCCGTCTGGCGGCGGCGCGCGAGCGAATTTTAGGGGACATGCTGGTCGAAAATACCGTCGATGCGGCGATTGATGATAATGCCGTCAAGAACCTGTACGAAGAACAGCTCAAACTCGCCAAGCAGTCCGAAGAAATCCGCGCACGCCTGATCATGACTCGTACCCGCGAAGAGGGCGAGGCGATCATCAAGCAACTTCAGGCCGGATCGATGTTTGAGGCCCTGGCGATGGAGAAATCGACCGATCAGGCGACGCGTTTTAATGGCGGCGATATGGGTTATTTCACCACTGATGTCATGCCTGCGGCCTATAAGGGTGTGCTGGCCAACGCTAAGCCCGGTCAGATCGCCGGTCCGATTGAGATTGACGGCGGCTTTGCGATTTTGAAGGTCGAAGATCGCCGTCAGGAACAGCCTCTGTCACTCGATGAAGCCCGCCCGCAGATCCTGCGCTTTCTGACCTATGATCAGGTGCGCATCCTGCTGACCAAGCTGCGCGATAAGGCAGAGGTGAAAATGCTGGTCAAGGATTCCGACTTTGGCGTCGGCGCCGATGAGGAACCGGCATCGGCGGCTCAGGCGGTCGAAATGGCATCAGAATCGGCATCCGAGGCGGCCTCAGCCGCGCCTGCGCCCGCAGCGCGATAGGTTTGTAAAATCTTTATTTGGCGAACGGTTTGGCCTCTGATAAGGGGCTTAGCCTGTCTGTTTTGTGGAGTTTGCCTGTGACCAAAACCCCGACTTCCGGTGCCTCATCGTCTTCGCCATCAAGCGGTCTGGAGCGTGCGCTCGACCCGTTGGCGAATGCGCTGAAACGTGCCGTGCAGACGGGAGCGGAAATGGCCGGTCTTGGCACGCCTGCGTCGGTTGAGCCCGCGAAACCAACCACAGGCAAGCCCGGTCTTGAGGTGTCGCCGCTGATGC
Source organism: Asticcacaulis sp. UBA2476 (assembly GCA_002342035.1). GTDB lineage: Bacteria > Pseudomonadota > Alphaproteobacteria > Caulobacterales > Caulobacteraceae > Asticcacaulis. The sequence goes on along the minus strand of DDPE01000059.1, from coordinate 8,480 downwards.
AACCTCTGCCGGTAATGCCGGTGGTCGCGGGTGTCGAAATTGCCATTGCCAGCGCCGGATTTTACAAACATGTCCGGCCCGACCTGCTGGTCATGAAATTTATCGAAGGCACCACGGCGGCGGGCGTTTTTACCCGTCACACCATCGGTTCGGCGCCCGTTGACTGGTGCAAGAAGCAACTGGCCGCCAACGAAGGCAGCGAAATCCGAGCCCTCGTGGTCAATGCCGGCTGCGCCAATGCCTTTACGGGCAAGCTGGGGGCCGATGCCGCCCGCCGCACCGCCGCCGCCGTATCGCGCAGGCTCGATTGCCGTCAACGCGACATCATGCTGGCGTCCACCGGCGTGATCGGTCAGGTGCTGGACGACGCCAAGATCGCCGCCAAGTTGCCGGAAATCGATGCCGGTTTCAAAGCCGATGCCTGGCATCAGGCGGCGCAGGCGATCATGACCACCGACACCTTCCCCAAGGGCGCCTACGAATTTGCCGAAATCGACGGAGTCGAGGTGCGCATCGCCGGGATCGCCAAGGGGTCAGGCATGATCGCGCCCGATATGGCCACCATGCTGGCCTTTATCGTCACCGACGCCAACCTGTCGGCAGGTGTGCTGCAATCCCTGCTGGGGCTTTATACCCGCACGACGTTCAATTGTGTCACCGTCGATGGCGATACCTCGACCAACGACACGGCCTTGCTGTTTGCGACGGGAGCGTCACGCTCGCCCAAGATCAGCCGTGCCGGTGACCGGCGGCTGGCCGACTTCCGCGTCAAGCTGGAAAAGGTCATGCATAACCTCGCCATCCAACTGGTGCGCGACGGCGAAGGGGCGCGTAAGCTGGTCAAGATCAATGTGACCGGCGCGTCATCACCGGCGTCGGCGCGCAAGATCGCCAAGTCGATCGCCGAAAGCCCGCTGGTCAAGACCGCCTTTGCGGGTGAAGACGCTAACTGGGGCCGGATCGTCATGGCGGTGGGCAAGACCGAGGAAGAGGTCGATCGCGACCGCATCTCGATCAAATTCGGTGACCTTGTCGCCGCCGAAAACGGCGCTGTGTCGTTGAATTATGACGAAGCGGCCATGAGCGCCTATATGAAAAACGCCGAGCTTGAAGTCAGCGTCGATGTCGGCGTCGGCCGCGGTGCTGCGCATGTCTACACCTGCGACCTGACGCATGGCTATATCAGCATTAATGGTGATTACAGGTCGTAGTCATGGACGATGAGTGGCAGGTAAGTCAGGACTCCATAGACTTTGAAACGGCATGGATCGCTGCACAAACAGGCGCGGGCTCACCCTATTTCTCATTACCCGTTTTTGTTAAATTTGCTGAATATGTCGTTGGTCGCGGAGCAATCGTAGACTGGACAGATGTTTATGAACAGACTGACGAAGGTCTAATGCCCCGTAGTGATCTTGGTATGTGGGGCTTTCCAAAAGCTCAACTTTCATGGTCTGAGAAGTTTAAGCTCATGGAAGAAGAGCTTAAACTCTTGGTGGCTACTTTAAATGCCGAGGGTAAGCACTTTTCAATCGAATGCTGGATTGACACTGAAAGTGATTGTGTATCATGAAAACCGTCCTGGTAGTCGCCGCCGCCCTTGTTGATGACGATGGTCGAGTGCTGATCGCGCAACGGCCGCAGGGCAAGCAACTGGCGGGGCTGTGGGAGTTTCCGGGCGGCAAGGTCGAGGACGGGGAAACCCCCGAAGCGGCCCTGATCCGCGAACTGCACGAAGAACTGGGCATAACCGTCAAGCAGGCGTGCCTGGCGCCATTTGTGTTCGCGTCCCACACCTATGAGACGTTTCACCTGCTGATGCCGCTGTACCTGATCCGCCGCTGGGAAGGGCAACCCACGGCTATTGAGCATCAGGCTATCAAATGGGTAAAGCCCAAGGACATGCGCAGCTATCCCATGCCGCCTGCCGATGATCCTCTGGTCGCCTATCTGGTCGATTTTATATAACTCCCCCTTCCATCTTTTTGCTTGAGCAAAAAGATGGAAGGGGCCGCCCCGTTACCCCGAAACGGGGAAAGGGGTACAACATTTGGCATAATGGCTATTTCTAGATATCCGCTCCTGTAAGAACGGAGCGCCTCCGATGCTTAAAATGGATCAATGGCCCGTAATTCTGAAGAGCTTATCTCGCCTCGTAAAAACTTTAGCTGTGCGATGAAGCGGTAGTTTCGGTCTTGGCAAATGTCGTGTAGCGGGTAGTTGAGATTCGTCTCCGTAACCACGGACTCTGTTCCGTCAATAAGATAGTGGAGGCATTCGATTTCAGCCTGAATGAATTGCGTGCACATACACGTCTCCTGCGATGTAAATGAGGAAGTTTTCGTGTTTCAATGCGGACTTCAGCCGTGGCCACGGGCCTTTTCAGACATCAAAGATGTGGTTAACGTCTTGATTTGTCAAGATGTGCATATGAAGAAGGCCCGAACCCTTTAGGGGTCGGGCCTTCGTGGTGCCGCCGAGAAGGATTGAACTTCCGACCTCAGCCTTACCAAGGATGCGCTCTACCACTGAGCTACGGCGGCATAGGACGAATAAACATCGTCCGAGGGGTGCGGCTATAGCGAAACTTAATCCGCAACGCAAAGCAAAAAATGAGATAATCTGTGAATTGTTGCCAAAAGGGGGCTGATTTATAACTCGCCACGGCGGTTATATAAGCTTAAATCGTCCTCTCGTTCACCCAGTCGCAGCGTCATGTCCGAAAAACCCGCTTCCCCCACACCCGAAGAGGTGCGCACCAAAGCTCAGGCCGAAAAGGCTAAGCGTCTGGCTGACGCCCTGCGCCATAATCTTAAGCGTCGTAAGGCGGCCGCAAGCCCCACCTCGGCTACGGATAGCTCCACACCCCAAGACGACGTATTAAAGACGACGCATAAAACGGTGTTGCCATAGTCTATATTCGATGTAGAACCGCTAATCCGCGCTGTGAGTCATAGCTCTGGCCCTCTGCATATAGTTTACAAGGCGTATTTATGGATCGTATAGCCATCGAAGGCGGCACCCAACTGTTTGGCGATATCCCCATCAGCGGGGCTAAAAACTCGGCCATCAAGCTGATGGCGGCGTCTTTGCTGACTTCTGAGCCGCTGCGCCTGACCAATATGCCGCGTCTGGCCGATACCCGCCTTCTGGGGCGATTGCTGACCCGTTTGGGGACGCAGATCACCGAATCCGATGGGCCAGACGGTCAGGAAACCATCCTGCACACGCCGGAAATCACTTCGGCCTTTGCGCCCTATGATCTGGTGCGTCAGATGCGGGCGTCGTTCAATGTGCTGGGGCCGCTGCTGGCGCGTACCGGCCATGCCAAGGTGTCTTTGCCCGGCGGATGCACCATTGGTGCGCGTCCGGTTGATCTGCATCTCAAAGCGCTTGAGGCCTTGGGTGCCCATATCGACATGCACGAAGGCTATGTCTTTGCGCAGGCCCCGCGCGGCCTCAAAGGGGCGGAGATCGAGTTTCCGTTCGTCAGCGTCGGGGCCACTGAACATGCCCTGATGGCCGCGACCCTGGCGCAGGGCACGACCGTATTCAAAAACGCCGCCTGTGAGCCGGAAATCGAAGACCTGGCGCTATGCCTGAACGCGATGGGAGCCAAGGTCTCAGGGGCTGGCACGCCGACGATCGTGGTTGAAGGGGTTACGTCGCTGCATGGCGCTGACTGGAGCGTCATCTGCGACCGGATCGAAGCCGGCACCTATGCGGTGGCTGGCGCTATGGCTGGCGGCGAAGTGCGCCTGACCAAGGTACGGCCGGAACTTATCCAGATATTGCTCGATAAGATGGTCGAAGCCGGATGTGAGATTTCGACGACCGCCGATACGGTCACCATTAAGCGTGGCGCGGGCCGCCTTAAGCCGGTTGATGTGACGACCGGCGTCTATCCGGGCTTTGCCACCGACCTTCAGGCCCAGTTCATGGCCTTGATGACCATGGCCGATGGTGAAAGCGTCATCCGTGAGACGATCTTTGAGAACCGCTTCATGCACGTACCGGAACTGGGCCGTCTGGGGACCGATATCACGGTGCACGGCCCGGAAGCGCGGGTACGCGGGGTTGAGGAACTTCGCGGGGCGCAGGTGATGGCGACTGATCTGCGGGCCTCGGCCTGTCTGGTGATCGCGGGCTTAGCGGCGCGAGGGGAAACCATTGTCAACCGCGTCTATCATCTGGATCGTGGTTTTGAAAACTTAGAGGGCAAGCTGTCGGCGTGCGGGGCGAAGATCAAGCGCCTCAAAAGCGATGATCCTATGCCAGAAGAACTGGAATAGGCGCGGGACGGATGTTCGGGCTTTTTAAAAAACGGCAAACTCCCAAACCGCTGCGCCTGATGGCGCAGTCGGCTGAGGATGTCACGCCGATCGCGGCCCTCATTCAGGACGCCGCCCTGCGTGGGGTAGGCATGAACTATGACCCGAAGGCGCGTCATTTGATGCTGCGCATGAACCGCTTTTGCCATGAACAGGTGACGTCCGTGCCGCTGCGCGCGCCGTGCGTGCTGCAAATACATAGTGTGCTTAAGGTAAGGTCGCGTGGGATCGACCTTAAACGCCGGGTGCAGGCGTTGAGCGTGCTGACTATGGAAGCCACGCCGCTCGCGGACGGGGCCTATGAGTTGTTGCTGACCTTTGCGGGGCCGCAGGGCAATCAGCTCTGCCTTGAGGTTGAATGTCTTGATATACTGCTGATGGATCTGGCTGCACCCCACCGCGCCCAGTCTGTCCCCAATCATAATATAGAGGACTAAAGCCCATGCGTTTGGCCCGTATCGAGATTGATGACACAAGCCTGTCTGCGGCCTCTCCCGAAGTGGAGCATGAACGCAAGGTCGCCATTTTCGATCTGATCGAAAAGAACAGCTTCGCGCCCGATGGTGGCGGGGAGGGGCCTTATGATCTGCGGCTGGCCTATGAAGACAGCCGGCTGGTATTCGATGTGACGGGGCCGGACTATGCGCGTAAGTTCATGTTGTCGCTGGCGCCGTTCAAGCAGATATCGCGCGATTATGCCATGATCTGCGAAAGCTATCATGATGCCTTGAAGAACGCGACGCCGACCCAGATCGAGTCGATCGACATGGGTCGCCGCGGGGTTCACAACGAAGGGGCCGAACTGCTGACCGAGCGTCTGGCGGGCAAGATCGCCATTGATCATGAAACGGCGCGCCGCCTGTTTACGCTGGTTCATGCCCTGCATTTGCGGAACTAAACCGTTGCATAAAGGCCGCATTTGCTGTGGCTGACGGTTTTGGCAGCGCTTTCGCATGGCATTTTTATTTGCCATATCCTGTTGAAATGACTAAAATTTAATGTATATGAACGATCGTTCATCATGGTGGCCGGATCTGGGCAAATCCGCCACATTTGTCACTGAATGCCCCTAAATGACCTTCTCACGGTCACACATGCCCTGATCTCAGCGCCTATATTCATTCAGGTCGGAACGCGAAATTGTTTGTGCGTTCCGCCGGGATAACATCCCACCCCTGAAAGTAAAAATAGGAGCATACCCATGAATAAGATCATCGCCTCTGCCGCTGCCCTGGCTCTGGTTGCCACTGCAGGTATCGCCAGCGCTGAAACCTATGGGTCGATCGGCGTCCAGAACTCAAAGACCTCCAAGTCCGATTCCAGCCTGAATTCGATCAATGCCCGCGTGGGTAAAAAGATTACCCCGCACTTCGGCGTTGAAGGTGAGGCGGCCGTCGGCACCAATTCCGATACCAACGCCACCGGCACCTATAAGCAGACCCACCGTCTGGGGGCCTATGCCGTAGGTTACCTGCCGGTGACGGAAAACATTGAACTGATCGGCCGCGCCGGTGTGTCCAACACCCGCCTTAAGCGCCCCGAAGGCGTCAACATGGTCGAAAACGGCAATGCCTTAGACTATGGCGTCGGTGCCCAGTATAAGGTCAATGACACCTATGCCGTCCGCGGCGACTACACCCGCTCTGAGTACCGTGAAAAGCACGGCGATTCCGACACGGTGTCTTTGAACCTTGTCCGCAAATTCTAAGCGGCATAAATTACTGTAGTCAAAAAGCCCCGGTGTGCGCCCCCGCACCGGGGCTTTTCTTAAGCTTGCGTCTTTTTACTTTTCTCCAAACCCTAATAGGTATAAAGGAGGCGCTCCTGAACGGAGCGCCCGCGCTCAAGCGTGTGAGATTCGCACTGTTCCCCAATTTTTTGAGAAGGCCGAATGGCAAAAGAAGAGCTTTTAGAGTTTCCGGGTACCGTCATTGAACTGCTGCCGAACGCGACCTTTCGCGTGAAGCTTGAGAACGATCACGAAATCATCGCCCATACGGCGGGTAAGATGCGCAAAAACCGCATCCGCGTATTGGCCGGCGACAAGATCATGGTCGAAATGACGCCTTATGACCTGACCAAGGGTCGTATCACCTACCGCTTTAAGTAAGCTCGCGCTCCGGTGATGGGCGTGACCGCAAATCTTATTTTGGCCAGCGCCAGCCCCCGAAGGCTGGCGCTTTTGCAACAGATCGGCATTGTGCCTGACCGGGTTGTGGCGGCTGATCTGGATGAAACTCCGTTAAAACTTGAAACCCCGCGCGAACTGGCCGGACGGTTGAGCCGTGCCAAGGCAAACGCTGTGTTTGCAGCCCTTGAGACGCCGGGCTTTGTGCTGGCCGCCGATACGGTGGTGTGCGTGGGCCGCCGTATCCTGCCCAAGGCCGAAACCGATCAAGAGGTCGCGGATTGCTTTAAGCTGTTGTCGGGCCGCAATCATCGGGTGTTGACGGGCATTGCGGTTATTGCCCCTGGTGGGCGGGTATCGGCGCGGGTGGTCGAAACACGGCTGGGGTTCAAGCGTTTGAGTGCCGTGGAGCTTAAAGCCTATGTCGCCTCTGGTGAAGGTCTGGGCAAGGCCGGGGGGTACGGCATTCAGGGCATTGCCGGTGGCTATGTGACCCAACTGGTCGGCAGCTATACGTCTGTGGTCGGTTTGCCGCTTTATGAAACCCGCTGCCTGCTGGAGGGCGCGGGGTACAAAGTCGCATGAGCGCGGTTCTTTATTACCATAGCCGGTTCGGGATCGCGCGGGGTGCACTCTATTTAGATGGTCAGCCCCACTATTATGACGAAGGTCTGGAGATCGATCCATCCTGTGCGCGGGTTAGTGTGCGCTCGGTAGCGCGTTTGTCGGGCCGGGCCTGCGGGGTGAATTTCCTGACCCTGGCGGATGGGGTTGAGGCCGTGCTTGACCTGCCGCAAAATATCAAGGCGCCGCCTTTGGGGGCGGCGGTTGAGGTTGAGATTATTGCGGAGGCGCGTCGTGATAAACGTGCCCGCGCCAATTTCATCAAACTGTCCGATGGTGAACCCCGCCGGATAACGCCGCCGATGTCGCTTAAATCGGCTCTCCTGCGCCACGCACCGGATGCCCGTGTGGTCGAGGGGGAAGAGGCGCTGGAGCTTCTCGACGCCGCCGAAGCTGAGGCCCTGTCGCCGTCAGGCCCAATGCCGGACGGTGGTTTTCTGAGCATTGAGCCGACCCGCGCCCTGATCGCCTGCGATGTGGATGCAGGCGCCGCTGATACTATCGCCGCCTCGCCCAAGCAATGGGCACGGCAGTGCAATGAGCGGGCGATATTCGAGGTGGCGCGGCGGTTGCGGTTATCCAATCTGGCGGGCCTTGTGGTGGTCGATCTGATCGGGCGCAGGCATGATGCGGATATCATCCGGGGGCTGGCGCAGACGGCCTTTGGCGATGAGGCCGCACGTCTGATCATAGCGCCGGTGACCAAGTTCGGCACTCTGGAGTTCATCCGGCCGTGGGGGGCAACGCCTCTGCGCGACCGGGCCTATGACGAGGCCGGACGGTTGCGCCCCGACCGGGCAGCACGTCTGTTGCTGCGTCTAGCGGCTGAAGCGGGACGCCATGACGGTGGGCGCATTCTAACCCTTAAGGCGCCGCCGGTGGTGATCGACGCCGTACGCGACTATATCAAAGGCTCGCTTGACCCGCTGACAGCGCGCCTGAAACTTGAACGTGATGATGCGGCTGCGATGGCCGGAAAGATTGTATAGGAACCACAATGGCGACCCGATTTTGTACCCGCTGCCAGCAAGCCTATGATGCCCCCGACGCCACCCTGCCTAACGCCGCGCGTGATTACACACCGTTTTGCTCTAAGCGCTGCGCTGATGTTGATCTGGTTCACTGGCTGCAAGGTGATTACGTCATTGATGGTGCGGGCGGTCTGAGCGTTGACGACAGCGATCAGGACGGCGCGGACACAGGCAACTTATCCTCATCTTTTGAAGAGGATGACGGGATTTAGGCGGATTTTTTGTAAAATGGGCGCAGCAGCGGCTTGCCATGACTTAAATCCTCGCCTATAGACCTGCCTCCCGCCGGAAGGAACCAAGCTCCGGTGACGTAAGAGTGCCTGGATAGCTCAGTTGGTAGAGCAGCGGATTGAAAATCCGCGTGTC
>DDPE01000060.1 GCA_002342035.1 Asticcacaulis sp. UBA2476 | reverse complement strand
CGCAAGGAAGGCAAGAAGAAGTAAGTCATGGCTCTGTCTCCTCGTGAACAATTGGCTCGTCGCGCGCAACGTAATCGTACGCGCCTCAAGAAGCTCTCCAACGGCCGCCCGCGTTTGTCGGTGTTCCGTTCGGATAAAAACATCTACGCTCAGATCATCGACGATCTGAAGGGCGTGACCGTGGTTGCGGCCTCGTCCCTCGAAGCGTCGACTAAGCGTGGTTCGGACGCCTCCGCCGCCACCGAAGTTGGTAAGCTGGTTGCCCAGCGCGCCATCGAAGCCGGTATCAAAGACGTTGTCTTTGATCGTGGTGGTTACATTTATCATGGCCGGGTGAAGGCGTTGGCAGATGCCGCGCGTGAAGCCGGTCTCAACTTCTAAGGGGTACGTTCATGGCTCGTCCTAGCGAAAACCGCAATGAGCGTCGCGATCGCACCGAAGAACCTTCGGAATTCGTAGAAAAGCTCGTCGCCATCAACCGCGTCGCCGCTACCGTTAAGGGTGGTCGTCGTTTCTCGTTCGCCGCTCTGATGGTCGTTGGTGACCAAAAAGGCCGCGTTGGCTACGGTCACGGTAAGGCCCGTGAAGTGCCGGAAGCTATCCGCAAGGCTACCGAAGAAGCCAAGAAGTCGCTCGTTCGCGTGCCGCTTCGTGAATCACGCACCCTGCACCACGATGGCTACGGCCGTTGGGGCGCCGGTAAGATCCAGCTTCGCGCGGCCCCTCCGGGCACTGGCGTGATCGCCGGTGGTCCGATGCGTGCGGTGCTTGAAACCCTGGGCGTTTCCGACGTGGTCGGCAAGTCACTTGGGTCTTCGAACCCTTACAACATGGTGCGCGCCACGTTTGAAGCGCTGAAGGTGCAGTCTTCGCCCCGTCAGATCGCCTCCAAGCGCGGCAAAAAGGTTGGCGACATCCTGACGCGCCGTAACGACGGCGCTTCGTCGCCTGAAGCGATCGAGGGCTAATCATTATGGCACAAGTCACAGTCAAGCAGACGGGTTCGCCCATCCGCCGTACCAAAGATCAGCGCGCAACGCTCGCCGGTCTGGGCCTGAACAAAATGGGCCGTGTCTCCACTCTGGAAGATACGCCTTCGGTTCGCGGCATGATCGCCAAGGTGGCTCACCTGATCGAAATCGTAGACTAAACAAATGCCCGGAGGAAACTCCGGGCATTTTGCTATTTATAGAAGCCGAGTTTGAGCGCATTCCAAAAAGTGTTATGCGGTTTTTGGAAATAAATGCGCGTCAGATAATTGGCTTCACTCCATCAACGCCGAGTCCGCACCTTGCGGGCGCATTCACAATATGAGGCATACAATGACAAAATTGAACGAAATCCGCGATAACGAAGGCTCGACCAAGGGCCGTATGCGCGTAGGCCGCGGCCCTGGCTCCGGCAAGGGCAAGACCGCCGGTCGTGGTGTGAAGGGCCAGAAGTCCCGTTCGGGCGTCTCGCTGCTGGGCTTTGAAGGCGGTCAAATGCCGCTGTACATGCGTATGCCTAAGCGCGGTTTCAACAACCCGTTCGCTCTGAAATTCGCTGAAGTTAACCTGTGGCGCCTGCAAGACGCCATCGACGCCGGTAAGATCGATGCCAAGGCTGAGATCACGGGCGCTGTGCTTAAGGCTGCGGGTGTTATCCGTCGTGAGCTTGACGGCGTGCGTCTGCTGGGCGAAGGCGAGCTGAAGTCCAAGGTTACCCTCAACGTCTATTCGGCGACCGCAGGGGCTGTGAAGGCCGTTGAGGCTGCCGGTGGCACCGTGACCCAAAAGCGTCCGGCTAAAAAGTCGGCTGAGTAAGTTATCCACGGGTGATATAAGCCCTTGGGCTGAGGGGCGGGCGCTTTGGTGCGTGCTGCCTCTTGGCCTTTCGGTTTTGTCCGCCTATATCTGCCTGAAGGTCGTGAGTCTGTGTCATCAGATTCTTTTGGGGACTTTCTGATTTTTAAGGGTACTTGATGGCATCGGCTGCTGAACAACTTGCTGCGAATATGAATTTCGGCGCCTTTGCGAAGGCAACCGAACTTCATAAGCGTCTTCTTTTTACGCTGGGTGCGCTGATTATCTGCCGTCTGGGGACCTATGTGCCCGTTCCCGGCATTGATATGGCCGCGTTTGACCGCGCCTTTTCGGGGCAGTCTCAGGGTATTTTGGGCATGTTCAACATGTTCTCCGGCGGTGCCGTGGAACGTATGGCCGTGTTCGCCCTGAACATCATGCCGTACATTTCCGCGTCGATCATTGTGCAACTCATGGGCTCGATCTACGGCCCGTGGGAAAAGCTGCGCAAGGAAGGCGGGGAGGCGGGTCGCAAGCAACTTAACCAGTATACCCGCTATCTGACGCTGGTTCTGGCCATTGTTCAGTCGTTCTCGATCGCCGCAGGGATGCAGGCGTCGGGGCTGGCGCTCAATCCGGGGCCGTTCTTCCTTATTGCGACCGTGACGACGCTGACCGGCGGCACCATGTTCCTAATGTGGCTGGGTGAGCAAATCACCGCCCGCGGCGTTGGCAACGGCTCGTCGATGATCATCTTTACCGGCATTGTCGCCGTCCTGCCATCGACCATCGCCCAGCTTCTGGCTCTGGCGAAAGAAGGCCAGATTGCGCCGCTGGTGTTGCTGCTGGTCGTTCTGGTGCTGATTGCCACCATCGTCTTTATCGTGTTCATGGAGCGCGCCCAGCGCCGTCTGCTGGTGCAGTACCCTAAGCGTCAGGTCGGCAACCGCATCATGGGCGGCGATACCTCGTTCATGCCGCTTAAGGTCAATACCGCCGGGGTCATTCCGCCGATTTTTGCCTCGTCGCTGTTGCTGCTGCCGACCACGATCCTGCAATTTGCAGGCTCCAACCCGGATGCCATGCCGACCTGGTTGCAGTGGCTGCCGTCGCTGACGACGCAACTGACCCACGGTCAGCCGCTGTTCATGGCTATCTATGCGGCTCTGATCATCTTCTTCTGTTTCCTTTACACCTCGCTGGTGTTCAATCCGGACGAAACCGCTGAGAACCTGCGTAAATACGGGGGCTTCCTGCCGGGTATCCGTCCGGGCAAGCGCACGGCTGAGTATCTCGATTTCGTTCTGACGCGCATTACCGTGATTGGTGCTGGCTATATCACCATCGTCTGTTTGCTGCCGGAACTGTTGATCTCCAGCCTTGGCAACAGCTTCTACTTTGGCGGTACGTCGATCCTGATCGTGGTGTCGGTAACCATGGACACGGTTGCCCAGATCCAGTCGCATCTTTTGGCCCATCAGTATGATGGCCTGATCAAAAAATCGAAAATGAAAGGCGGAGCGCCAAGACTCCGCGGGGGAGCTCGATGAACCTAATACTTTTCGGGCCGCCGGCGGCCGGTAAGGGCACTCAGGCCAAGCGTCTGGTGGTGGCACGCAACATGGTACAACTGTCGACGGGTGACATGCTGAGGGCCGCTATTGCTGCCGAAAGCGACCTCGGCCTCAAGGTCAAGGACATCCTGGCCAGCGGCGGCTATGTGGCTGATGAGATCGTCATCGCTCTGATCCGTGAGCGCCTGCCAGAGGCCGAAGCGGCCGGTGGGGCGATCTTTGATGGCTTTCCGCGCACTGTGGCTCAGGCTGAGGCGCTGGACGCCATGCTGGTTGAGCGTGGCAGCCAGATCGATAAGGTCGTGCGTCTGAATGTCGATGAAGCCGCGCTGATTGACCGGATCGAGACGCGCTTTGCTGAGCAGGGCCGTAGCGACGATAATCCCGAAGTTTATAAGGAGCGTCTGGCAAAATATAATGCCGAGACCGCGCCGCTTTTGCCCTTCTATGCCGCGCAAGGCAAACTTGCTGAGGTTGAGGGCATGGGCTCAATGGAAGAGGTCGCCGCCCGTATCGAAGCGGCCCTTGCTTAACACAATTCCTTTCAGGCTCCCTTAGAAGGCCTGAAAGACAGATTGCCGGTTTTGAATTTTCACCCCAAAGCCGGTTCTACAATTAAGACCAAAGATGCTGACCCAGCTTTTTCACCTCTGGGCTTAAGTCTTGGTCTGCAAGTTCGCCGTCCAGATCTCTTAAGGCGTTAAACCTTAAGGTTTGGGCAAAAAACCATTGACGGATGATGATTCCTTATTATAAGGGGTCGCTTCCGCGAAAATAACACGCGTATTCTTTTGGGCTGGCCTTTACATCGGGCACGCTTAAAGGCATACGTGTCGCCTTTCGTTTTTTGGCGCGCCGTAAGGTTGTGCCCCGAGGAGAATTAGACGTGGCCCGTATTGCAGGCGTCAATATACCGACAAACAAGCGCGTTCTTATCGCGCTTCAATATATCCATGGCATTGGCCCGCAAAAGGCTAAGGAAATCGTGGAAAAAGTGGGCATTGAAGATGCCCGTCGTGTCAATTCGCTGTCTGACGCCGAAGTGCTGCAGATCCGTGAAACCATCGACCGTGACTATCTGGTCGAAGGTGATTTGCGTCGCGAAGTCTCGATGAACATCAAGCGCCTGATGGACCTGGCCTGCTACCGCGGCCTGCGTCACCGTAAGGGCCTCCCGGTGCGTGGCCAACGCACTCACACAAATGCGCGTACGCGCAAAGGTCCGGCGAAACCTATCGCTGGCAAGAAGAAGTAATCGGGACCGCTGAGCAATGGCTAAGGAACCTACACGCGTTAAAAAGCGCGAACGTAAAAACATCACCTCGGGCGTGGCGCATGTCAACGCTTCGTTCAACAACACCATGATCACCATCACGGACGCGCAGGGCAATGCGATTTCGTGGTCGTCTGCTGGCCACATGGGCTTTAAGGGTTCGCGTAAATCGACCCCTTACGCCGCTCAGGTTGCCGCTGAAGACGCAGGCCGTAAGGCTATGGAACATGGCGTCAAGACGCTGGAAGTCAGCGTTGCCGGTCCGGGTTCGGGCCGTGAATCGGCTCTGCGCGCCCTGCAGGCGGTGGGCTTCACGATCACTACGATCCGTGACGTCACCCCGATCCCGCATAACGGCTGCCGTCCGCCGAAGCGTCGTCGCGTTTAATTTCGTCTAATTCTATTTAACAGCCGCCGTTTCGTTTGATCGCGAAGCGGCGGCCTTTCCCACAATTTGAGGGACGCAATGATCGAAAGAAACTGGCAACAGCTAATTCGTCCCGAGAAGCCCCAGATCGAGTCCGGCGTGGATTCTACGCGCAAGATGCGTCTGGTCGCGGAACCGCTGGAGCGCGGTTTCGGGGTAACTCTCGGTAACGCTTTGAGACGTGTTCTCCTGTCTTCGTTGCAGGGTGCGGCTGTCACGGCTGTGCAGATCGATGGTGTCGTTCACGAGTTTTCATCTATCGAAGGCGTTCGTGAAGATGTCGTGGATATCATCCTCAACATCAAGCAACTGGCGCTGCGTATGCATGCCGAAGGCCCCAAGCGCATGGTGCTTCGCGCATCAGGTGCCGGCCCGGTAACGGCCGGTCAGATTGATGTCCCGGCCGATATCGAAGTGCTTAACCCGGATCACGTTATCTGTACGCTGGATGAAGGCGCCTCCGTGCGTATGGAATTCACCGTCCAGACCGGTAAGGGCTATGTGCCTGCTGATCGTCTGCGTCCGGAAGATGCCCCGATTGGCCTGATCGCCGTCGATGCGCTTTATTCGCCGGTCAAGAAGGTCGCTTACCGCGTCGAGCCGACCCGTCAGGGCCAGTCGCTCGATTACGATAAGCTGGTGATGGAAGTTGAAACCAACGCCGCTGTGACCCCGATCGATGCCGTGGCGTTTGCCGCCCGTATCCTTCAGGATCAACTGCAAATCTTCATCACCTTTGAAGAACCTAAGCCCGCTGTGGTCGAAGAAGGTAAGCCTGAGCTGCCGTTCAACCCGGCTCTGCTCAAGAAGGTCGACGAACTGGAACTTTCGGTCCGTTCGGCGAACTGCCTGAAGAACGACAACATCGTCTATATCGGTGACCTGATCCAGAAGACGGAATCGGAAATGCTCCGTACCCCGAACTTTGGTCGTAAGTCGCTGAACGAGATCAAGGAAGTTCTGTCGTCCATGAGCCTGAATTTGGGTATGGACGTGCCGAACTGGCCACCTGAGAATGTCGAGGATCTGGCTAAGAAGTTCGAAGACCAGATCTAAGAGACCTCACTTAAAAGTCCCTCGCTTTGCTCGGTGTACTTTTAAGTGTATAGATATGGACAAAGGCGAGACCGAAGTGAATTCGGTCTCGCCTTTGCCTTTTTATAGAAGCTGATTTTTGGCTTCACTTATCGGGAAAGACCAAAACCTTGTCCCGGTAATTTCGACTCGCTTCGGGTCGACGCTTATGACGGGCAGGGGCCATTCGGGTTTCTTAGCCTTTAGATCATGGGCTCGTTTTTGGGAGATCGGACAGGCTGCGTGCCGCCGGTCTTTTGGAGATTTTATTATGCGTCACGGTTCAGGCCACCGCAAACTCGGTCGCACCAGCGCCCACCGTACGGCAATGTTTGCCAACATGGCTGCGTCGATCATCAAGCACGAACAAATCACCACCACCCTGCCGAAGGCCAAGGAAATGCGTCCATTCGTCGAAAAGCTGGTGACCCTGGCCAAGTCGGGCACCCTGCACGACCGGCGTATCGCCATCTCGCGCGTTCGTGACGTCGCTCAGGTCGGCAAGCTGTTCGAAGTGCTTGGCCCGCGTTACAAAGACCGTAACGGCGGCTACATCCGCATCATGAAGGCTGGTTTCCGCCACGGCGACAACGCCGCTATGGCCATCATCGAATTCGTCGAGCGTGACGAAAACGAAAAGGGCAAGGATTCCGGCCCGGTACTGTCGGTTGAGACCGAAGAGGCTTAAAAGCCACTTCTGCCGATGCAGATTACCTAAAAAGGCTTCCCGTTATGGCGGGGAGCCTTTTTTATGTTTGCGGGTGCGTAAAAATCGGACGGGGGCACACCTAATGCCTTATGCGGCAGGCATTCGCCGGTGTGCGGCGCGTGATATTTATCACATAATTATTTATTACTGCTTAGTTAACGCGTCTGTGATCATCCGCATAAGGACTGTGACTTTCCCTGACGCGGTTTATACCCTACGCTTCAGGTGAAGATTAAGACCACGGGGTCAGGTCTTCTACCTTACATCACCCATATTCAGGAGGTTGCTATGTCCAATGACGTACAAAGCCATGCGTACACCCCTGCTACAGGCGCGCCGATCCTTTCGGAAGCGCTGCTGAGTGAGACCCTTTTCGGGCATGATGAACCCGCGTTCAGCGACGCGTCCGGCATGGATGTACTGGATCGCATCCGCACCTGCGACTAAGCCAGCACGATAGACATATCAAAAGCCCCTGCTGTTGCGGGGGCTTTTTTGCGGCCCGCGGCCGTCTGCCCCTTGTCACCGCTCTGACGTATCTTTTATGTAGTCTGTTGTGATCGTTGGGTTAAGCCGGGTGCTTTATGCGTAAACAGATTTTGGGGGCCATCGCTCTGATCATGATGGGCCTGGGGGCGTGCGTCTCCAAACCGCAGGCGCTGGTGGCAACCGTTGAGGCGGTCATTGAAAAACCAGCCCCGCTGATCCTGATTTCAATTGATGGCTTCCGGGCCGACTATCTGGACCGTGGCATCACCCCCAACCTCAAGGCCTTAGCCGATAGTGGCGCGCGTGCGGCCATGCGCCCCAGTTTCCCCAGCCTGACCTTTCCCAATCACTACACGCTGGTCACCGGCCTGCGGCCTGATCATCATGGCATTATCGGCAACACCATGCGCGATCCGCGTCGCCCTGATGAGCGTTTCAGGCTTGCTAATCGTGAGGCGGTCATTGATCGCTTCTGGTGGGATGATGGCAAACCGTTCTGGGTGAGCGCGCAGGCGCGCGGCCTTAAGGTCGCGGCTATGTTCTGGCCCGGCTCTGAGGCCGATATCCACGGCGTGCGCCCGACGTACTGGATGACCTATGATGAGGAGATGCCGCATCCGACGCGCGTGGCGCAGGTGCTCAACTGGCTGGATATGCCGGTCGCTGAACGGCCTGATGCGATTAGCCTTTATTATTCGAGCGTCGATCATGAGGGCCATGATTACGGCCCCGACAGCCCCGAAGTTAATGCCGCTCTGGCCGATGTCGATCAATCGGTAGGTCAGCTTATCGACGGGCTGAAATCGAGAGGCATCACCGCCAATATCGTGATTGTGTCGGATCACGGCATGGCTAAGCACCAGCCTGAAACCTTTGTCCGCATCGCCGATATACTACCGAATGACAGCTATGATCTGGTGGCGGGCGGGCAGGTGGTGATGCTTGATCCGAAGCCCGGTCATGAGGCTGAGGTGAACCGGATTCTGATCCGCAACAAACCTGCGCACATGACCTGCTGGCCGAAAGGCAAAATACCGGCGCGCTATCATTTCGGGAAACATATCCGCGTGCGCAAGATCGTCTGTATGGCGGATGTCGGGGGCTATATTGTGGCCCCCTCCCGCGATAACTGGATGCCCAAACCAGAAGGCGGCAGCCACGGCTATGACCCCTATGATCCGCACATGCAGGCGGTGTTTATCGCCAGCGGACCGGCGTTTAAATCCGGTGTGCGTTTGAATACTTTTGATAATGTCGATGTCTATGGCCTGATCATGGCATTGCTTGACCTCAAGCCCGAACCCTATGACGGCACGACGCGACCGTTCAGGCCCGCGTTAAAACACTAAGGTCCGGCCTTTTTCAGGCGCTATCCGGCCTTGATAGCGCCGCAAAGACCTCTACATAATTGGATGACTATTCCTTTTGTGAGCCTGACCTAACCCATGACGACATCCTTACGCAAAGCTGCCTCCATTATCGCCCTGACTATGGCCGGTTTGATGAGCGCCTGCTCCGGCCAGACCGAACCGCAGGATAATTACGAGGGTTCGGGGTTTCATCAGCAACCGCTCGGCACACCCAACCGTAAAGTGCCCGATAGCGCCATCGGCATGAAGTCGTCCTTTGCGCCGGTTGTGCGCGATACGGCGCCGGCCGTCGTCAATGTCTATGCCAAGCGCGTCACCCGTCGTCAGGTCGATCCGTTCTGGCAGATGTTCGGCGGCGTCAATCCGCGTCCGCAGGTCGAGCAGTCCCTGGGCTCCGGCGTGATCGTGCGCGGGGACGGCGTGGTCGTGACCAATAACCATGTCGTTCAGGGCGGGCAGGAGTTCATGGTCGTGCTCAATGACCGGCGTGAGTTCCCGGCCAAGCTGCTGCTCGCCGATGAACGTACCGATCTGGCTGTGCTTCAGCTTGAGACAAGCGGCGAAAAGTTCACAACGCTCAATCTCGATGACGGACGCGACCTTGAGGTCGGTGATCTGGTGCTGGCGATTGGCAATCCGTTTGGGGTCGGTCAGACCGTAACCAACGGTATTATCTCGGCCCTTGATCGCACCGATGTCGGGCCGGGCGAGGGGGCGTTCATTCAAACCGACGCCGCCATTAACCCCGGCAATTCCGGCGGGGCGTTAGTCGATATGGACGGCGATCTGATCGGCATCAACAGCTTTATCCTGTCACGCTCAGGCTCTTCGGCGGGGGTTGGGTTTGCCATCCCTTCGGCTATGGTGCGCCGGGTAGTCGATACGGCACTCGGCGGTAAGTCCACGCTGGTGCGGCCGTGGCTGGGGGCCAAGGGCGATGCGGTAACCTCAGACATTGCCCGTTCCATGAACCTTCCGCGCCCCGAAGGGGTGCTGGTCAGCGATATCTATAAGGGCAGTCCCGCCGATCAGGCGGGCTTGCGCACCGGCGATGTCATCACCGCTGTCGATGGCCAGGCGGTCAATGATGCCCGCGCCATCGCCTATCGGATGAGCGTGCGCAACCCCGGTGAGACGGCGCAACTGGGCATTATCCGTGACGGTAAACCTCAAGCGGTTAAGGTCAAGGTGCAACCGCCCATCGCCACACCGGCCAAGGATGAGCGTCTGATCAAGGCCAATACCCCGCTGCTGGGGGCCAAGGTCGTCAATATGTCGCCCGCTGTGGCCGAAGAAGCGGGCATCGATATCTTTGCGGCCCCGCGTGGCGTGCTGGTGTACGGGATTGAATCGAACCGTGCCTATGCGGCTCGTGCCGGTTTCCGCCCCGGTGATATCATTAAGGACGTCAACGGTACGCCGATCACATCGGCAGCGCAGTTAGAGCAGATTTTAAGCACCCGACCGGCGGTGTGGAAAATCAGCATAGTTCGCCAAGGGCAGACTATGACTGCCCAATTCAGATCATAAAGAACATGACGGAACACAAGGTAACGGTTCTGGATATTCAATCCACGAAAGAGGGCATTCTCATCAAGTGTGAGATGAATTGGGATGATTTAGCCGATCCGTTTCCGGCTCCGCTGGCACCCGGCAACTTATATGTGAATGAAAATAACCGCGCTTCAGTCGCGGAGTTGCATCGCCTTGTGGCCCGCAGCGGGCGAAATGTAACCTTTGAGCGTTTCGATCTCTATGATCAAAAATGTCCTGTAGTCGGTGAGACATACTGTTATCAGGGCTGGTGGATGCCGGAATTTATGGACGCCGTTATGGATGAAGCGGCGTCTTGGGAATTACGGGACTATCCCGACAATTGTGATCACGATCATCTGTTATTCAGTTATGATACTATTGCGGCTTACGCCCATATAACCAGAGGCTATTTTAATACGGATTATGGTTGGGCAACTATTCCCGATTGGGAAGCCTATATTCGGGACGACATATACCAGCTACGCCAGTATCGTGCGGAAAATGCTATTCCATTGCGCTGAATGTCGCGGTTCGCGGCACCGGTCCCCCTCCCCGAACGCAGAGCGTTCAGGGAGGTATAAGGATCAATCTTCGATCACGATCGGGGTGATTTTTAGCGCCGTGATCTGGTTGCGTTGGCGACGCAGGATCTGGAACTTGCGGTCAAAAAAGATGAAGGTCTGACCGGGTTGAGGGATGGTGCGGGCCTCATAGATCACAAGGCCAGCAATCGTCACCGCATCATCATCGGGTAAATCCCAGTCCATAAAGCGGTTCAGGTCGCGGATAGGCACATCGCCGTCAACAATAAGCGACCCGTCAGCCTGCTTACGGATGCCGGTCTGGGCCGTGTCGTGTTCGTCTTCGATATCGCCGACGATTTCCTCTAGTATGTCCTCCAGCGTCACCATGCCTTGCAGTGCGCCGTACTCATCGACCACCAGCGCAAAGTGCTGCTTTTGCTTCAAGAAAGCATTCAACTGGCTTTTGAGGTTGGTGGTGTCGGGAATGAACCACGGCTCACGGGTGATGGCGTCGATATCGAGGCTCAAGACATCGCCTCTGGCCTTGGTGATGGCCGCAAACAGGTCGCGGGCATGGAGGACGCCGACGATGTTTTCCTGATGGTCGCGATAGAGCGGGATGCGGGTATGGCCGATTTTGAGCGCCTCATCGATGATGCGCTCGATGCCAAGGTCCGCGTCAATCATGAATATCTGCTTGCGGTGAACCATGATCTGGCTGACATCCAGCTCAGACAGGTCAAGCACGCCGCGGAACATGTTGCGGTCGCGCTTTTCGACTGAGCCTTCGTCGTGGTGATATTCGATGGCCCCGCGAATTTCCTGATGGGCGGCCAGAACGTCGGTTTCCATCGACATGTTAACACCGAACAGTTTCAGGGTTTTGCGCACAAACCACTGCACGGCCTGCACGACGGGGCCGAAAATGTAGACGGCCCACAAAACCATCCGCGACATACCGCGCGCCACATCATCGGGCTTGGTGATCGCCAGGGTCTTGGGCAGGACTTCCCCGAACACCAGAATTAGCACGGTCATGACGCCGGTGGAGATGGCAATGCCCATGGCGCCGGGGAACATGGCCGCCAGCACCGAGGTCGTCAGCGCCGAAGCCCCAATATTGATCAGGTTATTGCCCAGCAATATGGCGCCGATCATCTTTTCCTGATCGGCCAGCAGGCGGTTGACCCGTTTGGCCGCCTTATCGCCGTCGCGCTCAAGCTGGTGCATCCGCCCGCGTGAGGCGGCCGTCATGGAGGTTTCCCCCGCCGAAAACAGCGCGGAGACAAATAATAATCCGACCAAAATCGGGGCGAGGACGAGGAGGGTGGCGATCATGCGTCTAGGCGGGCCAGCGCGCCCTCCGTCAGCAGAAAATCATAGATATCGGCGGCGGGCACATCCTTGGCCACGAACGCCTCACCGATGGCGCGGGCCAGCACGAACACTAACTTGCCGCCTTCGGCCTTCTTGTCGTGGCCCATGTGCTCGATCAGACGATCAGCATCAAATGGCGCGTTGCGGATTTCGGCAAGAGTGGTCGGCAGGCCGGACTGGGCGATGGCGGCTACGGCCCGATCCGACTCGGCGTTTGAACACAAACCAGCACGGGCGGAATAACGGAAGGCCATGGCCATGCCGATCGCCACCGCTTCACCGTGCAGCAGGGCATCGCCAAAGCCAACCTCGGCTTCCAGCGCATGGCCAAAGGTGTGGCCGAGGTTGAGCAGGGCGCGCTTACCGCCTTCGCGCTCATCAGCGGCGACGATTTCGGCTTTCATTTCGACCGAGCGGGCGACGGCGTGGCGGATGGCGTCGATATCGAGCGACAGAACTTTTTGGTCGTTGACCTCCAGCCATTCGAAAAAGGCCTTGTCGCCCAGCAGACCGTATTTGATGACTTCGGCATAACCGCACTTGATCTCACGCGCCGGCAGGGTCGACAGCACATCCAGATCGCACAGGACTTTGCGCGGCTGATGGAAGGCGCCGATCAGGTTTTTACCGCGTGGATGGTCAATCGCCGTCTTGCCGCCGACGCTGGAATCGACCTGCGCCAGTACGGTCGTCGGTATCTGGATAAAATCGATGCCGCGCATATAGATGCTGGCCGCAAAGCCGGTCAGATCGCCGATGACCCCGCCGCCCAGCGCAATCACCACATCCTTGCGATCAAGGCCTGCGTCCACAAAGGCATCGGTGACCGTCGCAAGCCCTTCCCAGGACTTGGTTTGTTCACCGGCGGGCACGACGGTTTTAAAAGTCTTGAAACCCGCCGCCTCAAACTGCGCCACGACCCCATCAGCATGGAGCGCATCGACATTGGCGTCACAGACGATCAGCACGCGCTGGTTTTCAGATATTGCCCGACATGGCTGACCACATCGCTGACCAGACCGGTATCGACCCAAACGTCATAGGGGGTGAACGCGCCGCCGGCGACAGGGATAATGGTCATTTATGGGTATCCAGATAGGTTTTAAGAGCCTCAAGCACCAGATCAACGCTTCTGGCATGAGACTGATCGCCGGTTTCGACCGTCAGATGGGCTTCGGCATAAAAAGGATAGCGGTTGGTTTCATGCTCACGCAGAACGTCCATCGGGTCGCGATCTTTCAGCAGCGGGCGATGGGGTTTATTGGCGACGCGACGCGCCAGCACCTTAAGGTCGGTTTTGAGCCAGACGACAATCGCCTTATCTTTTAAGGCCGCGCGGGTCTGGGCGTGCATAAACGCCCCGCCACCGGTCGCCAGCACCTGCGGGCCTTCTTCGATCAGGCGCAGGATAACGCGGTGTTCGCCGTCACGGAAATTGGCCTCGCCCAGACTTGAGAAAATATTGGCAATGGACTGGCCCGCGGCCTTTTCAATTTCCTCATCGGCATCGCGAAAGGGCAGACTGAAATGGTCGGCCAGACGCCGCCCGACCGTGGTTTTACCCACGCCCATCAAGCCCACCAGAACTAGGGGCTTGGGCAGGTCAAAGCGCGGACGCACGTAATCGGTTATGTCGGATGGCCCGGTCATGGGCGGCACGGGTGAAAAAAAAAGCTCATAACTAAGGGGTTTACTATATGTCTAAGCGACATGCAAAAAAGTGTAAGCGGTTTTTTGCGTCAATGTCGCGACCAACATTATGGCTGTCCTGTAAGGTTTTATAAAACCTTACAGGACAGGCTAGGATATTTTCCAGTGTTTATGCTGAACTGCCCGCAAAGGGTTGTGGGAGTAATAATGGCGCGTGATCCGGTAAAGCAGTTTTTGCAAATGATGGCGGTGGAGCGCAATGCGTCTAAACGCACGCTGGAGGCCTATGGGCAGGATCTGAGCGACCTTGAGGCGTTTGCGGGTAACGATCTGCTGGCCTTGGGCGAGGCTGATCTGGCGCGATTTTTCGAGCATCTGGACGCGCTGGGCCTGACCGGGGCAACACTACAGCGAAAACGCTCGGCCATACGGCAGTTTTACCGTTTCTGTGTCGGTGAGAGTTATATTCTGGTCGACCCCAGCCGAAAGATTCCTGCGGCGAAAAAAGCGCAAGTCTTGCCCAAAATCATCAGTCGGGAGGAGGTTGAGGCGCTTATTTCGGCTGCCGAACTGAAAGGGCCGCATCATGCGATTCGCCTGAAATGTTTGATTGAAATTGCCTATGCATCGGGGATGCGGGTGTCGGAGATCGTCTCTCTGCCACTGGATGCTGTGATGAAAGACCCGGCCTATCTGATCATTAAGGGCAAGGGCGGGGTGGAACGACTGGTGCCGCTTAATCCGTCGGCGCGGGGGGCGATCAAGGATTATCTGGGCGTGCGCGAGCTGTTTGTGGCCAAGGGCGATAAGGGTAACGGGTTCTTATTTGCATCACGCGGCGGCGACGGCTATCTGACCCGCCGCCGGGTCGGGCAATTGCTGGATGAGGCCGCGATAAATGCGGGTATTGATCCCGCGCGGGTGTCGCCGCACGTTCTGCGCCATGCCTTTGCCACCCACCTGCTCGAAGGCGGCGCCGATTTGCGGGTGGTGCAAACGCTTTTGGGCCATGCCGATATTTCGACGACCCAGATATATACCCATGTGGCGGGTGAGCGCCTGCGCGAAGTGGTTGAAACCCATCATCCGCTGTCGAGGAAGAGCTAAAATTTCTCCTCCCTACGCAGTGGGGAGGCGTCATTTTTCGGCTTTTCCGAATGATCGCTTGCTGTATAAGGCCAGACTTTATAATTTGCTCGCCTTAAGCGGTGTTGTGGGATTCCTTTGATGCGTCATTATCTCGAATTCGAGCGTCCGATTGCTGATCTCGAAGCCAAGATCGAAGAACTGTCCAGCCTGTCCGAAAGCGGCGGCACGGACATGGTGCCGGAACTGGATGCCCTGCGTCTCCGCGCCCATGTGATGCGCAAGGAAGCCTATTCCAAGCTGGAGCCCTGGCAGAAGACGCAGGTCGCCCGCCACCCTGAGCGCCCGCATTTTGTCGACTATCTTGAGGGGTTGATTGAGGATTTCGTCGAACTGCGCGGCGATCGTAAATTCGGTGATGATCAAGCGATTATCGGCGGTCTGGGCCGGTTCCGCGGCCAAAGCGTCGTCGTCATGGGCCATGAAAAAGGCCACGACACCACCACGCGGTTGAAGCACAATTTCGGCATGGCCCGCCCCGAAGGCTACCGCAAGGCCGTGCGCCTGATGGATATGGCCGAACAGTTTGGCTTGCCTGTCCTGACGTTTGTGGACACCGCAGGCGCCTATCCCGGCATCGGCGCCGAAGAACGCGGTCAGGCCGAAGCCATTGCCCGCTCAACTGAGCGCGGCTTGACCTTGAAAGTGCCGATGATCACGACCGTGACCGGCGAAGGCGGCTCCGGCGGGGCGATCGCCATCGCCGCCGGCAACCGCGTGCTGATTCTGGAACACTCGATCTATTCGGTGATTTCACCCGAAGGGGCGGCCTCGATCCTGTGGAAAGACGGTGCGCGCGCTCAGGATGCTGCCGACCGCATGAAGATCACGGCACCTGACCTGCTGAAATTCGGGATTGTTGACCGCATTATCGAAGAACCCGCCGGCGGGGCGCATTCCGACCCGGAATTGATGATCCGAACGGTCGGCAATGTGCTGGAAGAGGAGTTGAAAGCCCTCAATTTCCTCAACGCCGACGAACTGGTCGCTCAACGCGCCGAGCGATTCTACGCCATTGGCAAGATCGGGCTGGAATAGACGCAAGTGAAATCAGGCGGGGGGCTGAAACCATTAAAAAGACTGACCTTTCTGGCCTCAGTGTTTGGCTGGATCAATGTTGTGTCCTCTGTAGCGCTTTCGGTTCTAATTATATGCCTCATACTGCGGCCGTTCTGGGAGAGGCTGGACCTATGGCTTTCGATGCATGAGGACGTATTTTCGGTAATCACCGGATTTGTAGCTATAAATCAGATCATCTTCTTTGTGATTTCTGGTGTTATAAATCTCTTATGGCTTTCACATGCGGCAAAAAACGCTGAGGTATTGTCATCGAAAAGGCAAGCAGCGCGCGGCGAGATTATGGCTTCATTTTTCGTGCCCGTTCTGAGTTTCTACAGGCCGTATCAGATACTGACAGAGATCAACAGCGCCTCTCAGCCGCAAACGTCCGCACGTGGCCAAGGGCTTGTCATGTGGTGGTGGGTATGTAATCTAGCTGCTGCTATTCTAGCCGCTGTTATAATCGTAATGGTTGCGTTAGGCGGTACAATTACAGCCCCTTGGCTTTACCTTCTGACGTGGTACACGGGGGCAGTGCTGCCGATGACCGTAAGTAGCATCCTCTTCATCGCGATTATGAGGCACCTATGTCGGTTGCAATTTCGCAGCGACGCTCAGATTGTTGGGCAATTTTAAGGATTGCCTTAACCCGCAAGGGTTTCCTGCGTGGCCTTCTGATACTTATCCAACTGCACCTGATGCGGGTAGGGGAAGACGATCCCTTCCGCGTCAAAACCCTTCTTGATCATCAGATAAAGATCGGTTTCCGTCTGAAAATGATCACCCGCCTGCACCCAGGTCTGAAGGCTTATGGTCACGGATGAGTCCGCAAAACCGCGCACCCCCGTCCACGTCACCGGGGCCTCCAGGGTCTTGGGGTGGCTTTCAGCGATTTCTTTCAGAACCTTAAGCGCGTGATCAAGGTCGGTGTCGTAATCGACGCCGATCATCATCTCGATCCGGCGGGTGCCGTTATGGGTGAAATTGGTGATCTGGTCGCTGATGATTTTGGAATTGGGGATATTGATGCGCAGATTGTTGGCATCCACTAACTCCGTAGTGAACAGCCCCAGCCGGTACACCGTACCCGATATATCATTGATGCGCACGACATCGCCGATGACATAGGGCTTGATGACCAGCAGCATGATGCCGGACGCGACATTGCTTAACGTGCCTTGCAGGGCCAGACCAATCGCCAGTGACGCAGCACCCAGAACCGCGATGATCGAGGTCGTCTGCACCCCAAGCTGCGACAGAATCGCCACGATGCCGATCACCATGATCAGCCAGTTGACGACCTGAGAGAAGAACTCAGGCAGGGTCCGGTCAGCCGGGTTATGCGACAGCCGGCGCGCCATCTTGCGTACCATGCCCGACAGCCAGCCTGAGATAATCAGCGTGACCGTAAGGATCAGCACGACCACAATGACTTTGCCAATGATCGTGTCGGCGTTGGCGGTCAGGCCCTGAATTTGCTTTTCGGCGTGCGCGGAATATTGCCCGACGAACGCTTCCATGGCCTTGAAATCAAATGTCATCCGATAACCTCTGCTAATCGCGGTAATTAAAGACCAAATTTGTGACAGGGTGAACCCTTAAAGCGGATTTTTCGGCTTACGCCGGTCTTTAAAAAACGCTTTCAGAAGGTCGCGGCTGTCATCCGAGAGTACACCCGCCCGCACTTGCGGCCGCCAGTGGCAGGTCGGTTGTTCAAAGAACCGGCCGCCGTGTTCAACCCCGCCGCCCTTGGGGTCAGGGGCTGCATAAATGACCCGGCCTATGCGCGCATGGGATATCGCGCCTGCGCACATGGCGCATGGCTCCAGCGTCACATAAAGCCACAAATCGGTCAGGCGATAATTACCGACAATCTGCCCTGCGGCCCTGAGTGCCAGAATTTCGGCATGGGCGGTGGCATCATGGGTCGATATCGGTGCATTTGATGCAGTTGTTAGCACCTTTTGACTTGACGGATCGTAGATTAAAGCGCCTATCGGCACCTCACCGGCAAGGCCCGCTTTGCGTGCCGCGTCCAAAGCCAGTGCCATCAGGGTTTCATCTGTCGGGTCCATAGGCTCTTACAGACGATCCGGTGACCAATTTCAAGGGCCCCCGTACTTTTAAGGGCCTAGTGATTTTTAAGGACCTAAGTGGTTTAGGCCCTCACTCTTAGAAAGATAGCGACCATGGTCGATGACCAAAACACGCCCGAAAACTCAAATGACATGCCTGCCGACGCTCCCGTTGAGATGAGTGCTGAGGCCCGTGAGGCGGCGCGCGAAGACAAGCGCGACGGTTTCCGCAAGGCAGCCTTCCTCAAAAAACATGACGCCAAAAAAGCGGGTGACAAAAAAGGCGCTGCCGCCGCCCATTCGGGTGAGCGCATCGCCAAGGTTCTGGCGCGCGCGGGCATTGCCTCACGCCGCGAAGTTGAGCGCCTGATTGGTCTGGGTAAGATCAAGGTCAATGGCCGCATCCTCGATACACCGGCCACTCTGATTAAACCTGACGATCAGGTCACCGTTGACGGTAAGCCGGTCGGTAAGGCCGAGCCCACCCGCGTGTGGCGCTATCATAAGCCGGTCGGCCTGGTGACCACCCATTCTGACCCCCAAGACCGCCCGACCGTGTTTGCCAACCTGCCCGAAGGTTTGCCACGGGTGATTTCGGTTGGCCGCCTCGATCTCAATTCCGAAGGCCTGCTGCTGCTGACCAATGATGGTGGCTTGGCGCGGTCACTTGAATTGCCGTCGTCGGGCTGGATACGCACCTACCGCGTGCGCGCGCTGGGGCGTACCACGCAGGAGCGTCTGGATCGCCTGAAAGACGGCCTGACCGTCGAAGGCGTTCACTATGGCTCGATGGACGCTAAGCTTGATAAGGCGCAGGAAAAAGCCGATGGCCGCGCCAATCTGTGGCTGACGGTATCGCTTACCGAAGGCAAGAACCGCGAAGTCCGTAAGGTGCTTGAAGCCATTGGCCTTAAGGTCAACCGTCTGATCCGTCTGGCGTATGGCCCGTTCCAGTTGGGTGATCTGCCGACCGGTGAGGCTGAGGAAATCGGCCCGCGCGTGATCCGCGAAATGCTGAGTGGCGTGGTGCCGCTGAACAATCTGCCGCTGGAAGGCGCGTCCCAGACCGCCGATGCCCCGCGCCGGGGCCGTGATGACAGCCGTTCTGACGGGCGGCCCACCGAGGGGCGACGCGGCGGTGGCGATCGTTTCAGCGACAAGCGCGGCTTTGGGGATAAGCCGGCGTTTGGTGACCGAAAATCCTTTGGTGATAAGAAGCCATTCGGAGATAAACCACGCGGCGACAATGCTGGCTGGCGTCCGAAGTTCACGGATGACCGCGATTTCAAAGAACGCGATTTCGACCATCGCCCGCGCTTCGAAGGCGACGGCGATGCCAAAGACCGCAATCCGCGTCCTGAGTTCTCTGACCGTCCGCAACGCAGCTTTGGCGACAAACCACGCTTTGATAAACCCAGATTCGACAAACCCAAATTTGACAAACCTCGGGGTGAGGGCGCGGGGACTGAACGTCCGCGCTTCGACAAACCGCGGGAAGGTTTCTCCGCGAGGGGTGATCGCCCTGACCGTAGCGGATTTGGCGACAAACCCCGCTTCGATAAGCCTAGATTTGACAGACCCGCTGGCGACCGTCCGGATCGTGGTGGTTTCGGTGACAAACCTCGCGGCGATTTCAAACCCCGTGGTGATTTCAAACCCAGATCAGATAGGCCTGCTGGCGATCGCCCTGATCGCGGTGGATTTGGCGACAAACCTCGTTTTGATAAGCCCAGATTTGACAGACCGTCCGGTGACCGTCCTGACCGTGGCAGCTTTGGTGACAAACCCCGTGGTGATTTCAAACCCAGATCAGATAGACCTGCTGGCGATCGCCCTGATCGTGGCGGCTTCGGAGACAAGCCTCGCGGTGATTTCAAGCCTCGCGGTGACCGTCCTGATCGCGGTGGTTTCGGTGATAAACCGCGTGGTGACTTCAAGCCCCGCGGCGACCGTCCTGATCGTGGCGGTTTCGGCGACAAGCCGCGCGGTGATTTCAAGCCCCGTGGTGACCGTCCTGCTGGTGGTGGGTTCGGCGATAAGCCTCGTGGTGACTTTAAACCTCGCGGTGACCGTCCTGACCGTGGCGGCTTCGGCGATAAGCCTCGTGGCGATTTCAAACCTCGCGGTGATCGCCCCGAAGGTGGCCGACCATCTTTTGGTGGTAAGCCCTCATTTGGTGGAAAACCTTCTGGTGGCCGTCCGTCATTCTCCAAGCCAGGCGGTGCTGGCTCAAGATCTTCGGCTCCCCGTTCATCCGGCCCTCGCTTTGATGGGCCACGCAAGCCCAGAGGCGAATAGGCCTCATGCGGATCGTCGGCGGAGACTTGAAGGGCCGCGCCATAGCGACACCCGAAGGTAAAACGACGCGCCCGACGTCTGATCGGGCGCGCCAGGCCGTGTTCAATATCCTTGAACATGCTGACTGGATGCCGGCCTTATCGGGCCTTCGGGTCATGGATGTGTTCGCCGGTTCCGGCGCGCTGGGGTTTGAAGCCCTGTCGCGCGGGGCGGCCTTTTGCCTGTTTGTTGAAACCGATGATGACGCGCGCGGGGCCATCCGCGAAAATATCGAAGCGTTTGGCAAATTCGGCGTGACCCGCGTGCATCGGCGCGATGCGACCCAATTAGGGATTAGGCCCGCATCGGCGGGTGAGCCCTTTGATCTTGTGTTCCTGGACCCGCCCTACCACAAGGGGTTGGGGGAGGTCGCACTCGCAGAGCTGATCGAAGGTAAATGGGTATCTGAAAATGCCATCGCTGTGCTCGAAAAAGGGGCCGATGAAGCGACGTTTTTGTCGGAACTGTGGGAAATAATCGACACCCGTAACTATGGTGCGGCGCAGGTTTTCTTCCTGAAACAAAAAATTCTTAAATTATAAAATATTGATAAATATGGCTATTTCAGGCCCGCTTCGCGTCATTGTTGTATAATTGGCGCTAGTGGCAAAATAGCGGCTTGACGCCTTTCCAAATCTATCCCCAATATATGCTTAATGAGGGGTTAAATGCCCGTCATGACCCTCGTCGGGAGCCGGGGGCGACGCTTTTTTAGGGGCGTCAAAAGCGGGGTAGGGGGCCATGGGGAGAGACAGGCCATCCGGCACATACCTTGCAGTACTCGAAACAGTACATGCGCATTTTCGCCGAATTTGAACACAGGTTCTTTTCGGGCCGGAAAACTGCGTCCTAAGTTAAATCACTAAAGGGGTTATGTGATGACTACGCAGA
>DDPE01000047.1 GCA_002342035.1 Asticcacaulis sp. UBA2476 | reverse complement strand
GGGTGGTGGGGGCACTTACCCACAGCCCGCTAATGCCGCACCTCCCCCCTCCGTCAGCCCTGCGGGCTGCCACCTCCCCCGCCAAAGGCAGGAGAGTATAAGCACATTAAACCACCTTTTCCGTGGGCTTAGGCTCGCGCTTGGTTGACCGCAGCACCCTCGACGCCCGCCCTTCCGGCGCATGAGCCGCCAGACGCGCCCGGAACTCATCGCGCTTATCGTGGATCGAGGCCAGCACCAGCCCCATCGGCACCCCCAGATCGACCAGCGTGTTTTCAGCCAGTTGCAGCGACGCCTCAATCGTTTCCGGCACCGCATCGGTCACGCCCAGCTCATACAGCCGCTCGGCATGGTGGGCGTCTCGTGCGCGGGCGATCAGGCAGATATCGTCGCGCAATGACCGCACGGCCTTGACGACATTATCGGTAAAGGCGGCGTTCGATACCGTCACCACCACGGCTTTGCGGTGCTCAAGCCCCAGCCGCGCCAGAAACTCGACATTGGACGCATCGCCGTACCAGGTTTCAAGGTGTTGCGACCGCGCCCGTGACGTCACCCTTGGGTTCACATCGACGATCGTGAAGCTAATGTTGTGCCGCCCCAGCATATCGACCACCAATTCCCCGACGCGGCCATAGCCGACCACCAGCACGTCATTGGGGACTTCGGTGATAATGTCGGGTGCTGCCGACGGTTCGGCTTCCTTTTGCGGGCTGATGCGTTTGGTAAACCGGGTCACAGTTGAGCCGATCACAGGCAGCAAAAACAGGCTGATGATCGCCGCCAGAATGATCGCCTGACCTATTTGCGGATCGATAAGGTTACGGCCCATGCCCTCATCGATGATGACGAAGGCGAACTCCCCCGCCGGCCCCAGCAAGGCGGCGACTTCCAGCGCTGCGGCCCGCGGCAAGCCATAAAGCCGCGCCAGAGGATAGACCACCACCGCCTTAAGCGCGATCAGACCGCCCGCCAGCGCCAGAACCAGCACCGGCGAGGCCATGACCGCGTCGATATCCAGCCGCGCCCCGACGGTGACAAAAAACAGCCCCAGCAGCAGCCCCTTGAACGGCTCGATCATCAACTCAATTTCGCGCCGGTATTCGGTCTCAGCCAGCAGCAGCCCGCCCACAAACGCGCCCATCGCCATGGACAAACCGGCCATGACCGCTGCCTGCCCTGACATCAGCACCACCAGCAGACAGGCTGCCATGAAGATTTCCGGGCTCTTGGTAAGCGCCGCTGATTTAAACAATGGCCGCAACAGCATCCGTCCGCCCAGCACCAAAAGCGCCATAACCACAATCGACGGGATGATGGCCAGAACCCCCTGCACCCCGGTCGGCCCGCCTTCGCCGCCCGCCAGCACAATGACCGTAATCAGGATCGGGGCCACCGCCAGATCCTGCGCCAGCAGAACCGAAAACACGCTGCGGCCGGTGGCGGTGTTGAGCTTTTTCAGTTCCGCCAGCACCGGCATGACCATGGCCGTCGATGACAGGGCCAGCGCCATAGCCAGCGCAATCGCACTTTCGGGCGGGCGCTTCATCATCAGGAACAGCCCAAACAGCACCAGCGTACACAGGATGATCTGCAGCATCCCAAGACCGAACACCATCCGCCGCATGGCCTTAAGGCGTTCCCATGTCAGTTCCAGCCCAATGGCAAACAGCAGGAACACCACACCCAGTTCCGCCAGATTGTGGACGTCTTCGGATTGGGTGACCGTAAACTTGGCCAGCACCGGCCACATGTCGGCCAGCCGCCCCAGCCCGTCCGGCCCCAGAATGACGCCGACCATCAGGAACCCCAGAACCGGCGAAATCCTGAATCGGTTAAACAGCGGCACAAACACCGCCGCCGCCGTCAGAAACACGATCCCCACAGCATATTGCCCGCTGATGGCCGCGGCATGTCCAACCACCGGCGCGGCCTGCACCGTGTGGGCGAGGATATCCGAGGCCATTACGCAACCGTCCTTTTCGTCATGGGGTTGAAAATCACATTCCTGTCCCCAAAAGAAAAGCCCCTAAGCTGATCAGGGCTCAAAAAAATCACGCAAAAAGCGTACGTCCACCTAACCGGATTCAAGTGACTTTAAAAATGGAGGGTATTTTGCCGCCGAGGCCCTGCAGTACTGACGCCTACGTTTGAAAGGTCATGTTTTCAGAAGGGTGAGTATAATGACGGCATTATTCCACTAAAAAAGCCTCCCAAACGGGAGGCTTTTTAGTCTTTTGAAGTGGCGCACTCGGAGCGATTCGAACGCCCGACCCTCAGATTCGTAGTCTGAGTAAAACATTCATGTTTTCAGTGAATTTTACAGTCCATTTTGTAACACACGAATTCACCGTCCGCAAGCTACAGACAAATTCATCCAGCCTATTGACTCTTTCTTTGGCTTGGAACAAAACATAAACATACATAATCATGGAGACACAAGATGGCCGCCAAAGCCCTCTTCCATGACGCACTGGTCGTGCTGGCCGGTGCGTCATCGCGATATGACGTGACCGTTTGCCGGAAGCTGGCACCGAACCGGTATCAGATCCGAGAGAACCTATACGAGCGCAACGGTAATCCGGCAGCCGTCAATCCAGACGCCCCCAAGATCGAGCGCGTCTATACCCGGTATGACGCCGTGCTTGCGGGCTTTATCTCGAACGACATGACTTATGGGGGCGGGCACGACACCTCAAAAAGCATCTGGGCCGACAATCCACCTGTCAGAGGCCCTGCCGGTCGGGTTCATGGCGGAAAAGTCGCGTAAGAACAAATCATAAACAAAAATATGGAGACTGATGATGGTGTGCGAAAAGATTGACGACCTAGATCCCAATACCCAACTATTGATAACTTGCCAGTGCGGTTACCAGCGCAGGGAGCAGGCCTCTAGTTTTAAGATGGCCAGCCTGGGCTTTATGAAGCTATCGCAACTGCGCGAGATTTTGAGCTGCGGCCGTGAACGCTGCCCCGGCGCACTTGAAGCCCAGGTCATTACCCGCGACACGATTTTACCACCAGCCTACAGCACACCACTGGCTGTTCAGGGCCGGGGCGAATCCCGGCCGCACTGACCATGACACGGGCGATCCTGATCGATCCGGAAAAACGCACGCTGAAATACATCTACCTGACCGGCGATGAACGGGCGACCGCGACCGAATTTCAGAAGTACCTGCGGGTAAAAACCGTCCGGGTCGATCATTTTAATATGTTGGGAATTTCAGCACCGGCAAAACTAATCTCGATCGCGCCACTGTCGGAATATCGCCAGCAGTTCATGGTCGGCAGTTTTGTTTTGAACAGTTCGCACTTCAATGGCCGCGCGATAGTTGCCGGAGAAGATCCGCGCACCGGCAAGATGATGGTCGATTGCCCGTTTACGCTGGAACAGCTCAGGCGGTTTATTCGCTCAGAGTTACCCGCACACCCCGCGCCTTAAGACGCACCCCTTTGGATTTATCACCCGGAATTGCGGACGACGGCCGAGGCGGAACTACCTCACGGCGGCGCACGTCACGACGACGGCGAAAGCCTTCGGCCACCACGGCCAGCGCTAGAAGGGCGACGGGAAAGGCTGCGACTAAAATGTCCAGAAGCATGAAAAATACCTACTTTGTAGTACGTTTTTTATTGCAAACACCTACTTTGTAGTATAGTTTAATTCTTGTCAGGCACTTTCGCCTGACGAACCTAGAGGAGGCCACTATGAAACTTCGGTTTCGGCTTTCCTTTAGAAAGTCTCTCAAACTGCTGGTCTTAGATTTGACCGTCAAAATCAGCAGACTGAGAGACCTCTTCTAAAGGCGGGGTGGGGAGCGGAAACGCTGCCCACCTTGCCCTCTAGGACTAACAGAAAAGGCCCGCACATGCAAGATTTACGCGATTTAACCCCTACCGACATCAAAGCCTTCCGCGCGTCTCAGGGAGCTTCTCAGGCCGGACTAGCCGATTTGCTAGGCATATCCGTTGCGGGCGTTCAAAAATGGGAACTTCAGGGCGCGCCCCATTACTGGCGCTATGTCTTTGCGGCAATTGCTGAAAAGGTGAAACCTTGGGCTTCAACTGCCGCCGATAAGGTCGAAGCGATTTGCAACGGCGAGCCTGGTCGCTACGAGGTATCAATTGAAGAAGCTGGCAGCCCTTGGCTTTATGATAAACTACGAACCGAGGCTCAAACGGCGCTAAACCGAATGACGTCAGGCAAGGGCTCTTATGAAGAGGGGAACAGCCCGACACTCTCTTTTGTCGTCGAAATCAAGACATGACGGGCGCTCACGGATTTGTGATCATAGGGATCAACGAGCTTAACTTGCCTCATGTACGCTCATGTTGTCTCAAGCACGCACCAACAGCCGCACCTTCCAGACGTCCACTGGAAAATATAGTAAATAAAAATTGAAAAAAACACCCACCCTAATGTAGGATGAAAAATGTAGGCAATTCCGCCTACGCAAAATACGGAGTAAACCCATGATTACCATGGAAATCTCCGGTGAGATAATTGTTACGGCCAAGCTGGCCCTCACTTACATTGGCGTGTTTGTGATGGTCAACTTGAACCGAAACAAAGATTAAATCGGGTCGTAAATGGCCGCCTTCTAAGATTGGAACCGAGGAAGGCGGTCTAGACCTGAAACCATTATTGACGAAATCGTCAGCAGCATCAACAAAAAACTGTCAACTGAAAATATGAAAAACCGGACTAGAGACTGGCTATTAAGCTGAAGTCATCTCTAAAGGGATAGCTAGCGGTGAATAAAGCCCAATTAAAATCGGCTTTTTAATCCGGAAAATCCGGCAGCGGGACAGTCCGCCCAGCCAGTTCATGGGTGCAGTCGCTCAGGAACTGGATCTGCCCATCGGTCACATAGGTGTGGCAAACCATAGGTAACGGCTTTCCATCCGCCCCATAAATCCACTCCCCCGTCCATTCCCCTTTTTCATCGCGCTCGATCTGCGCACTGTTCACCAGAACAGACGGCGTAAAGGTCGGGCTTTCTGGGTTGCCGTTATAACCCCACATCGGGCGGCCTTCGCCCTGAACCCTGACCTGATGTCCTTCTTTACATCCGGGGCACCAGAAACCGACCCGGCCGCCCTCCATAAAACGAAGCTTTCCCATCCGGCTCACCGCGCCAGCTCGAAATGCGGGCTGTCGGTTTCACCCTTTTCGCGGGGCTTGCCGTCCATATCCCAGTCGGCACCCCAGCGGATCTTCGCCGACAACATGTCGGCCGCCTCAAACATGCACTTGGCGATCTTGTCGCAGTCGTTCCACAGCACCGATTTGCCACTGATATGCGCACCGTCGATCGCTTCACCGAAGCCGCTGGCCTGCCGCTTATGTTTGCTTTCCAACGTCCAGGTCACGATCGGGCCCTTAGTCGTGCGGCCTTGCGCATACAGCTCAAGTTGACGGGCATCGGTACGCAGGCCCTCGATGAACGTAATTTCAAAGCCGTATTTGGCCTTGCAGATTTCATTGGCTTTACGCGCCACGGCCACTAGGACCGGATGGACACCCACCATATTGCGCTCTGAGCGCTCATTCATTTTCGCGGTCATTTTATCGCTCCGATTTTAGGATTGCAGACGCCGAAGCGCCAAAGAGTTATGGCGATGCCCGCCAACATGATCAGATCGCCCAGCCCGAAGTCGGCCGCGCGCACCCGATCGACGCCGCCCCACACGATCCCTGACGCCAGCATGGCGAGACCGACACGATCGGGCAGCGGTAACTTTGGATACTTCAGAAGAATAAAGACGATCAGCCCAAGGATCGTCAGCCCCCAACACGCCCCCACAATAAGCAGGATGTTGGTAATCATGCGCCGCCTCCCTGATCTGGGCCTGACGGCGACGGGCCGCGCGGCAGCAGGGCCGACAGCACGCCCAGAGGATCACCCGCCAATTTCTGCGCGAATTTCAGCAACGGCGGCAGTATGGTCATGGCAAAAAGCGACAGCAGGTACATGATCCCTGACCGCATCTCATCCGGAATGGCCTTGTCGAAGAACATATGGCCGATCAGGAGCGACAGAAACGGCGCGACGAATACGGCCGTCACAAACCCCACAATGACGGCCACCACCCTGCCTTTGACAGACAACTGCCCGACAAAGGCCAGGGACATGACCGCGCCTGCAAACGCCGCAGCATGGGCGGTTGCTACCGCCAAGGCCTTGGCAAACCAAGGTTCTGAAAAAAACGATTTATCACTCACGCGGCTGCCCTTTCATAAGCTGCACTAATTCCTCCCGCCGCAGATCCACGACGATGCTTTCGACCTGATCACTGGTCCACCACTGGATAAAATCGGCCTTGGTCACGATAGCTTGGGCGGGGGGCGTCTGGGCACAGTCGCCGACGCCGGCACTTCCGGCCGCACCAGGTACGG
The DNA here is from genome assembly GCA_002342035.1 of Asticcacaulis sp. UBA2476. Classification (GTDB taxonomy): domain Bacteria; phylum Pseudomonadota; class Alphaproteobacteria; order Caulobacterales; family Caulobacteraceae; genus Asticcacaulis. Next base: position 38,148 of record DDPE01000047.1, on the reverse strand, counting down.
CACCGGCACCTGCTCCGGAGGCGGGCAAGGTTTCGGTTTCGTCATACAGGCCGCACCAAGCAGCGCGCAGGCCAAGCAACAACTCAGGATCGACAGGCGCGTCCAGCCCAGCCTGAGCGCGGGCGTTGTTGATAATCCGGTCACGGACATCCTCCATTGTTCGAGTTTTGGTAATGAGGCGGGCATCAGCCGCCGCCGAGGCCTTGGCCTGATCGAGCTGCGTCTGAAGGCCGACGATCTGCCAGTTTCTGGCCATGATGACCGTGTCCTTATGGCGGATCGTGTCGACCTGAGATGCGATGGTGCTATCCTTCAGGGCGGTGACTTTCGCCGCCTGAAGCTTGATGTGGTTGCCCCAGGTCCACGCGCCGAAGGTCGAGGCCGCAAGGAGGCTGACACCGACGGCAGCCACCGCGGCGTAAAGTTTAAATTTGGTGAGCATGTGATGTTCCTAGACTTCCGGGCCGCTGTATCCGGTCGGAGGTGTGAAGGCGAAAGCCGATGATCCGCCGTTGATGGTCATCCGATCATTGGTAAGTACGATGTTGCACCACAGCAGCAGATCCGCGCCGACCGAGGCCGTCGATATCGCGGACGTCCATGACCCGCCATTGACGCAGAACATCACCGTCTGAGCATCGGCGTCATAGGCGAGTGACACCACGACCGTATTGAACCAGTAAGTTCCGGCGGCGTACTGCCCGACCAGTTCGCCATTGACGATGAGGTAAGCCCCCGATGAGTTTTCCGGCGAGAAGATGGCCACATAAGGCGTCTCTTCGCCCTTTGCCCCGGCCGAGAGGCCGACACCCTGCGACGAATTGTTGAAGGCGATTTGGTTGATAGTGACTTCGATGTATTTCTTACCGCGCAGGATCAGGCTGGTATTGGCTGGGATCAGCTCACCGCCGCCCCCGCCATTCGCCGCAGTGCGATTGCCGTTCGACAGGGTGATTGCTGGATCGGTCGTGGCCGGATCGAACGTCAGGGCCGCCCCGGCCGCAGGCCACAGGCTATCTGCACCCAGATAGAGGGCGGAATCGGCACGGGTGCCCAGATAGCGGGCCGCCTTGCCAGCGGCCCCCAAATACCGAACCATTAGCCCGTCACCACCACGCGGAAGGCATTCGACGCCGGGGCCGCCGCAAATTTGACCGTCACGGCATTGACCGAGGTGTGTTCGACGTCGGCAATAACCTCATCATAGTTGCCGCTGTTGCGATAGATGGCCACCGTGACATCGCGGGTGTTGAGGCTGTGGGTGACCGTGTAGCTGGTCGCCGAACCATCCCCGATCAGGACGGCATATTTCTTCAGCCGCAGGGACGACCCCGCGAACTTGGCAGGCGTCATGAAGCGGGCATCATCGGTACCGGCATCGACTTCCGCCTGAGTGGCGATTTCCGCAATTCCCGCCGTGCTTTCCGACGCGGCTGGCGCACTGGTGCCAAAGGCGGCAAAGACCACATTCCCCGACCCCAAGGTGAAGTTGACCGTGGTCTGGCGGAAGGTAGATCCGGCCGAGGTGCCCTCTTCGACACCGATCACCGCCTGTTCCAGTTCATCGGCCGTCGACATGTCCGCCGACCGCGTCATCGGCACGGCCGCACCATTCCAGATATAGGTGCCGTTTTCAGGCTGCGACGTCTGGTTTTTTACCAGCACCCGATCATTGGCGACCATGGTAATGCCGTCGATCGACGCACCCGGTGCAGCCAGATTGAGGTTCGCCGTGGTGGCGACCCGCGCCGAATCCTTCCACGCCAGCCCTTCGACCGCACTGTCGACATAGGCCTTGGTGGCAGGTTCAGCCGCCGAAGCCGGGGCGGGCAGGTTAAGTATACGCGCGACGCTGTCGTGATCGCGGTCAGAAAGAACTTTAGTAGCCATCTAAGGGCCTCCTTTGATTAAACGATTTCGACCGAGCCGGTGAACGGCGCGGCAAAGCTCACGGTGAGCTGGTTGAGGGAGTTGTGGGTGACGGTGGCCTCGACCTCGACACGGCCGGACGACAGCACCGATACGGCCGCCGGATAGACGCCCATATTGTGGTTGACGACCCAGCTTGCCGACGGTGACGATTGGGTGTGGGTGTAGCGGCTACCGCCCGCAGATCCTGGCGGGCCGGGATCGCCCTTCCCCCCCTGAAGCACCGGAATGACGTAATCCGGGTCTTCCAGCTCGATCTCTAAGTCGCAGGGCTCACACATGGGTCACCGCCTTCACATAATGCACCGACCCGCCCACGATCTTTTGCGGCTCGCCTTCCGGACTAATGATCTTCAGGTCATAGACGGCGCGATCGAAACTAAGGTCAGCCGTGGACGGGTCAGCCTCCGCCTTGCCGCTGACTTGGATCAGGATGCGGGCGTTAGGAATATCGATCGACAAGCCAGAACCGACAGCGAGATCGAGCAGTACCGGCGACGTTTCATCGGCCTTCGCGCGGATCTGAAGCCGGGCCGTATAGCCGTTCAGGTCAAGCGGTGCGCCGTGGCTTTTCAGCCTGAAGCCACGGGTAAAGAGCGCCCCCTGATCGATCTGAAGGGGGAAGAGTTTAGGTTTCATGTTTATAGTCCCCTAGGGTGCGGTCGCGTTGCAGAACAGCGCGTTTGAACGGTCAGGATTGGTGCCGTAGCCATAGGCCACCGCGACGGCCGACAGCCCGGTCGGCAGATTAAGCTGCACCACCTGCGTACCGATGATGCTGCCAGTGATGGCCGTGTAAGACGCAAAGCCATTGGTGGAGTAGCTGAAGCCTGTGATACCGCTCAGTGATGTCCGGCCGCATAGGGACGTGCCGTCGAGCAGCTCGAAAAACACGAGCGCAATGCCAGTATCAGGCCGGTAGCTGACCGAGGTCATCTTAGGGCCGCGCCAGTCAACATCATCGCCCATGAACGCCGCATAGACCGCCGCGGCGCGCCGCCCCATGGTGTTCATATCGCCCGACGCCAGGTGCACCTGGTCACCTTCCAGAATCAGGTCGATGACGGTGGCGCCCAGCCGGTTGCCGATGTCATCCGCGACATTCTGCTCGGCCGCGCGGGCACGGGCCCAATGCACATCCGACGACGACGGCTCAAGCTGCGCGCGCTGGCATCCGGTCAGGATGACCGGCAGCGCCGGCACAACAGAGGAAGAGGCAAAGTCCGCCCGCATATTGGTGATAAGCTGGCGATACAGCAGCTCATGAGCCGCCACACTGGCCACGGTCTCATTGCGAGCGTCGTTTGATCCGACATGGCAAACGATGGCCTCAAGGATGCCGCCCGCCGCCAGGGTCAGGGCTTTGCAGGCCGTATATTCCGAATTACTCGCGATCGCCCAGGACGACAGGTTTGACCCTGACACGCCGGTATCGATCAGGCCGATCGGCACGCCCGGTTCACGGGCCAGAAGCCGATTGCAAAACCCGATGGCAGCAGATCCCCATTCCAAATTCGACCAGCCGCCATCAAACTTATAGATCAGGGCCGACGGCACGGTTTCTTCCGGATAGTCGGTGAACCAGCGGTCGGCTGTTGATGATCCAGCGATCAGGATAACCCGCCCGATCGACCAGACATTGCTGCCGATACGGGTGAGCAGAACCGTGCCGCCCGAATCCTTGGTGCGCACCTCAAAATGATAGCCCTCACCCACCGGCACATCGTTCAGGGTCGCATTGAAACTATCGCCTGACATCGGAATGTCAGTCCAGCCGACCACCTCGGTTGCACCCTGCATGATGCGGGCCTCGACACTATCGGCGCCGGGGGCGGTGCCAGAGATCGGCACATCACCGGTAGTCAGGGTTTCGCGTTGGATCACCCGCTTATTGGCGATATCGGCGATGGTCAGCACCGGCGTTCCGGCGGGTACGATCGACATAATCAGGGCGCTAACCCGCCCATAGGTCGCGGCCGACGTCCAGTTGACGGTATGCGCCCCGGCTGCCGCCAGATCATGGCTGGCGACCGCGCCCGTACATCCGCCGCCGCCATTAACCCCGATGGCCTGCACGACTTCGGTGGCGCCACTGGCGATGCTCAGGTCAGCCTCGATATTGGTCGCCGCAAAGGCCAGAACCAAGGCGTCAGGGGTCGCGGTCGTGATGTTCTGGGCGATGGCCGTACCATCGGCCGTGATATTGGTCTTCACAACAGCTTCAGGCAGGGTCTGGTTGGCCCCCGCGATGGTCAGTGCCAGAGCCCCGGCCTGTGACGCTGTGGCGCCCGTGACCGCAATGCTGGCCGATCCTTCGGGCGGGTCGTACATAATCCACGCCTCGGTCACGATTGCGTTCGACCCTTCGGTCGTCAGTGCTGTGTCGATCCACTCCAGAGCCACCCCGCCATAGGTAACGCCGGAATAGCTGGGGGTGCCGACGCCGGATTCGGCAAACGGCAGTACGATCAGAACCCGGTCAGTCCCGGCGCCAACCGTATGTGACCAGCTCAGGTCAGGGACAGTCACGCCACCGGTCGTATTGGCCGATGAGCTATTGAGTATCGAAGGGGCTGCCATGGATTAGATCCGGCTCACATGCTGAATGCGAAGATAAAACGAGCGGTGTTGAAAAAGGCCGCTGCCGCCAATGATAGACATGAGGTGCGTGGCCCATATGGGCGCCCCGATAGTCCGGCTTTGGGCCGGGTCGCGGGTCAGGTTTTCGTACATCGTGTGGGGCGTCCATTGCTCCCAGCCAGGCGCGCCCGCCAGCGGGATGTTGTAGGTCACGTCAGCCTTGAACACCGTGCGCTTACCGATGATCGGGCGACCATATTCATCCTCACCGATCTTGCGCACCCAAAACAGACGCCGGTACAGCGGCATGGTGCCGGTCGAGGCCGCAACCTCTTCTGACGCACGCTGTTCGGCAGGTACTGCCCCGATCGGCGGGTCATAGACAAAGTTCGACCGGCCGCCATTGATCGTCAACCGGTCACCTTCGGACTGGATGCCGATCACCGGATAGACGTTGCCGTCGAGGAAGTGCTTTTGTTCCGGCGTCCACTGCCCGCTGTTGCGGCGGAAACGCACCGTGCGGCGCTTCGTACTGACATGCATGCCGATGACATCGCCGACCGCCCAGTTGATGCGCTCGCCAAAAAAGCCAAGATCCACACCGTTTGAGCGCACCCGCGAGCCCATATTGATGCCGCTCACGATCTCCGGCGATCCGTAGGACGTCGAAAAGGCCGCGCCCAGTTCTGAAAGGCTGGTCTGGTTAGTGATCCCGACGCGTAAGCCCCCATTCTGGGCGGAGATGGCATCGACGCGGAACTCGACATAGTTCTCGCCTGTCAGAGCTTCAGCCGACCGGGCAAAGGTGTTTGACGCCGTGCCGATCGCCGCATTGATGAACATACGGGTCGGCTCCGCCGGCAGGCCGAGGGTCAGGCTGGTGCCTTCCGGGATGGGCGTGATCGGCGCGCCTGATCCCGGATACTCGGCCGTGCGCCCGCCATTGATCAGCGATAAGGCGCTCGACTTATGGGCCTCTGAGAACACAATCTGGGGCCCGCCATAGTCGGTAATGGCGGGCGGGAACCATTGCTGGATCAGCGGGAAGATATGCTGACCGGCGGCCGTGACCGGGAACATAAACACCAGGTCGCGCTCATTGTCGCTGATGCTATACATGTTACGCACGCGCAGACACTTGCCCGACGCATCGGGCGCATCGACGACCTCGGCCGACAGCAGGTTTGATTGCCACTGGTTATACTGTTTGGCCAGGTGGCCGCGCGCATAGACCCCGCCTTCGACCGCGATGCCGAAATCGGTAAGCTGGAAATAGTCGGTCGGCCCCTGCACATCCTCAAATGTACCGGCCGAGCCCAGAATATCCATGACCGGCGCGCGCGAGGGAATCGCCCCACAATTGGGATTTTGGCCCCACCAGGGCGAACCGGTGATGCGGCCGGAACTGGTCGGCGTGCACCATTCCCCGGTATCGGTCATTAGATTATAAAGCAGGGTCTTATCGAGCATCAGCTCGGTCGCTGAGCCATCCAGATCGATGATCGGGGCCTCTGACATGCCCGGCGACAGCAGAATCACACCGCCCCTGAAGATGATGTAGCCCTGATCGGAGCACCTAAACAGCGGCGGCTCACCGGCCTTGGGGCCGTGACCTTCGGCATGGACAGATACGAACTCGATCCGGCCTTTGTTTTCTTCGACAAATGATCCATGCCCGCGCGACACTTCGGGATAGTCGCAGGCCGTGCCATAGAAGGTGAAGCCGCCATTATGGAAGTTGGCGATATTGGTACCGTTCGACGACATTTGACCGCCAAAGAACTTATTATTCTCCCCGGCATTATCGATGCCCGCAGGCATATAGATGCCCCGGCGGTTGCCGATCAGATAGACGTTGTGGTGCTCGATCAGATAGGCGCCATTGCCGAAGTACAGCCCCGCATCCCAGCCGGACACGCGCACATCATGGTAGTTTGTGTGGTTGCCGTCTTTGTTTTTAAAGCTGTCATGGCGGATGCCCCAGGCCCCCACAACATGATCGCCGGGCCCGTATAGCTTAAAGCCGCCGATCAACATCTGCTGAGGATAGGGGTCAGGCTGGCCGTCACGGGTCGACAGGAGGCCGCAGTTGAGCAGCACGGGCGTCAGGGTCAGTTCGGTGATCTCAAAGCTGATATAACCGCCGCCGGTAAAGGTCAGGTAGGTCGAGGTTTCCTCTTCGAACCGGATCTCGCGCCGGATTTCGAAAAGCTGCTCATTGACGACACTGAAATCAGCGCCGCCGCTGACACTTGGCCCATAACCTTCCAGGTCAGGGTTATTGGCAAACCCCACGCTGAAATAGGGCGGGTTTGAATTGCCGTGACTGTAGCTGGTGCCCTTGATGGCCTTGCCCTTACACCGGATCACATAGTTGCCGGGCTGGATCGTGACCGGCTCACCGAACCGGTAAAACGGGTTGCCGAACCCGCCTGCGCCTTCGCCACCAAATGGGTCAGTCATCACCGCCTTGCCGCCGCCAAAGGTCGCATGAACGATCGATGCACCGGTATAGACCGGCGAATTGTACCACCCCGTATCGTCGGTGAAATTGCGGTTGGCGTTGACATATTCGGTTTCAACGCGCGGGACAAAGGTCATGTAGTCCAGCAGCGAGCCGTTGAGGTGGCCGCGATTTTTGCCGGAGACCACAATAAGCGGCTCCTGCGGATCGCCGTCATTATTGCAGCATTTATACTGCATGGGCGGGCTGTTGATTTCCATGCGCGTGTAGAGCGCCTTCTGGATGGCCAGGTAGTCCATTTCCTGATCGAGCGACTTGGCGAACGGATAGACGGCCTGAAGAGCCTCAAGGGTGGCAAAGAACTCACGGGCCTTGTGCGAATAGCCATCGCCGATCGCCCCGAAATAGAGCGGGGTTGAATCCTTGCTTTCGGCCTCGATCTGGCGCGGACACTTCAGGTAGAGCGTATTGCCGTAGCCGTCCGACATAGGATAGCGGCCGTCACCAAAGGGGCCGCCCCAGGCCTCGCCGAATAGCCATAGACCGAACCGTTCCGCGACCTCCTTATTGTAACGCAGCATGACTGAGAACAGGGTGATCTGTTCATGCAAGGCCAAGCTCGGCACGTCTTCTACCGGCTTAAAGAACACCAGGCCCGCAATGCGCGGGGAATGATCTTCAGGGCTTACGATATCGCCGCGGCTGCGGGCGATCCATTTGACGCGGATGTAGCGGTAGACGATCTGGTCATGGACATTGATAAAACCGATCGGGATCTGCGGGTTCAGAACCTGAAGCGAGGTCATGGGCGTAAGGTCGATCACGAACAGGCTGAAATCAGCCGTGTTCGATCCCTGCACGATCGCCCAATATTCCTGCGCACCTGGTGCCGTCATCTTGAGTTCAGTCAGGTTGAAGACGATATGGCCAGACCTGATCGTGGCAGCACCGAGGTCGACCACCTTCGACACGCCCAGATATTTGCCGAAGCCTTCCTGAAGGCTGCCATAGGTCGGCGCAAACACAGTCTGGCCGTCATCCAGCCATAGGGATGTTGCAGGGGTTGCTAAGGTCATAAATGGTTACCAGTTCGATACGTCGATGCCGACGTTGCATTCACTGATCGAGTAGTCGTTGTCTCCGCCCGGCTGATAATTCCCGGCACGGTTTCTTACCGACACATAGATCTGAAGGACGCCGTTATCCGGCATGATGAATTTACCGCCGCCCGTAGCCGTAACCGTGCCTTTACCGCCGCCGGAATCGACGCCGTTGCCAATCAGGGTGCGCGGGATCAGGACGGCGGTTTTGTCGGCATTAAGCACCTGAAGCCAGGTCGAAAACGCGGTATCGACGCTGGCTGTCGAGGTGGACCGATACTTGATTTCGCCCGACGCAATCCGCCGGTCGATCGGCTGATCTTCACGGTTGTGGAACAGCTCCAGCGCCAGCCGGTATCCCGCAGTGCCCGACACATTGGTCGAATAGGTGCGCACATCTGACGTATCTGGCACAGTCGTGGACGCCATCGTGACAGGGTCCAGATCGATCTGATACCCTCGCTGGCGCAGGGTCGTGACCTGACCTTCAGGCCCGCGCACATACATCGCCCCCGCCACGCTCAGGTTAGCTGCTTTGAATATGCCATCGACCGTATCGAAGATGAACAAAGGCACCCTCGACCCGTCCGGCTTGGCCCAAACGGTCTGGTCGGCATAGTTGACCTGACGGCTGAAGGGCATGGCGGGATTACCGCCGACAAAACCGGCCTCCCAAATGGTGCCGACCTCGACCCAAGCATCGCTCACCGTCGCGCGGGATCTAATGACGATGCGGGACACAACGTCGCCACCGCCTTCAACCGCAACAGCCTGAAAGGCCAGCAACCCACCCGCCGTGATATTACCGACGCTCGCCGACACCCCGGCGACCAGCTCACCAATGGCCTCCAGGCCGGTATCGGTATCTTCGACCGTGGCCTTCAGCTCCTGAAAAGCATCGGCCTGGCCTTGAAGGCCCGTCTGATTGTCCTCAAGATCAGCCTCGACACCGCTGATATACTGAGCCAATGACTTATCCGGCGCCACCATCACCTTAGTCAGATCTAGCACAAAGGCAGATCCGTCAGGGAGCAACACCCCGATCATGTTCAGCCGGCTAAAAACCCCATCGGCTTTTTCCTCGGCCTGAAGCACACGGTAAATCACATCACGACCAGCACCATCGTACAGCTTGGCATCCATATACTGACGCAGCATTTCAGCGCTGAGAGTCGCTTTGAGCGCCTCTTCCAGCGAGGTGTTCATGCCGTTGATGATATCGAGCCCCGGAAGGTCGTTCAGCGTGTCAGCATTGTTGGCGACATATAGCGTCGTCACAGGCACCCATGAAGTCCAGTCGGTCGGCCGATCGACCACCAGTCGCGCCCGCACCAGATAGTTGGTCAGGGACACGATGCCTTCGGAAATAATCAGGCCGTTTGTGGTGATGTCAGCATGAGTGCCCGCGGTGACCACAAAGCCGGTCGCCGCCAGCGCCACTTCATAGATCAGGCCGCGCACGTCGACCAGCTCATCACCATCCCAGGTGAGGATAATTGCCGGTTTACGGGCTACACCGGCCCCGTCAGCGATAGATCCGGCCGTGACGGTGAATCCGGGCACGGCCTGTACGACCGGCAGACCGGTACCGGGCGTGACCGGCGGGCTGGGCAGATAGATCTCAGGCGGCGTAAAATCCCCGGAATCGCGTTCACGGATCGACACGGTAATATTGAGCGTGCGCAAGATCTGCGTCGTCTCGGATATCTCGAAAATCTTACTGGTGTAGCCTTCAGCCGCAGACGTCCAGGCGATGGAATCGAGAGGCTCCAGCATCGAGGCATACGGCCCCAAGGTTAGACCATGACGGCGAAACCGGCGCTCTTCCTTGATGGCCGATTCCATGATGCGCTGCGCCTGCGTCTGGCTAAACACGACCGGCAGAGGCAGATCGGCGACCAGACGACGGCCGCCGTCTTCGGCTTCCCAATCCTCATTGTAGATCGGTGGAGCTTCGGTGGTCTCCCACAAGGCTTCAGGGTTGACCCATGTGGCATGAATGCCGTTCTTTGTGTCCCCAAGGCTGGGGAACATGTCATGGGTGCGGTCGTGATCGATCAGCACGTCTTCGTCGGTAATGAACATGACCGGCAGGCCGGGGCCGCCAATGCGGATTTTCCACACCCCGCCGATCTCGACCTGCTGGGCCTGACAGGCATTTTCCAAAGCCTCGATCACGTCGGCCGGTTCATCCGTAACCGACACTTCGATCCCGCCGCGATAGCGCGCCTCAGTCAACCCGCCGGGCAGATCCTCAACCTCATCGCAATCATTCATGGCTGCGACCCAGTTATCGAACGGCAGATCGTCAGCCGTCGCCTCACCACCCCATATCGAACCGCACGGCAGGGTAATGCCACGATGGATGTTGTAGATTATGACTACCAGATTATCAGACGGCACATAGGTTTCCGGTTGCCCCCAACGCTGAGGGCCGGAACCGCCGACCGATGAGTCATAGCGCGGATCATAGAGTGGGATGCTGTCTTCCTCAAACCGCACCGTCGGCGGGGAGTTCAACACCTCACGATTATATTTGAACACCAGAACGGCATAGGGGCGGCGCTTGCCAATCATGTCCGATGACCACGGCCGATCGGGATAATCGCTCAGTTTCTGGACGAGCAGTTCGTCGGCGGCCGTCTGGTCGCCATCATGAAACCGCACCCATGCGTTGCCCGCATAGATCCCGCCCAATGCATGGCCCTGCACCGTTGATCCGCCAATAGTGGTCAGCGCGCCGATCTCGACATAAGCGTCATTGATCACCATACGGCGGGTCGTTTGACCCGGCACGACGCCGCGCTCAATTATGTAAACCAAATAGGCATTGGGCGTGCCGCCATCGGAGCCGTAGCTATAGAGCGGCGCGACGGTTTGCCCGCCCGTCGCCCGAATACCGAGGATAAAGGATTGCGGGGTTGCCCCACCGGTCGAAGTCTGGGCCTTGATCCCCGCGGCCTGAGCAGGCTTGGGCTTTTTCTGGAGCGCCTGCGCCAGAAGCGACATGCCAATAGTGCGCACCGCGGCCGCAAGAAGCGACTTCCCGGCGATCCATACCGCCGCCGTCTTCACCGCCGTCCAGACAGCAACCGCCGCCGAGACCGGGTCCGCATGGGCCGCCGTCGACCATAGGCTTAGCGCCACCGCCAGAGCGGAGACACGCAACCTAAGTTTCGATTTAGGACTCATATGCGAAAGGCCCTGACCATCTTATGGCGCGGCACCATCGACAGACCCTCAGAACCCGCCACATAGATGCCCTCGCCTTGCACAATCCCCAGCGCGCCAATCCCGTCATCACCGGGCACGACGGCTACATCCCCGCGCCGTGCAAAGGCCGTCGCCACTTCGGGCAAGAACGCCTCAGCCACCGCCACATGATCGGCCAGCCCCTGAGCCTTCAAGGCCTTCAGACCGCCGCGCAGGCTGCGATAGGTGGACCGGTATCCGCGCGCGAAGTCATGGCCGGTCATGACCCTGATGGCCCCGGCCACAAACAGGGCGCAGTCATGCTTACCCGGCACAAACGGGCGCTTAGCGACCAGAGACAGATAGGTCACCAACCGGGGTTCCCAGTCGCGACGGCGCTTAAGTTCAATCGCCATTATCGGCCTGCCTTTGAATTTACCTTGGCCAAAACCTGACCGATCATGCCCGATGGCGCGGCCGATACCGCGGTCGACGCCACCCGCTTTTCGCCCCACCAAACATCGGACACGGTCGACACGGCCGTGTAGCGATTGAAGGCGTCGGCCGGATCGACCAGACGCTGGGCCGCATCCGAATATTTGTGCGGCAAGGTCCGGGTGAGGGCACGAGCCGCGCTGACGATGGTCAGGGTACAGGTGGATTCGCCGCGCGACCCCGGACGGCCCCAGTTGATCTTATCGATCCAGCCCTTCACGACGCGATCAGGCGCGTCGATCAGGTTGTTCGTTTCAGGTGAGAATTCGGCCAGATGGATTTCGGCCGGCGCATGGCGGGCGTCATAGGCCTTAACGGCCTGCTGCACTTCAGGCGTCAGGGCAGACAACACGACCGACAGGGTGCGAATGCGCACACCGATACTGGCCGTCAAATCCGGAAAACGGATCAGATTTCCCGCGCCGAAATAGGTGCGGTTCTGCGACTGAATCGTAAAGACGTCATGATCATCGCCGTCCCACAGACCAATGGTCGCGGGCGCACCGGTCACCCGATCCTTGGCCGTGATCCACAGCAGCCCCTTGCAGGAGACACCACTGCGCGACTGGCGCTGAGCCATTATCGCGGTTGATAACAGTTTCATTGAAAAACTTACCCGATTACCGAAGGGTCTGACGCCAGCTAAACTTGATGCCGTCGGTGAACATGCGCCGGGATTTACCCTCGCTGACCGACCCCGGCACGATGACGGCTTTAATGACCGGCTTGATCAGGGTCACAACCGTGCCCGCCGTCGCGCCATTGCGGATGAAACTGGACGCCTCAACCGTTACTACCCCGCCACTTGATGCCACGCCCCCGACTGCCAGACGATGCAGGGCACGACGCACCGGGTTTGTACCGTAGGAAAAGCCGAGGTAGTCCCCCACACTTAGTGCATAGGCGGCGGGCAGATCGTACAACACCAGTTCGCGGTTATTACCGGGCAGCGACTGGATCTTCGGCTGGGCCGCGCCCAGCACGGCCCCGGTCGGGTCGAGCTTGGGAAAGGCCTTGACGGGATTGAAGATCAGAAACGACCGCCCCGCATAACGCAGCAAATCCAGACGCGCCTTGATCTCTTCGGACGTGACATGCGGGCGGCGGGCGATCTCGATCTCACCCTGCCAAAGGCGCGGCCCGGCATCGGCGGTCAGGACTTCCCCCGCACCAGTAAGACCACTGCCCTCGACATTATCAGGCAGGTCAAAGGCGCTGACCTCGATCGAGTCGATCAACCCTTCAAACAGGGTGTCGAGCGTTAACGGAAAGGTCAGGGCCATTAGCGGCGCACCCGTGAATCGTTGCCGATCTCAGACACGCGGTCGGGCAGTATCCGGTCGTAATCATCGAGATACTTTGCCGACACTTGCGCAGAAATATCGCCGGAAATGCGCTCAACAAACGGCCTGATGTTCCCCGTTTCATCTACACCGACCGTCAGAGCCACCTCAATTTTCTGAGGCGCAGCCGAGGCGGTGTGCGCAGGCATGGCCTGGGCCGTAATATCCCGCAATATATCGCGGGTGGCATTGTGGTTTTTGACCGTCGTGCCGGGCTTAAGGTTGCGCACTTCCGGACCGATAATCAGTTCATAACCATCCTCAGCCAGTTGCGCACGGCCGCCCGGCGCGGATTCAACCCCGCTGGCATAGCCCAGCATACCAGACACCCAGCTAAACGGATTCCGCGACGTGCCCAGAAACTGATCCAGCCAGTCATGCTCACCGGCGACGATCTTAGCCGTCATACCGCCCCCCGAACTGTCAGAGGTGGACGACGGGCCTTTCGAGCCGAACATATCGAAGATGCGCGACAGTATCCCGCCGCCCTCGGAATCTTTGGACGTCGGCAGATTTGTGCCCAACACCCAGTTCGACAGCGGATTAATTGTGCGCAAAATAATGGCTTGCGCCACCGCTTCGCGCAGCCCACCGGCCAGCGCATCACCGAAGTCCTCGGCGTCCAACTTCCCTTGCCGGATGTTCTCTTTGATCTGATTGAACATGCCGCCCATGATCTGATCATCGGCTTCACGGGCGTCGCGGATACGGTCGAGCGTATCCAGCCGGTCATACTCGGCAGCCGTCATGTCGATGATGTTTTGCTTCTGAGCGTCCGACAGGCCCAACTCAGTGCGGTCAAGCTCGATCCGTTTACGCTCGATCGCCAGTTGCCGTTCGATTTCACGCGATGTCATACCGCGCATGTTCAGCTCGGCTTCGGCCAATCGGCGCGAATCCGCATACTGATCGTTCTGAGATTTCAGGTATTGTTCGCGGTCACGTTCAGTGGATTTTCGCACGACGTCACCGGCTGACTGCACGCGCTCACGCGCCAAGAGATCAGCCTCGGCATCCTCACCAGGCTTATAACCTTCGCGCTCCAGCGCCTGCCGTTCACGCGCCTCGGCCATCGCCACGGCCCGTTCATCCGCCGTGGCGCGGATCAGCCGCAGCTCCTCTTCCAGCAGGGCGATCTCTTGCCTATGGCCTTCCGTGGCCTGTTCCGACGCCGACTTACGGCGGGCACCAGCCAGTTTGTCATAGGCCGCCGGGAACCGCTCAATCAGTTGCAGCAACAGCTTTTTCGTCTCACCTTCGGCCTGGTCGGCCAGTATGGTCAGGTTTTTAAGCTCGAATTCCTTTTCCATGCGCTCAGTCGCGCGGGCACGGGAAATGCCTTGCTGCTCGATCGAGGCCGATATGAACGCAATCTTTTCGGCCTCAAGACCCATCTGGTTGACACTTTGGGCCGACCGCAACGCCCGATCGGCGATCATGTCATTGAGGTGCCGCTGTCGTGCCGCCGCATGGGCGGTTTCATCGCCCCCACGCCGCGTCTGTTCGGTAAGCGCCCGCATCGAGGCTTCCGCCTTAAGCGCCTCGGCATCTGATTTCAGATAGGCCAATGACAGGTCGATGGTGGCGCGGGTGCCCGCTTCCATTGCCGCGACTTGGCGACGTAGCGATTCCGCGCGGCCGGCGCCCTTTTTGGCCTCGGCCTCTGCGCGATCCTCAGCCTCTTTGATTTGTCGATTGCTGTCACTCTGAACCGTGTCGCCAAGCCGTGCGGTGTTCCGTTTTAACTTGGCGTCTTCAACCTCGGACACCTCAGATTGAGTCTGTTTGTATACCCCTTCAGCACCACGATAAAAGCTAATGGCATAGCCAAAACGACCCTGAGCCACGCCGTCTTTTTTCGTAAAACTGCCATCCGGATTTTCATCCGCTACCTCCATAAGCGCGCGGCGTCGTTGTCCAAGTTCACGATAGGCCGCTCGATTATCGCCACGGGTTTTTTGAACTCGACCTTCCAGTTCGTCATCCGTGAGGCTTTGGATCGTGCGATATTGATCGAGCCAGTCACCTAGCTTACCGATCAGCTCACCGATCTTGCTCGTTGCATCCTCAACCGGGCCGATCTGCCCAAGTTTACTGACCAGACTATCCCACGCCGCGCCCATCCCGCGCGTCAACCGATCGCCCTCCGTCAGGCTTTCATTATAAGCCTTGGCATAGTGGTCAGTGAAAATCGCAAATGCCAGATTTCGCGCCTCAGCAGCTTGACCGCTTTCAAACATGGCCCGGATTTGCTTGCGCTCCGAAACCTCAAGAAAGTTTAACTCCTGATCCAGAGCCTGCAAATCTTTGTAGGTCCCTGTGAACGCCTTGCCGGTTTTCTGGGAGGCCGCAACTATATCCTCGCCCATGACCTTAGCCATGTAGGACGCGGACCGGCCAAATTCATCCAGCCGCTCAGAATTAACGCTTTCCTTGAGGAACGCCCCCACCATGCCACGGGCCTCTTTGACATTGGCCCCCATAGCGTCATAGTCGCGCGACAGGGCCGCAAGGCGTTCAGCGGCATAATCGGCACCATCAGCCGATGCCGTCAGCATGGCCGTAAATGTCGCCAAATCCTTACTGGATCTCGCTGCATCACCGCCGACAACCAACACACCCACGCCCAGAGCCGTCACCGCCCCCGCCGCCAGAACCATTGACGATGATAACTTAATGCCCGCCATAGCCATTGCATCAAGGATTTGCGGGCCCTGCTGGATGGCAATCATAGCTGGCGACATGCCCATGGCGGCCGTCGTAAAGACATCGGCGCCCTGACGGCCCAGATTAAGCCGTCCCTGAATCCGTTGCCGGCTCGAAACAACTTCCGGCTCATCCTTAAGCAGGCCGCGCTCACGAGCAATGGCACGGGAAGTATCCTCAAACCGCTGGCGGGCGACGGCCTGCGCCTTGGATAGCTGTTCCGTTGATAAAGCGCCGGATGCGGCCAGCGACTTATATTCCGCCAACTCTTTATTCAGCCGGTTCTGGGCCGCCGCCAGAGGGTTGAGCTGGGCCTCATGACTTTCGATCATCGCCCTTACATTGCGCGCCGAGGCTTCCTGCTCGACCGTATAGCCGCGCGTATAGACTGAAGTGGCACCTTCAAACCGCTCACGCGCCTTGGCCTGCGCCCGCCCCAGCTCTTCAGCCGACAACGCCCCTTTTTCCGCCAGCATGGCATAGCGTTCCATATCGGCGTTCAACCGTGTCTGGGCCGCATGCAGCGGATCTATGTCCGAACGCACGCCATCGGCCAGTCGCTTAAGCTGGGCGACGGCGCGATCGGTAGACGCCGAGGTGCGATCAAACGCCACCGAACCCTTGGCCCCGGCTTCGACCAGAGCGGCTTCGATGCGCTTGACGACAACTTCACTGTCACCGCCATCAACGGCGATGCGCAGGGCATATTGCGTAGTGCTCATTTGGTTTCCGGGGGTGGCAAGCTATTGAGGAAAGCCGACTCGACATGGGGCAGGACATCCGAAAGCAGGGTCATATCGACCCCGCGTGCGGTGCCCATGCCGAGAATGGCGGTGAAGTCGAGGCGGTAGGGACGCCCTAGTCCGCTGACGTGGAATTGCCGGACGGAGTCTCGGACGACGCCCCAGACGGCTCTTCCGGCAGCGGTGACGGGCTGTTTTCCGTCTCGCCACCTGCCCCCGCCGTAATCGAGTTCGGCAAGGGCGATGATCCGTTTTTTTCAGCAGTCCGGTAGTGATAGGGCTCAAGAAACCCCACAGTCATCGGCCGGAAGATAGGCCCCTGACCGAAGACGGCCCGGCTGGCCTCGATCGTCATGGGCAGGGCAGCGGAGCCGTCGGCATTCCCGATACCCTCCCATCGCAGGCACGACGCGGCCATCAGGGCGATATCGTAAGCCCGCCCGGCCCGAATGGTATCCGGATGCTCCCAATCGACCTTTTCGCCGTCGAACTGGGCCAGCTCATGGAACAACTCGGTGGCCATATCCTTGGCGTCGTCATCGACCGGTTTCATCAGCAGGCGAACGCCCTTGGGCAAGTCGTCGGTATGGTCGAACCATTTTTCGTCGACCAGAACTTTGAAGGCAAACGACATTAAGCGTAAGCCTCCACATCGTTGACCAGCTCGACGGTGACCTTACGGTTCAAGGTAAGGTCGCGGCCAGCCTGCGCGGCAAACTGAATATCAAGACTCCCCGTACCTGCAACGCCAGGGCTTTCTTCTGGCAGGAATACGCGATGCTGGATGATCGCCAGCGACATACCGGCGCGGCCCGCCCAGCGCTGAGTGATTTCCATAGGCACCTTATTGCGGGCCTTCCAGAGCAATTCCTCATCTGAGAACTTAAGCGTCAGGTTAGTCAGGGACGTGAATTCACCCACGTCAATGCCGCTGATCAAACCACCATTGCCAACGCCGGGAACAATCGCCAGCCCGTTTGACATGGTAATGTCAGACGCCGTGACATCGCCAGCCAATTCACCATCGATGCGGAACTCACCGTCCTTCTGAACCAGCACATCGCTGTATTCATATTCGACCACATCTTCGGTGCCGACAATCGAAGTCGGAGTCGACTCGCGGTCATCATAGCCAATACAGCCGATGGTCGCGACCAGGCGGCCCTGACGGGACTGGTTCATGCGCCAGGTGTTGGCCATGACGCCGATCTTACCGCGATAAGACGGGATCTCAGGGTTACCAGCCTCAATCGTCGCAGCGGGGAGCGCAACGGCACCGGAATGGAAGGTGTGCTTATAGGCGCCGCCACGAAGCGTGGGCCAGCTTACGCGGGCATTGGTAGCCTTCTGAGCCGTCAGCGTGAACGTGTTGCCGGTCTTACCCAAGGTATCAAAGGTGATGGTCAGGGTATCCGCTGATGCCACATAGGTGCATTTTGCCACCTCGGCATTGGCCGAGGCATTGAGGGCGGTGGCCGCCGCCGTCAGCGTCGCGGCAAGATTGGCTCCAATCTGAATTTGCAGACCAGCCGGGGCCGCCGTTACGAACGTCCACACAACGCCATTGAGAGCGAAGGTCGAGTTTCCGGCCGGTTGCGCCCTGAACTTGAGGGTGCCTGACGCCGCCAATGTGGCCACCGATGATACCGGTGCACCGAAAAACAGCTTCAGCCAGACCCCCAGGGTGCGCGGTTCGGCGGGCACGGATACGTCCCCCGTCACATCCTTGGCGTCAGTGAGGGGGTCGGCACCGTCCCGGCCCCGGCCCAGTACAGGATCAGGGATCAGAGGCGCGGAGCCCCTGACCTGATCGGAATCGAAAGCCATCCGAATGAAAGCGGCAGCGGCGGCGGCAACTTTGAATTCGGTCTGGAAGCCCAGAACCATGACCGAATTGATACCCTGAGCGCGATTGCCCATGTGTGATCTCCTTAATGAAAGTGGGGTTAGAGGGGCCAGTCGGTGACGTAGTTGGCGATGACCGAAAAATCGGCCCAGCGCGCACCGGTCGCGCCATTAGTGTCGATGACGTCGACATTCGGGGCCGTAGGCTCGATACAGATGCATAACCCGCCCAGCGTCGGGTCATCCTTGATCAGGCCACCGATGCGAGACAGCAGGG
This sequence comes from Asticcacaulis sp. UBA2476, assembly GCA_002342035.1. Taxonomy (GTDB): domain Bacteria; phylum Pseudomonadota; class Alphaproteobacteria; order Caulobacterales; family Caulobacteraceae; genus Asticcacaulis. The sequence continues at coordinate 19,474 of DDPE01000047.1, read as the reverse complement.
CATCCAGCCCGCCTTCCTTATCGGCAGCGTCAAATGCGACCTCAATCGGGATTTCATGGCTGTAGAAATACTTGCGCGGTGACATCGATATTTCCGGATCACCGGGTAAACCATCGCGCACAATGACGTCGCCATGCGCGGCAACCTTTTGGGCGCGGTCACGGTTGCGCTGCACATCGGAGCGGCGGCCACCAGCCGTCAGTCCGTCGCGCAGCAGCTCAAAGAGCGCCCGCACCACCTGTTCGCGTATGCTTGCCATGATTACCTGTAGAGATTAGCGGTCAGCAGATCCGCAAGGTGCGCCTGCGCCTGACGGCCTAGCGCCTGCCAGTTGAGGCGCCGACGAATAGTGACCTGTGGGACCAGAATGAACATGACGGCCGACATACGGCCATCAAGACGGGTGTTGGGACCGGCAGCACTTCGGCCGATACCGCCGATAGGCCGGACATAACCTCGGCCAGTCAGGCGGACATTGTCGGCGACCAGCAACGACGGCTTGCCGCGGCGGTAGATGAACCGTAGTTTGATGCCTGTGGCGCGTTCCCAGTCACCGGGCGTCACCCGGCCACTGCGACCATTCCGCTTCATGTATCGCCCCTTAGCGACGGCCGGGGTCGGAATAGCCAGCCAAAACCCGTTCTTAGACCGGATCGTGGCGCCCTGGTTGAATACGTCGAACAGCATAGGCGCATTGGTGTTGCGGCGTGCCTCGAAAAACAAAGTGGCATCGACCGAATCCCGATTACGCGGATAGACCGTACGCCGTGTCGCCTTACCGAGCTTGTTACCCAGCCCGGCGCGGCGCGCTTCCTCATCGACGGTCGTTTTCATCCAGTCGGAAAGCTGATGCTGCGACCGGGTAACACCCTTGGCCAGCCAATCCTCAAACCCCTTTTGGACGGCAGGTCTACCTGCCTTAATACTCACCCGCACGGGCTTGATTTCTCAGCGCGGCAGATCCATTCGTCGCCGTCGCCGTCACTGAGATAGGGCTCATCAATTACCGTGAAGACCTCAGCGGTAGCGAAGTCGTCACCGAAGGTGACCTCATCACCACGGTCGGCGCGGGCCAGCTCACTAAGCCGCACCCTGAAAACGTCACAATCCGACCGAGCCAGCGACCCGCCGAAGCCATCAACCTCATTCTTGCGGGTTTTGATGACCCGGCAGGGCTGACCCTGCCAGTGCGCATCCAGACCGAAGGTCGCATAATCGACCTCCAGCATCTGACGGCGTTGTTCGAAATATGACATCAGATTTCCGAGTGGGCCGCCACTTCAGCCGCCGATGCCCTGCGCACTTTGTGCTGACCTTCGAGCAGGGCGGCCTCGGCTTCCGGCACCATCAGGAACTGCCCCACCGAGCGCTTGCGATCACCGCGCCCAAGCCAGATCACGCCGACGTCTTCACCGGCATAGTCCGACACATCCGCCTCAGCCGGTACCGTTCCCTCATGGGCAAGGGTCGGTTTATGATAAATCCGCTTCACCATCTTCGCCTCCAATTGGAAAAAGACGGGACCGCCCGAAGGCGGCCCCAGTTGCCCGGAACGCGGATTAAACGGCGGTGGACACGCCGTCAGCCTGATCAAGTTCGATCAGCAGCTTCGGACGGTTCCACAACGGCAGGGCATTCATCTGGCCTTTCAGCTCAATACCCTCACCGTGATCCAGCAGCTTTTCCGTAATGTGGATCGCATCATCCGGATTAGCGGCACCGCCATTGAGAACATTGATGTCATCAGGCGGCGAGATGAAGGTTTTATGGGAGTCGCGCGTCCCCGCCGGGTAAGCATGCCCTTTACCAGCCGCGATAAGCGGGGCGGCGCCGGATTTGAACGGCACAATCGCCGGATTTTCCTTGAACAGGATGTTCTCATGCAGGAACTCTCGGTAACGATAATTACCTTCACGCTGCTGCCCCACATTGGCCAGCGCCCGGAAATGTTCTGAGTTCTGATAGAACTTTTCGACCTTGGCATGCTGCGTCAGAGCATCGAAGAAATCAGGGCTGACCTCGGCCTCGATAATGGTCATGGTCTCGTCCGACAGATCCTTGACGATAAGGTCACGAACGCGGCGGCAATGGCCCTTGATGTCGGTAGTGGCATCAGCCAGGTCAAAGAACACTTGCTTTTTCGTGACACCGAAGGCCGTGAACAGATTGATGATCTCATAGCCTGCGCCGTCGGTGACAATGCCTTTCAGCGCCGACGTACACATGATTTCATGGGTCAGTTCAAACTTGGTCTTAAACAGACCGAGTTTCTTATTAAGTTGGTTCGCCATCGTCTCCAGCGCCTTGTCGCCAGACCGCGACGCCATCGCCAGCATGTTCTTGATGTCATTGGCCGTCAGGTTGTCATAGTGGATGATCGACGGCACTTCGATGATGCGGCCTTCGGCGCTGCCGTTACGGGCGATCGATTTGCCAACCGGCAGGGCATAGATCACATCGCTCGAAATATCGATGCGCACATAGCTGGTCGCCAGAGCCTCAGCCGGGAACATGCGGGCACGAAGCGCACCCCACAGGCTGGGAAGGGTATTAATGGCGGTAGTCATATCAAGCCCGGTGAACGGGAAATTGAACTCACCGCTGTCGGTAATTACGGTAGTGGACATAGTTGAACCTTTCGGAACTGAGTTGAGAAAAAGCGGTGTGTTGATCCGGCCGCCCCCGGAACCCCAAAGGGGCGGTTACTGGACGTCGACCTTGATGTTCAGCGCCCTGAGCTGGGCGATGGCGGCATTTTTCTGATTGGTCGTGGCACCCGCAGGCCAGACCAACTCTTCGGCGCGAACGATGGCTGGGCCGTTTTTCAGGACCAGTACCTTTTCTTCCGTGTCACTGGCTGACCGCAGGGCAATTGCCGCCGCGTTCTGCGAGCCATCAGATGCCGCAAAATCGATGGCTTCAAACACATTGGCCACGGCACCAAGAACAGCAAACTGGGCCGTAGCCACGGCCGTTTTCGCCACCGTTTCGCGGGTGAAATTCTGATCGTACTCATGTGCGATCAGGTGCCCCTCGGTTTTAGGGCGAACAACTTTGATGACGTCCATGACGACTATCCTTCTAAGGTTAGGTGATTACAGGAATGGGCGGGCCGAGGTGCCCTTACTTGCCAGCGCGGGCGCGGGCGTTTTCGACCAGTACGTTACCGGCCGTTTTCTTGCCGCCGTCTTCGCTGTCGGCGCCAACACGTTTGACACCGGCCATAGCTTCGCGCAGGGCGTTCGGGCCCTTGGCTTTGGCTTCGGGACCAGCCACTTCGGACACAGCTTTGAACTGGGCGAAGGTCATACCGGCATTGATGGCCTTCAATGCCAGCGCCGGGTTTTTCTGGGCTTCGGCGCTGCCTGAGATGCGTGCGACCTCGGCGGCGGCAGAAGGTTCCGAACCAGAGTCAGATCCAGCCGCGCCAGCGGCCTTATCAGCTTCAGTTTCGCCATCGGCATCACCTTCACCCTCATCGGCTTCCTCTTCAGCGGTACCATCCGCAGGCGGCGTCACGGCAGCCTCTTCAGCTTCCGCCTCGGCCTTTTTACCGGCGGGCTTGGCAGCAAGTTTAAGTTTCATGTCAGTCTCCTGTGTATGCATGGCCAAGGGGCCAGCGGGGGCGGTTGAAGGGAATGCGGAAAGGGAAGCCAGCAACGCCTCAAAGGCCTGCTGTTCCGTCATGACGGAGTCGATAAGACCGATGGACAGGGCCGAACGCTCAGGTTCATCGTGCTGCCCCATGAACACACGGGCTTGCGTACCGATCAGGGTTTCAGCACTGAGCTGCGGGCGGCCGCGCGAAATATCGGCGACAAAATCACGGCCACATTGATCAATCTCTGCCTGAAGATCTTCACGGGCAGTGGCGCTCAGCGGTGCCCAGTGAGCGCCCGCGACCTTCTCGGCCCCGAATATAATGGGCTCGATTTTGATACCCTCAGCCGCATAGGCCTCGGAGTAGTCAACATGGGTGTAAACCGCCCCGATCGATCCGATTAGGCCAACGCCACCGGCCGACACATGGTCAGCGGCCGATACGATCCAGTACATGGCGCTACAGGCCATATCGCAGTAAAACCAGATCGGTTTACCGCCCGCCGCGGCGCGGTTCTCACGAATCCATGCGGCCAGTTCCGGCAGTCCCGGCGCGACAACCCCGCCCGGCGAAGATGCACGGACGAAAATGGCCTGAACGCGGCTATCCGCATACGCCGTCTGAAGCCCGGCCAGAATAGTGTCATAGCCATGATACCAGGCACCGCAGTAATATTCCCCGCGATCGGTCAGGGCGTTTGCCACTTCCATGATGGCGACACCCCGGTACAAGGACCAGCAAAAGCCCTCATCTTCGGGCTCACCCATGGATTGTTGGGCCCACAGCGGCGTGTAGCAGGACGGCCGCTCTGGTTCGGCATCGCCATAGTCGTCATCCATGGCCGAGGTACGGTTACGTCCCAGCCCGATTTTGCGCAGCATGGCGTCCAGACGGCCCTCGCGCGCGAAGCCACGCGGATCATTCTCGCGCAAGTTGGAAAGGATCTGTTCGGCAGCAGCCGGGTACAACAACAGGGGCCGACGCGTGAACCGCGTGACCAGAGGCGTTATTTTGCTCATGGAATTTTACCTTGCCGAAGTCGGCCGCTGATCCAGCGACGCCTCATGTTCGGGAGTGTTGGCGAAGGCCGCGATGCGACTCAGCGCCGATTTCATAGCCGTACCGGCGCGTGCCAGCACCGACGTTGCCGATTTTGCGGGTTCAGGCCGCTGGTCTTCCGGAGGGGTACCACCAGATGACGCACCGGCCTCGACCACACCCTCGACACTGCCGGCGGCCGTCGTGCCAGACAGGCCACGGTCGGCCCTCATCCGGCTTTCGTGTGCGAGTTGGTCGAGAACCTCTTCATAATCCTCGCCCTGTTCGGCACATTCTTTTTCCAGTGTCGAAATACCGGCCTCAATACGGGCAGCGGCGGCCAGAATTTCCTTTGTAGGGTCGATGTAGCCACGGCCCGGCCCAAGCCAGCGGCCATCGGCATAGGCGTCTATGGCCTCATAGAAATCTGGAGCCCCGGCGGGGGCGGTTATGTAGCCACTGTCGAACGCTTCTTCCAGCCAGGCCACAAAAAATGGCTTCACCAACTGGGTTTCGATGATCGACATGAACGACACAATCTCGGCCCAGGCGTGCACCATGGCGGCCCGTGCAGACGAATAGTTCGTCTGCGAATAATCCATGGAGATCTCTTCGTAAGTGACGCCCAGCGCTGCGGCGATCAATCGGATGATTGAGCGCGTAAAGGCCTCAAAACTGGTAACATCCTTGCTGGCTGTCTGAAGGTTGACCTCGTCACCGGGCGCCAACACGGGCAATATGCTTTCGCCCAAGGTAATAGGGTTTTTACCGTAAAACTGTTCCCGGTCGCCGTCGTATTGCGTGTATTGGTCGAAACTAAAGGACTCGCTTAGCGCTGAAGGCCCTGCGTTCGACTTGATAAAACCGAGCATCAGGGCATTGACCGTCGCGGCCTGTATGGTGGCATCAGTGAAGCGGTTGAAGCCCCGAAATGCCTTCAGAGTTGACGCAAATTTCGATATCCCGCGCGATTGCCCCGCCCGTTCACGGTCGAAGAAATGCAGGATATTCGGGCGGCCCAGCGTGGTCGAATAACGCGGATGACGCGTCCACTTTAGCCCCTTGTCGGAAATGCCTATATCCGCTGCATGGCGTTCACGGATATGATAGGCGATCGCGACGTTGCGACCGTTCTTTTCAACCCCGTCGCGCAAGGTATCTGAGTTTGGCTGCCCCATGGGATTGGACAACCGATCAGGGTCTATCATCCGCAGGCAGGTTTTATAACGCGCCGACGGATCATCATCGGCATAGTCAACCTGCGCCAGACCCTCACCGTCTTTCGACAGGTGATTAGCCGCCATGCGCAGCAATTGACCCCAGCCACCCTGCCGTTCAGCGTCGACCAGAAAGTCGAAGCTATTGGCGTAAATCGACCATTCGGTATTGATGATCTGACCGAGTTCACGCGCCGCTTCAGGGGAAATACCCAAAGCCCGCGCGTTCGGCTTTGACGAAAACCGCCAACCCCGGCCAACAGCCGCGTTCGTTTTGCGCGATACGCCAGACGCCGCAATCGGGTCATTACGGGCTATGTCACGCGTTCGGCCAACAACACCGTGACGGGCCGGAAGATAATCCCGATCGGCCGACTGCAAACGAGTCGGCCAACCCGCCATGAACGTGCCCCCACGTCGGGCACCTTCATAAACCTGCCCCTCACCCGTAGCCGTGGAGGCGCGTGAACGGGCCCGCGCAGGGGCCGCCATCAGGCGGCCGGGACGCGGGCGGCGCAGAGTTGCGGCCATTTCGATTAGGCCTTGGTGTCTTCGTCAAACAGAGGTTTGGTATCGTCGGCATCCGGGGCTTGCTCACTTTCCGTCGCCGGATCAACCTCTTTCGCAGCCCCCCTTCCGGCACGCTTAACAGGCTTATCAGTGTCTGATTTTCCCTCAACGCTGTCGGCAGTGTCTTCAGATCCAGCACCAGTATCCGCTTCAAATTGAAGTTCCAAAAACTCCAGCTCGGTTTTCATGTCCTCAACGGAATCGTTGATCCGTCGGTAGGTCGAGATCGACAGCGCACCTGGGATACCGTCAAGAGCGGCAAGGGTCGCGACAGCAAACGCCAATTGAGCACGCAAAAAGCCGAGAGGGTGAGAGGTTTTAGTCATGACAGATTTTCCTTTCGTGTCAGGAGATTGTGAAACGCAACGCGCCGCGGCGGCCGGAGCCGTTACTGGACTTGGCGGCTTCCAGCTTTTCGATTGCCTCTTCCAGGCGGACTGTGTCGCCTTGGTGGTAGCGCATCAGGCGACCATCGGCGGAACGGGTCTCAGCGACCTTCTCGCCGGAAATCAGTTTGGCGTAGGCGGCCTTGAAGCCAGCCAGCAGCAATTCATCTTCAGGGCTAAACGCCATCAGAGTTTGGTCCTTCCGGAAAATAGTGATTTGGGTTTCAAGCCGGGGTTTTCGGCCGTGGTTGGCACCGGCAGGGGCTTAGAAAAGTCAGCCGCCGCAAATAGCGGCAGTTCGGCCTCTGGCTGTTTCAGCCTTTTGTGCAGCAGCTCCTGCCATTCGGCGGGTGTTCGGGTTTCACACCCTAGTTTCCACGCCAGCGCGCGAGCATAAACCGCCAGATCCAGCCGTTCGTTGGCCTGACCAGGCAAACGATCCCACCAACCTTTCACCCCGGCGCGCATCGACTTTGGCTTTTTGAACACCTCAGCAACATATTGCTTGAAATCCTCAGCCGTCGCGTCGAACGGGTTGTAGATGGCATTTGGCATACGCTCGCCATCGGCCTGAAGGCTGTTATCGAGCATGGTGTAAATGACCGATTTCAGGCCCCACACCCCGACCAGCCAAAGGTCGCACGACACATAACCGGTGTTGGTGCGCAACTTCTGCCGCTTGCCCTTATTGAGCGGGATCGCATCCGGATCACCAACACCTTTGAGGGCCAGAACATTGTGACGGTTACGCACAAAACGATAAACCCGCTCGGTCACACCCTTTTTGCCGCCGGAGTCGATGCCTACAATATCGAAACCGAGATCCACGGTAGCTTCACCGGGCCAGCGACGGCCGATCACGTCGTTAAGCTGGAACCATGCATCATCATCAAGCGGGTCAACCTCGATCACGCCCCAGTCGAAGCGGGCCAGAGACAGACAAGGGCCGATAGCATAGGCATCCCACTCGATCCGGTCGCCCTGAATATCGACCGACAAAATGGTCTGACAGGTGAAGGCCGGGATAACGCCGCGCTTCACGAACCGGCCGCGCATCTCGAAAAGCTTCTGGTGGTCCGGCGCTTCGCTGGCCGCATCATAAGCCAGACCCAGTTTCTGCTGGCTGAACACCTTCAGCGCTTCGGGATCTCGGCCAGATTTGACCTCTTCCACGGCGGTTTCGTATTCACCCCATAAACGAGACCAGTTTTTGAAGAACGAATACCCCTGCCATGCCCAGTATGACGGGTTGCGGCCCTCGGATGGCCGTTCACGCCAGTGCATGAACTCTGACGGAGGGAAGCAGTCGGGCGGGGAAGGGTTATCCGGGTTCTCACTCGGATAAGTCCGAATCCAGCGGCGACCATTGCCCACCATTTGGCGCTTATGGACATCATCCATAAGATCTTCGCAGTTCAGGCACCGGAAAGTGACCCGGCCACCCGCAACCGGCGGCGGCACCATGTTTTCGAAGTACAAGACCTGAAACCACGAACAATGCGGGCACTGGATGTAGTATTTCGATCGGTCACCCGCATTGTAGAGCGCAGTAATCCGGCAGTTGGGCAGAACACCGGGCGTTGACGTGAACAGGCCCTTGAATTCATCCTGACCATCCGTCCGCGCCCAGATCTGCTTAAGCGGATCGCCACGGCCGCCCGCATCCATCGGTAATTCTGAGACTTCGTCACACCAAAACCGCTTGATCGACTTGGCCTGAAGCTCGGTCGATGACGTCCCTGCCACAAATAGCGCATATCCGCCGCGAAATCGCTTGAAGGTGCTGGTTGAACCCGACCGTGAGCGCTCGACAGAAGCCTGAACACGCCTTTGAAGGGCGGGCGTGACATCGACGGTCGGCTGGAACTTCGTATTGTTGAAGTTCTGCACTTCCTTGATGGTCGGAAACATCGCCAGAAAGGTCGATGGATCGTCACATATGGTCGAACCCAGCCAGTTGACGCCGATTTCGGACTTGAAGAGCTGGGCCGCCGCCGAAACCGTGACGGACGTGCACGGATGGCTGAAGCTCAGCGCTTCCATCGGCTCGATCGCCAGCGGGGAATTCTCGTTTTCCCACTTACCGGGCCGCGCCGAACCGGATTCAGCAGCTACCCAACGATCATCCTGTGCCCATTGCGCCGTCGAGCGGGCAATATTGGGCGTGGCGGCCGCAGCCAGCGCACCAAACAGAGCCAACGCCGAACTGGCGAGGCCGAAAAGCCGATGGGGGCGCGCCATACTCGCTTAAAGCGGCAGGCTTTCCTGTTCGGCAGGCATACTGCCGACAACCGGAACGCCACCGGTGCTGTCGGCGGTGGCCATCGAAGTGCAAACCTCGGAAAACCGGCCCATAACCGCTTCAAACAGGTCATTTAAAGCCCTGACCACGGCGGGTTCACGCTCAGCCGAGATACCGAACTTTAGGCAAATTTCCGTGGCCACCTTGCGCTTGCCATTGGCGAAGACTTCACGGGCAGCGGCGACAGCCTGATAAGCCTGTTCCTGCACCTCAGAAACCGAAACCAGTTCACCGACCTCTTTCATGTAGGCCACCTGCTTAAGCTTGGCGTCCCACTCTTCGCGGGATTGTTTGGCCGTCGGTGCCAATGGTGCGCTGGGTTTGGTGATAGGCGCAGCCACCGGCAAAGGTGCTGCCGGTCCACCTGATGACATCGCTGCCAGCGTCGAAATCGCGGTCAGTCGCTTGCCCTCATCCAGAATACCCGAAAGCGCGGCAAGGCTGGCCTCGGCGTCGACCTCATCACCATCCATAACCAAACGGTTCGCCGCGATGTATTTACTCACCATCGGGGCGGACACTTGGCACAACGATGCAAACGCCGACTTTTTCATCTTACTGTTTTAACTGACCTTTTCCATGAACAAGGGCGCTTAACCCTTAACCGTTTTGCTTAACTGCCCCACTACAAAACTCATGCGCTCTGACCCACCGCATAGGGCCCAGATCGGGGGGAAGGACCCGCGAAATGTATGGCGAGGCACACAAAGGCTTTGAATTGTAAGGATATTTCAGCAATCGGAAGCGTCCCGCCTCCAAAGCATCCGCACGACGTACCACTTTGGGTAGCCGTGCGGTTCAGTGCCAAGGGCACCGGTTAAGACGTCCAGTTAAACCACACGATTCGGGTTTAGCCCATAGGTCACCGCTTCTTTTTTTTACCCGTGCCCCTAGCCTTGGGCTGAGAGGGCTTAGGCGTATCCTCATCGGTGACCTTCTGCACGTTGGCCAGATCAATGATCACGGGCCGGTCATCGCCACCCATGAAGCGCATGAGCGCCGCGACCCGGTTCTCAGGCAGCACCTCCTGCACCACGAAATCCATGAGACCATCGAGCGTGCGCACCTTGTCACCCACCCCGACGCGGTGACCAGCCTGCCCAGGAGCCGACACACAGGCGATGAACCCGTCAACCTCATAGGCCTTATGCCGCTCAATCATCTGGTCAGTCACGCCACGGGTGAAGTAGGCCGTCATGCCGATAAGCCCTGCCACCGACCCGATATGCTCACCCGCGTTGGGCCTGATGAACATGTACCCCGGATAGAGCGGAGTCGACACGACCATGCGGACACGGGCAATCCTGCGCTTACGCTGGGTCATGGGCCTGTAGAACTCAAACCCGCGCGCCATAAGCTGCTGGGCCACCATGACCTCCAGCTTGGTGTTGTAGGATATAATCATCCATGCCGACTGATTGAGACGTCCCTGATCCATTACGCAACCCTTTGAAATATAATTCTAAAACTCAAATCTCACCGCGCCAAACCGGCAACAACCCCGCCGGTACCAGCGACCCGTCCGCCCCCGGCTCAGGCCCATACTCGCCCGGCCAGTGCCCCTTGTGGCGGGCCATTCGGATGACCTTGCGCCACTGTTCCTCATCCCAGCCCGCCGGGTTTGCGATGGCCTGCGCGCCCATCACCGGCTTGACCGGCACCCCAGCCAGCCGCTTATCCCGCAGCTCACAGGCCAGTTTCACCGGCAGTTCCCAGTTGACCATTTGCCGGTTCTTCCCGCGATGCCACGCCGCCGCCGACTGGACGGCCTGTTCGATTTCTTCGACCGTGCAGGCCGGTGAGTTGGGCGTGCCGTCCTTCAGCACCATCAGCGGGTAGGGGTTCGCCGCATGGATCGACCGTGCCGGATCAGCCAGCACATCACCGGCCAGTTCGATCAGCCGATCCCTGAAAACAATCCGCTCTTGCGCCTGCGCGTCAGAGAGAGAGTTATTAGGTTTATTATTAAGTTTATTATTATGGTCCCCCAGTGGCTGGGGTACCCTCCCCCAGTCACTAGGGTACCCTTCCCCAGTGGCTGGGGTACCCTCCCCTACTGGCTGGGGTACCCTAGTAGCTGGGGTACCCCCCTTTTTCTTGGCTTTTTGGGCGTTCACCTGCTCGATGATCTTGTCGAGATTCACCACATACAGGTTGGATGACCACGACCCGTTTGGACGCTTTCGCGGTATTATCGCCAGCCATCCGTCGATCTCCAGCACCTGAAGCGCCTTACGAACCGTTTCGACGCTATAGCCGGTCACCACGCCGATATCGGCCGCCGACGGAAAGCAGTCTTCGGTCTCGGAATTGGTACGGTGCGCAATGTGGACCAGCACCCCCTTTTCGGCGGGGGTGAGGCCCGAATCCTTGGGTTCCAGCTCAAGCGCGAACCCCGAATGACGTGAACTCATAATCTACTCCCAGTAGGCATTGTGCGGCAGCGACGAATGGATCTCGTATTCGAAATCCGAAGGCCCGCCCCGGTTCTTGACGTTGATCAGCAGCGTCCGGTTTTTCCAGCGATCAAGGTCGTTGAGGTACTTGTCGTACTCATCGACATAGGTAGCCGCCGTCTTGTCGATCGGCTCCTTCAGGTACTTTTCCGGCCGGTGCAAAAACGTGATGGTGTTGGCGTCGGCCTCGATCTCACCCGACCAGCGCAGATCAGACATTTGCGGCCGCTTATCGACATTGGTGCGCTTTTCATTTTCGCGCGAAAGCTGACACAAGGCGTTCACGGCCACCCCTGTTTCGCGCGCCAGATCCCTGAGCGCCCCGGACACTTCCCCGACCTCGACCACCCTTGACCCATAGGCATTGTCGGGCCGCACGATATGCAGGTGATCGATCACCACCATGCCCGGTGTGACGCCGCGTTTGTCCATATCCCGTATCAGCCGCTTGACCGCAGGCGTGATCTCAGACGGCGTCAGGCCCGACCGATCATCGATCCATATCGGCAACTCGCGCAGCTCCTGCCCGGCGCGCCTGAGCGCCGTTTCCTGCACGGTGCTGAGCTTGCCCCGCTGGGCGGCGAAATAGGTCGGGTTGTCATCGCCCAGAGCCGGGTCATGGGCCAGCGAACACAGCAGGCGCAGGATGATCTCGGCCTTGTCCATTTCCAAACTTTGGAATCCGACGCCGAATCCGGCCCGCGCCATGCGCTTGGTGCGCTCGACCGCCTCGGCCGACTTGCCCATGCCCGGACGGCCGGCGGTGATCAGCATGCGCGCCGCGCGGATTCCGCCATATTTTTCGTCATAGGCGGCGTACCCGGTCGGCACATATTGCGGACGTTCACGCCCATCAAGAACCGCCGTCGCATAGTCGGCCTGACCTTCGGCGGTTAGCCAATGCGTCTCACCGCCTGCGCCGCGCGCCACAGCCGTCAGCATATCCTCTGAGCGCACGATCACCGACCCGACCGAACCCGATACGGTCTGTGCATCGACCACCATGGCCTGCGCCGAGCGTATCAGCAGGCGCCGTGTCGCCATCTCCGAAATGACGGCCGCATAATCCGGCGCGCGCTGAGGCGGCGGTGCACGGTCGATCAGCGTCGCCAGATAGCCAATCCCGCCCAGATCGGTATAGGCCCGATCCTCAGTGAAGTGGTTGTGCAACACGGCAGGATCAGCAACCCCGCCACGCTTGATGCGCCGCTCGATCTCGCGAAACAGCTTGCCATGGAACGGCTCATAAAAATCGTCGCCACGCGCCACGCCCTCGACCCGCGCGTAAGCCTTATTGTCGAACAGCAGACAGCCCAGCAGGGCCTGCTCGGCCTCCAGATTGTGAGGCAGGGTCTTGATTTCAGAAACCGCGTTCACGACCGACCCTCCCGCCAGACGGCGATCAGCCGGTCGCAGGTCTCGACCACGACGGCGATATCCGCGTAATGGCAGGTCGGGATCATCGACCCTGCCACCGTCATACTGAGGCCGATCAGACGCGTGAACGGATTCGACGGCCCGCGCGGCCCGAAAACCGCATGACCGACGCAGGCCACCGCCAGCCGCTTCAGCTCGACCCGATCAGGCTCAGCCTGCGGGTACGGCACATCGCGGGCCATCAGCACCTTGCGCGCCTGAGCAATCACCGCGCACCAGTCATCGACATGGGCCGCCGTCATGGGCTTCCCGGTCGGCACCACCACGGGCGCGGCCGCAGGTTTACGGGTTTCGACCCCATCCATGAACAGTTGAACCGGGCGGATCATTGGCACCACCCATCGCTTAATAGCACGCGCCCCAATCCGCGATTCTGCGCATTGACTAAAACCGACACGGCCCGGCCGCCTTTAGCGAACAAGGTCGTACCATTGGCAGGCGACCTGCCTTCAGTACCGTCAGGACGGATAAACTTGATCTTGCCCGCGACAAACAGGATGGCGTCGGCAACCTGCGCCGCTTCCTGCCACCAAGCGGCCGATGTGCGATCCGGGGTCAGCGCAATGCCGTGCCCGTTAGCCATAAACCGCTGAAGCCACGGCCGGATACCGTTGCGGCCCCCAAAAGGCGGGTTCATCCAGACGAAACCACCCCACTCTTGCGTCAAGGACTCTTCGGTAATGACCCGATCAGCAGGCACCCAGTCGACTACATCCAAGCCGGGGTGCGCAACATCCAGATCAAAACGCGCGCCCATAGCCTCAAAGACATAGCGCGGCGTATACCATTCATCGGACTGACCAATGCGCTCATGAATACTCATGGCATCACCTCGGTATCATTGGCTGGAAGCCACTGACCGGTGCGCGCATGATGATCACACACCATGGTCACCCGGCCGTCCGGCACCTCTGCGGCGCAAAATCGGCGCGGGCCGAGCTTGTGACGGCATCCGCCCTCAGCCAGGTCGATAACGCCCATACCGATGAAGACGGCGCGGGGCACCACGATATCAAACCCTAGTGCCCGCAATTTGGAATTACGGTGCACATCATGGGCACGTTCACCGCGATAGATCGGGGGATACTCAGTCATGGGCCATCCCCATCAGATGACCATTAACGCAGGCGGCCAGCGCAGGCAGGCCGTGCACGCGGATCAATCGCGCCACCTCGGCCGCCAGATCGGACTTAACGGCCGGTGCCGCCGCCAGCGCGTCGAGCCACGGCGGCCGCCGAACGATCTCGATCGACCGCTTGGTATTGGCCAGCCTGCGCACATAACCCTGCGTCTCAAGGCCGTTGATCAGGCGAAACACACCGGATTTCGAAACCAGTTTGAGCGCGACCCGCAGGTTTTCATAACTGGGCGGAACGCCGTCGACCGTTAACCGGTCAATGGCAATCAGACACGCGCGTTGCTTGGGTGTCATGGCTGCACCTCACTTTCAAAATTATTGGAAATTTCGTCCGCCCAGACCCGCGTGATCGACCGGGCTTTGAGGCTCTCGACCGGTGCGGGGCCGATCTGGGTCTTCGGTTGGCGTAGGAAAAATTGGGATGAAACGGCCGTCGGGTCGGGCTGGTCGAACAGGTACCAGGCGCAGTTATCCTTGCCGTCCGACTTGGAACCGGCGATCCAACGGACCCGCCCGACGCTGACGATCTTCCGCAACCGGTCGGCAAACGGCACGGCCTGCACCGTATGCGCCCAATCGGCCTCAAACAGCAGCCAGGTCGGCGCCTGATCAGACAGGTGCATGATCAGCGGATGCAGAATATCGCGCTTCCACGGCGGATTCGTGATGAAGGTGAACGGCTTGGGGCTGCGCAACCGCACCTCATGGGTCAGGGCGTCCCGCTTCGCGATGCGCGTGCTGCGCGGATTGATGTCATAGGCGAAGACGCACACATGACCGGCCGCCTCCAGATGACCGCGTAACGCCCCGTCACCCGCGCACGGCTCAACAAAGCGCGTGCCCGTCGCCAGATGCGGCAGCAGCGGCCGCACCGGCCCTTCCGGTGTCGGATAAAAATCATCCCGTTCACGGGCAAAATGGCCGGTGCGCTTCGACATGGTCAGCCGACCTTCCGGCGGGCTTCGATCCGGCGCAGCGCGGCGGACACGGCCGTGCGCAAAGCCATGGAAGACTCACCGCCCTTGATGGCCTTGCCCATGGTCTTAAGGCCCCAGTTGCCTTGCAGGTTCTTGTTCAACTGCAAAAGCGTGATCTGGTGGCGGCGCATGAAGCTGCGCACATCATAGGCCCAGATGGTAGATCCCCGGCTGGCCAGTTCATCAGCCCGCGCCTCAACCATGCGCGCGCACTGCCCGAAATAGGTTTTGGCGCGCGCGATCAGGCTTACAACGTCGATATCTTCGTTGACCAGAGCCCACCAGGCGCTCACCACCCGGCCGTCATCGCCCGTAAAATAAAAACCCCACCCGCCCTGACCGGCTTTGCGCGGCCGGATCAGTTGCACGACATGGTCATAGGAAAGGTCGGCCTGAGACCACAGCTCATAGGCTTCCGCCCCCCACAGCATCTCAGCCTCATGCATAGGCTGGAAAACCGGATTGCCGACCATAGCGACCGCCATCGCCGCTAATTGGGCAGTACCCCGCCCCTTGACGACGAAGCCGTCAGAGGGCGTGCACGCGGACGCAATTGTCCGCGCGGTGTTTGAAGCACCGTTCATAATAAGGCCCCTTGCCTTAAGTTATTGATATAAAGTCATTTATGGTTAACGGGCGCATCCCAAACCAACCGCACCCGATAACCGCAAAAGCCCGTTTTCCCGTTCTAGGGCGGTACGGACTCACCAGCGGGGGAAATCCCGCCGTCAGTTCGCCCGGCGGACTCGCCGCCGGTTGTCTCCCATCGCCGGTTCATTTCGCACCTGCCATAGGATGAGCAATCTCGGACACCTCCCCTTCGGGGGTGGCGACCGGATAGAGTTTTTCAAACTCTTCCAATTTGGAGACAGCGAGATCCATACGCCGCACGCCAATATCTTTACCGTCCCGAATTTCGCTCAGGCGCGTACCGCTTCCGAGCAAGCGCGTGGAAAGCGTACTCACCGACCAACCGGCCGCATTGGCCAGCCGGTCGCAACGATTCAGGAAGGCGTCAATTGTGCTCATGACGCTGGTATGTCGTGTTATATCACGAACGTCAAGCGTGAACTGCCACGAATGCATTGTCACGATGAATTCGTTATATTTCACGATATGGATGATTACGCGCGCCTCAAAAAGCTTTTCGATGAGAAAGGCTTTTCAATTCTAAGGCTTGCCAATGAGATCGGCCTCAACGAGGCAACGATCCGTAGCGCTATGAAAAAAAATCTCGGATCTATGGGCGGCGACAGCCTCTATAAGATCGCCGCGACCGTTGGCACCACGATTGAGGAGCTGCTGGGTCAGGCCAAACTGGGCCCCAGATCAAACGGCGCGGCCCTATCAAATGTGTTGCCTGTCAGATATCAAACCGGCGGCGGCAACTGGGTCGACGTCGACCGGTACTTTACACCCGAACCCGAAATGGCCGCTGCGAGCCTGGTGGCAGGCGTCCCCATGTCGGATCAGTGGTATGAGCGCCTTGAAGGCGACTCGATGAACCTGCTCATCCCGCCCGGCGCCTTAATGCATGTCATATCCAGCCACATCACATCATTTAAGCATGGCGATATCGTCATTGTCGAACGCTCGATGTCTGGTGGTCATTACCTGTCGCGCACGGCAAAGCAGGTCGCTTTCACGTCCGAGGGGCTGGAACTCTGGCCCAGATCGACCAATCCGATTTGGGATGGCCCGATTAATCTCAACGTGCCACCGGAAGACGAAAGCATCACAATCGAAATCGCTGGCGTTGTAAAAAGGGCTGTAATAGAACTTTAACTGCACACGACAGGGGGAAATAAATGGGATGCTGCTCCATAAGCGTTGAAACCTGCACACGCATGGTTGACGCTGCCACGAAAGCCTGCATTCAGGCCACCCCACCACCTGTTGCGCCGCCACCACCTGATAACAGCGCGGATCAAATTGCCAACTCCTTTGCGGCATTGGCCACCGCATTTACCTTTGGTTCAATATTACTAGCGCTATTTGTAGCAGCAGGGGCTTTTGTCTGGGCATTCCATGTTAAGCAGCGCGCAGAAACAGTCGCACGGGAGGCCGCCGAGACTGAGGCCAAGAAAATAGCGGAGTCCCTTGTCAGGGAATACCTTGCTAAAGAAGCCCCGCTTGTACTTTCGCGCCATAGTGATTATATTAATGATGCATCACTTGGCGAAACTGACGACACGCAAGCCGCAGATGACATAGGAAAGGAGGCAGGTTAAATGGTTGATCCACTAAGAATAATTGATCAGTATTTTGGCGAAATACCTGTTCCCATCTTTGACATTATTGAAGAATTTGGCATCGCGTTCGAGCGAAGAACCGTATCCGAGAACATCTCAGGTTGGATTGAGAAGATTAGCGGACAAAATTATAAAATTGTTGTTAACCTTACGCACGCTGAAACACGACAACGCTTCACGGCGGCCCATGAACTCGGCCACTACATATACCATCGCAACCTTCTGGGCAAAGGCGTAGGGGACACGCGTGCATACCGTGCAGAAACTACACCATTTCCCAATTCTGCCATTCAGCCAGTCCATGAGCGCCAAGCTAATAGCTTCGCGGCAAATGTTCTTATGCCCCGCTGGGCAATCGATAAATTAAAGGATGAGGGGTATAAAAAACCAACCCTTTTGGCTAGCAAACTATTTGTTTCAGAACCCGCAATGCGCATCCGACTGGGACTGTCGGCTTATCCCGACACAAACAAAACTGTACCGACAACACAAAAGGACACTGATTTCAGAAACGGCGGCATGACTTCGGAAGGCTTTATATTTCCCGAAATTGGTTATGAGACAATCGTTAAACTATGGGAAACAGAGATTGATCCCACCCCAGATGCCGATTTCATAGAAGTAGAGAACCTCGCTAAGGAAGATTAGTCCACCCCGACAATCTCCGTCAGCCCGCTTCGGCGGGCTTTTCCATGCCCACTCAGTAACAAACATATTCCGCTAGAAGATGTCTTGGCTGTGGTCATGCCCCCCAAAAAAGCAGATGGCCCCGCATATTTCAGCGGGGCCAGTTTACACCTAGGCTACCTACGAACAGCCACACCGGTCGCTCTTATGCTTGACCAGCAGTTGGGTTGAAAGGTCGTGCCGGACTTATAATATTTCACATCCGACACAGCATTGGCCCCCAGTTTCTCAGCCTGCATCTGCAATTGCTTTCCGGCAAACGCATTCGTTGGCGCGGGGTCCCAGATCTTATTTTTGCAGCTATAGCCCTCGACACCGCCGACAACTACAGCCCCCTTGATCGGCCCTTCGACCAGCTCAATCTCGGTGACCTTGGGTTTCGCGGTCAATGGATCGTCAATCGCTACCAACGGGCCAACACAACCCGTTAGCATTGCCGCCGTAAGGCCGAGCAAAGCCAATCTCGCTATCAAACCTGACATTGTTTTGCCGTCTGCTGCTGGCGAAGTTGAGCCTTGCGCTCCTTAGCACTTTTCACGGCTTCATTCTTTTCCATTGCATTGCCGATGCCATAGTCACCCAAAAAGCCAGCCACGGATTTCCAGTCGATTTTCGAACCGCGCTCGACCTCAAGTTCAAACTGCTCGACCTTCGACACCTCGATCGCCAGTTGCTCACAGGTGTAATACTGGGTCTCAGCCGATGACATCGACGTCATACGCCCATACCGTTTCGTTGCGCAGCCGGACATCGTCACAGCCACAGCGGCGACGGCCAGCACCGCCACCTTGATCATAGTTTTTTGCATTATATGCCCCTTATAGCCCCCTGTAGCAGGGTGCAAAGACACCATCACATCAAGGTGCGAATTTCAAGTCCCCTCGCGTTTGTGGCGAGCGCGACGGCAACACCCATCGTGGCTAGTCACGAAAACGATTCGTGATGCCCGATTAACCAATATCGTGATATATCACGTTTATGGTTGACGCGTGGTATATCACGAGTTATCAATGCCCCCACATCCACGATTTGGAGCCGGGGACCATGACCACCAACACACCTTCACCTGAAGACACTGCGACAGCCAATGAGCTGCTGGATATGGCCGCCGAGCACATCCATGCGGTTACCAAAGATGATCGCATTGGCGACACGCACCGCCTTGCGGCCTACGTCCTGAGCCTTGTCCGGTTCGCGGCCCATGTGCAAACCAGCCTTCATCATTCAATCGATGCCGACGGATACATGTTGGCGCTGGCCGACGAACTCGACCGCTACGGCGTTCTGGTGATCGACACGGCCAAAATGACCCGGCTTGCGGTCCGCAGGCCTGAGACCACCCATCAATAGAATTCGAATTCGCGTCTGCCAGTTTGGTATCGGGCAGATGCGGATACGCGCGGCGGGCCGCCC
>DDPE01000087.1:2428-2708 GCA_002342035.1 Asticcacaulis sp. UBA2476 | reverse complement strand
CGATCCAGTCGGCCGACTGTTGCTGGAACTCCAGCACTTCGTTGGTTTGCAGACGGAAGTCTTCCCAGTCAAGCAGGGCCTTGGCCTGGGTCTGCTGGATGGTCATGAGCGCCCGACCGTCCACGTCCGTGCCGATAACCGGGGCGTTGGCACCGGTCCACTGAGCGACCTGCGCATTAGGCCCGGTGCCAATGATACGTCCGGCCTGGATACCGACCATGTTAGCGAAGGGCGCTTCGGCCAGAGCGGGTGAGACACTGGCGGACGAGACGCTGGCGGC
>DDPE01000087.1:0-2413 GCA_002342035.1 Asticcacaulis sp. UBA2476 | reverse complement strand
GGCGGAGGCGGCGATGCGGGACATGGAAGACTTCCTGTAATCAAAAATTATATGGCGAACATATCAGGGGCAGCAGCGCGGTTACTGAGTACCCGCGCCATCTGTTTTGGGCTTGGCCAGATCCTGTTCCATGCGGGCCTGAACGCTGGGCGCAAGGGTGGTGTCGTAGACGCGGGCTTCGCGCAGACGATCCTCATAGGACTGCTTGAGGTTTTCCATCTTGACGCGACTGGCCTGAACGAAAGGCTCTAACGAGCGCTTGCTCAGACCCTTGTCGGCGATCTCAGACGCGATGGCGTAAAGCTCGGCATTGCGCTGAACCCCTAGGGCGATCAGTTCGTCCTTGAGGGTCAGTTCTGCCCGCAGGCGCTCGACTTCCTGACGGGCATTTTGGGCGACTGTGGTCTGCTGGTGCAGATCAGCTTGCAATTGCGCGATCTGAGCGGTTGCGGCCTGAACCGGGGCCTTGGCGGCGGTTTGAGCATAAACCGGCGCACCTGAGATCACGGCCAGAGCCGAAGACATCACAACGAGTTTGGAGAGAAAGGTCATGGTCATCCCTCCTTAAAAGCGGGTGTTGAAGTTGAGTTGCAGGACATCGACCGAGAACGGCAGGCCGTCGATCGAGTCCGACGATAGCCAGGTCGCGCTCACGCTTGAGTTTTTGTAGACACCGTATTCCCCTTCAAGGATGTAGCCTTCGCTGTCGGTGCCGCCGAGGCCGAAGTCAGAGTCGGTAAACACATCCAGGACCGCATCGGCTTCGACATGCTTGAAGGCTGCCGCGACCCGCCACTGATTACGCTCGGTGATCACCGGATAACCGGCGTCAAAGCGGATCTGATAGCCGGTATCGCCGGAGTCCTGCAGGCCCAGGGCCAGCAGCTCCGCCGTGTCGTGACCCTGGTTTTTGACCACTTCCCCGGAGAGGCGGTACTGACGTGGGCCCGTGCCGTAAGTGAGGTGACCGGTAAACGCCATCAGTTCATACTTGGAGGCCAGACCCGCGAGGAAAGTCGTGCCATCGGTACGCAGATTGACCAGTGAGTTGCCCTTGGACAGGTACTTCGGCGCGGACCAGTCGGTCAGGCGCGAGTTCGGCGCATTGACCGTGCTCTGGATATTGCTGAAGTCGTAATAGCTGAGCGCGGCCTTATATCCGAACTGGCTGGCAAACGTACCGCCGACCCCGGCCTGAGCGGCATAGAGATAGCTGTCGTCGTAGATTTCGCGTTCCTGCAACGGCAGAACCGCCGCCGTGCCAAAGATCTTCAGGCTGTCATTAAAGCCATAATCGCCAGACACTGCCAGACCTTCAAGATTGATGTCCGTATCCCAAACCAGATCGGTCGAATAAAATGGATTAGGCATCCGGCCCGCCGTCAGGGTCAGGCCCTTGATAGGCTTGACATTGACATAGGCCTGATCGATCCAGATCTCATCTTTGGAGAAGTAGTCGCCAAAGCTGGTGTTGGTGCTCACCGGGTTGTTGTCATTGCCCGACGCCAGACGTAAGCCCACCGACACCTTATCATTGATATCAGCCTCGAACTTGAGGCGGGCGCGGTAGTTGGAACGGCGGCGATCGATGGTTGAGTTCAGCAAGGGGAAGCCATCAGCGATATTGACGCCACCGGCGCGGTTGATGGCGGCGGCATTCGGGAACACCGGCGGGTTGCCCTCGACCACGATCCCGTTTGTGATGACCGAGGTCGGGAAGTCTTCGTTCTGGAAACGGGCGCGGAAGTCGCCGCTGATCTTAATGCTGTCCACCCAATCCGGCAGGGTGTTGGGCGCCACCCAACCTTCGGACTTGGCCTGAGCCACCACTTCCTGCTTGACCTCAGCCTTGATCTGCGCGCGCACGGTTTCCGGCACATAGGCCACGTTAATGGTCGTTGAGGCGGTCTTGGCGGCTTCGGCCTCACGCTTGGCGGCATCGGCCTGACGGGCCTTGGTCAAAATCTCCTGGGCCTTGGCATGAGGAATAACCCCCTCATCGACCAGAAGCTGCAGGATTTCAATGCCGACATCGCTGGACTGAGCCAGAGCCGGTGTGGTGACCGCCAGCGACAGGAGCAAGGCGCTGCCGGCAAAAAGGGAGGTACGGAGAGACATGGTCAGGTTTCCTTTAAGTCGCGCGGCTTAACCGGCGGATCGTTTCAGATTGATAGTGAAGTTAAGCGAACCGTTCACACCGGGCGGACGCCCACGGCTCATGGGACCGATCTCGGACAGGACAGCGCGGATATGCGCATCAAGCTCCGGATCGCCCGTACTTGATAACAGACGCGCTGAGGTAAACTGGCCCTTCGCATCGATAGTGACCGCCACCTTGACACTACCCTTAGCGCTACGGGTACGCGGATCGCGTTGCAGGGCACGGGTGATATGCAGCGCCACCGCCGCATCC
>DDPE01000068.1 GCA_002342035.1 Asticcacaulis sp. UBA2476 | reverse complement strand
AAGCTGCTCGACCAAGGTCAAGCGGGTGACAACGTCGGCGTTCTGCTGCGTGGCACCAAGCGTGAAGACGTTGAGCGCGGTCAGGTTCTGTGTAAGCCAGGTTCGATCACCCCGCACACCAAGTTCATCGCCGAAGCCTACATCCTGAACAAGGAAGAAGGCGGTCGTCACACGCCGTTCTTCACCAACTACCGTCCGCAGTTCTACTTCCGTACGACGGACGTGACCGGTATCGTGAAGCTGAAAGAAGGCGTGGAAATGATCATGCCGGGCGACAATGCTGAGCTGGACGTCGAGCTGATCACCCCGATCGCCATGGAAGAGAAGCTGCGCTTCGCTATCCGTGAAGGCGGCCGTACCGTCGGCGCTGGCGTCGTCGCTAAGATCATCGCCTAAGCAGGGACTTGTCCCTGCACCCCTAACCGGGCGCGGCGGACAGCACTGTGACTAAATCAAGCCCCTTCGGTGCAAACCGGAGGGGTTTTTTGTTTAGTTCAACTGTCAGCCTGCCCCAGCTAACGGGTCAAGGGGGCTTGCCCCCTTGTTTAAGCAAGATCGGGAACGACGCAGGGTTTGACCGGGCCTATGGTTTTGGTCATGTTCATTGACCGGAGCTCGCCCATGACGTCATCAATTAAGCCTTCCCAACGTCAGATATATGCCGACCGCATTGAACGCGTGATTGACCATCTGCAAAATACTGATCCCGGCGAAACACCTGATCTGGAAGCGCTGGCGTCTGTGGCGGCTCTGTCGCCATTTCATTTTCACCGCATCTATCGTCTTATGACCGGAGAGACGGTTGCCGATACCATCAAACGTATCCGGCTGGCACGGGCGGTTCCGGCGCTGGACCGCTCCATCGCGGCGGCGACTGATGCGTCAGGATACGCGACCTCTCAGGGGCTGGCCCGCGCCCTTAAGGCCGAAACCGGCCATACTGCCACCCAGATACGACGGTCGGTCGATATCCGTCAAAGCCTTGAGGCCGCTATGCGCCGCCCCGACCTGACCGATGCCCCAATGGTTATTGAAATTGTGGCCACTGAACCCCTGACGCTGACCGCTTTGCGCAACACGGGGCCCTATCCGGAACTGAACGGGGTCTATAACCGGCTGTTTGAACTGGTGTTTTCAGAATTGCCGATGGAAGCCTTGCGCGGGCTGTACGGCTATCTGCATGATGACCCACGCATAACACCTGCCAAAGACTGTCGTGCCGAAGTGGCGGTGGATGTTGGCGGGCAGGGGGCTTTGATCGACGATCTGTATCGCATTGATGTTCCGGCCGGACGATGCGCGCGGCTTTGCCATCTGGGGGATTACGACACCATTCAGCCCAGCGTAGATGCCTTATATGCCGCGGTTATTGACGCCGGTGAGATCGTGGCCGATCAGCCGATGCGGTTCCATTATCTGGATGATCCGGAAGCGGTTGAGGCGGCTGACCTGCGCGCAGACATTTACCTGCCGCTTGCATGACGGTCACATCTCGGTGAAGGCGCATAGGCGGCCCGCAGGCAATAGGTTAGGTTGTGGATGTGAAAGAACTGATCCGCACCAATAATATGGTCCTCATTTCCTATGTGGAAACCCTGCTGAAATCGGCAGGGCTGGCCTATTTCGTAGCGGATAGAAACATCAGTGCGACCGAAGGCTCGATTGGGTTGTTCCCCAAGCGCATACTGGTCGAAGCCGACGGATTTGACGAAGCACGCACTTTGATGCAAGACGCAGGATTGGGGGACGAACTGCGGCCTCTGAAATAGTTATAGTGAGGTCGGCATGATCCTGATTGGCCAGTATGATAGCCCCTTTGTGCGCCGTGTCGGCATTGCCCTGATGCTGTATGGGATAAGTTTCGAGCATAAACCGTGGTCGACCTTTCGCGACGGGGATATGATCGCCCCATATAACCCCTTACGCCGGGTGCCGGTTCTGGTGCTGGATGATGGCGAGGCGCTGATCGACAGCCCGACCATCATCGATTATCTGGATGAGCGGGCAGCCGCCCCCTTGATGGCCAGAAGTGGTGCTGACCGCCAAAAAGCGCTTTACATCATGGCATTGGCGACCGGGCTGGCCGATAAGGCGGTCAGTCTCTTCTATGAGCATGCCTTTCATCCAGCGCCATCCGATCTATGGGTTGATCGTTGCCGCCAGCAAATTGCCGACGGATTGGCCGTGCTGGAAGCCGAACGTGAGAAACTGACCACGCCGTTCTGGTTCAGGGATCAGCCCGGCCATGCCGATATTGCGGTCGCCTGTACGCTCAGGTTTATATCCGAAGCCCATGACGGTCTGCTGGATTTCAAAGCCTGTCCGGCCCTTAAGGCCCATCATCAGGCCTGCGAGGCCTTGCCGGTGTTTCAGGCCATCTCGCAAACCTTCAGCCCGCCAGGGCGGTGATCGGGCGGTAATATGTCGCAGGATGAAAGGCCTTGTTTACCATGGTACTTAGGCCGGATTTAATCATATTCGCGTAAGGTGACTGCCAAATCAAAGCGGCGGAAACACACCCATGGTCAAACACTCCCGTGTTGACATCATTAAGCCCGATCAATTGAGCGCGGAGGATGTCAGGCTGTGGCAGGGCTTTATGGCCGAGCGCGACGACCTGATCGGGCCTTATTTCGATGTGCGTTATGTCATGGCCATTGGTCAAAGTGTGCCCAAGGCGTTTGTGGCGCGGCTCTATGAGGACGACCGGGTGGCCGGGTATTTTCCGTTTCAGCGCCGCGGGCGGACTATTCAGCCGCTGGGGGCGCCACTGACCGATTATCACGGCATTATCGGTCGCCGCGATTTGCAGATAGATTTCAAAGCCTTGTTAAAATCGCTGGGGGCTCAGCATCTGGTGTTTCAGGGCTGGGTAGGGCCGATGAACCCGGCGGCCAGGACCACCAATCACATCCGCCGTATCGCCGATTTGTCGCACGGCTATGAGGCGTGGCTTGAGACTCAAAAAGCCGAGCACCACAAGTTTTTCAAGAATATCGGCAGATGTACTCGTAATGTCGATAAAGACTTTGGCGGCTTTGAGTTTTCGTGGGAAATGGCGACATCGGCCATTATCGAATGGATCATCGAGCAGAAACGCCTGCAATATAAGCGCTCAGGCCTGCATGATGTCTTTACCTGCGGCTGGACCCTGACCCTGCTTAAGACCCTGGCGGGCTATCAGGATCAGGGCTTTGGCCTGCGGGTAGGTGTTTTCCGCCACGAGGGCGGGCTGGTTGCGGCTGAGATCTGCCTGATCAAGGGCGATAACCTGCATTTCTGGTTCCCGGCCTATGCGGAGAGCTATGGCCGCTACAGTCCGGGCATTCTGCTCTCTATGCGCATCATGCAGCACGTCGAGGCGCTGGGGGTGAAGCGGGTCGACTTCGGCTGTGGCGGCGAGCAGTATAAGCACGTCCTGACAACGCCGGAGACGGCGTGCCTCGAAGGGGTTGTGTCGTCAGTACCGAGCGTGGGCGAGCTTATTCTGGATAGTCTGGTCGAGGCTCTGCCGATGTTGAAAAGTCAGGCGAAAAGCGTGCGCCTGAGCCTGCGTCGCCGCTTCAATATCATTCAGGCCTGTGAAGTCTCGGCATCAGGCTGGCTGAAAGCCATGGGCGGCACCGCCAAACGGGCCCTAAGCCGCGCTGCTAACGATCAGGCGGCATAAAAAAAGCGCTCCAACTGGAGCGCTTTTTTATGATCAGGATTTCACCACCATGCAATCGAGCCGCTTGGCTTCGATCGCCTTGCAGGCTTTTTGGGCCTGCGCCTTGGTCATCTCAACAAAGCGGGTGCGGTACCAGCCATTGGAGTTACGGCTGACGTCAGACACAGCCTCGGCTAGATTGGTCTTAAATCGTTTTTTCAGATCCTTAGTCCAGTCCTGAGCCAGTGACTTTTGCTTAAAGGCACCGACCTGAATAGCCCAGATGGCGTCAGGGTCTTTTTTCTTGGCCTTGGTTGCGGTTTTCTTGGCCACCGGTTTAGCCTTGGCATCGGCCAGCGCTTTGGCCACAGCCGGAGCATTGGCGGTGGAACTCAGGCGCTGCACATCCTCAGACATATTGGCCATTTCCGACCCTTGCAGGGCGTCGCGTAACTGGGCGTCGCTCATCAGTTGGTCATTGCGGGCCAGAACCGTGTAGGGCGACGCTGAGGCCGATCCAAAGGACTGCGTAAACGCCGTCTGGGCGACGAGGATTTCCTCGCCCTTATTGCGGCGGGCGATGACGTCAAAACCGGTGTTGAGCAACGCAGTGACGTGCTCACGACGCTGGGATTTGTTGTCGCCGCCCAACATGACGGCGATCAGACGGCGGTTGCCCTTAACCTGAGAGGCCACCAGATTGTAGCCGGCGGCATTGGTTACGCCGGTCTTCATGCCATCGACGCCAGACATGGCCAGCAACGGATTATGATTGTAGTAGGTCTTACCACGCCAGGTGTAGTTCTTGATGTGGAAGTATTCATAATACTGGGGGTAGTCGCGCATCACCGCGCGGGCCAGAATGGCGAAGTCGCGGGCCGAAGACACCTGACGGTTATCGGGCAGGCCCGACGCATTGACGAAATTGGTCTGGGTCATGCCCAGTTCCTTAGCGCGCAGGGTCATCAAGGCCCCAAAGCGGGCTTCGGTACCGCCGATCTTTTCGCCCAGAGCGGCGGCCAGATCGTTGGCGGAATAGAGTGCGACCAGCTTCATGGCTGAATCGACGTCAATAGTGTCGCCAGCTTTCAGCCAGACCTTGACCGGCTGCATGGAGGCGGCGTGCGGCGACATGGTGATCAGATCGGTGGGCTTTAATTCCCCCATCGAGATGGCCTCAAACGCCATATAGAGCGTCATAATCTTGGTCAGCGAGGCGGGGTAGCGCTGACTATCGGCGCGGCTGGCGTAAAAGACTTCGCCGGATTGGGCATCGACGACGATGGCGGCGTAACGCGCACTTTGTTCGGACAAGTCCTGAGCCCGCGCGGCGGTGGCAAAGCCGATCACCATCATCAGGCAAATAAGGGTGGGGATCAGCGCGGACAGTGCGGTGCGCAGGGGCCGCGCTACAGCGATCGCACGGGCTTTTGAGGCCGGTACGGTAGTTTCACGCGAAATGCGTTCAAGAGACATTCGCGTCTTGGCTGAGGGGAGGATACGCAACGGGCCAAGCTCCTTATTTACTAGATTTACGCCACAACCTTGTGCCTTTTTTATAAAAAATCGGGCACTGATTAAAAAACTTTAGCATCGGGAAATAATGTCTTGAGTAAGGCGTGTCACGATTCCCGATCTCATCCGCCACACGGTTAAGCTTAATTCAACAGGCTGGCGCGGATTAGTCAACTTACTACCTGTAACTATATGGTCACGATAACGCGCAATTGAGCCCAAAATGTAGCGGAGGTACGCGCCGCCGGTAAATAAGCTTACTATAAAACGCCGTTATGACTTACAAACCCTTAATGCGCCGGATCAGGCTTATCCGGCGTGAGTCGTCTTAATGTATAAGCCGCGCCGTAGTTGAAGCCGCGTCGTGTCGTAAAACGCTTACAGACTAAAATTTTTTACAAATCCTACCTTTGGCATTAAGCCGCGTCTTTTGGCTGGTTATAAAGGGGCCTCCCGCAATGGGGGAATCCTGAGTGAGGTAACCGGCGGTATTTGCGTACGTAGAATTTTGTGCACTGCACAATAATGTTTGACATCAGTGTGCGCTTGCGTTATAAATGCTTTCAATGGTTGTGTTTCTGAGTATTTTTGCACTTATGGCGATATTTTTTCGCCAGTAAGACTGAGACTCGACCAAGAGTCCTTTAGCATCAAATAGGGAGATATTTGACATGGATACGGGTACAGAAGCTTTCAAATCAACCGTCGAGCGCGCTTCGGTTGCGGGTAATCAAGCCTTCAAAGACGGCGTTGAAAAGTCGTTGGGCATGCTCAACGAAGTCAACAGCCTGTCCAAGGGCAACATCGAAGCGGTCATCGAGAGCATGACGGCCGCCACCAAGGGTGTTGAAACCGTTGGCGCCCAAACCGCCGCTTTCGCCAAAAAGAACTGGGAAGACGCTGTCGCTGCGGGCAAGAACCTGTCGAGCGCCAAGAGCGTCCAAGAAGTGATTGAACTGCAATCGTCCTGGGCCAAGTCGTCGATCGAAGCCTATGTGTCGGAAATGAATACCATTTCTGAAACCCTGTCGGCCTCGTTCAAAGACACCTTCAAGCCGATCAACGCCCGCATGACGGCGGCTGTTGAGAAGTTCCAGTCCTACAAGTAGTTTTAGTAATCTTCGGTTATTCGCCGGTCATTGGCCGGTCGCGTATCAGACCGGCACTTAAAATTTAAAGCTGCAATTCGCCAAATTGCTGTAGCCCCGGATGGTCTCAACAACCGTCCGGGGATTTTTTTTATTAGTGCTCAAGGAGCGAAGCGTTAGCACAACTTAAAATGGCTAGGCCACGAGTGACCGCAGGATGCTGCACCTGCGATCAAGTTTAAGTGATCGGGCAGAATCCACATATTCAACGGCGGCGAAGCACGTTTAGTCTTTGGCTATCTGATGTGGAGAACAATCTTTTTTGCACACCTTTTGTAAGACTTAGGCGTAAACTGTGATCGTAACGGGGGATAGTATTGGCGATTGCCCCTTAACAGGTTCAAAGTTTGTACTATCTTCATTAGGCTACGTTTCCAACCGGCGCTAAAATCGCTTCGTTCATCCGGCCTTCAGGTCGGTGGCGTTAAGTTGAAAGAACGACGTTAGCGTATGGTTAAAACAAAGAGGTTTAGTCTTGTCGGGTAACGGGTTTGATTTCGCGCTTGAGGAGGTTGAGGGCGCTAACATCATGGCACAGTCGATGACGATCGCAGTAACGTCAGCGGGCGCAGTAACGTCAGCGGGCAAGGGCGGGACGAAGACTCCCGACATTAAGCCTGACCAGGCCCCGTTTGCGGTTGTTGATGCAAAGCCGAGGCCGCAAAAGCCGTCGCTGTACCGCGTGCTGATCCTCAATGACGACTACACCCCGATGGAATTCGTGGTCTATGTCCTTGAGCGGTTCTTTAACAAGTCGCGTGAGGACGCCACCCGCGTCATGCTGCATGTCCATCAGACCGGCGTGGGCGTATGCGGGACCTATACCTACGAAGTGGCGGAAACGAAAGTGGCGCAGGTTGTAGACATGGCCCGCCGTCACCAACATCCGCTGCAGTGCACTATGGAAAAGGATTAATCCGCTTCCTATGTAATAGACGAAGATACAGTTTTTAGAATTCCGGCCGCGTTTTTGGCAAGCGAACGATCCGAGACCCAAAAGATCTTATGTGTTTCGCGAACTACCGATGGGGCAAGAATAAAGGACTAAAAAGAGTACAGAGTTTGGATCACAGCTTTAAGGAGGCTGAACATGCCATCATTTTCCAGCGCGCTTGAAGATACTCTTCATCGGGCCGTCGGGCACGCCAATGCTCATCATCATGAGTATGCGACCTTAGAGCACCTCCTCCTCGCCCTCATTGACGATGTGGACTCTGCCGCCGTCATGACCGCGTGTAATGTAGATTTATCAAAACTGCGGGTGGCGCTGAACGCCTATATCGAGACCGACCTCAAATCGCTGGTGGTGCCGCAATCCGAAGAAGCCAAGCCCACAGCCGGTTTCCAGCGCGTCATTCAGCGTGCGGTCATTCACGTCCAGTCATCCGGCCGCGACGAAGTCACCGGCGCCAATGTGCTGGTCGCCATTTTCTCGGAACGCGAAAGCCACGCCGCCTTCTTCCTGCAGGAGCAGGAAATGACGCGCTATGATGCGGTCAACTTCATCGCTCACGGCATCGCGAAAAAGCCGGGTGCCTCTGAGCCGCGCGCTGTGCGCAGTGCCTCCGAAGACGGTGCGCCGTCGGATGAAAAATCCAAGGGCGAAAAGTCTACCGGCGATGCGCTGGCGGCCTACTGCGTTGACCTGAATGAAAAGTCACGCCACGGCAAGGTTGATCCGCTGATCGGCCGTCATGCCGAGGTTGAGCGCGCCATTCAGATCCTGTGCCGCCGGACCAAAAACAACCCGCTGCTGGTTGGTGATCCGGGCGTGGGCAAGACCGCCATTGCCGAAGGTCTGGCCAAAAAGATCGTTGACGGCGAAGTGCCGGAAGTTCTGGCCGGGGCCACGATCTACAGCCTTGATATGGGCACGCTGTTGGCGGGCACACGTTATCGCGGTGACTTTGAGGAGCGCGTCAAGCAGGTCGTCAAAGAACTTGAGGCCCATCCGAACGCCGTCCTGTTCATCGACGAAATCCACACCGTCATCGGTGCGGGGGCCACGTCGGGCGGGGCGATGGATGCGTCCAACCTGCTCAAGCCGGCGCTTGCGTCGGGTGCTCTGCGCTGCATGGGCTCCACGACCTATAAGGAGTACCGTCAGCACTTCGAGAAGGATCGCGCCCTGGTGCGTCGCTTCCAGAAGATTGACGTCAATGAACCGTCACCGGACGACACCATCAAGATCCTGCGCGGTCTTAAGCCGTACTATGAGACCTTCCACAAGCTGAAATACACCGATGCGGCCATCAGAACCGCGGTCGAGCTGTCGGCGCGTTACATCACCGACCGTAAGCTGCCGGATAAGGCTATTGACGTGATCGACGAAGCCGGGGCCTTGCAGGTCATCCTGCCGGAATCCAAGCGCAAGAAGATCATTGGCCCGCGTGAGATCGAAACGGTTATCGCCAAGATCGCCCGCATCCCGTCAAAGTCGGTGTCGCGTTCCGATACTGAGGCCCTGCGTGATCTTGAAAAAGACCTGCAACGGGTGGTCTTTGGCCAGAACGATGCCATTGAGCAATTGAGTTCCGCTATGAAGTTAGCAAGAGCCGGCCTGCGCGATCCGCAGAAACCTATTGGGTGTTACCTGTTCTCCGGGCCGACCGGGGTGGGTAAGACCGAAGTGGCCAAGCAACTGGCGTCCACTCTGGGGATCGAGCTTCTGCGCTTTGACATGTCCGAATATATGGAGCGCCACACCGTGTCGCGCCTGATCGGGGCCCCTCCGGGCTATGTCGGCCATGATCAGGGCGGGTTACTCACCGATGCCGTCGATCAGCAACCGCATGCGGTCGTGCTGCTTGACGAAATCGAAAAGGCCCACGCCGATATCTACAACATCCTGCTGCAGGTCATGGATCATGGCATGTTGACGGATGCGGTTGGCAAGAAGGTCGATTTCCGCAATGTGATCCTGATCATGACGACAAATGCGGGCGCTTCGGACAACCAGAAGAACTCGATCGGTTTTGGTCGGGCCAAGGTCGAAGGCGAAGACGATGCGGCGATCAAGCGTCTGTTTACGCCGGAATTCCGCAACCGTCTGGATGCCATCGTCGGCTTCAAGCAACTGAAGGCCGATGTCATCAGCCAGGTCGTGCACAAGTTCATCCTGCAACTGGAAATGCAGTTAGCGGATCGCAACATCACGATCACCCTGACCGACGATGCCGCCAAGTGGCTGTCGGAGAACGGCTACGACGAACTGTACGGCGCGCGTCCATTGGCGCGGGTCATTCAGGAATACATCAAAAAGCCGCTGGCCGACGAGATCCTGTTCGGCAAGCTGGTGCGCGGCGGTCATATCCTCGTCAAACTCACCGACGAGGGCAAGATCGGCTTCGACATCACCCCAGCCAAGGACAAGAACGCGTCTAAGGCCGAAGTGGTGGATTAATCGCTCAAAAGTCCTTCGCTTTCGCTCAGTGTACTTTTGAGCGGGCGTAAATTGTCAAATCCCGGCTCGGGGCGGCCCGACGCCGGGATTTGTCTTTTATACCTCCCCAACCGTGTTGGGGAGGGGGACCGTCCGGGGTACCCGGATGGTGGTGGGGACTCTTTCTTTTCCGGTAAAACTTGCTTAAGCTTCCAACATGACTGAAACCACTACCCTTTGGCGGCCAGTAGGGCCGGAAGAACTGGTGCTCATGGAAACCGTGGGCATGAAGGCGTTTCCACCGCGACTGCCGGAGCAGCCGATCTTTTATCCGGTAACCACAGAAGCCTATGCGATCAAGATTGCGCGGGACTGGAACGTCCCCGCCAGTGGCGTGGGCTACGTGACGCGCTTCGAGGTCAAAAATGAGTTCCTCAAAAAATACGACATTCAGGATGCCGGTGGTCGTGATCATCAGGAATACTGGATTCCGGCCGAAGAACTGGCTGCCTTCAATGACGCGATTGTCGGGGATATTGAGGTCACGCATCGGTTTGAATAATGAATCTAAAAGCGTTTTTTATCTTCTCCTCCCTAGCTATGCTGGGGAGGGGGACCGCGTAGCGGTGGAGGGGCGAGCGGCCAAAGGCTGCGAGAATTGGCCGTAAGTGCTATCCCCCTCCGTCTCGTCGCATGCGCGCCGATCCACCTCCCCATGCAAGCATAGGGAGGAGGGAGTGCGGCCTGACGATTTCAACGATGTATAAGTTTCGGGTGCAGGGTCTGTGACCCTGCGACTTAATTCCTGTCTAAACCTTCAAATCGTAACCGAACCTCCTACATAAGGCATCTGTCATGTGCCGCTTACCCGATGTGAGCTGGCTCACATCGGAGGTAAGTGATGATCCCGTTTTCCATTCTTGATTTGTCGCAGGTCGGTGAGGGCGGGACAGTGCGTGAGGCGCTCGATAATTCCGCGACGATGGCGAAAGCTGCCGAAAAGCTGGGCTATACGCGCTACTGGCTGGCGGAACATCACGGTATGCCGGGGATAGCTTCAGCCGCAACCTCGATCGTCATCGCCCATGTGGGTCAGGCGACGAAGACCATCCGCATCGGCTCCGGCGGGATCATGCTGCCCAACCATTCGCCGCTGGTGATTGCGGAACAGTTCGGTACGCTGGAGGCGCTGTTTCCTGACCGTGTTGATCTGGGGTTGGGGCGCGCGCCGGGGACCGACATGAAAACTGCGCGGGCGCTCCGCCGCAATATGGACGCCGGGGTTGATAGCTTCCCCAATGATGTGCTGGAGTTACAGGCCTATCTGGGTGAGGGCGGTGATGCGTCAAGCCACCCGGTCATCGCCGTGCCGGGGATGAATAGCAACGTGCCGATCTGGCTGTTGGGGTCGAGCCTCTATAGCGCGCAACTGGCGGCCATGCTGGGCTTACCCTATGCGTTCGCGTCGCACTTTGCGCCGGAGCATCTGTTTCAGGCCTTAAGTATCTACAGCAGCCAGTTTAAACCGTCGGCAGTGCTTGATAAGCCTTATGCGATGGTCGGGATCATGGGGGTGGCCGCCGATACGGACGATGAGGCGAAATATCTCTATACGTCGATGCAGCAATCGTTCGCCAATCTGCGCCGCAATGACCGCAAACCGTTCCCCAAGCCTAATCGCGGTTTGCAGTTAAGCCCTGATGAGGCGGCGATGGTCGATCATATGCTGAAATATGCGGTGGTCGGATCGCTTGAGACCATCAAGGCGAAACTGCGGGCGTTTTTGGCGCAGACGGAGGCTGATGAACTGATTATCTCCATGCCGATCCACGACATAAAGGCCCGCCTGCGCTCAGTTGAACTGTTTGCGCAAACGGGCCTTATGGAGTCTGTAGAGCGCTGACGTATCAGCCGGCTCCAACTAACGGGTCAAGGGTGCTCGCACCCTTGTTAGCCGACGGTGACGCCGGACAGGCTGCTGAACAGGCCAAATACCTGAAGCAGCCATAGCACGACGCCGATCACGACGACCGCGTTGAGGATGTTTTTGATCTTGCCGTCCATCGGGATATAGGTGTTGACCAGCCACAGCAGGACACCGACGACTATAAGCACAACAACAAGGTTAATAAGGGGCATGGGTAAATTCCTTTGGGTTCATGGGTAAGATGAACCTAGGCCCAGTTGTCTCAGGTTTAAATGCGGAGGACAGTTCGGAATATAAAGAAATGATCGGATTGTTAGTGTGGCGTGATGAGCTTATCGCCGATCATGAGATAGTCCCATTCCGGGCGACTGACTTTAATTTCACCATTAAGAAAAGCCGTTTTTTGAGCGTCGCTAAGGCTGAAATCGACCGTTTGTTGCTGCCATTTGTCATCCAAAAAGACGTAAATCCGCAGGGCGTTGTCATCAAGCATGACAATCTCCGGCGCGGTGTCCCGGTTAAGATCGATCAATGACACCTGACACAGTTTCGAGGCCGTTTTTACACACTGAGGTGTGTCGTAACCGTCAATGTCGAAGCTCTGCGTCAAGTAGGTTGCGGGCATTACGCCATCAGCGGGGGCGATGAGTTTGAACTGCCCCGCGGACGGTTTAACGGATTTGGAGGGCGGTGTGAGTTGATAGCGCTCTTTTATGGTCTTGGCCTCGGTCGCTTTCTTGCGAATGACATCGCTGGCGCCGTTTTCCTCAAGCGTATCAAGGGCGCGGCTGCCATAAACGCCGGTCTCAAACCGCAGCAGGTTCCAGTCCAACTGGTCCGGCGCCACCTTACCCGATTGCAGGCGGGCGACCTGATCATTGACACTGAGGCGGGCAGGGGTAGCGATCGGCGTCAGGACGGCGATGAAAATCGCGCACTTGGCGATGGCAAAGGCGATATTGAGCGGCTCAACCAGACGCAGCCAGCGACCGGGCATGACGGCGGCCACCGCGTAACCGAACCCGTACAGCAGCGCCACAATCACGCCGACCAGCGCCATGATCCGCGCCGGCGTCAGGCCGTACTGACCGATCCGCAAACTGAGCGCATAGGCCGCCAGCACAGAGAAAATCAGGATCAGGCCGCAACCAATCCGGGCGGCGATTTTGAGCGCGATATTGACGGGGCGCTCTTCGTCGCCCTGCTGATAGGCGGCGTTGATCAGCAGCACCAGCCCCAAACACGCCCCCAAAAGCGTCGCCGTCGCGGCCTTGGTCTTCCACAGGGGCTCAAGGCCGCTAAAGCACAAACTGACCGTAAAGATCAGCCCCACCAGCACGATCACCGGCAACAGCCACGACAGCACACCCAAAATCAACGCGCGGACATTGGCCAGCAATTTGGTCTGGACATCCGACAGATGCACCGAAACCCCGAGCGCCAACCCGGTGACGGGGAAGTTGAAATATTCCTGCTCCAGCAGCTTTTTGAACCAGTCAAAGCCGATGAAGCCGAGCAGCGACGCCCCCAGCCACAAAATCCCCCACAGCAAAAGGGTAAACAGGATGCACAGGCATAGCTGCACCCCGCGCTTCCACGCTTCGTCGAAATAGAGGCTGTAGGGGGCGATGGGTTTGCGGGCCTGATCACCGCTGGAGGTCAGTTCATGGGCGATGAACAATAGCGGGTACAACAGAAACGTCGCTGTACCCCAGAACGGTGAGAAATAAGGCGTCGGGTTCTGCTGGTACTGTGTCCAGGCAATCACGGCGATCAGCGCCATGCTGATCAGGCCCCAGATCAGCAGCGTACCCCGACGCATGGCCGCCGCCCCCGCCCAATAGATAAAGGCGCTCAACGCGACCGTTAAAAAGGCGATCTGGTGCCAGATATAGGTCTGGGTAATCTTAGACGGATCGATCGGATGTTCGGGTCGGTGGGCGTCCGTATAGGTTTGGATATAGGCCAGAACCAATCCGAACAGCACCCCGATAACAGCACGGAATATCAGCGCGTGGCGCTCCGAAAACGGTTGTTTGGCAGCGTCCAACATAGCATTCCCCCATGACGTTTTGCGGGACTATAGCCCGTAAGTCACGGGGGCGGAAGGTGGTTTAAAAGCGTACCCCTCCGTCTTTTTGGCTGACGCCAAAAAGCCACCTCCCCACTACGTAGGGAGGAGGGAGCAACTTCTCCTCCCTACGTAGTGGGGAGGTGGCTGCGAATGAAATGAGCAGACGGAGGGGTATTCTTTACGCCGCCACCGTTTTGGCTTCTGGCTTAACCACCGGGCAATAGGCCTCAATCCCCGGTGCGGGGCGGCCAATCAGGTAGCCTTGCGCTTCATGGCAGCCCAGGTCTTTCAGGGCCTCCATCTGATCCGCGGTCTCAACCCCTTCGGCGGTGATGCGCACCCCCAGCGATTGCGCCATGTCGGTGATGGCGCGGATGATCGATAAGGCATCGCGGTCGTGAGGCAGGTCGCGCACAAACGACTGGTCTATCTTAATCTTATCGAACGGGAAGGCGCGTAGGTAACTTAAGGACGAATAGCCGGTGCCGAAATCATCCATAGCGATGCGCACGCCCATATCGCGGATTTGGGTCAATATGCTCAGGTTCTGCTTTTCGTTTTCCAGCAGTACGCTTTCGGTGATTTCAAGCTCAAGCCGGCTGGCGGGCAGACCGGAGGCCTTGAGCGCCTTTTTGACCAGCACAGGCAGGGACTTATGCCGGAACTGGAGCGGGGAGATATTGACAGCAATCCGCCACGGTTGCGGCCACGTAGCGGCAGCATTACAGGCGGTTTTCAGCACCCACTCGCCCAGCGGCCCGATCAGGCCGGATTCTTCGGCGACGGGTATGAACTCGGCCGGTGAGACCATGCCGCGCACCGGATGATGCCAGCGCAGCAGCGCCTCAAACGAGGTGATTTCGTGAGTATCGAGATTGAGCAAGGGCTGGAAGTAAAGCTGGAACTGGTTGTCGGCCAGAGCGCGTCTCAGATCCTGTTCCATCTCAAGCCGGCGCTGTAGCTGCTCATCCATTTCGGGGCGGAAGAAACACCAGCCGTTACGGCCTTCGGCCTTGACGCGGTACATGGCCAGATCCGCGCGTGACAACAGGTTATGCGGATCAAGACCATCTTGCGGCGCGATGACAATACCGATCGAAATGCCGATCTGGAAACGCATGTCGCCGACCTTGAACGGGGCTTTCATGGCCTCGACGATGCGTCCGGCCAGATGTTGGGCATCATCAGTGCGGGTGATGTCCTGAATAACGGCAAATTCGTCGCCGCCCATGCGGGCGATCATATCACCCTTACGCACGCACCCGCGCAGACGCTCGGCGACCTGAATCAGCAACTGATCCCCCATCATATGGCCATAGGAATCATTGACCGCCTTAAAACGATCCAGATCAAGGCACATCAGCGCGAACGACCGACCTGACCTTTGGACGCGGCTTAAGGATTTTTCGAGATCGTTGGCAAACAGAGCCCGGTTAGCCAGGCCTGTCAGTGGATCGTAGTGGGCCAGTTGGGCAATGCGGGCCTCGGCCTCTTTCTGCTCGGTCAGGTCCATACCGAGCGTGATGATGCTGTCGGCCTCGCCATTATCACTACGCAGAACGGTTTTCTTGAGTTGCAGTACGCGCTTACGCTGCTGGTCGTCGGTGAAGGTTTCATCCTCCATGATGACCGCCTCAGACGAATCCAGTGCCTTGCGGTCGCTGGCCAGAATACGGGTGGTGACATCGGCAGGGAACAGGTCCTGGCTGGTTTTGCCGACGACATCACTGGCCTTGACGTTAAATAGCTTTTCGCCGGCGCGGTTGATCAGGCGTATGCGCTGATCGTCGGCATTTTTGACCAGCACCATGGCCGGGATATTGTTGATGACGGTGTTCAGAAACACCTGACTGCGTTGGGCCTCAGCGCTCAGACGCAATAGGTCGTCGGTCATAATTTGCTGGAGATCAAAGGCATTTTGCAGGTCGGCGCTGATGGCCTTAAGCACCGACAGGGAGGTGCCGACACCGGCATATTTGCCGTCGCGAGTGGCGATAAAACCGCGCATAAGCTCCGACGGACGCTCGGCCAAGGTGGCGCGGGTAAAGTCGCGTAACGGCGTGTCCACATCGACCCTGAGCGGGTCGGCATCCATCATGGCCGTGACGGGCTTGCGGCTAAACAGGGCGCGACC
Source organism: Asticcacaulis sp. UBA2476 (assembly GCA_002342035.1). Classification (GTDB taxonomy): domain Bacteria; phylum Pseudomonadota; class Alphaproteobacteria; order Caulobacterales; family Caulobacteraceae; genus Asticcacaulis. The sequence goes on along the minus strand of DDPE01000068.1, from coordinate 26,014 downwards.
AAATTCCGCAGCCATCCGAAGGTTGAAGGTATGGCGCTCGATCAGGCCGAGCACTGTGCCGTCGGCATCAGCCACGGCGACCACCATCAGATCGGGCGTATCGCGGAACAGGTCATATATAACCGCGTTGGGGCAATCGGGCGCAATCGGTGCGATCTGATCGGTAATATCGGAGATAAAGAGTGCCTTTTGCATCTCATAACGCTCTGGCATGTGCAATGATACCTTACGCAACAACCTTACTGTTGCGGTGCACACTAATACAAAGCGATGAATCGGGATTTAATTTGCAGAAAAATTATTGTTGTTTTTCAATAATATGCAGTGTTCTGATCAATTTTTCGGGTCTGTATATCAGAGTTGCGCAACCGTTTTATGACGTGATCTGATGAATGGTGTGGCCTTGGGAGGTGGCCGGAAGCCCGTTTCTTTATCTGGACGATAATTTCAGCATGTGTTACGCAGGCTCAACGATTGTGCGCGCTAAGCCACACACATAACAGAGAGACAGGCATGAAATCCATTCTGAAGGTAACGCTTGCGGGGGCAGCCTTTTTATCGGCTTTTTTGCCCCTGACGCTAAGTGCCGCGACCCCGGCAAAGCCAGCGCAAAGTGCGGCGACAAAGTCTGCGGCGATCCCGTACCGTCCGGTGGAAGTCATGGCGCTGGCTGAAAAGGTCGCTGACTGGCAACTGGCCAATATGGCGGGCGGCTCTGTTCCGGCCAATGCCTCACCCGATACACCGGATAAGACCGGCTGGGTGCAGGGGGCTTTGTTTGTCGGCCTGATTGAACTGGCCAACCGCAGCGACAATCCAGCCTATGGTCGCGCCATCATCTCACGCGGCGAGGCCAATAGGTGGCAATTGGGTCGCCGGTTTTATCACGCCGATGAGCATGTGATAGGTCAGTCCTATCTGTGGGCGTCAAAGCATGGCGCGGGGCCGCAGGCGATCGCCCCGCTGAAAGAGCGTTTCGACCGGATACTGGCCTTTCCGCCGACCGTAGGTCTTGAGCACCGCGAATATTATGATCCGCGCGGGGTCGATTGCGATCAGCGCTGGTGCTGGGCCGATGCTATTTTTATGGCCCCGGCAGCGTGGCTTGAGTTGTCGCAAATTACCGGCGATCCGAAATATGCCAACTATGCTAAGGCGGAATTTACGGCGGTCACCGACTATCTCTATGATAAAGACGAGCACCTATATTATCGCGACTCGCGCTTTTTCAACCGGCGCGGCCCCAATGGCGAAAAGGTGTTCTGGAGCCGCGGCGATGGCTGGGTGCTGGCCGGTCTGGCGCGGATGATCCCGCTGTTGCCGCAAGGCGATCCGGGCCGCGCCGAGATGGAGCAGGTCTTTAAGGAAATGTCAGCCAAGCTGATAGCCATCCAAAAACCGGACGGTTATTGGTCGCCGTCGCTGTTGTCTGATCCGACCAAATCCCTGCCGGAATCGAGCGGAACGGGCTTTTACACCTATGGTCTGGCCTGGGGCATCAAGGTTGGGTTGCTGGATCGCAAGACCTTTGAACCGGCGGTGCGTAAGGGCTGGACGGCCCTGACGCGGGCGGTGCATGAGGACGGCAAGTTTGGCTATGTGCAGCCGGTGTCTGACCGGCCGGAAAATGTCAGCTTTGACGATACCCAGTTTTACGGTGTCGGCGCGTTTCTGCTGGCGGCCACGGCGGTGGCCGATCTAGATCTCAAGCCGGGCAAGGACCTGACCGTGCAGAGCCCGCCCGTGCCGGTTCAGGCGGTGCTCAATGTGCAGGACGGCGGCGTGCTGGAAAATGGGCGCCTGCAACGCGGCGTGTTCCACCTGCAAAAACAATATACTGTACCAGCGGATCACTTTATCCATGACGGCCTGATTGCGTTTGAAGGGCTGGGCTGGGAGTCTGACCTCATGGCCTACCGGCTCTATCTGGATGAGCGTATGGCCATTGATATCTTTGGCAAAAAGACGCCGGGACCGGTTTTGCACACCATTGGGCAAGGCGTCGACAATTATCACGACATGGCCCCGTGGGGCATGGACATCTTCAAGGTCGGCGAGACGGTCGGCATAGGTGGCGTCGGGGTTCTGCGCGGTGGTAAGGCAACCCAGATTGGTAAATCTTCCATCTCGGTCAAGATCACGGACAATGGCCCGGCGCAGGCTGTGGCCGAAGTGGAAAACAAAGGCTTTGATAATGGCGCATCGAACCTGACGACGCGGTTCACCATTAAAAACGGCTCAGCCCTGACCCACGTCAGCGCCAAGGGGCAGGCGGCGTCCGGGCCGTTCGTCACCGGCCTGATCAAGCATGACGGGGTGACCGTGCTGACATCAGCACCGGATGCTAAGGGCTGGGCCTATGTCGCCACCTGGGGCCAACAGTCACTGGCCAATGACGGGCTGGGGATCGCCTTATTTTATAAGCCGGACACTGTTGCGGGCGGCGTCCAGGACGATGGCGTCAGCCTTTATGTTTCCTTCAAAGACCCGGCGGCGATTAATTACGCCTTCGGTGCGGCGTGGGTGCAGGATCAGCAGGGCGTGCGTGACCTCGACGGGTTCCGGAAATGGCTTGATACTCAAAGCCTCAATTTAAATAAATAGGGGGATCGGATGCACAGACGTGACCTGATCAAGGCAGCTATTTCCGGGTCTGCGGCCATGGGCGTTGTGGCGGCAAGTGGGGCCGAAGCGGCGAAAAAGGCCGCTCCCGCTGATGACCGCACCTACATGGCCGGGCTCCTGCAAAAGATAGCTGAGCCGGTGTTGTCGAATATGGCGGCGGGGAATCTGAAGAAAAATTTCGCTTTGGAAGTCAGTCCGACCTGGGACGGGCGCGATAAGAATGTGACCTATATGGAGGCCTTTGCGCGCCTGATGGCAGGCGTCGCCCCGTGGCTGTCCCTGCCCGAAGATGATACCGCCGAGGGTCGGGTGCGTAAGCGGCTGGAGCAGCAGGCCCTGCAGTCCTTTGTCCATTCGGTTGATCCGAACAGTCCGGATTATCTGTTGTGGCGCGGTCACGGTCAGGCTCTGGTCGATTCGGCCTATTTCACCAATGCCCTGATGCGCGCCCCGAAGCAGTTATGGGAGCCGCTCGACGCCACCACCAAAAAGCGCATTGTCGAAGAGATCAAGGGCTTGAGGCGGGTGTCGCCACCCTATACCAACTGGCTGCTGTTTGCGGCCATGAACGAAGCGTTCCTGCTGTCGATTGGCGAAGACTGGGACCCGATGCGCGTCGATCTGACTATCAAAAAAATGGAAGAATGGTACATCGGCGACGGCTGGGTCGCGGACGGGGTCAAGTTCCACTTCGACTATTACAATTCTTACGTCATCTATCCGATGCTGCTCGAAATTCTTGAGGTTCTGGTGCGGTTCAAGCCGCGCTTTAATAATCTGAAGCCGGACATCGAGCTGTCAAAGTGGCAAAAGCGCACCCAAAGATATTGTGAGCATCTGGAACGGTTTATTTCGCCCACCGGCACCTATCCGCCGATTGGACGGTCACTGACCTACCGGACCGCGGCGTTTCAGCCTCTGGCCCTGATGGCGTGGCGCAAATCATTGCCGGATAAGCTGCCCGAAGGGCAGGTGCGGGCGGCTTTGACTGCGGTGCATCAGGCCGTGTTCTCAAACCCCGGCAATTTTACCAAAGATGGCTATCTGACCATCGGCTTTGCGGGACACCAACCGGAACTCGGCGATTGGTATTCCAACAACGGCAGCATGTACATCACGTCCGAAGGCTTTCTGGCACTGGGCCTGCCGGCCACGGATGCGTTCTGGACGGCGGCAGCACTTGACTGGACGCAAAAGAAAGCCTTTGCGGGCGCTAAGTTCGCCAAGGACTATGCGGTGGATTACTGACCCCGTGATGATGTCCGCCGGGCATTTAAAGAACTTGTTTTTTTAATTGCCGCCTGTATCACTATTGTGTACGGCTGTGCCGTATTCGGATGGAGACGTTACGCGAAGTGTCCGGCCGCAGGAGTAGATTATGACCCAAGCGATGAAGACCGATATTCTGGCCGATGCGCCAAATACCCCTGCTGAAACCCCTGCTGAAACCAAGCCTGAGGTCGCCGAAGGGGGCGCCAAGGCCGGGGCCATGACCCTGATGAAGGGGCTGGATGTGCTGTCGCGGGTAGCCAAGGGCGACAATACGCTGGGTAAGATGTCTAAATCCCTGGGGCTGAACAAGACAACCGTGCATCGTCTGGCTACCACTTTGGTGGAAGCCAGTTTCTTAAACTTCAGCCAGCGCGATGGCTATAGTCTGGGCACCAAGCTGCTGGAACTGGGCTATGCTGCCCAGCAGCAGATTACGCTCACCCGCGTCAGCCACGATTACTTGCGCCAGCTTTCGGCAGATACCGGCGACACGGTCAATCTGGGGGTGCTGGATCGCCATCAGGTTCACTATATCGATAAGATCCCCGGCACGCGCCGTATCGAGGTGCGCTGCATTGTCGGTGAGCGCCAGCTTTTGCGTCACACCGGGCTGGGCAAGGCTTTGCTGATGGACGAAAGCGAAGATGTATTGCGCGAAGTCTATATGCGCGAAGCCGCCGAGACGCCGCGCTATCGCTATGATCTTAAAGGCTGGCTTGAGGTTATGAAGGACTATCGGCAACGCGGCTACACCATGGATCTGGATGAAAACGAAGACCATGTCCGCTGCGTGGCCGCCCCGATCCGTGACATGAATAACCACATCATCGCGGCCATCAGCGTCTCTTCGGCGGCCCAGTATATGGATGATGCCCGCATTGACACCTTAAGCCGTTATGTGCGCGATACGGCGACCGCCATCAGCCACGAGTTCGGCTTTAAAGGCCAGATCTAGGCCGATTGATCCTGAGCTTCGTGAAGGGTTTATGTGTAGGCGCATCTGCCGATTACAAATTGCCGGACAAATGTGCGTGACGGTACTTGCAAATTGGTTTGCCAATTAATTATAGTACAAATAATAAAAACGGCTTCAGGTGAGGAATTAGAATGTTACTTCGTCAATTATGCACCGGCACCGCTATGGCTGCGGTTCTTGTTATGGGTGCTGTGCCCATGGTCGCGCAAGCCGCACCCGCTGAGTGGGAGCAGCCAGAGGTGGTGGCGGTGAACCGTGAGCCGATGAAGGCGACGTTCTTTAACTTTGAGAGCCGCGATCTGGCGATCAAGGGCGATATGACCGCCTCCGCCTATTACCGCACACTGGACGGGACGTGGGATTTTAAGTTCTCCAAGGGCGTAGAGGCCCGTCCTAAAGATTTTTACAAAGAGAACACCTCCGGCTGGGATAAGATTCAGGTGCCGGGCATGATTCAGGCGCAAGGTGAGGGCAAGTTCGGGACACCGGAGTTCTATAACATCAAGTACCCGTTCCCGATGAACGAGCCCTATATCCCGCACGATCTGATCGAGGTAGGGTCCTATAAGCGTGATTTTGAGGTGCCGGCCGACTGGTCGGGAAAGGATGTTTTCCTTCATATCGGGGCGGCGGGGGCGGCCTATTACATCTGGGTCAATGGTGAGAAGGTTGGCTATTCCGAGGATTCCAAGCTGCCGTCTGAGTTTAACCTGACCAAGTTTGTCAAACCGGGCAGCAACAGCATAGCGATTGAAGTCTATCGCTATGCCGATGGGTCTTATCTTGAGGATCAGGATTTCTGGCGACTGTCGGGGATTGAGCGGTCAGTCTATGTCTATGCCGAACCCAAGGCGCGTTTGCGCGATTTCACGGTCAAGGCGGGGTTAGATAAAACCTACACCGATGGCACCTTTGCGCTGGAGGCCGAATTTGCCGGACAGGTGGCCAAGGGCGAAGTGACCGCCACGATTTATGACGGCGATACCGCCGTGCTGACCACCAAGGCGGCGATCAAAGGCGGCAAGGCGGCAGCCCTCAAAGGCACGATCAAAAACGTCAAAACATGGTCGGCGGAGACGCCCAACCTCTACCGTCTGGTGATCGAATATACAGATGCCAAAGGCAAGCTGATCTCGGCCACCTCGCGCAAAATCGGCTTCCGCACCGTGGAAATCGCCGGTGGTGAAGTGCGGGTCAATGGTAAGCGCATCATGATCAAGGGCGTCAATCGCCATGAGCATGATCCGGAAACTTACCGCGTCATCTCAGAAGCGTCGATGCGCAAGGACATCGAGCTGATGAAGACGGCCAATGTTAATGCGCTACGTACCTCGCACTACCCCAACGATCCGAGGCTCTATGATCTGGCCGACGAATACGGCCTCTACATTATGGATGAGGCCAATATTGAATCTCACGAATATATGGACAAGGCCGATAAGGCCGGCAGCCCGCAGCGTGAAGAGATTCAGTTAGGCTATAAAAAACACTGGGAAGCGGCCCACCTTGACCGGATTTCGCGCATGGTTGAGCGCGACAAGAACCATCCCTCGATCATCTTCTGGTCGCTGGGCAATGAGGCAGGCACGGGGCCGAACTTTGAAAACGCGGCTAAATGGATACGCAAAAACGATCCGAGCCGGCTGATTTCCTATCTGGGCCACGGCACGCTGGTTGAGCGTCACGCGCCGAACGCTTACGTCGATATTTATGCGCCGATGTATGACGATATCGAAAAAATGGCCGACTGGGCGCAGGACCCAACCCAGACCCAGCCGATGATCCAGTGCGAATATGCCCATGCTATGGGTAATTCGCTCGGTAACCTTGAGGACTACTGGCAAACCATCCGCGCCCACAAAAAGCTGCAAGGCGGGTTTGTGTGGGATTGGGTCGATCAGACCGTTCATGCCAAGGATGATAAGGGCCGTAAATATTGGGCGTCAGGCTTTGATATCAATCCGGCGCGCGGTGACAATTCAGTCGTCGGCGACGGCGTGGTCAACGCTGACCGCGTGCCTGACCCGGAATATTACGAGCTGCAAAAGGTCTATTCGCCGGTGGTATTCGAAGGCGATCCAACCACGGGGCAGGTTACGGTCGTCAACCGCTATGATTTCAGCGACCTGAGCGGTTTTGAGTTTGAATGGGCGCTGACCAATAACGGCAATCTGGTCACGACCGGCACGTTTGAGGCGGGTGCTGTCAAGGCCGGAACCTCGCAACCCGTGCCGATCAATCTGCCGATGTTGAAAGTGGCCCCCGGCTCAGAGCAGATCGTCACCCTGCGCGCCAAGGCCAAGGCTAACGCCATCAAGGGCGTTGCGGCAGGCACAGTGCTGGGTTTCAGCCAGTTCATCACCCATAAATCAGACGCCGAACCTGTGGCGGCCAGTGCCGTTAAACCAACCCGTACCGGCGACGACATCAGCCTGAAATCGGCCGCGGCGACGCTCAAAGTCGATAGCAAGACAGGGCTTGTGACCTACACTTCCGGCGGTAAGACCTTGCTTAAGGGCGGGGCACCCTATTTCTGGCGCGGCTTAATCGATAATGATGAGGGCACACGAGTCGCGACCTCCCATAAAATATGGCAGACCTTCAGCGAACAACGTCAGGTGCGCTCGGTTGAGGTGACGAATGAGGCCGTGAAGGTGCTCTATAATTTCGGCACCGGTGCGGTCCATTGGGAAACCACCTATCAGATGCAGTCAGATGGCGCGGTCAGGGTTACTTCGACTTTTACGCCGCTGAGGGATGATCTGCCTGACCCGCTGCGGCTGGGCTTGAAATTCGACAGCGAACCGTCCTTAAGCGATATCGAATGGTACGGGCGCGGGCCACAGGAATCTTATGTGGATCGGCAGACCGGCTATGCCATCGGCCTCTACAAGGGCAAGGTCGCCGACCAGTATCACGACTATTCCCGCCCGCAGGAAAGCGGCAATAAGACCGATGTGCGCTGGCTGGCCCTAAGCGATGCGGCGGGCAAGGGCGTACGCGTCACCGGTGATCAGCCGCTATCGGTCAATGCCTTGGCCTTCCCGTACGAAGACCTGTACCTGCGTAACCCGCGCGGGACGTGGAAATCGTCGGAAATCCACCCGCACGGCAATGGCTCGCTGCTGATCGATCTGGCGCAAGCTGGGGTGGGCGGCGACACCGGCTGGTCACTGGATGGACGGCCTCTGGCCAAGTACCGTATCAAGCTGGTGCCGCAGACCTATAGCTTCATCCTTAAGCCGCAATAAGGCTCAACCCGTCCGGTGGGGGTTCTCGAATATGGCCTCCACCGGCAGGTCGAACACGGCGGCGATCCTGTAGGCCAGATCCAGCGACGGATCATGTTTATCCGATTCAATGGCAATGACCGCCTGACGTGAGACACCGAGTTTTCCGGCGAGGTCAGCCTGGGTCAGGCCAGCCTCGCTACGCAACGCTTTCAGATGGGTTTTCACGCGGTGCGGACCTTGCTGTCACGAACGAACGGGGAAATGATCGCAAAGCTGATCCAGAAGATCATGTAGGTGTAATCAAGCCCGCTGCCCGGCATTTCAGTATAGTTTTTAACAAACCCCCAGGCGGTGCTGATAAACAGGGTGACTCCGGTGGCGACAATAAACCGCCGGGTCATGATTGCCCGCATATATTCATCGCTGCGATCCATAAAGCGCAGGAAAACCAGTATGGTACCGCCGATCGGTATACTGGGCAGCAGGGCCACAGCATAGAGCAGGGGCGCTTGCGGGAGCCCAAGCGGGGTCATGCCGCGAAAATAATAGCCCGCGAAAAAGACGGCGGCGACATAGGCCACCATCCATGCAGCAAAGCCTATGGTGTATTCGGTTACGGGTTTGAGCGTTTTCATGTGAGCGTGTCCTGTTGTGCGTCCGCGTTAAGCAGAGTTAAAAAGACATCGGGCCGGATGTAAGGTAAACTTAACATGTGATATATGTCAGGTCAAGCTTACATGTAAGGTGTGCCTTACATTTTTAAGACGCGGGTTTCAGGCGTTTCTGGATAATCTCAAACAGAGGGCCGCCCCGCTTTAACGGCTGGCCCTTGCCCTGTTCCATCAGCCGGTAAAACTGGCCGGGTGTCACCGTGGGGCTCAGTTCATAATCCATGCCGTCCCAGACATCTTCGCGGAAACTATAGAAGGCCCAATGGGCTTTGTGGCCGTCGAGAATGGATAATACGTCTTCCAGATAAGTCGCGCAGTCGGGCCATTGCCGCATGCAGCCAAACTCACCGGCCACGATCCGATTGGCCGGGACGCTGCGGCTGGCGGCCCACGCGTAGGGCGCATCGATGTGAGCCTTGACGGCGGCTTTGTCCCATAGTTTTTGCTGGGTGCCGTATTGCAGAGTCACGCCGGGATATCGATGCGGGATGTCGCGTTTCATATTGGGCGCGCTGGTCGCCTCATAGGGTTCGTACATATGAAAGGCATAGAGCACACGCGCGTCTTTCAGCGCGTGCGGCCAGTAATCAAAACTCCGCGCATTGCCGTACCATCCGGAATCGACCATGACCGGCGTTAAGGGATCAACCGTGCGGATAGCGGCGATCACCTGTTCGTAAAAGGCAGGCAGGTCATGGGTTGTGCCGCGCTGCTTTGCGTACCATGTCACCATAGTGTCTGTGTCGCTGTGTTCGGCAAGACCTGCCTTAAATTCCGGCACCGGTTCGTTGATAAGGTTATAGGCGGCAATGGCCGGATGATCTTTGAACGCGGTTGCCAGATCCGCCCAGAAGCGCGCGCTTTGGTCCCAATATTTCCGGTCTTGCCACAGGCGGCTGTCGTATTTGCCATCGGCTGTCTGTTGCGCCCAGCGGGAGCCGGGCAGGCTTAACGGCGCAATCACGACCTTAAGACCGGCGGCATGGGCGCGATCAAGGGCAGCGGTCAGGGTTGCCAGATCAGGTTGGGACAGGCCCGTATAGTCATCGACATTCCCGATCAGGAAATCCCGATTACCGCCTGCGGGCTTCCATTTGGAAAAGGTCAGGCGCACCCAGGTGGCACCTGTGGCACTCAAAGCGTCGAAATAGGCCTGATCGGGCGGCGAACCGTTAAACGAATTGCCACCGTGCCGGGGTGTGTCCCAGAACGTAATAAGGTCAGCGGTTTTCGCTGCGGTTGGCAGGCATAACGCCAGAAAAAGGATCAGAATAGCCGCTGCACATTTAGTCTTCATGACGCTCCCCGGATGTCTGTGCAGGGACTATCGCGCCGTATGTTCAGGTCCGCAATAGATGCCGTGCAGCAGGGTCAGCACCTTGGCCGCAATCTCATTATCAAGCCGGTAGTAGATGGACTGCGCGTCCCGGCGGGTGGCGACCAGACCTTCGGTACGCATCCGGGCCAGATGCTGTGAGGTCGCCGACTGGGCCAGACGGACATATTCGGATAGTTCCCCCACCGAACATTCGCCCTCCAGCAACCGGCACAGGATCAAAAGCCTTTGAGTATTGGCCAGCATTTTCATCAGCCGGGCCGCGGCCTCAGCACGGCTTTCTCGCTCAGAAAGGCTAAGCGGCAATATATCGGATTTGGGCGGGAGGGGCGAAGGCAAGACAGGCATACTCACTGAGCAGGTGCCGATAAGCTAGGTGGCAAAACGGCTGCGAAAACAATAGGCTTCCCCCATTTTTCTTCCCCCGTTTTTCCCCCGTTTGACGCCTATTCAAATTTCAGGGGATAGCCGTTGCCGACCCAGTCCTGAATGCCGCCCCCCAGATGCTTGCTGACGGAAACGCCCTGATGCTGAAGATAGTCAATGACACGGGCTGAGCGGACACCGGCCGCGCAGTAAAAGACAATCTCACGGCTGTCATCGGCAGGCAGGGCCGCCGGATCAAAGGCCGACAGCGGCAGGCTGACCGCACCGTCGATATAACCCATGGCCAGCTCATTAGGTTCGCGGACATCAATCAGGATGATCTCATCCTTATCGAGGGCTGATTTCACATCGGCGGCGCTGAGGTCAATGATAGCCATGGTCTCTCCTGATTGGCCGAATTGAATGCTTGGGCCAGAACTTTTGGCCTGAATATAGTATCACGGGGGCTGGGTCTAGCGTGCGACATGCCGCCGCGTGGCAGAATGTGCAGGATACATTTCAATCCCATATAAATAATAAGGTCTTCTGCTTTCTCATACAGGAGATGTTCTATGAAAAATGCTTATGTGTTCGGTCTGGCCGGGGTTGTGCTGCTTCTGGCAGGCGCTGCGCAGGCTCAGGATTTTACCCCTAAATCCAAGGGGCAGTTCATTGTCACCACGCGCCTGACCACCGTCGCTCCCGATGAAAGCGGCGATATCAAAACCGCCGCGGGCGCTGACTCTGGCCTTGATGTCGAGGTCGGCAATTCAACCGTGCCGACCCTGGGCTTTACTTATTTCTTCACGGACCACATTGCGGTTGAAGGGATTTTGGGCACCTCAAAACACAAGATCAAGGCCGTGGGGGCGGGCACCGATGTCGCGGTTCATGAAACGTGGGTGCTGCCGCCGATCGTGACGGTGCAGTATCACTTTAACCCCAAAGGCCGCGTCAGCCCCTATGTCGGGGCCGGTGTCAACGCCATGATCTTTTACGAGGGCAAGGACAAAAACGGTTTTAAGGTCGATGTGGACAACGGGTTCGGCACGGCGGTGCAGGCCGGTGTGGACGTCGCGTTAAAAGGCAAATGGGCATTGAATTTTGATGCCAAGAAGGTGTTTTTTGAAACCGACGCCGATATCAACTCTGGCGCGCTGAAATCTGGCGTGACCCTCGACCCCTGGGTCGTGTCCGTCGGGGCCGCTTACCGGTTTTGAACCTCTCTATCGAAGCCGCAAGCGGCAAGGGCTGGCTCCTTTCATGGGTTGTGGAGTCAGCCCTTTTTTATAGCTTATGCATTGTCATTTGATGCGACGGATGGTTCAACATAAGCCATGACAAAACCGCCCGATTAAGATGACGGGCGGGTATAAAAATGCAGGCGGGAAGATGTCGGATTTTAAAAGCGTTGATGTTTACGAAAATGTCACGCGTGATCTGTTTGAAAGTACCATTATGCCGGCGGGTAAACCGGCCATCCTGAAGGGGTTGGTGGCGCACTGGCCGTGCGTGCGGGCGGCGAATGAATCGTCTGAGGCTCTGGCGGGCTATCTGAAACACTTCGATAGCCGAAAGCCCGGTCTGGTGTCGGTGTGTGCGCCGGAGCAAAATGGCCGTTTTTTCTATAATGAAGCCCTGAACGGCTTTAATTTCCGTAACTTTAATGAAACCGTCAGCTTTGCCGTCGACTGGCTCATGGCGAACCGGCACAAACCCGTTGTTGAATCCGTTTATTTACAAGCGCTTGGGTCGGATATTCATTTTCCGGGCATGATCAGCGAACTGGACATGCCGTTGCTTGGCGACGCGGTGACGCCACGGGTGTGGCTGGGCAATACTCTGCGCACCCAAACCCATTTCGATCTGGCGGCTAATATCGCCTGCCATGTGGCGGGAGAGAAGGTGTTTACACTGTTTCCACCGGATCAACTGGCCAATCTCTATCCCGCACCGCTTGACCGGACGCCTGCCGGGGTGCCGATCAGTCTGGTCTCGTTCGAAGAACCGGATTTTGAGCGCTTTCCCCGCTTTAGGGAGGCCCTGAAAACCGCCGTTTGCGCACCGCTGGAACCCGGTGACGGCTTATATATTCCTGAACTATGGTGGCACCATGTACAGACCACCGGGCCGCTCAACATGCTGGTCAATTACTGGTGGAATGAGACGCGGGCGGATCTGGTGTCGCCGTACCTGCCGATATATCTGGCGGCCTTAAGCCACAAGCGCCTGCCGCCTGAGCAGCGCAAGGTCTGGCGCGACATCTATGATTATTTTATCTATGAGGCCTACGGCGATCCTCTGCCGGGCCTGCCGGCAGAGTTCAGCACCATGTTTGCCGAGGATTTAACTCAAGCCCAACTTAACCAGTATAAGCTTCAGCTCAAAAACCTGAATTAACTGGCTGGTTTTTTAGGTCCCATATTGAGGACGAACGCTGGGCCGATATCGATGGTCTGAGCGGCGTGGGCCAGTTGGACGGCGAAGTTGGCCGTACCCTTGGGGTAGGTGTCAGCCGACGTGGCCGTCACGCTATAAAGTTCCCAGGTCGGTTTCAGGGTGATGGTCTTTTGTACCAGTCCGGTATAGGGCGCGCCCGATTGCTGAAGGCGCAGGGTGACGGTGCCCGCCGCACCGTTTTCAGTCGCTGCGGCCTTAAGCCATATGGCCGTGACAATTTCATCGCCCTTTGTGATCTTGCCGGTAATCGGCATCTGGGCGGCGGCATCCCACGGATTGGCCCCAGCCTTTGAAATGATCACGCGGCGGGCATCGCCGCCCTGAACGGTTTCGTCCTTGATGGCGGCATTGGTTTGCACACTGCCGAAGATCTGGTAGTTGGCGACGCCGGGGCTATTGATGGCTTTTTTCAGGATGTCGTCTTCCTGAGCGTGGGCGGGTGCCTCAGCGCTGACGTAAACGCCAGCGCTGAGGCCAAACGCCAATGCAGCCAAGATACTCAAAGTTTTCATGGTTTCCTCCCTCTTTCGTAATTATTTCGCGGCTTCGTTATAGGGGCCGATCAAGGTGCCGACGAAGCCGCCCGCCTTACGCGTGCTCAGGAATGTGGCGTCCAGACCCTTTCTGATCGTCACCCACTCGCCTTTTTTCAGGGCGTAGGCGAGGTCGAACGTGCCGCCATTGGCTGTGATTTTCAGATAGACCGGGCTTTTGGCCTTATGCGGTATCTGCGCCATAATCAGACGTTTACCCGCGACTGGATCACTGGCGTTTTGGCGGATATTGAGCGCGATCACCGTCTGCCCGGCCATTTGGGTCAGGCCAAAGAACAGATAGGCGTCATCGCTTTGGGTGGCCAAAAGGCCCGCCCGGTCGCCGTCTTTTTCCGGCATGTAGGTCACGGCGGTGGTGACGGTGGCGATGTGGTGCTGCTGACGGCGGCCCAAAAATGACGGCGCACCCTTTTTGTCGCCGATGGCCTCGGTCTGAGCTTTCAGCACCAGATCGCCCTTATCGAGACTATAAAACGCGGTGCGCGGGGTGCGGATACCGACCCAGGCGGGCGACAGCGTATCGAACTCGTCCTTATAGCCAAAATCACCGTTCATCGGCACGGCGGGTTTCGGCCCCGCAGGCAGGTTGGGTTTGGCGGCGGTGAACGGGATGCGCTTGCCGCCCTCTAGGATCATCGGCCAGCCATTTTCCCATTTCACGGGCAGCAGGAAGGTCTCACGGCCGATATTATAAAGGTCGGGGCCGTAGGGGCGGGTGGCCAGAAAGGTCGCCCACCAGTCGCCGTTCTGGGTTTGCACAAGTTTGGCATGACCGGCGGAGGTGACCGGATTGGTGCGGGCCGGATCAAGCGTTCGCTGACTGAGGATCGGATTGCCCTCAAACGGTACGAACGGGCCGGTGATGGCCGGAGCGCGGAACACGACCTGAGAGTGCTGGTCGCCGGTGCCGCCTTCGGCTGCGGTCAGGTAATAGTAGCCATCTTTGTTGATCAGGTGCGGGCCTTCGATCCATGACGGCTTTTGGGTGATATCGACCCCGCCATTGACGATCTGGGTGCGCGGGCCAACCATTTTCAGGGTCTTTGGGTCAAACTCCTGCACCCAGATGGCGCGGTGGCCGTCATAACGCGGCGGCTCATTAGGGGCGCCGTTGTTGACCACATAGGCCTTGCCGTCCTTTTCCCAGAATATCGACGGATCGATGCCTTCAAATTCGAACCACACCGGCTCCGACCACGGCCCTTTGGGATCGGTGGCGGTGATGACGAAATTACCGCCGCAATCGACGCAGGTGTTGACGATGTAGAATGTGCCGTCATGGTGCGAAATATCCGGCGCAAACACCCCGCGCGACGTGCCCAGATTGTCGAAATTTAGCTGGGACGGGCGATTAATGGCATTGGCGATCTGCGTCCAGTTGACCAGATCTTTTGATTGAAACACCGGCAGGCCCGGATAGTGCGCAAATGACGAATTGACCAGATAATAGTCGTCACCCACCCGCGTGATGCTGGGGTCCGGGTAATAGCCCGACAGGATGGGGTTGATATATTCGTTGGCGGCAGGTTTGGCGATGGCGCTTTCCTGACGAGTGCCGGAATATTCAAACACCGAAAAGCGGGCATCACCGGCCTGAACTGAGGTGGAGCAGAGTAGTGCCGCCAGTGAAACGGCTCCCGTTTTAATCATGATCACTTCCTCTTATCTGGGGCTGGCGTTTTTGAACGCGGTCGCCAGCGCTTCTCGCAACAGTTTCGGCTTATAATCGACATCGTAAGGGGTTGAGCGTTGCAGGGTCTTATCGGCCCGCGGCGTCCAGCCTTGCAGCCAAGTGTATTTGTCGCACATGCCCCAGCACAAGAATTCTTTGAGTTGCTTATAGCTTAACATCATGTCGAGATAGCGGGTCGCGGCCTTGGCAATGGCGGCATCGCGCACCTTCGGATCGGTCGGCAGATCCTTGTCGTTGACGTCGAATTCGGTGATCAGCAGGTCGTAATCCATGCCCACGATCTCATCGACAAAGGCTTTCCAGTCCTTATCCTGCACCTGATCGATGTGGCCGTCATTGCCGATGTGGCTTTGGATGCCCATGCCGTTGACCGTGATGTTCTGATCGCGGAACCAGCGCAGCAGTTTCAGCACGCCGTTACGATGGGTTTCGTTGCCCTTTTCCCAGCTCATGTAGTCATTGTAGACCAGTTGCGCGTGGGGGGCGTGTTCCTTGGCGGCCTCAAAGGCAATACGCAGGGCGTCGGGCCCCAGAATCTTCGTAAAGGGCGTTTCGCGAATATTGCCGGTCTGCGGGTCGATGGTTTCATTGACCACATCCCAGGAATGGACCGCCTCGCCATAGTGCTCACACACGGCCTTGATGTAGTCGCGTAAGAACCTTTCGGCCTCTTTCTTCGGGTTCGGCCCGAAATCATAGTCCTTGATCCACTGGGGCATGAATTCGACCCGGTTCCAGAACAGGGTGTGGCCGCGCAATTTCATGCCATTCTGTTTGGCAAAGGCCGCGATCCGGTCGCCTGGCTCAAAATTATATTTATCCGGCTGGGCGGCGATCACATAGATCTTATGCTCGTTCTCCGGCACCAGAACCGCACATTCGCGTTTGAGAATTTCGAGATACTTCTGATCATAAAACGATCCGGTCAGGGCATTGGCGTTGCCGGCGCCGACGGCGGAGCCGAACAGGATACCTTTGGCCTTGGCCAGCTCTGCCAGTGACGAGGTCGTTTGGGCTGACAGCGATGTGGGCAGGGCGGCAGCCGCGGTCATGAGGGCCAGGGCCTGACGACGTGATAAAGTAGACATGGATGTCTCCTTGAAAGCGTACAAAAAAGGGCGCACCAAATAAATTCGATGCGCCCCGCAGTTCATTCAAAGCTCAGGCTGTTTAGAATGTAGCCCGGACGATGAAGGTGACGCGGCGGTCGTTCATGAACCATGAGCGACCAGCGGTGACCAGATCGCCATTCGGCTTCTGGCCAATGATGGCCAGGGTCTTAGTGACTTCGTTGGTCAGGTTTGCACCCTGCACACCGATTTTCACCTGCGGCGTTACGCTGTAGAAGAACGAACCATCTAGCTGACCGCTGGCGGCCTGCATGATCGGCTGGAACGGCACGATCACGTCACGGACGGTGACCAGGAAGTCATCGCGCCAGTTGTAGGCCAGACGGGCCGAGATGCCGTACTTTTCATAGAACACCGTCGCGTTGGCGTTATGCTTGGACAGGCCTTGCAGTGGCAGAAGCGACGCGTCGATATTGGTGACACGGCCAGCCGCTACGTCCGGATCGGTCGCCGACAGCGTGCTTTGTTTCACGCCATTGGATTCGATGTAGGAGTAGTTGGCATTGACGCCCAGACCATCAAACGGTGCTGGCAGGAAGTCGTAGGTTTGCTGGTAAGCCAGTTCAAAGCCCTTGATCTTGCCCTTGCCTTCAGAGTTGACGGGGGTGGTCACCGGCGTGGAGTAGGTTACGCCGTTGTTGGTGAAGCCGACACGTTCTGTACCGTTGGATACGACGTTGCTCAGTTCTTTGTGGAACAGGGCCAGTGTCACCGAACCGACCGGGGCAAAGTACCATTCTGCCGACAGATCGATATTGTTAGATTCTGTAGGTTTTAGATACGGATTGCCAACCGTGGTGTTGCCGGAAACCAGTTCATTCGTACCGGAGAAGCTGAACCCACCGATGTTGTAGTAGGCGCGCACCAGACCCAGATCAGGCGGTGTCAGGGTCTTTGACAGACCGAGACGCAGGACCCACTCGGAGTTCGGTTGATACTTCACGTTAAAGCTTGGCAGAAGGAAGCGGTAATCCACCGCACCACCAATCGGCGTCAGCGCCCCGTTCGCCCATGCCCGCAGATCGTTACGGGTCTGAAGCGGCAGGGTGCAGAAGCCGGTCAGGGTTGTGTTGTTCTGAGCGGCCTGAGCGGCTGCCGCGGCGCAGCCAGCTTCGTCCTGATAGTTGGCACGCGGGAAAGCCAGGTATCCGGTCGAGGTGCGATCGGTCTTGGTGTAGCGCAAGCCAACGTTACCCGACAGGCGGCCACCGTTTTCCATTTCATGACGGAACTGAACCATCACGTAAGCCGCCTTGTTCTTTTCCAGAACCGGGTTGATTTCGTTAGGACGGAACGGCGTGCCGTTCGTGTCGCAACGTGCGGCTGCCGGTTTCCAGTTGGCCGACAGGAAGGTCGTGCCGTCCAGACAGGGGTTGGTGTCAGCATTGGTATAGGTCGTGGTGCCACCCGTTGTGGTCGCCGTATATTCGCGCCAGGTCTGAGCCACGTTATTAGCGAAGTTCAGATAGCCCTCATAGTCTTTGACCATATTGCCTGAGTAGAACAGGTAACCGTTCGTGCCGACCGGATTTTCGACATCACCCTGCATGAAGTTGTCAAAGGTAAAGGCTTCGACCATGCCGGCTGATGTGCCGCCGCCGTCAAGTGTGTCGTCCATCCAGACGGGGCCGCCGGGTGCGTCGCCGCCCCAGATTTCCGACAACACACCCCAGTTATACTGGGAGAAGCGGGTGGTCTGATCACGTTCCGACCAGCGCACCCCGAAATCGATCGATTTCACGAAGTTGTTGTCATCGAACAGGTATTGGGCATCAAGACGAATGGCGTCCTCAGTCCCTTCCGATTGCTCGAAGTGGTCCATAGCCGCGCGCCAGAAGCTGTTGTACGGGCTGCCGTAAGAGGCGTTCGCCCCGGTGGCATAGGGCTGTGGAGGTGTACCTGCACCGTTCGGGCAGGTCGTCGGACAGGCCTGGCCCTGAGCATTCACAGTTGTCGGTGACTGGAAGCGGAAGGTCGGGATATCATCGCCATTGGTCTGGATGAAGGCATCCTGGAACGAAGACGCCCAAATGGTGTTGTCGATCACATCCACCGTCGATTTGACGTGCTGAATATCGAGCGTCACGCCCCATTTGTCATTCGGCGTCCACTTGAAATTGAAGCCGAAGTCTTCCGTCATATATTCCTGCTTTTGATCGCGACGAATATTGTTGGATTGCAGACCATAGATCGGGGTGCGGTTGTTAGGCGCCGTGGTGTTCGAGTCCGAGCGCCAGCCTTGCGTGCCGGAAATCAGACCGGAAGTGAAGCGACCGTCGCCGTCAACCGTGACATCTGTGCCATAAACCGGGAACGAGTCCCCGTTTGAGGTGACGTTATCGGTTGCGATTTCAATGGCATGTTCGGTCCACGCCTGAGTGGCCTCCGAGCGCAGGTACTGGAAGGTGGCCAGCATGGTGTCGTCGTTTGACTTCCACTGACCGGCGATACCTAAGCCTTCGCGTTCACGCTCAGAGATTTGCGAACGCAGAGCGGCACCGCGCGGATACCAGATGCCCGGTTCAGCCGGAGCATTGCTGGCACGTTCGGCGTCTGTGCGGCAGTCAACAGCCGGGGAGGTCACTGCTGTGCCCGTGGTCGAGCCGGTATCATAGGTCAGGACGTTGGAACGACAGGCATAGTTGGAAATCTGCGAACCGTCAGAACGGGTCACCAGTTCCGAATGGACGAAGTTGGCCAGGAAGCCGAACTCACCATATTCTGTGTCCCAGCGGTTGGAATAAAGGCCTGAATAGGTCGGGCTCCATTCCTTAGCGAAGTCACCGTAAGAGCCTTCGGCCGAGAACGAGATAACCTGACCTTTGGAATCGAATGGTACGCGGGTGCGCAGGTTGACCGTACCGGCGATGCCGCCTTCGATCATGTTGGCCGACGGGTTCTTAAAGACGTCAACACCACCCATGAGCTCCGACGGAACGTCGGCAAAGCTCAAAGAGCGGCCATTGTTAGCTGAGAACACGTCGCGGCCGTTGAGTTCCGAACGGGTCATGTTCAGACCACGCACGGTCACACCGGAGCCTTCGACCGAGAAGTGGTCGGGGTCAACACCGGCAGAAAAGCGGTTGATCGACACGCCCGGTACGCGCTGCAAGGCTTCGGTCACCGAACGGTCAGGCAGGGCGCCGATGTCTTCGGCGGTGATCGAGTCAACGATGACGTCGGAGTCACGTTTGATCGCCTGAGCGTTACGCAACGACCGACGGATGGCGGTGACCACAACTTCGGTCGTATCTTCGCTGGCATTCGCTTCGGCCGCGGCATTGGCGGCTATGCTGGACGGTGTGTCCTGCGCAAAGGCTGGACTCATCAGTGCCGACAAAGCCACTGCCGAGACGCCGCAGCGCAGCATGGCGGATGCGCCGCCACGATGACGTTTGGTTTGTTTCATAATGTTTCTTCCCTGTTATGATAACTTGTTAGCGCTATCATTAAGGCTTTTTTTAAGTTAGGTTATTTGCTATGTCAAGGTAATCACGAGGCTTTGAAATCTGAAAACCTGTGTAAATATAAAAACATAGCCAGTAATGACGGGTATTGTCAGATGATGAATACTTATGTCTTATAAATTGGCGAATTATAATACAATAAGCCCGAAAACAGGGCGTGGGAATGAAACGGTCCGGGAGTTTGTTTAAGTGTCTAAAAACTCTGATGAAAAAATAAAGCGTATCGTGATTGTCGGCGGCGGAACGGCAGGATGGATCGCCGCTGCCGGATTATCGTCGCTCTATAAGTCAGACGATTTGAGTATTCGTCTGGTTGAGTCTGAGGCAATTGGTACTGTCGGTGTGGGTGAGGCAACCGTGCCACACATTCGTCATTTTAATGTCAAACTTGGCATAGACGAGCGCGACTTCATGCAAAAGACCTCCGCTACCTTCAAACTGGGTATCGAATTCTGTGACTGGAATCGCAAAGGCCAGTCTTATGTCCATCCGTTTGGGGCCTATGGGGAGCCTGTTGGCGGGGTGGGATTCCACCATCATTGGGTGCGGATGCGAAAACGTGGTGACACGCGGTCGATCGATGATTTTTCTTTGCCAGTAAAAATGTCACACATGGCGCGGTTCATGATGCCATCTTCCGATATGCGCGCCGTCGAATCGACTTTTTCCTATGCGTACCAATTTGATGCGGGGCTCTATGCGGCGTACCTGCGCGCCTATGCCGAAGCGCGCGGCGTTGTGCGCACCGAAGGCCGTATCACCGGGGTGAACCAGAACGCTGAGACGGGGTTCGTTGAGGCCGTAGTTCTGGAGAGTGGTGAAGTCGTTGAGGGGGATCTCTTTATAGATGCGTCTGGATTTCGCGGGCTTCTGATAGAGCAGACTTTAAAGAGCGGGTACGAAGCCTGGGGCCACTGGCTGCCCTGTGACCGGGCTTGGGCCGTGCCATGTGAAGCGACCGCCGCTAATACGCCCTACACCCGTGCGACGGCACGGGACGCAGGCTGGCAATGGCGCATTCCGCTTCAGCACCGGGTCGGCAATGGCTATGTGTTTTCCTCAGGCTTGCTAAGCGAAGACGCCGCACGCACCACGTTGATGGCTAATCTTGAAGGGCCTGCACAGGCTGAGCCTAAGATGCTGTCATTCACCACAGGCGTGCGTAAGCAGCAATGGAATAAGAACGTGGTGGCGATAGGATTGGCGTCCGGATTTCTGGAGCCGCTCGAATCAACATCGATCCACCTCATTCAGCTTGCGGTGACCAATCTGGTCGAGATGCTGCCCGACATGCGGTTTTGCGATGATGATCGCGATGAATTTAACCGCGTCATGCACCTTGAGTATGAGCGGGTGCGCGACTTTCTGATCCTGCATTATCATGCCACTGAGCGCGATGACACGCCGTTTTGGGATTATTGCCGGACCATGACCATTCCGGATTCCCTGGCCTATAAGATGGCCCTGTTCCGTGAACGAGGCGTCATCGTCAACTATAAGGACGGGTTCTTTCTGGAGCCGAGTTGGCTGGCGGTCTATATCGGTCAGGGCGTGATCCCGCGCGATTATGACCCGCTAAGCGAACGCATAAGCGATCAGGCTTTGGCGCGCTATATGGCGGATTATGCGGGTAAGGTTTCCTCCGCCGTTCAGGCTATGCCGAGCCATGCGGCGTTTTTGGAGCAATATTGCCCGTCGGCTATTGTATCTCGTCGCGCCACGGTGGGGGCTGTCTGATGGCGCGGCTCAAATCCATATTGATCTGCGGCTCTGGTGTGGCGGCATGGTTCATGGCGGCGGGGCTGTCTAGGGCTTTGGAAGGTCAGGGGTGCCGGATCACGGTGCTGGATGATGGCGCCACCGAAGATAGTGCGTGTCTGGGGCGCGCCGTCCTCAGCCTGCCGGCGTTACGGGCGTTTCATGGCGTGCTGGGTCTGAGTGAAGATCAGATGATAAAAGCCGCACGGGTATGGCCCTACACAGCGCTGAATATGGGCACCTATCATATCGGCATCGGGGATCACGGTGCGCGGCTGAATACGGTGGCTTTTCATCACTTTGTGACCTGGCTCAGACAGGGCGGCCATAAGGCAGATATAGACACCTTTTCTATTCCGGCCCTGATGGCCTCGGCGGGCAAGTTTACGCGGCCTGTCAATGATCCGAACTCGGTTCTGTCCGGGTTCAGTTACGGCCTTGTGCTGGATGTCGGGCGATACAGCGACCTGCTCAGAACCTATGCCGTGTCGCGGGGCGTGGACGTGGCCGAGGGGCGCTTGACTAAGGTTGACGGTAGCGGCGCGCAGATCGCTTCGGTTCATCGTGATCAGGGCGCTCCGCTTGCGGCTGATTTTTATATTGATGCCACGGGGGAGCCCGCACGGTTGATGAGTGCCGTGGAAGTGCCTTTTGAGGTCGATCTGTATCTGAACGCCAATCGCATCCTTCCGGCCCTGCCTCACGATACGGGGGTGCCGATGATGTCGGCTGGCTGCCAGATGCTGCCGGTTATGGGCGGGGTGATTTCTGATGAGGCTGCCACGAACGGAGACGGGCGGGCCTTTGTCCAGGGGCGGCGTGCACAGTTCTGGGTCAGCAATGTGGTGGCGGCCGGACACGCAGCGGGCGTGCTGCAACCGTTTATGGGGCATGAGCTTCAACTGTTGCATACCGGATTTACGCGACTGATCGGCCTGTTCCCGGATGATGGCATGTCACCGGTTCTGGCGAGGGAATATAACCGGCTGATGACGCAGACTTTTGATCGGGTGCGCGATTTTGTCCTGCTGCCACAGGTTCTGCGCGGACAGGCTGAGGGGCCACCTGAACTGGCGCGCAAAATCAGCCAGTTCAAAAGCCGCGGACGCGTGGTTATGTATGACGAGGAAAGCTACAGCGAATCCTTTTGGGTATCTGTGCTGATGGGCGAAGGGGTTTTGCCTGAGCGCTATGATCGTATCATCGACAGCATGGAGCCTGAACGCTTGACTCAACAGTTGATCAAAATGCGCGATATCATGGCGCGGGCGGTTTCGGCCATGCCACCGCTTAAGGCTGTGCCGGTTACATCTGGAGTACCTGCATGACAAACGCCATAACTGATATTGTGATTTGCGGCGGCGGTACGGCCGGTTGGATGGCGGCGGCGGCCCTGTCAAAAGTTCTGTCGCGGGATGTGAACATCACCCTGATCGAGTCGGATGAGATCGGCACCGTCGGTGTCGGCGAGGCGACCATTCCGCCTATCCTGACCTTTAATGGCCTGCTGGGCATTGATGAGGATGAGTTCCTCAAAGCCACCAACGGCACGTTCAAGCTGGGGATTGAGTTCGTTAACTGGCGCAGCCCCGATCATCGCTACATCCACCCGTTCGGCACTTACGGCGTCGATATGCAGGCCATCAAGTTTCATCAGTTTTATATGAAACTCAAGCAGATGGGCGGTGATTCGCAGGTTTTAGGTGAGCTTGAGGATTATAATGTCTGTGCCGTCGCCTCACGGCTTAACCGCTATCTTCGCCCCAAACCCGGCATGGGCGAGGTGATGGCGGGCATGAAATATGCCTTTCATTTTGACGCCGGTCTTTATGCCCGTTTCCTGCGTGGCCATGCCGAAGGGCGTGGTGTCAAACGCATTGAGGGCAATATCGCGCAGGTCAATCAGCGCGCCTCAGACGGCTTTGTGGAGTCGGTCACCCTGCAAGGTGGGCAAACCGTGGCGGGGCAGTTGTTCATCGATTGCACCGGGTTCCGCGGACTGCTGATCGAGGAGACCCTGAATACCGGCTTTGAAGACTGGTCGCACTGGCTGCCCAATGATCGGGCCTGGGCGGTTCAAACGGATAATAACGGGCCGTTGACGCCCTATACCCGCGCGACGGCTCGCGAGGCGGGCTGGCAATGGCGGATTCCGCTTCAGCATCGCACCGGCAATGGTTATGTGTTTTCATCGAAATATGTATCCGAAGAGGCGGCGCGCGAGACGTTGCTATCAACGATTGATGGACGGGCGATCACTGAACCTCGCCTGCTGAAATTCAAGACCGGTCGCCGCATCAAGGCATGGCATAAAAACGTGGTGGCGCTGGGGCTGGCGTCCGGGTTTCTGGAGCCGCTCGAATCGACCTCGATCCACTTCATTCAGGCTGGCATCACCAAGCTTTTGGCACTGTTTCCCACGCAGGATTTCGCCACGATTGAAGAAGATGAATATAACCGCCTGACGCGGCTTCAATGGGAGCAGGTGCGCGATTTCATCATCCTGCACTATAAGGCGACCCTTCGCGATGACACGCCCTACTGGGTGCGTAACCGGGATATGGCGGTGCCGGAGACTTTGACGCAAAAGATGGAACTATTCGCCGCCAAAGGGCGTATCTTTCGGCGTGAGGACGATTTGTTTGCCGAAGATAACTGGCTGGCGGTTATGTACGGGCAGGGGATTGAGCCGAAAGGCTATGACCCGCTGGTCGACGGATTGGGGCTTGAAGATATCCGGAGGAACCTTAAAAATATCAAATCGGTCGTTGCCCGCACCGTGCAGGCCATGCCGACGCAGGAGGCGTTTATCCGCCACGCCTGCGCCTCCGACGCCTTTCTTAAAAGCGCACACATAAGCGCTTGAGTAATCAGGGAAATCTATATGGAAACGATCCGGAAAATTGTGATTGTGGGCGGCGGCACAGCCGGGTGGATGACGGCGGCGGCATTATCGAAAATCCTTGGGCCGCAATACGCCGATATCACGCTGGTGGAATCCGAAGATATCGGCACCGTCGGTGTGGGTGAGGCGACTATCCCGCAGATCAATATTTTCAACCGTCTGCTGGGGCTAAAAGAAGACGATTTCATCCGCCAAACCAACGGCACGTTCAAGCTGGGGATCGAGTTTGTTGACTGGGCGCGCAAGGGCCACAGCTATTTTCACCCGTTCGGGCCTTATGGCTTTGATATGAAGGGGGTGTCGTTTCACGCCTTCTGGCAAAAGCTTCAGACGCTGGGCGTTAGCGACTCGATTTCCGACTACAATCTGCAAGCTGTGGCAGCGCGTGAGGGTAAGTTCATGCGGCCGGTTCAGGTCGAAAATTCGCCACTCAGCACCATCGCCTATGCCTTTCATTTTGATGCCGGACTCTATGCCAAGTTCCTGCGCCGGTTTTCGGAAGGTTTGGGGGCGCAGCGCATCGAAGGCCGCATCGTTGGCGCTGACAAAAACGCTGACACCGGCTTTCTTGAGGCTGTGCTGTTGGAGGATGGCCGCCGCATCGACGGCGATTTGTTTATCGACTGCTCCGGCTTTCGCGGGTTGCTGATCGAGCAGCAGATGGGCGTTGGCTATGAGGACTGGTCGAAATGGCTGCCCAATAACCGGGCGTGGGCAGTGCCAACCGCGCGTACATCCAAGAACCCCACACCCTATACCCGCTCAACCGCCCGTGAAGCCGGCTGGCAATGGCGTATTCCGCTGCAACACCGCACGGGCAACGGTTATGTCTTTTCCAATAACTTTATTGATGAGCAGGCGGCAATGGATACGCTACTGCAAAATCTTGACGCCCCGCCGCTCAAAGACCCGATGCTGGTCAAGTTTCAGGGCGGGCATCGCCATAAGTTCTGGGAAAAGAATGTCGTGGCCATTGGCCTGGCATCCGGGTTTATGGAGCCGCTGGAATCAACATCGATCCACCTCATTCAGGTTGGCATCGCCAAGCTGTTGCAGATGTTCCCGGATAAGGGGTTCGAGCAAGCTGACATCAATCGCTACAACCGGCTGAGTATAATTGAATACCAGTATATCCGCGACTTTCTGGTGCTGCATTTCAATCTGACTGAGCGCGACGACAGCGAATACTGGCGCTATTGCCGGAATATGGAACTGCCGGAACGTCTTCAGGAAAAGTATGACCTGTTCCGCAGCCGCGGCCGCATCTTCCGTGAGAATGAGGAGTTGTTCAACGACACCTCGTGGTTTGCGGTCATGGTGGGCCAGGGCATGACCTGGCGCGGTTACGACCCGGTTGCTGATGTGATGTCCGATGAGGATGTGAAGCGGCAGTTGTTCGGCATCAAGGACGCGATCCAGAAATCCAGCGACTACATGCCAACCCATGACGATTTCATCCGCGCCAACTGCGCGATGGAGGTGCCGGTTGAGGTTATGTCTCAACTGGCCTGATAAAAATTTATAAGTTTCAATAAAATAAGGGAAGAAGCTATGTCTAAAATCAGTAT
>DDPE01000015.1 GCA_002342035.1 Asticcacaulis sp. UBA2476 | reverse complement strand
TCAAATGCGCGTTAAAATAAAACCTCAGAGTCGGTCGATTCCTACCGCTCAAAGCCAAACTTACTCATGAGCTGTGCCCGCGTAAACATCTGCGGTGGCTGTTGCGGGCCACGCCCCCTCGGTGGGACATATTCGTAAAGATCAGCCCCGACAGGACGGTAATAGGCCCGCCCGCGTGTCCCCATAACCTTGAGATGGGCCAGATAGGCATCCAGAGTGTCAAACTGACGGGGGTCAGTCTGCGAAGCTTGCATTTTACCCAGCCTGGCGTTTGTCTCAGGTTCCACAGGGGCCGCCTTTGGATGTGAAGCGCCTGCGAATCCCGGCATGGCAAGGGCACAACAAAGCCCGATAACCGCAGGCAACATAATGCCGCACCGCTTCATATGTATCGTGGTCATTGAAACTCCCCATGCATGCCTACTCTATTTTAGCGATTATAATGCCCCGCAGCAATATTAACCACAAATGATCGTTGAACCCCAGCCTAATCCAGATTATTGGATTTATGTATAATATCCGGGGGGCTACAATATGTCGGCAACGAAATCAGATCTGGAAATATCGCGCTCAAAGCCCAATCCGATCGCGGGCGTTGATAATGTCGGCGGCGACCGCCTGACCAACAGCACCGTAACCCCCGGCACCACGACCAGTGGCGAAATCGATTCAACCACAGATGCCGACTGGTACAAAATAAATTTCACCGCCGGCCAGACTTACGAAATTACGCTGACCGCCACCGGTTCATCGTCAGCGCTTGACACTATTTTGTCCCTCCACAGCAGTTCAGGGTTTGTCATTGCCACCAATGACGACCGCTCACTGTTCAGTACGGACTCGTTCTTAACCTACACGGCCTCTTCAAGCGGGACTATGTTTATATCCGCCGCCAGCTATGGCGGATCGACCGGGCAATTCAGCCTGACGGTATCCGAAGGCTATACCCCCACCACGGACACCGTTCCCGGTAATATCGCAACCAATGTGGGATTGAGCCTTGGCGGATCACAAAGCTCGACGATAGATAGCGCCGGAGACGTGGATTATTTCTACATCGATCTGGTTGCCGGGCAATCCTATCAATTCACCCTGACCGGGTCGGGCACATCCCCCATCAGCGATCCCTTTCTTCAGATCCGTAGCGCATCCGGGTTAGCCATCGGCATGGACGACGACGGCGGCGATGGCACCAATTCAGTGCTGCACTTTACCGCGGAAACGACCGGCCGATATTACCTGTCAGCGGAACAGTTCGATTCCACCGGCCGCGGCGGCTACACAATTACGGCAGCCACCGGCCCGGCACCTCAGCCCGTCGACTCCATTTTGTGGGGCACAAAGATCACCCCATCGGACGGCTACATCGATGTCTATTTTGCCGCCGCCGGTGAGGTGCACGAAACCCTTACCGCGCTGGAATGGAACACCTACGAAATCGGGCGGGTTATGGCGGCCCTTGGCACCTATGCCAATGTTGCCAACATTAGATTTCGCCAGACCACCAATGCCGCAGATGCCGATTTCCGCTTTGTGGTTTCAACCAACCTCGATGAAGACGGCACGTTAGGCTATTTCAACCCGCCGGGAACTGAAAATGCGGGTCTGGCTGTTTTCGACCGCAATGGCAGTGGCTGGGATGAAGGCGGTAATGGCGGGCTGGAAGCCGGGGGCCTTGGGTTTGCGACCCTCGTGCACGAGATCGGGCACGGCCTGGGTCTTGCCCACCCGCATGATAACGGCGGCACTTCCACCATCATGCAGGGCGTGACCTCCGCTTTTGGCAGCTACGGCCGTTATAATCTCAATCAGGGCGTCTTTACGACCATGAGCTATAACGACGGCAGGCCGTCGCAGCATTACTACCCTTACGACCTCACAAACTATGGCTATCAGGCCACGCCGATGGCGCTCGATATCGGCGCTCTTCAGTCGTTGTACGGTGCCAACACCAGCCATAATGCTGGGGATACCGTCTATGTCGTACCGGCCTACTCCAATCTTGGGGCGTCATTTCAGGCGATCTGGGATACGGGCGGCATCGACACCATTCAGGCGCTTATCGGGGCGGTGACTATCGATCTGCGCTCAGCGACCCTGCAATATGATGCGGGCGGCGGCGGATATGTGTCCTCGAACCCCATAGTACCGGCGGGCTTTACCATCGGTTACGGCGTCATCATCGAAAATGCCACGGGCGAGCAATATAACGATACCCTCACCGGCAATGGCTATGACAACGTCCTGACCGGCAAGGGCGGCAACGACAGTCTTTATGGCCTGAATGGTCATGACACGCTGCTGGGCGATGACGGCAACGATTTCCTGAGTGGCGACGGGGGCAATGACACCCTGCGCGGTGGCACAGGCGACGACACGCTTCAGGGCGGCGACGGTGATGATACGCTGCAAGGCGGTGCCGGCCGCGATACGGTACAGGGCGGCGCGGGTACGGACACGCTGGTTCTGGAAGGTAATCGCAAATCCTACACCTTCGTCGCATCCGGAGCGGGCTATACCGTAACCGGCGCCGATGGCTTCACAGATACCATCGATGGCATCGA
>DDPE01000031.1 GCA_002342035.1 Asticcacaulis sp. UBA2476 | reverse complement strand
CAGCGCGGCCTGATCCTGATCAGCCATAAACCGGCACCCCGCCACCTGTGCCGTGACGTTCTGAATATGGATTGACCGCGTACAAACGCAGGGATAAGGGCAGTTTCACCAGAGACTATCCCGGAGATAATCATGATCGCTTTTGCCCTTCACGGCGGCGCCGGTGCCAAAGCTGGCCGCGACTACAGCGCCGAAATCGCTGACATGCGTCGTATCGCTGAGGCGGCCCGCACGGCGCTTATGGGCGGGGCGACCGCTCTGGATGTCGTCACCGACACCGTGCGCGCGCTGGAAGATTCAGGGCTTTATGTGGCAGGCAAAGGCGCATCGCCCAACCTCAACGGCGAGTTTGAACTGGATGCCAGTATTATGAATGGCGTCGACAAATCGTGCGGGGCGATCGCCGCCTTGCAGGGCTATGCCAACCCGATCGATGTCGCCCGCGCCGTGATGGAGCGCACACCCCATGTCTTTCTGGCCGGAGACGGCGCACGCCGGTTTGCGCAGGATCAAGGTTTTGAGGCGCTGAGCGATCCGGAAATCTATTTCACCCGCGCCGGATTATTCGAATCCAACCACCCGCCGGGGACATTGGCTCATGGCACGGTCGGATGTGTGTGCCTAGATCAGCATGGAAATCTGGCGGCTGGCACCTCAACCGCAGGCGTATTCGGCAAATTACCGGGTCGGGTCGGGGACACGCCGGTCATTGGCTCAGGCACCTGGGCGGATGGTGATGTCGCGGTCTCCTGCACCGGTCAGGGCGAATATTTCATCCGCGCACAGGTCGCCGCCCAGATAGCCTACCGCCTTAAGGCCGGTCAGTCTTTGAGCGATGCCACCGCCGCCGCCTTGCAGGAAGTCGTCGATTTCGGCGGCGAAGGCGGGCTGATCAGCGTCAGCCGAACCGGCGAAGTGCAGGTGCCGTTCCGCTCAGCCGGGATGAAACGGGCATGGTTTAGCGGCAATGAGACTATTCAATCGGAAGCGTTTTAGTTTATTTTACTCCGGCCGCGTCGCCACATAGGCGGCACAGGCCGCCATAGCGGCGAATACGCCCAGCGCCACGTAAATATTCGGTCGCGCGCCCCAGTAGAACAGGCCGTAGCCCACAGCCATGCCCCCCAGCGCCATGACCTTGGCCGGGCGNNCCACACCGCCATAATCAGAAAAATGGTCGACGGCATCAGTGGTAAAAATGCGCCCACAATCCCCAGCCCGACCATGACCAACCCGGCCATCAGCCAGATCAGGCGCGCAGGCGTCATTCGGTACTTATTCGCCGGATTTGTGGGATCATCAGCGCTCATGACAAACCTTAGCGCCCTTTGTGCAACTCATTCTCACACCTTAACAGAGTCCCAAGCGAAAGAAAGCCGCAATCCGTGTCTGCGACATAAGGGCACGTACGGCTTCACCGGGGCCGTTAAGCTTAACATTTATCATTTTATTCAACCTGTCATGGCATACTGAACACCAGATTGAGCGGGCAGGGACGATGACCGGACAGAGCCAGAATACGCACGACACTATTCCCGCCAGTATCTCCGCCCTCATAGCCGGAGCGATCCACCAGACCCATGTGGCCGTTATCGTCATGGATGTGCGCGGACGGTTTGTTTACGCCAATAACGCCTTTTCCGCCCTGACCGGACTTGACCAACGCACCCTGCTTAAGCGCTCAATCTATGATCTGTGCCGTGATCAGTTGGCCTCACGCGGGGCGATTGAAAGTGCTTTGAAAACCCTGCGCCGCAAGTCCTCATGTGATGGCGAAGTCCTGCTTTATAACCGCGATCATCACCCGATCTGGGGCGGCTTTTCCGTCACCAAGGTTCGCGATGACGCAGGCAAGCTGTGGCTGGTGGCCACCGTTACCGACATCACCTATGGCAAGTTGTACGAGAGCCTGCAACAAAAGGTGCTGGAGGCCCTGATTCAGGACAAGGCCTTAAGCGACATCCTGACCTTGATCTGCCTTGAGGCCGAAGAGCTGTTGCCTGGTATTACCATGTCGATCCAGCGGATTGACCAAGATGGCCGCATCCGCCCTCTGGCCGGGCCGCACTTGCCCGACAGCTATAAACAGGCCCTCAACGGTGCCGCANNCAGTCGGATCGTGCGGCACCTCGGCCTATCGCGGGGAGCCGGTTCTGGTCAACGACATCGCCACCGACCCGTTATGGGAAGGCTATACCCAACTGGTCGCGCCGCTGGGCTTCAATGCCTGCTGGTCGACACCGGTTAAGGACAGGTGCGGCCGCGTGGCAGGCACCTTTGCCTTTTATAGCCATACCGCCATCACCCTGACACCGTTCATACAGAGCATGGTCGATATCTGCACCCGCCTGTGTGCGCTGGCGTTTGAAAAGCGTGACTATGAAGACCGGTTGCAGTTTTTGGCCCACCATGACGCCTTAACCGCCCTGCCCAACCGCACCTTTTTTCAGCGCCGCCTGAGCGAAGAGGCTATCCGCGCCCGCCGCCGCAAATCCGCGCTGGCGCTGCATGTCATCGACCTCGACCGCTTTAAGGAGGTCAATGACACTCTGGGCCATCCGGTCGGCGACGATGTGCTCAAAATCGTGGCGCGCACCCTGATCGAACATTCCAGCAAGACAGATGTCATAGCCCGGCTTGGCGGGGATGAGTTCATGCTGCTCCAGACCGGCGTAAAGTCCGCCGCAGACGCCAGACTGCGGGCCGAACACCTGATCCATGCCGTGCGCAACGCGATCATGGACCATGTTCCGCTGACGGCCGGCATGGTCAGCGC
>DDPE01000019.1 GCA_002342035.1 Asticcacaulis sp. UBA2476 | reverse complement strand
CCTCACCCCAGCCCTCTCCCCGCACGCGGGGAGAGGGAGAGAAATATCATGGCCCACGACCACAAACTGAACACCTCGCTCACCCTCGCCGATATTGACGTGCTCGATTTCGACAAAGGTAACGGCCTGATCCCCGCGATCGTGCAGCACGCCGATACGCTGCAAGTCCTGATGCTGGGTTATATGGACAAAGCCGCCCTGACCGAGACCCTGACGGACGCACAGGTGACGTTTTTCTCACGGTCCAAAGGCGGGCGCTGGCGCAAGGGTGAAACGTCGGGGGATTTCCTGAACCTTGACCGCATCCTGACCGACTGCGACGAAGACGCCCTTCTGGTCTATGCCCGTCCGGTCGGGCCGACCTGCCATTTCAAGACGACCTCATGTTTTGGTGATGAGACCGCCCCCGGCATCGGCTTTATGGGCCAGTTGGCCACCGTGGTGGCTGAGCGCGCCAAGGCGTCTCCGGCTGACAGCTACACCGCCCGGCTGATGCAAAAAGGCGTGTCCAAGATCGCGCAAAAGGTCGGTGAAGAAGGCTTGGAAACCGCGCTGGCCGGTCGCTGCGGCGATCTGGAGGAACTGCACGCCGAAGCGGCTGATTTGCTATACCACCTGTCGGTGCTGCTAATGGCGCGCGAAACCTCGCTGGACAATGTGCTGGACATCCTGCGCGAACGGCACAAATAACCGGAAAAAGTACACTGAGGCGAAAGCCGAAGGACTTTTTCCGGAAGTCAGTTTACCGGACAGCTAAACCACTGATATTCCACAGCCATCGTCGTGCGGCCGCGCCGCGTCAGCACCCATCCCTTGGCTTCTGACGGGGCGTTTGGCATCTGGGAACAACCGGGTAAGGTGATGGGGCGACTGTTATAGCTGGACTTACGGTCAGCCTCATAACGGCTACCGTCATAGAACTTGACCTTGGCCATATCATAGCTGACCGGCCCGCCACTAAACAGATAATCGCGGTCTTTCGCAGGGCGATTAAGGACCACCACATCCAACGCCTGATGATTATAGGTTTCCATATAGGCGACCACCTCATCGAAGCAGATGTTCGACAACATGGTCAGTTCCTTTGGGCAGCCCGGCTTGAACTGCGCCACGGGGCGTTCATCGCCATAAGCCTCATAGGTCGCAAAGGGCGACGGCGCGGGCGGTGCGCCGCACTGGGCCAGCACCTCTTCCTGCACATAAAGCGACCCCTCATGGCGCACGACGCGGTAGGTCGTATCTTTTATGGGCGTGCAGCCGGGAATGGCCTGAAGATTTGAGTGGGCAAACCAGCGGTCGTCGGCCTCAAGTTTTTGTTTGGGGCCCTTGCCTTTGCGTTTCAGCACCCACTGATCGATGTCCTTATCGGTCAGGGCCGCCCCCTCTTCGATCCGGCGCTCGGATGCGATCAGATCCAGTTCTTTAAGCTCCGCATTACCCGCAAAAGCCGCTACCGCCGCCGGGGCACAGTAATCACCGTCCACGCGCTGATCCTTGGGGCAATCACCGTCCTTGATCGCCAGATAGCGCCGCTCACCTTTCAGGAAGCGTTTTTCCGTCGTGACCCACAACGGCCCGCTCAGGTTCGGGGCCTGCCCCACGGCTGGTTCCTGCGCCGGAAGCGACGCCCCCTGCGCCATGTAGCCGCCGTAAGTGCGTTTGGGCGCGCCACCGCACACAACGGTCAGCATTTCCTGCGCGACTGAGACTGTGCCGCGCCGGTCCATGCGATAAAACACGTCTTCATCCGGCAGGCTGAAACAGTCCTTGGGCGCGCGCACGGCTGAGGTCTGGAGGTCGATCTTGGCGACATTGAATTTCGCGCCCTGCTTAGTCACATCAAACAGGGCGAAATCATAGCCATAGGTGCCGCGCATGATCTCACCATCCAGCGCCGGACGAAACAGGCCGACCACCGTGGCGGAGGCTTCTCCGGTTTGGCGCAGACGGGCAAACACCGGATCGAAACACGGCGCCGAGACCCAAGGCTTACCCTCTGCGGAACACTCGGCGGCGGGTTGGGCGACCAGACGCGCCGCGCCCAGAACCATTTTTATCTGACCATATTGGGGGGGACTGACCAGACGGGCATTGCCGTAGGGTTGAGCCATGGCCGTACCCGAAATAGCCATGAATACGACCACAAGACCTGTGGCAATCTTAACCGTACGCTTCACCCTGTACCCCCACCGCTTTCACACGCATTATGCCAAACAGCATAGGGGACGCAATACGGCGCTGTCTATACGGAACTATCGGCCTTTGGAGGCGGTCTTGATGATCTTGGTGATGCGCTTGGACGACGGCCGCCCGCCCCAGCCCTGCGTGTGGTCAAGCCGCAGGACCAGCGTGTTGCGTTCCATATAGACACCCGGCGGGCGGCCTTCGATCAGGCGAACCTCACGGATGGGTTCCAGAATTTTGCGGCCATTATTTTGGTTGGCGACATCGACTATGGCATCCGCCGTCACCCGCGCCGCATCGGCAAACAGGTAATCCGCGCCCGGTGTCTGAATATCGGCATCAAACGGCAGAAGGCGCGATACGGCGGCAGAGGCTTTTTTCGAGGCTCTGGCCAGTTGCTGAAACAACAGCCCTGGCGTCATGCGCCCGGCCTTGATGGCGTCAGCCTTGCCACTGACCGCGACCGGATCGCCGGTCGGGCGTGTGCGGCTGAACAGAGTCAGCCCACCCAACCGCGAAGACCGTAGAATGGGTTCGCCGACATCGTTCTTGAAAATCACATCGCCGCGCGGCCCCGGTGACGGTGTCAGCGCCCAGACTTCGGCGTCACCATCAAAGCGAATGAACGGCTGGTCCTGCGTGTGATCAAGCACAAAACCTTCGCCGTCTTCAGACATGAAGTGGGCGACGTCAGGCATGGAGTTGCCACGGCTATCAGAGGTCGATGG
The DNA here is from genome assembly GCA_002342035.1 of Asticcacaulis sp. UBA2476. GTDB lineage: Bacteria > Pseudomonadota > Alphaproteobacteria > Caulobacterales > Caulobacteraceae > Asticcacaulis. The sequence goes on along the minus strand of DDPE01000019.1, from coordinate 23,989 downwards.
CCCCAGCATGGCGTCGCGCAGGTTATTTTGTGCCTTCGCCGTTCCCAAGCCCAACCCTGTCAGGGTCATCACCCCGATCAGGAGGCTTAAGGCAACCGGCAAACTGAACTGACGCGTGAAAAATCTCATAGGACAGGGTGTAAGCAGTGAGTGGGGCGGATTTAAGACGAGCATTTCAAAAAAATTGGGCAAAGCCAAGGCGGCTTTGCCCAATTTCAGCAATATTAACAACATACTGCAGATATATTATAACACGCGCCCTTACAGCATATGTTGGCCGCCATTGACCGCAATGGTAGCGCCCGTGATGAAGCTGGCCATGTCCGACGCCAGAAACGCGCAGATTTCCGCGACTTCTTCGGGTGTGCCCAGACGACCGACCGGAATACCGGCCACGATCTTTTCCAGCACCGCCGGATTGATGGCCGACACCATCTCGGTCGAGGTATAGCCCGGCGCCACGCAGTTGACGGTGATGCCCTTGGCGGCGGATTCCATCGCCAAAGCCTTGGTGAAGCCGATCATCCCAGCCTTGGCGGCGGAATAGTTGGTCTGCCCCGCCTGTCCTTTTTGGCCGTTGATGGATGAGATATTGATGATGCGACCATACCCGCGCTCACGCATGCCTTCGATCACCTGACGGGTCATGTTGAAGACCGAATCCATATTGGTATGGATGACTTCCTGCCATTGATCCTGCGTCATCTTATGGAAAAAGCCGTCGCGGGTAATACCGGCATTGTTGACCAGCACATCAATGGGCCCCAGCGCGTCAGTGACTTCCTTGGCGGCGCGGGCGCAGTCTTCGAACTTATCGACGCTGCCCTTGACGACCATAACGCCTAATTCTTCGGCCACTTTACGGGCATTTTCTTCGTTACCGGCATAACCGGCGGCGACCGTGAGACCTGCGTCCTTAAGACGTTTTACGATGGCCTTACCGATGCCGCGCGTGCCGCCGGTGACCAATGCTACTCGTGTCATATTATCCTGTTCCTATATTTTTTAATTAAATCAGATTATTAAACGATAGATTCCACCGTCATGGCCACACCCATCCCGCCGCCAATGCAGAGGGTAGCCAGACCTTTTAGCGGCTTGCCCTGCTCGGCCGTGCGGCGCTTAAGTTCAAACAGAAGCGTGGTCAGAATACGCGCACCGGACGCCCCGATCGGGTGGCCGATGGCGATGGCGCCGCCGTTGACATTGACCTTAGCGGTATCAAGCCCCAGTTCCTTAACGACGCACAAAGCCTGCGCTGCAAAGGCTTCGTTGGATTCGACCAGATCAAGATCCGCTACGCTCCAGCCCGCTTTTGCCAGCGCCTTTTTCGAGGCCGGGATCGGGCCGGTGCCCATAATCGCCGGATCGACACCGGCATTGGCCCACGACACGATCTTCGCCAACGGCTTAAGACCGCGTTTGGCGGCCTCATCCGCCGACATCAGCACCAGAGCGGCCGCCCCGTCATTGAGGCCCGACGCATTGGCCGCTGTGACCGAACCCTCTTTATTAAAGGCAGGCTTCAGACCCGAAATGCTTTCCAGCACCACGCCGTGACGGATAAATTCGTCCTTATCGACGACCGTGTCGCCTTTGCGGCCCTTAATGGTTACGGGCAAGATTTCTTCATCGAACTTACCGGCTTTCTGAGCGGCCTCGGCCTTATTCTGCGAGGACACAGCAAACTCGTCCTGCGCACCGCGGCTGATCTCCCACTTAGCGGCAATGTTTTCCGCCGTCTGCCCCATGTGATAGCCGTTGAACGAATCCCACAAACCGTCGGTGATCATGGTGTCTTTCAGACCAAGATCGCCCATTTTCTGACCGGTGCGTATCTGCGCGGCATGAACCGCCAGCGACATGCTTTCCTGACCACCGGCGATCACCACCGTCGAATCACCGAGCGCAATTTGCTGCGCACCCAAAGCCACCGCCCGCAGACCGGAGCCACAGATCTGATTGAGGCTCCAGGCCGGGGTTTCAATCGGCAAACCGGCCTTGATTGAGGCCTGACGGGCCGGGCCCTGGCCTTGGGCGGCCTGCAAAACCTGCCCCATAATCACTTCATCGACATCGGCGGCGGCAATGCCGGCGCGCTCGATCACGCCCTTGATGGCCAAGGCCCCCAATTCTGCGCCCGACAGGCTGGACAACCCGCCTAAGAATGACCCGACCGGCGTGCGGGCAGCGGCAACAATAACGACATCTGACACGGTTTTGGCAGACATGCGGGCAAATCCTTTCACATTGATTCCGCTCATAGATTTCACATCTTTGTGTAACGGAATTTAGACAGTAATGGCATGAGCCGTAAGCCAGAATAAGCCTGCGGCGGACGTGGCCGACCCTGCAACATCCCGCAGCATTCGTCACCTGATTTTGCGTGAAAAAGCCCTGTTATTACGGAATATTTACAACCTGTGAGCAAATTTTATGTGCAGTTTTGCAACTGCGAACATCATTTTTATCAGTGAATATAAGATTTTGCCGCATTTTATGTCCGGTTGCGCGCAACTGCATCCAAAATGCTTTACGCAACAGCAAAAAAAGGTCTAGTCTGCTCACAATAACCACACCTTATGCGGGCGGTAGCGCCTCGATTAAGGGCATGAACGGGAGATACGTCTGATGACGGAAGGAAAGACCAAAACCAAACGCGGCGAAGGCGATAAGGTGGTCATAAAAAAATATGCCAACCGCCGCCTCTATAATACGGCCACCAGTTCCTATGTGACCCTCGACAATCTTTCCGACATGGTGCGTCAAAACGTCGATTTTATCGTCTATGATGCCAAGTCCGGTGATGACATCACCCGCGGCGTTCTGGCCCAGATCATCTTCGAAGAAGAAAGCCACGGCCAGAGCCTGCTGCCGATCCAGTTTTTGCGTCAGTTGATCTCATTCTATGGTGACAGCATGCAAAATCTTCTGCCGACCTACCTTGAAATGTCGCTCGACGGCTTTGCCAAGCAGCAGGAGCGTTTTCGTTCGCAGTTCTCTCAGGCTTTCGGCGGGGCGCCGGGTCTGGGGTATTTTGATGAGCAGGTGTCCCAGAACTTAGCCATGTTTGACCGGGCTATGCGCATGTTCTCGCCGTTCTCATTTGCGGCCACGGCAGCAGGCGCACCGGCTTCGGCAGAGGCCCCTTCGGAGGGTTCTGAGGCCAAGCCTACCGCCGACAGTCATGAAATGGACGATCTGAAAAAACAACTGGCCGCCATGAAGGCGCAAATTGATGCGCTAGCTACCAAAAGTTAATTTTCAGGCTTAACCACCATCCACTGATTTTACAGGGCTCCGCACAGCTATATGTGTGCGGGGCCCTTTTTCATGCGCCCAGCAGGGTTTAATAAAGTCGGCACCATTATCAGCTATTGTGCACACCAACAAAATGTTGAGACCGCCCCCACGAGACCACCCATGACCACTTCCCGCGAGACGTCCAACCTGCCGGTTCCTGTCGGGCCGGTGATTGATCATGATACAGGCCCCAAGCCGCGTAAGCGCGTAGGCGCGAAGGCACAGCCGGGCTTTACGGCACAGATCCTTGGGGGCGGTGAAAAGCGCGGCCTGAAAGGCGGGGCTGAGACTTTAGCGCAGGCAAAAACAACCTATCTTAAGTCAGAATATTCCGGCCGCAATGACCGCAGGCCGCAGGCCGGCATTATCAAAAAGACCGAAATATAAGGCTTTGAGGGTTAATCGCGCTTAACCACGTCCGGCACGCAAATTGCACATCCCTTTCCGCAAACGAGCGGAGACGAGACTGTGCAAGCCCTTTATCCCTTACTGACCAAGACTTTTGACGTGCTGATCGTGGCGACGATTTTCACGTTTTTCGGCTGAATCCAAAACAGTTTGGATTAGAATTCAAAGTCGCGCCGCGCCGAGATGGTCGTGACGATGAAGCCCGCCAGCACATCCAGCAGCGTCATGGCCGTCAGCATGAAAAACACTGACGTGGCAAACGGCTTAAGCAGCAAAAACTGCACCAGACAGACAATAAACAACACCATCGACAAAGCGTGGTTGATGATCGCCACCTTGTCCGACGAGGTCGATTTCAGCAGCTCGAAAAACAGCATGATCAGGCCGATCAGGGTAATGACATCGCCTACCCCGACCTTCCAGGTCGAACCGGGCGCCGGCATCGGCACGCTAAACCATACCCCGTGCAAGTAATTATAGGCCGCATCGGCCGAACCCCCAAACATCGAGAAAAAGGCAATCAGATTGTAGGCAACAACCGGGATAACAAGTAAAGGAAACGCGGTCCACATACTGGGCTGGCTGGGCGTCGGCGCACCGGACATACGTTTTCCTCCTGAAGCAACGGCTGACATGGTTAATATCGGTTTTTCACCAGGCTGACCAGACATTGCGCCCCTCGCGTCAATTTTATAGTTCAGTTGTGCTTCCCGGATGACGGTAACGCCGGTTTAGCCACATGACACCCGGAAGATCGGATAAGGCAACCCATAATCTGCCAATATTGGTATATTTAGAATGACCTGTGGTTCTCAGGCGATCCTCAACCCGCTCAAAAAGGGTTTTATACCCCTCACGGTTGACGAGGGCCGGGATATAGCGGTGCATATTGTCGAAATAGGGTAAGCGCAGGAAGACATCGCGGCGGATCGCCTTAATGCCGCAGCCGGTATCTTCGGCCCCATCATTCAGCATGCGCTTACGGATACCATTGGCCCAGCGTGACGCCCATTTTTTCGAGGCCGTGTCCTGACGACGCTTGCGCTCACCGGCCACCAGTCCCACATCCGGCCCGGCATTCAGCAGTTTCAGCGCTGTCCGCAGAACATCCGCCGCCGGGTTTTGGCCATCACCGTCCATCATGGCAATGATATTGGTGCGGGCACTTATGATACCAGTACGCACACCGCCCGATTTACCGACATTCTTTTCGTGCTGAATAACCCGCAGATTAGGTACGGTTTTTTGCAGTTCGCGCAGTTGGGCCACCGTACCGTCCGATGACTTATCATCGACGAAAATCAGCTCAAAGCCATCGGCCCCAAGGCCTTCATCGAATACCGACTTCAGCTCTCTTACCACATCGGCGACCGCGCCCTCTTCATTCTGGACGGCCACGACGACGGAAACGGCTAAAGGCATAAGGACTCTTTCGGATCGCTGCGCGCCTTAATTCCTGACCGTTAAACCACGGCACGGCCCGCGACAGGGCCAGATTAAGGCTTTGATTCTGGTGCTTAACATTTTAAGCTTATTCGGTAAATAGTGGCAACCTTAGCGAATCGTGTCCTTTTTCGCTGGATTTTCTGTGCGTCTACAATAGTTTGCCGCCCATATTTTTGATCTGCCGCGAGTGTTTTCATGTCGTCCAAACTCATTGCTGCCGCAACCCAAGGCTTGCGCGGGCCGCTTCTGGCAGCGCTGGTGGCGTTTCTGGTCGGCCTGCCGTGCGCCCTGATCATTCCGCCGCTGGATCGCGACGAATCGCGCTTTGTGCAGGCGTCGAGCCAGATGCTGGAAAGCCGCGACTTCATCAACATCAACTATCAGGACGGCCCGCGCCATAAAAAACCGGTCGGCATCCACTGGCTGCAAGCGGCCAGCGTGTCCTTAACCTCCGAAGTCGGGGCGCGTGAGATTCTGGCCTACCGCTGGCCGTCATTGCTGGGGGCTGCCCTTGCGGCGTTTTCTCTGGCCTGGGGTGGCGGCGCCTTGTTCGATAACCGGCGCGGCCTGAAAGCCGGGCTAATCCTTGGCATTTCTCTGCTACTGTCGACCGAGGCCTTTATCGCCAAGACGGATGCCGTCCTGTGCGGGTTTGTGACCCTGTTTATGGCCGCGCTGGCGCAGATCTATGTGGCCTACCGCAATCGCCCTGACGGTGCCGACCCGAAAGTGCGCCTCAAACTTCGGCGTTTACGCCTCACCTTCTGGCTGGCCTTTGCCGCATCCATTCTTATAAAGGGCCCGATCGGGCCAATGATCTTTCTGGCCACGGCCTTCACCCTGATCGCGTGGGACAAGCAGGCCGCCAAAGGCGACGCCACAAAAGGCAATATGGATTGGTTCCGCCATCTGGGCTGGAGTTGGGGGATCGCGCTCACAGTCCTTATGGTCGGGCCGTGGGCCATTGCCATCACCATCGCCACCGACGGCGCCTTTTGGGGCACGGCCATCGGTGACGATCTGGCGCCCAAGCTGGTTAGCGGCTCTGAGGGCCATTTCGCCTGGCCCGGCACCCATACCCTGATGCTGCCGCTGATGTTTTTCCCCGGCACCTTCCTGCTCGGCGGGGCTTTGCAGGCCGCCATTTCGCGCCGCCTTGAGCCCGCTATTCGCTTTGCCATCTGCTGGTTCCTGCCGGCCTTTATTATCTTTGAAATCTCCCCCACCAAGTTGATCCATTACCCTTTGCCGGCCTATGGCGGTCTGGCCTTGCTGGCGGCCGTGTCAATCGGCATGGTGCATAAGCGCTGGGCCAAGATCATGAATATGGCGCTGGGGCTATTTGCCGGCGTGGTCATCTCATGGATAGCCATTACCGCCCTGACTGAATTTGGCACGGGGGCGCATCCAACGGTGGCGCTCACGGCGGTGACCCTGACGGTGGCCTCGGCCCTGCTGATTGCGGCACTTGGCGGGTTCTTCCTGTGGAAAAATCACAAGGCCGCGGGGCTGTTGTGCCTGTTCCTAGGCGGGGTCGGCGGGCATCTTGGGCTGATTACGCTGGCGTCTCAGCTTAAGCCGCTATGGATGTCGGTTAATCTCGAAAACACGCTGATCGAGACCCGTACCGACCCGCGTCTGGGCCTGATCCCCGGCCCGGTGGCCACGTTGGGTTACGCCGAACCGAGCTTTGTGTTTGCCATGGGCACCAAAACCGCCCTGCTCGATAATGCTCAGCAGGCCGTTGCCGTCGTGGAACAGGGCCGCCCGATCTTTGTCGAGGCCGAGCACCTGAAAGCGTTCGAGGCGGAAATGGCGAAAAATAACCTGAAAGTACGCGCTATCACCACCGTACACGGCCACAACTATTCCAACGGCAATGAGGTCGCGATCACCCTGTTCCGCAAGCAGTAATCAAGCGCGCGAAAAAAAGGCTTAAAGGTTTACTCTTCAGGCTTCATGCGCGGACGCAGGGCCGAACGCAGCAGCGACACCATAAGGATCAATGGCCCCAGGGCCCAGACATAGAGCTTGCGCCACAGGGTGTCAGCGCGTTTATTGAAGAAGTACACCAAGCCCTTGCCCTTATTCCACTCCACAAAGGTCGGGGCGACGTGGGAGGTGTGGCCTTCGTGGACGACCTCGGCATGGGGATGAAACAGGACGATCCCGCCCATTTTGCGCGCCCGCCAGCACAGGTCGACATCTTCGACATGCAGGAAAAATTCAGGGTCAAAGCCGCCCAGCTTATCGAAATCGGCCTTTGAAATTGCAAAACAAGCCCCCGATATGGTCGGCACAGCCATTGGCGCATCCGGCAAAGGCTTATCGTGATGATGCAGTTCAAACCCTTCGAGGCCCTGCACGAACCGCTCAAGCCGCAGCAGGGACACCAGCGTCGTCACCGGTGTGACTTCGCCGCGCCGCGCCCCGCGCTGTTCTGTGCCGTCAGTATTGAGCACCCGCGCACCGACGATGCACGGGCTTGGCTGGCCAACCGCTGCCGCCACCAACTTATCCACTGTGCCGCCTTTGAGGGACGCATCCGGGTTGAGGATCACCAGCCACGGCTGACGCGCGGATTTCGCCCCCAGATTAACCGCCCGCCCAAAGCCGATATTGCCGTGGCCCTGAAGCAAGGTCACGCGATTATCGGCGCGCGCCAGCGCTTGAAGTTGCCGTTCGACCTCTGGCGTGGAGCCGTTATCGACCAGTATCAACTCAGCCACCGCCCCATCGCGCAACACATCACGGATGCTGTCAAACAGGATTTTCCCCGTGTGATAGGCAACCATAATCACACTGACGCCGGAGGACGGCGTCGCAATCACAGGCGATGATGAGGGCGCGGCCATATCCACGTTTACGCCTGTTTCAAATCCGGCGGGGTGGCGTCAGTCGCCAGTTGCGCCACGGACGCCTCAACGCTCAGGATCGTCTGACCGTCCGAGCCGAGATGGCGTAAGGCCACCTCACCGGTTTCGGCTTCCTTGCGGCCCACGACCGCGATGACCGGCACCTTAGCGAGGGAATGTTCGCGGATCTTATAGTTGATCTTTTCGTTCCTGAGATCGGTTTCAACCCGCAGACCCGCCGCCCGGTATTTGGCGGCGACGCTCTCGGCATAGTCATTGGCATCGGACGTGATGGGGGCCACCACAATCTGCACCGGGGCCAGCCACAGCGGGAATTTACCGGCAAAGTTTTCGATCATGATGCCGATAAAGCGCTCAAACGACCCCAAAATCGCGCGGTGGAGCATGACCGGACGCTGGCGCGAACCATCCTCCGCCACATATTCGGCATCCAGACGTTCGGGCAGGACGTAATCAAGCTGCAAGGTGCCGCAGGTCCATTCGCGGCCAATGGCGTCCTTGACGATGAAGTCGAGCTTAGGCGCATAGAATGCTCCGTCACCCTCGGCGATGACCGGCTCAACCCCGGCCTTGCGTGCCGCCTCCAGCAACATGCCCTCAGCCTTATCCCAGAATTCATCAGAACCCGCCCGCACTTCGGGGCGTGTCGCCAGATTGATATAGGCCGTTTCCATGCCCAGATCCGAATGAATCATCTGGGTCAGCCGTACAAACTTTTCGGTTTCCTCAACGATCTGGTCTTCGCGGCAAAAGATATGGGCGTCGTCCTGCGTAAAGGCGCGCACCCGCATAAGGCCATGCAGCGATCCTGACGGCTCATAACGGTGGCAGGCCCCAAATTCGGCCATACGCATCGGCAGTTCTTTGTACGACCGCAGGCCGACCTTAAATATCTGCACGTGGCCGGGGCAGTTCATCGGCTTGAGCGACAGGGTTTCGCCCTCGACCGTCTCGCAGACAAACATATTGGCGCGGTACTTATCCCAGTGACCGGAATTTTCCCAGAAGGTACGATCCAGCACCTGCGGCGTCTTGACCTCGGTATAGCCGGCCACATCCAGTCGCCTACGCATATAGGCCTCAAGCGTGCGGTACAGCATCCAGCCCTTGGGGTGCCAGAACACCATGCCGCGGCCTTCTTCCTGCATGTGGAACAGGTTCATGGCGCGGCCCAGCTTACGGTGGTCGCGCTTTTCGGCCTCTTCGATGCGGGTGATGTAGGCTTGCAATTCCTCTTCGGTCGCCCAGGCGGTGCCGTAGATGCGCTGAAGCTGGGCATTGTTCTGATCGCCGCGCCAGTAAGCCCCGGCCAGTTTGGTCAGCTTGAACGCCTTACCAACAAAGCGCGACGACGGCATGTGCGGCCCGCGGCACAGGTCTTTCCAGCGCTCACCGTGACGATAAACCGTGATGGTTTCCGTGCCCGGCAAATCGCGGATGATTTCGGCCTTATAGGCTTCACCGATTTCTTCGAAATGCTTGATGGCGTCCTGACGATCCCAGACTTCGCGCACGATCTTCTCGTCGCGGTCGACCAGTTCCTTCATCTTCTTTTCGATTTTGGGCAAGTCATCCAGGCTGAACGGTTCTTCGCGGGCAAAGTCGTAATAGAAACCATCGTCGATCGACGGGCCAATCGTGACCTGCGTGCCGGGAAACAGTTCCTGCACGGCCTGCGCCAGCAAATGCGCGGCATCGTGACGGATGACTTCAAGCAATTCCGGCGCGTCGCGGGTCAGTATTTCGATTTTGCCACCGTGGTCGAGCGCCCGCTCAAGATCAAGCATTTCCCCGTCGATCTTGATGACCGCCGCCTTCTTGGCCAGCGACTTGGAAAGGGACTCGGCGATAGCCCTCCCGGTGGTTCCGGCCTCAAACTCACGTTTGGCGCCATCGGGAAAAATCAGTTCTATCGTCATGCTTCAAGTCACTTTCATAAGCGCTCAGCCCCTACGACAGGCCAGAGCAAATCTTTTAATTTCAGTCCCTCGCCGGGCGGTGGCTACGCCACCTTGGCCGCCGCCGGGGTGGCGGCTTGAGCGGAATGTTTCCATTAAAAATCATTCCGCTCTAGTTTCCGTCTTTTGGCGGCACAGGATCATAGCCTGAACCACCGCCGGGACGACACCGGCAAATCCGTTTAATCCCCATCCATCCGCCTTTGAGCGGGCCGTGGGTAATCAGGGCCTCAGCCGTATAGTCAGAGCAGGTCGGCAAAAACCGGCACGCCTGCCCGATCATCGGCGACAGGCCCAGCTTATAAGCCCGGTGGCCAGCCCTGACCGCTTTTACATAGATGTCGGCCATGACAAACGTCCAAACCCATCTGATCGCGCGCACATGAATCTATTTCCCCATACTTGGCAAGGAAATAGTGGTGAATTTCGGGCGAAAATAGTCCCGATCACATAGCACGTTTACAATCACGAAACCGTGATATAGCTCTATGGTACGTATTCAACAGGGGTGCCATATGAGAGATCTTACGCTTCTGATACTCGCGGTATTTAGCCTGAATCTGACAGCCTGTTCAAAGCCTGCGGCTAGTATCGACGAAACCGTCATTGGCCCTGATTTAGAACGGTCAGGCCCCTTTTCAAGTGCCTCCCATATCGTTCTGACGCCTCCTGTAGTCGCTGAGGCCGCAGGCATACCCATGCGCATAGAAATTGAACGTGGACCAACCGAAGATGTGGCCACACTTGAACACGTCCTGTCGGATAAAAAATCCTATCTTGCTGGCGTTACCTACCACAGCTTTACGCCAATTATTTCTGAGACCAATGCTGAGCGAAAGGCATATTGGATTGTAGGGCTAAACCTTAGCCGCACCCCGGACCGCTCCGTCTATTCGGTTATCCGCTTTCCCTACGCGCAAACCTTCAACAAAGGCAGTGAGACCGAAATCGAGTATCTAAAACTGGATTGCTATGACCTGTCTGTGGCCAGAAGCGCGGTTGCGTCCTTCGATCCGGCCAATGTCGACAAGAACATTCCGGAGGAACTTTCCCCGGAAGTTGGTGAGTGCGAGTTTAACAGCCTGAAAGAGGCCTACAATCTGACGGGGCTAATGTTCAAGAAGTACGATCAGATCAAACATTTTGACGGGGGGCCTCAGCCAGACTGGCAAAAATTGCGTGTCACAGCGTCGTAAACGCCCCTACATATAGCCATCGGCCTTGAAACGCACCGCGCTGGCCCGGATCAGGTCGGCGATATCCTGCGTCAGTTCCGGCGTCAGGCCCTTGAAGTTAAACGATGACTTGCCGTTCTGGCGGCGTTTCAGGCTGTCGGGTAAGCTGGCCAGCATTTCCGGGTGCTGATAGATCGGCATGAGATGAAGGGCCACGATGCTCTTGCGGATTTCAACCCCGCCAAACCACATACGAAAGCCGTCCTTGGCCGCGCGCGGTGAGCCCAGATAATAGCGCATGGGTTCATCGTGCAGCGACACGCAGTCACGCTCATAGACCAGAAGCATTTGCTTTATGGCCTCGAACGCTTCGGTCAGATTGGTGTGCGCCATGTTATGTCCTTATTACCCGCCGATTTTAAGCACGACCTTACCGACATGCTGCCCGGCCTCCAGCCAGGCGTGGGCTTCGCCCGCCTTATCAAGGCTAAATTCCTTTTCGACAACGGTTTTTATAGCCCCCGCGTCAATCAGCGGCCAGACCTGATCGCGCACAGCATGGCTGAGACGGGCTTTTTCATCAGGCGTTCGTGGCCGCAGGGTTGATCCGGTTAAGGTAAGTTGCTTTTGCATGATGCGAAACAGATCAAGCGTGACCTTACTCCCCGCGCCCACACCGACCTGCACCAGCCGACCTTTAGGTTTCAGGCAGATCAGATTGCGGTCAGTGTAGTCACCGCCGACTATATCAATGACCACATCCGCCCCACCGTAAGCTTTGACGGCTTCGACGAAATCCCCGGCGGTCGCATCAATGACCAGATCAGCGCCGAATGTGGCCACCCGCGCCGCCTTATCGGCACCGCGCACAGTCGTGATGACCTTGGCGCCAAAACCTTTGGCCATCTGGATCGCCATAGACCCAATACCGGAATTGCCGCCGTGGATGAGTACCGTCTCTCCGGCTTTCAGGCCCCCGCCCTCCATCATATTGGCATAGACGGTCAGCGCCACTTCCGGCAGGGTCGCAGCCTCTGCCATCGTGAGGCCCTTGGGAATGGGCAGTAAGTGGCGGGCATCGACGCTGACGAACTCAGCATAGCCCCCGCCATTGGTCAGGGCACAGACCTTATCGCCCAATTTCCAGCCCAGCAGGCGAGCCTCATCATCGCTGAGGTTCAGGCTCTCAATCGTGCCGGAGACCTCAAGTCCCAATATAGGCGATGCCCCCGCCGGCGGCGGATAGGCCCCGATGCGTTGTAGAATATCGGGACGGTTCACCCCGGCATGGCTGACCCGTATCAGGACATGGCCCGCGGGCGTCTCAGGCCGGGGGGCCTCAGCCACAAAAAGATCATACGGACTTTTCCCGTCATTGTTCACCTGAATCACATGCATGTTGATTCGTTTTCCTTGCAATCTTCGCCTGATACGGGTTTGATGATGATCATAAACAGATAGGGTTCATATTCAACCGATCCCAGTTTTTCGATCTCAGCTATAAGCTAAAATCCGGGGAGGCAGCCTATGATAGATGACGATATTCCGGCTGAACCGCGCGCGCTTACGGCCACCAAAGGCCTTGCGGGCACTCTGTTTCGGGAAGATCTCGACCCGTTCAGCGTCGAAGACCTGACGGCCCGGATTGAGGCGCTGGAGGCCGAAACGATGCGTACCCGCAACGCCCTGACCGCCAAGAAAAGCCAGCGCTCAGCAGCGGATGCGCTTTTCTCCTTTAAGGAGTAGAGGCGCCCAAACCGTAACACTCGCAGTCACGGGAATGGCACGGGGGTTGCATCGAATGGGACACAAAGCGATTTGTGACAAGGCCTGCGGGGCATGATATGGTCCGCACGGCTATTATGGTTAAGCGTAGTATGGGTTCGCCCTACATTTATTTGAAGGCAGTCTTTTGATGTCAGATAGTGTCGCCACACAGATAGTTCAGCGCGTTGAAATCGTGCGTGATTTTGCCCGCTCCGACCTGTTTGACCGGACCTTTAAAGAAGGTATGGCTTTGGTCGAAGAGACCGCCGCCTATCTGGATGGCGATGGCCGCCGGGACAGCCGTCTGCTGAACCGCGAAGACGCCTTGGCCTATGCCGGTGAAAGCATGCGCCTGACCACCCGCCTGATGCAGATCGCTTCGTGGCTTTTGGTGCAGCGCGCTGTGCGTGAAGGTGACATGGAAGCCGCCGATGCCTGTGAGGAGCGTTACCGCCTCACCCCGGTGCAGAGCAGTTCCGCTGATGGGGCCGAAAAGATGCCCGAAGGCCTGATCAGCCTGCTGGACCGCGCCAACCGCCTCTATGATCGCATTTCGCACATGGATAAGCGCATGTTCATTGATGCGGAATCTGAGGTGCCTGCGGTCAATCAGGTGCTGAACCAGATGCAGCTTTTGCAAAATGCCTTTGGTGCCGCCACCGAAGCCCGCCAATAAAGTTTAGCAATTGCGGTTTTAAGGGGCCTGACGGCCCCTTTTTTAATGCCCAATACCTGATGGCAGATGGGTCTTATCGAACTGCCCGACCTTTCCAACAAGGGTCGAACAGGCTTCGGACATGCCGATAACATTGACCTCAGCGCCATGACGGCGATAGCGGAACACGATCTTATCAATCGCATCGACCGCTGTAATGTCCCAGATGCGGGCATGGGTCAGGTCGATCGTGACGCTTTTCGGATGGCCGTGGAACTCAAATCCGGCGGTCAGAAGGTCGGCGGACACAAAGAATATCTGCCCCTGAACCTTATAGATGTGGATATCGTTGTCCCCGCTATCCACACGCTCAACCGCCAACAGTTTTGAGACCTTAAGCGCAAAAAATATCGCGCTCATGATCACGCCCAACACCACCCCTTTCGACAGGTCGTGGGTCAGAACCACCGCCAGCGTCGTCACGATCATCACCGCGCTCGATTGCTTAGGCGTCGTGCCCAGACGGCGGATCGAGTTCCAGTCAAACGTGCCGACCGACACCATGATCATCACCGACACCAGCACCGCCATCGGGATCATAGCCACCCATTGTTGCAGCACCAGTATCAGAAACAGCAGGAACAGCCCGGCCCACAGGGTCGATAGCCGCCCGCACCCGCCCGATTTGACGTTAATCACGCTTTGGCCGATCATGGCGCACCCGGCCATGCCGCCAAACAGGGGCGATAAGATGTTGGCAATGCCCTGCCCGCGCGCTTCACGGTCTTTGTCGGACGGGGTGTCGGTCATGTCATCGATGATATTGGCGGTCAACAGCGACTCCAAAAGACCGACAAAAGCCAGCGTCGCCGAGATCGGCGCGATGATCGCCAATGTCTCCCACGTCAGCGGCACATTGGGTAAATTAAAGCCCGGAAAGGCCGCCGGCATCTGGCCCATATCGCCCACCGTGCGAACATCAATACCCGCCCAGACCACTACGCCAGTCAAGGTCAGAATGGCCACCAGCGGCGACGGCACCGCCTTAGTGATATAAGGAAAGCCATAGATTATGCCTAAACCCGCCGCCACCAGCGCATAGGTTTGCCAGTTCACCCCGGTCAGTTCGGGTAGTTGCGCCATGAAGATCAGAATGGCCAGCGCATTAACAAAGCCGGTCATGACTGAGCGCGACACAAACCGGATCAGCGACCCCAGCTTAAGTAAGCCTATGACGATCTGAAACACCCCTGTCAGGATCGAGGCGGCAAACAGATATTCCAGCCCGTGATCTTTAACCAGCGTCACCATCAGAAGCGACATGGCACCTGTGGCGGCTGAGATCATGGCGGGCCGGCCACCGACGATTGAGATCGTCACCGCAATGATAAACGAGGCATAGAGCCCGACCGCCGGATCAACGCCAGCGATAATCGAAAAGGCGATGGCTTCGGGAATAAGTGCCAAAGCGACCACCGTGCCGGACAAAAGATCGCGGCGCGGATTGGACAGCCACTCGCGTTTGAGCGCGTCGATATTAAGCATGAGAGAAAACCCTGAACAAAACCACTTGCAGACAGTATGGCGCACACAGACGGGCTGCGGCGGTCAATGATGTTTTGATTGAGAGTTGTCCGGGGGATCGGCGCCCGGAATAGCCAACCGTTACGGGTCCATTGTGTGATGTCTTACTTGCATAGCCCCCCATGGTTCGCAAGCGCAAACTTACCTCAACATTCCCCTATAGGTGTCTTTGGCCTGTGACTTCGCCTCTGGCACGAAGCTTGAAACTCACACTACGAAGCGTCCCGAAACGGAACGCGGAATACGTGAATTTCAACAGCCAAACCTGACCAGAAGGGGAATTATTATGGCTACTGATATCGACCTGCACCTCGGCAAACGTCTGCGCCGCCGCCGCCGTCTGCTCGGCCTGACCCAGCAACAACTGGCCCTGGCCGTTGGCATCCGCTTCCAGCAAATCCAGAAATATGAATGTGGCGCCAACCGCATTTCCGCCGCCCGCCTGTTCCAGCTGGCCAAGGCCCTGGAAACCCCGATCAACTACTTCTATGACGGCCTGTCTGACGACCGCACCGAAGTCGCGGCGGTTCAGAACGAAGGCATCGAAGTGTTTTCGCGCAAGGAAACCCTCGACCTCATTCAGGCCTATTACCGCCTGTCGGAGCGTCCGCGCCGTCGTCTGCTTGACCTCGCCAAGTCGCTTAACGGCGAAAACGATCAGGCGGCTTAACTTTATTCGCTCAAACGCCGCGTAGGCTTACCTCACATAAGTTCGGGCGGCCAAGTACCTAATTTGGCGCCCTTGCCAAGCCTGATCGGCTTGGAAATCTGAGGTAGTTCTGACGAACCTGTTTTACCCCTTCTGGTCGCATAGCGTCCAGATGATCACTTTCCGACTGGACGTACACGGCGACTGGATTTACATCTGGCCGTCATGACAAAATCCCCGGACTTCGACCATCTGGACGCCTTTGCCCAGACCCTTGCCGCCGCCGCTGCGCGCATTTCGTTGCCGCTGTTTCGCACCCTGTCGCTGGGGGCTGACAATAAGCTGGACAAAGGCTTTGATCCGGTTACCGAAGCCGACAAAGGGGCCGAACGCGCCATTCGCGCGCTCATATCCGAACACTTTCCCGACCACGGCATCATCGGCGAAGAATATGGTGAGCATCAACCCGACGCCGAATTTGTTTGGGTGCTTGATCCCATTGACGGCACCCGCGCCTTCATTTCGGGCCTGCCACTGTGGACGACCCTGATCGGTCTGCGCCACCACAATCGTCCCGTCGTGGGGCTAATTGCCCAGCCCTTTTTAGGTGAAATCTTTATCGGCAGTCCCAACCTCGGCTCCCGCCTGATCACCGCCTCCGGTGAAACGGCCCTGAAAGTGCGCGATTGCGGCACACTATCCGCCGCCACGCTCGGCACCACCGATCCCTTCCTGTTCAAAGGCATAGAGGCCGACGCGTTCGGGTCATTGCGAAGTGCGGCCCGCCTGTCACGCTATGGCTGCGACGCCTATGCCTTTGCGATGGTCGCTCAGGGCACGATGGATATCGCCCTTGAAACCGGCCTGATGGCCTGGGACATCGACGCCATCATTCCGGTAATCGAGAACGCTGGCGGCACGGTCACTGACTGGCACGGCAAACCTGTCGGCGGCTATGGCGGTCAGGTGATCGCGTCAGGCAGCACATCTGTACGTGATGAAGCCTTAGTGCATCTGGGGCGGGCTGCGGCTTAAAACCTTATCGGCCAGAACGGCAACGGCAAACAAAATGCCTGTAAACACTATCAAGCCGACAATATTGATCGCCACCGCCTCATAACCCAAGGTATGCGCGTCAAACACGGCATATGGATAAATCGTGGTGATCGCACCACGGATCATCACATAAGCCACATAGATGGCAGCCGGTATAAACATCGCCGGAATATCGCGAAACCGCAGCGCACCGTGGGGCTGCACCCATACCCACCACACCAGATAAATGACCGGCGTCACATAGTGCAGCGCGATGTCGCAGACCTTGAACCACCCTTGCGGATTCCAGGTCTGTGCCAACATGAAATGGTAGAATATCATAACCAGAGTCATGATCCCGGCCATCATAGCGCGTACCCCGTCGCGCCTGAAACCGTCCAGACAGCGCCCCTTAAACAGCGCCGACGCATAGATCAGAACCAGCGCCAAATTCGTCAGTATGGTGAAGAAACTGATAAAGAAAATGAAAGCGTCCAACAGGTTATCGCCATTCACCAATCTTGACGAAATAGTCAAAAAAAGTTGAACACACAGGGCGACAATCCCAATCCCAAGCCCGCTAACGGTTACCCAGCGCTTCATAATGTTCCCCTGCACGTTGTGTTATGACGCAATTATGGTAAGGTGTACCAAACACCGGTCAAACTCCGGCCATAAAAAATGTCTAAAAGACTTTGCAGCCGTACTTGGTAAACGCCAAAGCGCTGCCTATATGCCCAACTATCATCAGAACGATACAAAATTCTTTTATAACCTTAAGTGTTTAGAGCCTGCAGCCTGAAAAACCGCAACCCGAAACCGTAAGGGATAAATGCCGATGAGCTATATTGCGAATAATTCTCAATTGCGATATGATGAGATCGACACCTATTCTGATCCGTTCGCGTTCACAGGGCAATCGCACCCTGTCAGCGCTTTATTAGACACACCTCATAAGAAGGAGGCCGACATGCTGGGTACACCTGCCATTAAGCGCTCCACATCCACCCGCCATTCAATTATTCCCGATCTGTCGCTTGACGACCTGCTTAATGACGAAATGACCCGCATGGTCATGGAAGTCGATGAGGTTGACGAAGACAACTTACGCGAAATGCTGTCGCTGACGGCGGATGCTTTACGTTTACGTCTGAGCTAAAGTCTTGCGCGGCTGGATAAGTCGCCCTATGTGGCGAGGATGAATATTCGTCCCGCCACCCTCGCTGATCATGACGCTATCTGGTCGATCCTTGAGCCCGTCATCCGTGCCGGCGACACCTACGCCCTGCCCCGCGACTGGTCGCGTGAACAAACCTTAAACTACTGGTTTGCCGATGGTCATCATGTGTTTGCAGCCGTTGATGACGGTCAGATTCTCGGCACCTATTACCTCAAAGCCAACCAAAAAGGCGGCGGCAGCCATGTCGCCAACTGCGGCTATATGACCGCCGCTCATTCTATGGGTAAGGGCGTGGCCCGCGCCATGTGCCAGCACTCGCTTGAGGTCGCCACAGACATGGGCTTTGCCGCCATGCAGTTCAATTTCGTCGTGTCGACCAATGTTCGCGCCGTGGCGCTATGGCACGGGCTGGGCTTTCAGACCCTGACCCGCCTGCCGGACGCTTTCGATCATCCGGTCGAAGGGCTGGTTGATGCCTTAGTCATGTTCCGAAAGCTCTAAACTTTTGACGGCCACGTCCTCCGCAATAAACCCGCCGGTCTGGCGCGCCCATAGCCGCGCATAAAGCCCGCCGGCGGCAATCAGTTCACCGTGCGTCCCGACCTCGACAATCCGCCCCCCATCCATGACCACCAGCCGGTCCATGCGCGCGATGGTGCTGAGGCGGTGGGCGATGGCGATCACCGTCTTGCCGGTCATCAGGTCAATCAGGCTATCCTGAATGGCGGCTTCGACCTCAGAATCGAGCGCTGACGTGGCTTCATCCAGCACCAGCATCGGCGCATTTTTCAGCAGCACCCGCGCAATGGCGACCCGCTGGCGCTGCCCGCCCGACAGCTTGACACCGCGTTCCCCGACATGGGCCTCAAGGCCCGTGCGCCCCTTGGAATCGACCAGAGCCGGTATAAAGCTGGCCGCATGGGCACGCGCCGCAGCTTCCATAATCTCGGCATCGCTGGCGCCCGGCTTGGCATAGCCGATATTGTCGCGGATCGAGCGATGCAGCAGCGATGTATCCTGTGTTACCATGCCGATATGACTGCGTAAGCTTTCCTGCGTCACCGTCGCAATGTCTTGCCCATCGATCAGGATACGCCCGCCGGTCAGGTCATAGAGGCGCAGGAACAGGTTAACCAGCGTCGACTTACCCGCCCCTGATGGCCCGACCAGACCGATCTTTTCCCCCGGCGCAATGGTCAGGTTGATGCCGTTGAGCGCCGGACGGCCGCTGTCACCATAACCGAACTGCACGTCTTCAAACCGGATTTCGCCCCGCGTTACCACCAGATCAGCAGCCTGTGCAGCATCGATCACCGTATGAGGATGCGAGATGGTTTCCATGCCGTTTTGCACGGTGCCTATATTTTCAAACAGGCTGGTAACCTGAAACATCACCCAGCCGGACATGTTGAGCAATCGCTGGGTCAGGGCCCCTACCAGGGCAATGGCACCGACACTGATGGCACCATCACGCCACAGCCACACCGCCAAGATGCCCGTAGAAATCAGCAAACTGGCGTTCAACACCGCCACGCCGATATCGAGCGTGGTGATCAACCGCTGCTGGGCCTGCCATTTTTTGCCGTTGAAATCGAGCGCTTCGCGCACATAGTCGTCTTCGCGGTGGGTATTGGCAAACAGCTTGACCGTCTGGATATTGGTATAGCTGTCGACCACCCGCCCAACCAGTGATGAGCGCGCCTCTGAGCCCTCTTCCGACGCCTTCGACAGCTTCGGCACAAACCGCAGGCACATCAGGACATACAGCGCCATCCAGATAATCACCGGCAGGATCAGGCGTGGATCGGCAGCAAAAAACAGCACGATCGCGCTGGTGAAGTAGACGATAACATAAAGGAAGGTGTCACACAGGGTCACCAGTGTGTTGCGCAGGGCCGAGGCCGTATCGACCACCTTTGAGGCTACCCGTCCGGCAAAGTCATTACTGAAAAAGCTCAAAGATTGCCGCACGACATGGCGGTGCGACTGCCAGCGGATCAGGGTCGGAAAGTTCGAGGTGATCGCCTGTTGCAGGATCAGCGAATGTAAGCCCAACAGCGCGGGCGATAACACCCCCAGCACCAGCAACATGATGATAAACTCACGGCCATGCAGAGCCCAGAGCTGTGCCGGATCGGCGTGGGTCAATATGTCGATGACCCGCGCGATGTACTGAAACACCATCACTTCGGTCAGGGTGAACAACAGCCCGACCACCAGCAATACCGCAAAAACCGGCCAGACCTGACGCAGGAAATGGGTGAAAAATCCGCGCACGGTCGTGGGCGGCGTTGCGGCCTGATAGTCCTTAAACGGCTTAATCAGGCTCTCAAAAAAGGTAAATACGGGTGCGAGTATCATCATGAACCTGACTGGGCTTTGTATGTGTTTATACCGCCCGTATGTCAGTTGATGACATGATCATGCTGTTTAGACATGAAAAAGGGCGGGAGTTTAATCCCGCCCTTCCTTAATCCGGATATCGTGCGGGTGTTATTTCTTGCCGAACAGACGTGCCCAGAAACCGGGCTTGCTCTGTGTAACGGCGGCTTTGGCGTCCGCGGCGACCTCTTCGACCTTGGCTTCGATCTTATCGAAGGTCGGCTTAGCGGCCTTAACAGCCTCATCAAGCTTAGCCTGAGCATCGTCCAGAACATCGTCGATCTTGGCCTTAGCCTGATTGATGGCAGGCGTTGCCGCCTTCACGGCGTCATCAACCTTATCTTCAACCGCATCGATGACCTTCGCAGCTTCTTTGCGGGCCTTATCGAGCGCAGGCTGAGCCGCCTTGATCGCGTCATCGATTTTATCCTGCGCGGCGTCGATCGCCTTTTCGGCCTCTTTTTGAGCCTTGGCGATGACGGGCTTGGCCTTGGCCACAGCCTTATCGGTCGCTTTGGTCGCCGTCTTTTTGGCATCCGCCACAGCGGCTTCTACCTTTTTGGTCGCCGCTTTCACGGTCTTTTCGACGTTTTTCTCAGCCGTCTTTACGACCTTGGCCGCCTTGGTTTCGGTCTTGGCTGCGGCTTTGGAAACCTTTTGGGTCTCAGCCACCACCGCCTTTTTGGTGTCGGCCACGATCGGCTTTACCTCGGCAGCAGCTTTTTTAACCGTCGTCTTCGCGGCGGTTGTCGCTTTCTTGGCGGTAGCCGCCGTTGTCTTGGCTGCCGTCTTGACGGTTTTCTCAGCACTGGCCACAGCTTTTTCCGCCGCAGCCTTCACGGCCGGAGCCTTACGCGCGATGGTCTTTTTTACACCGGCATCGGCCGGGATTTCTGTTTCCGTCGTCGTCTTTTTCGTGGTAGCTCTCGCCATCAATCTTATCCCATCGCTCAAACGCAGTCGTCGAATCTCCTTAGCCTATCTGACTCTGCGCTCTTAATCAATTGCGTACAAAGAACATAAAGCAACATGACCTACCATCCTCAGCAAATCGTCGCCCGTGGCCCCCGCGCCATTGCCGAAGCCGCAGCCAGCGCCATTGACGACGACGCCTTCCTCGAAGGGGCGACCTATTCCATCCTTGAGGAAGATGAGGACAAAAACATCTGGCGCATCGATGCCTTCCCGACAACCGAAGAAGAATCTGAGCGTTTACAAGAGGTTTTGACTGATTATGCTGACCTGAAGCTTAACGTCGAGCAACTGGCCGATGCCGATTGGCTGGCTATGGCGCTGTCGGGTTTGCCGCCGGTGCGGGCGGGGCGTTTCTTTGTCTACGGTGCCCATGATCGCGGCAAACGGCCGCTAAGCGCCGTTAATCTGCGCATCGAAGCCGGTGCGGCCTTTGGTACCGGCCACCACGGCACCACGGTCGGTTGCCTTATGGCATACAATGATTTGCTGAAAAAACACCGCTTTGAGCGCGTGCTGGATGTTGGCGCGGGCACCGGGGTTCTGGCTATCGCGGCTGCCAAAACCGGCACCAAATTTGCCGTCGGCACCGATATCGATCCGATCAGCGTGCGCATTTCCAATGAGAACACCAAACTCAATCAGGCCAAGGCCCGCTTTGTATGGGCCAATGGCCTGAACCACAAAGATGTGCGTCAGGACGCCCCCTATGATCTGGTGTTCGCCAATATCTTAGCACGCCCCTTAGTCGGCCTGTCCCATGCGATCCGCGGCGCGCTTAAGCCCGGCGGTATCGTCATCCTGTCGGGTCTGCTGCGCACGCAGGAACGGTTCGTTAAGGGCGCTTACCTGTCGCATGGTTTTAAGGTCGTGCGCCGCATCCACCGCGACGCCTGGTGCACGCTGGTCATGCAGAAAGTCTGATAAGGCCCGCTTAACCATTCCACCTAATACTCGCGGTTATGTGAAATCAGTATGAGTTTAGGGCGATGAAAACGGCTATCTACGGTGCAGGTAAAAGCGGGCGCGTCCTGTTGGGCGAGATGGCCCAGCGCGGTGAGACAGCGGATTTCTTCATTGATGAATTTTCGCCGGAGCCGCAGGTCAGCGGCCTGCCCGTTAAACGCATGGCCGATATTGCCGACAAGAGCGATATCCGGCTGATGGTGTCGCTGCATAACGGCACACCGTCGGCCACCGACATTCATACCTTTCTGGCCGACAGCCTGTCACGTCAGGGCTTTGGCGAAATCCACCAGTGGCAGGATCTGGCGCTCATCTACCCCGCCCTGATCGATGCGGTCGCAAGTCACAGCGTCAACCCTAATGAGCCGGGCCTGAAGGTATTTCGCGATATGCTGAGCGATGACATCAGCCGCGACATCCTGGATACCGTCATCGCCTTTCGACAAAATTTCCAAGGCCCTCTTACCGGCCTGCCAGATCAATATGCCCCCTATTTCCCCGCTGGGATCGATGTCTTTCGCGGCATAAAGTCCCTGCGCTTTGCCGATTGCGGCGCCTATGATGGCGACACGATCCAGAGCGCGCTCAAAAAATCGCCGGTGCCGGTGTCGTGGTTTGCGGCCTTTGAGCCTGATCCTGATATTTTCGAGCGCCTGCGCGAACGGATAGACGGGCTTAAACCCCAGTTTAAAGACACCGATTTTTGGCTATTGCCCTTCGGGGCCTGGTCCAAGAATGATGTCCTGAAATTTAACGCGCTTAATACAGTGTGCAGTTCGTTCATGATCGGCGTTGAGACCGCACCGGTCACGATTTCAGTGCCGGTCGTGTCTCTGGATGCGACCTTAAGCGCATCCCCGCCCAACTTCATCAAGATGGATATTGAAGGGGCCGAGATCGAAGCCATCAAAGGCGCGCACCACATTATCGAAACCTACCGCCCGACGCTGGCCCTCAGCATCTATCACCTTTCCCATCATCTGTGGGAAATCCCGGCGATGATCAAAAGCTATTATCCGGGCTATGAGATGTACCTGCGTCACCATTCAGCCTTTGTGCCCGATACGGTGCTTTATTGCATCGCCCCTGACGGGCCGCTTGTCACAGGGTAGGTACAGTCGTAAATACGGGGAGATTGTTTAGGAAGCCCTCCCATGCCCGCAGACACCGCCTTTCAGACCTTTGATGTCACCACCCATCCGTCGCAAGGGGTCACCAACGTCGCGGCATTGCGCGCGCAGATGACGGCGATGGGGCTTTACGGTTTTATCATCCCCCATGAGGACGAGCATCAGAACGAATATCTGCCCGANNTCCGGCTTTACCGGCTCCGCCGGTGCCGCGATCGTGTTTCAGGATAAGGCCATCCTGTTTGCCGATGGCCGCTACACCCTGCAATCGCGCGAACAGACCGATCCGTCGGTGTTCAGCGTTGAAGATTTTAACGGCATGGCCTCATTAGCTGAACAGCTTCTCAAAGCCCCCAAGGGTTCGGTCATCGGCTATGATCCGGCCCTGCACAGCCCCGACGGCCTGAAAACCCTGAAAGCGGCTTCTGATCATGCAGGCATCACGCTGAAAGCCACCGCCCCCAATCCGCTTGATCTGGCCTGGGGAGAGGCCCGCCCTGCCC
>DDPE01000009.1 GCA_002342035.1 Asticcacaulis sp. UBA2476 | reverse complement strand
GTCGGCGGCATCGGCGGCACCCGTGCCGACCGCTATGGTCTCGGCCGAGGCCAGTACCGGCGTGCCCGTGCCGAACGCCATAGACTTTGAATCGGAAATAAGTTCCGAATTAAAGCCTGAACATGCTGACAATAAAGACACAGTTACGGCGGCAATGCCGACTGTCACACATCTGTCATATAAGTTTTGCAAATTCATCATGGGCTCCGGTTAGTAAGCGTTTCAACGCTAATACCAAGATTTTGTGTGTTTGCACGGCTAATCTTCTGTGACTGGGAATAATAATTCTATGAAACTCGTGAAAAAGCTCGCCATGAGCGCGGCACTTGCACCGTTTGCGTTTGCGATGGCGCCCTTTGCTTATGCGCAAGATGCTGCCGCCACGGCTGCTGCTGATAAGGAAGAGATGACCGAAGTCGTCGTGACCGGCAACATCCGGTTCCGTGACCGTCAGCCGGTTGAAAACCCGACCCTGGTTTATGACACTGAGTATTTCCAGCGCTTCGAGCCGGTTTCGGTAGGTGAAATGCTTAAGCGCGTTCCGGGTGTCACCTTCACCTCGGATATGCTGGAATATGACGGCGTGTCGATGCGCGGCCTGCCGCCGGGCTACACCACCATCCTGATCAATGGCCGCAAGGCACCAGGCGGCGAAAAGGATCGTTCGTTCTTCGTTGACCGCATCCCGTCGGAACTGGTTGACCGCATCGAAATCATACGCAGCCCGGCCGCCGACCAGCCGCGCTCAGGCATGGCCGGTTCGATTAATGTCATTCTGAAAGACGGTGCCAAACTGCGCGGCGGTCTGATCAAGGCGGGTGCGCTGATCAATGGTGACGGCGAAGCCCGCCCGTCACTGGCGGCGGCCTATGCTGGNNGGCGACGAGAGTAATGACTGGTGGATCGGCGTGAATCATCAGGGCCGCCGTAACCCGAAGAAGAAGTATTCCTGGCGCTATGGCGCTGACAATGCCGACTTCGACGATATGGAGTATCAGGAAGATACCCGCGACGGTAAGGACACCTCGATCAACGGTGAATGGAAGCATTCCTTCGATAACGGCTTCGTGCGTTTCAACGGTTTCTTCGTCAATACCGACCGCGACGAAGATGAAACCTCCAAAACCTATGGGGCACCGGATTTCACTGATTTCGACGAAGTTGAAATTCAGGCTGAACGCATCAGCCAAAAAACCTACGCCTTTGGCCTTGATGGTGAATATGGCCTGGGCCTTGGTAAGCTAGAATACGATTTCGGCTACAACAAGTATGACGAGCACACCGAAACGACCGTTCATGTCGGCGAAGCTGAAGACCTCAGCGATCTGGAACTCGACGACGAAGAAGTTCTCGATATTGTCGATGAGGAATATAACGGCAAGCTGGCCTATGGTTTCAAGACCGACGCCATGAAGCTTAAGTTTGGGATCTCGACCACCCGCAAGACCCGTGATGGCGCCGCTGATCCGCTCGGCACCTACACTATCGAAGAAACCAATATTGATCCGTTCGTTCGTGCCACCTTTACCCCGACTTCTGCCCTGACCGTTGATCTGGGCTTACGTTACGAAATGACCGATCGTGAGGTTACGGGCGAGGATGATACCGGTTCTTACGACGAAGGCATTCTGACGCCGTCGGTTCATCTGCTGTATAAAACCAGCCGCGATGATCAGTTCCGCTTCTCGGTGGCGCGCACCTCACGTTCGCCGGACTTCGACGACATGGTGCCGCTCACTGAAACCGAAGAGCCTGCCGATGAGAACGCTTTCCGCGGCAATGCCGATCTGAAGAACGAAACGTCCTGGGGTGTGGATGCGGGCTATGAGCATCGCTTCGGGTCGCAGGGTATTTTCGGGGTTAATTTCTTCTACCGCAACATCGAAGATCTGATTGATCTGGTCTCGACCGGTGAGACGGTTGAAGATGACGGTGACGAATTCTCGGTCTATCAGCCCCGCAATATTGGCGATGGCAAGACCTGGGGTGTGGAACTTGACTACTCAGCGCCTCTGACCCTGTTCGGTATCAAGGATACGGGTGTGTTCTTCAACTATACCTGGATGGACTCCGAAGTGGCTGATCCGTTCACCGGCGAAAAGCATAAGTTCAACAACCAGCCGGAGTGGGTCTATAACGCCGGCTTCATCAAGACGATCACCAAGTGGGACGTAAGCTTCGGGGCCAGCCTCTATGGCCGTGATACCGGTGTGGCCTATGCGGTCGATGAAGTCGCCAGCGTAGATTATGATCCGAACCTGGAAGCCTTTGTTGAAAAGCGTCTGGGTAAGACCATGGTGGTGCGTCTGTCGGCCCAGAACATTCTTGACGCTGAAAAGGCCGAAGTGTTCCGCAAATATGACGGTGACTCGATTGATGAAATCATCGCCAACCGCCGGGCTGACGATCTTGATGAATATGAGCGCGAATCCGAAAAATCGGGAGTGCTGTATCAGTTGACCTTCCGCGCGACGTTCTAAGCGGCAGGTTTGATAAAACGAAGCGGGGGCAGTGTCCTTACCGAAAGGTGAGGGCGCTGCCTTTGCGTTTACAAAAGAGGCTTTTGCCATGAAATCCTTGTGTTTAGCCCTGCTGTGCAGTGTTGCCACCCTTGTACCGCTGGCCGTCGTTGCTGATGACCTGCCGCCGCTTGAGGTGCCGCGCACCGCCGGTCTGCCTTACGGCGTCAAATCCATTCCTGACCGGATCGTGCTGACACCCGGAGCCAATCCGGCGGTGGAAATGGCGGTATCGTTTCGCACCGACAGCCTGCAACGCACGGCCCAGGCGCAAATTGCGGTCGCGGTCGATGGCCCGACGCTAGAGGAAAAGGCGCAAACCGTCACCGGCACTACCACCTATTTCCCGTCGTCCAACGGGCTGGCCCACTATCAGCAGGTGCGTTTCACCGGCTTAACGCCCGATACCGTCTATGCTTACCGGGTCAAAGGCTCGGCGGGTTGGAGCGAATGGCATCAGTTCAAGACCGCCAAAACGACGCCAGAACCGTTCCGGTTCATGTATCTGGGCGACACCCAGAACGGCATCCTGACCTTTGCGTCGCGGGTGATCCGTCAGGGCTTCCATGAGGGCAAGGTCGATCTGGTCGTCCATGCCGGCGATCTGGCGGCCCAGCGCGACAATCTGGATCACGACGATGAGTGGGGCGAGTGGACGCAGGCCGGTGGCTATAACTATTCTATGGTGCCGCAGATCCCGGCGACTGGAAACCACGAATATGCTGACCTGATCCTGCCCGATGGCATTGAATCGCGCAGGCTGGGGCCGTACTGGCAGGTTCAGTTTGCGCTGCCTGCCAATGGTGCGCCGGGGGTTGAGAAAACCTCATACTTTGTCGATTATCAGGGCGCGCGCTTTATCGTGCTGGATGGTACAGCGGCCCTTGATCTGGGGCAGCTTCAGTCTCAAACCCAGTGGCTGGATAAGACCCTGACCGACAGCAAAGCCAACTGGAACTTCGTGCTGTTCCACCAGCCGATATTCACCTGCGCGCGTCCGAACGACACCGAAGTGCTCAAAGCCGCCTGGAAGCCTGTGTTTGATAAGCACAAGGTCGATCTGGTGCTGCAAGGTCATGACCATTGTTATAGTCGCCTAAGCTCTGAGGTCGGACGCGCAGCGGGCATCACCGCGCGCAAAGGCGGTAAGGCGCAGGGCCCGGTCTATCTGGTCTCCGTAACCGGCTCAAAGATGTATGGTCTGAATAATCGTTCCGGCACTCAGCCCGATAAGGTGGCCGAAGCGACCGAGCTTTATCAGATCATCGATGTCGACGGGGCACGCCTGAAATTGCGCAGCTATACGGCGTCAGGCAAGCTCTATGACGGTTTTGACCTTGAGCGGCGCAAGGATGGCACCAACCGTCTGCTTGAACTGAAAGAACCGATGCTGGCGACCCGTAAATGCATCGGTGCTGTTGGGCCGGACGGCGGGGCGTGTGTAGCTGACCCCAAGGATTAAGTGGTAAAGTCAGGCGACTGGCAACCGGATATCGGCCCGGAGCCCGCCCAGCGGGCTCTGGTCGAGCACCAGCTCGCCGCCGTGGCCACGGATGATGTCATGGGCGATCGACAAGCCCAAGCCGACGCCCTTGACGTTCTGATTGCGGGATTCGT
>DDPE01000093.1 GCA_002342035.1 Asticcacaulis sp. UBA2476 | reverse complement strand
TAGATCAGCATCGAGCCGTGGCCGGCCGACAGGACAAAGCGGTCACGGTCGGCCCAATCCGGGGCCTTGGGGTCATATTTCAGAAACTTGGTCCACAGGACGGTCGCCACATCGGCCATGCCCATCGGCATGCCCTGATGGCCCGACTTGGCGCGGTGTACCGCTTCCATCGACAGGACGCGCACGGCATCGGCCATGACGGTCGGTGAAGGCTTGGCGGTCAGGGTGCTTAGGATATCTGAAGACATGGGTGGGTCTCGAAAACGTGTAAAAGCGGGAATCCGCAGGCGAATGAGTGGTTTATCGCAGCCTTTAACCCATGCGCGCGGGTATGGGTATAGCTTGTTTTGAAAAATTACATCTTTTCGTTTAGACTCTTTAGGTCATTATCGGTTATGTAAAGTGTTTTCAGAGGCATATGGCCCCAGAGTTCAGACGAGAGTTCAGGTGATGGATAATCCTCTTTCCCCCCCACAGGCTGGACAGCCCGGTTCGATGTTGACGGGTGCAGTTGAGCGGCTGGATAAGGCTTTGCTGGCTGTTGAGCACCGTTTGAGTATGCTGCAACACGGTGATGTGTCGTTTCCGGCGGACGGCGTTTTGCCCGATGCCATGCTGTCAAAAGAGCTGGAAGAGACCAAGGCGCGCGAAAAAGCCGTGACCGATGCCGCCAATGGCGCGTTCGAGGCGCTGGGCGAAGCGGCGGCCTCTATCCGTAAAATTCTGAAAGATGACGGGGAGGCTGCCTGATGGCTGAGGTCACGGTTCGCGTCAACAATAAGCCTTATACGGTCGGTTGCGCTGATGGTCAGGAAGGCCGTGTGCAGGAACTGGCCCGCCTGTTCGATGAACATGTCGAAATGGTCGTGGGCGATGTCGGCTCGATCGGGGAAGTGCGCCTGTTTCTGATGGCCGCCCTGCTGATGATCGATGAAATGCAGGACCTTAAGGTGCAATTAGAAGAACAGCAATCGGCCACAGCGCGTATGTCGGCCGGGGCCCACGAAATGGAACGCCGCGCCGCTTTTGCGATCACCGATGCGGCCGAACGGTTGGAAAAGATGGTCGCGGATAAGGCTTAAAAACAAAGAACTCCCCCTAAAGTAGGGGAGTTCTTTTTTCTTACTTGCCTTGCACGTTGAGCGTCCGCTCCGGCAAGGTTACGGTAACCGATTGTCCGGCATCGGTGGCGGATTTCGCCAGAGACACTTTGTAATCTCCGGCGGCAATCTTCCACGTTTTGGACGGCGTGTCATATGACCCCAGCAGACGCGGATCGACCGTGACGGTCAAGGTTTTGGACGAACCCGGTGTCAGGCTGACCTTATCCCAGCCGCCAAGGCGTTTCGGTGCTTCCCACTTAGCGGTCGTGGGCGAGACATAGACCTGCGGCACGTCAGCGGCCTCGACCTTGCCGGTATTGGTAACGGTGAAGGATACGGTCAGTTTGCCATTGGCGTCGGTCGCCTTCAAATCAGAATAGGCAAAGGTCGAATAGCTTAAACCATGCCCAAAGGCGAACAGCGGCTTATGGCCTTTGATGTCGAACCACTTATAGCCAATGGCAGCGCCTTCGATGTCGTAGTTCACATCAACGCGCAGGTCAGGTTTTGAGTTGTCGCCGTCAAGCTTGGGGCGCGGCAACTGGCTGAGCGACGCCGGGAAGGTGACCGGCAACCGGCCTGACGGTGAAATCTCCCCGGTCAGGACACGGGCAAGGGCCGTGCCGCCGCTGGAGCCGGGATACCAGGCCTCAACCACCGCGCCGACCTTGGACAGCCACGGCATGAACACTGGTCCGCCGGTTTGCAGCACAACCACGGTTTTTTTGTTTGCGCGGGCAACCGCATCGATCAGGGCATCTGCGTTGTGATCGAGCTTCATTTCGGCATCGAAGGATTCCCCCGTCCATTGGGAGCCGAACACGATGACTACGTCAGCCCCGCGGGCGGCTTTGGCGGCGGCCTTGATGTCCTTGCCGTCGTGGAAAACAACCTCGGCCTTGGTGCGCGCCTTGATCCCGGCCAGAGGGGCGTCGGGATAATAGGTGATCGGGCCGGGGAACTCATTGGCGTATTTCGAGGTATCAGGCACGGCATTGCCGCCGATGCCATAGACCTGAGAGGAGCCGCCGCCGGACAGGACGCCCTTATCAGCATGGCCGCCGATGACCACGACTTTCTTGGCGGTGGCGGCGATCGGCAGCAGGTTGCGCTCATTCTTCAGCAGCACTATCCCGCCTTCGGCATCGGCCTGCGTGACCTTGGCATTGGCGGCAAAGTCGATATTGGCGTCGCTGACGGTGGCCTGATCAATCGGCTTATCAAACAGACCCGTGTTCAACATCGCCCACAGGATGCGGCGCGCCATGTCATCCAGACGCTCAGGCTTCACAAAGCCATTATCGACGGCTTCCTTGAGTGGGCCCGCGAAATAGTTGGATTTGTCGAACGGATAGCCTGACTGCTGATCAAGGCCGGCATTGGCAGCGGGGATGGTCGAGTGGGTAGCGCCCCAGTCCGACATGACATAGCCCTTATATTTCCAGTCAGTTTTCAGAACTTCGTTCAGCAGGTACGGGTGTTCGCAGGCATAGACGCTGTTATAACGGTTATAGGCGCACATGACCGAGACCGGGTTGCCGACCTCAATCGCAAACTGGAACGCCAGCAGGTCGGATTCGCGCGCGGCCTTATCGGACATATTGGCCGACAGGGTGAAGCGGTTGGTTTCCTGCGCGTTGGCGGAATAGTGTTTGACGGTCGAGATGATGTTGTTGGACTGAATGCCACGGATCTGCTCACCGACCATGATCCCGGCCAGCAGCGGATCTTCGCCGCCATACTCGAAATTACGGCCATTGCGCGGTTCGCGCACCAGATTGACCCCGCCGGCTAGTTGGACGTTGAAGCCCGACAGGCGCGCTTCTTTGCCGATCATCGCCCCGCCCTTAAAGGCCAGATCGCGGTCCCAGGTCGCGGCGGTCAGCATCCCCGACGGCAGGACGGTACGTAGGCGCGGGTTTGGCCCACGCTGAGACGCGACGCCGACACCGGCATCGGTCAGCCACTGATGGGGGATGCCTAAGCGCGGCACGCCGTACACAAAACCGGCGGATTGATGCAGGCTTTCCTTGGGCGGGCTCCAGTTGAGGCCATTGATATCGCCGCGTGTATTGAGCCAGGCGCCGTCCGACGCGAAATGCCCGAACACCAGCGTCAGCTTTTCGCCCTGGGTCATCTCTTTCAGGATTTGCTCGACGCGGGCGTCCGGGCTTTGGTTGGCATTGAGCCACGGCTTTTGGGCCGGCTCGGCCAGTGTGGCGGGCGCTGGGGCTTGAGCTTGTGCGGGCAGGGTGAAGCTTAAGGTCGCCGCTGAGGCCAACAGGGCCAGTTTAATGGAAATTCGCATGTGTTTCGCGTCCCTTGTAGATCGTCAGATGTGATCAGTGTCGGCATTATTATTTTGGTTGGGGAAAGTCATAAAACGGGATTGCGTGTCTGTGAAGTCATAATTTATGACATCGATGTCTTTTTTGCTGACTTGCGGCCCCAAAGATTGTCCCGGAATGGACGTTATCGCTAACATGTAGGGACACAAAATATAAAATTCCGCACTCTTGCCGATGGGAGCCCAAGGCCTTACATTAATCAATGGCGGGTCTTGCTGCGGTTCACGTCAGTGATCACCTAATCCTTCTGACCTTAATCTCTTAGAACGGGGGCTGTCCCTGACTGAGACCGTGGTCTCTATCACATGGCTCCCACCTGACTAGTCAGGTCCTGAGTGGATTTAAACGCTTCGCAACGGATCTCGCGGCGCCGCCACACCGAGACAGCATTGAAAAGTTATGAGGCTTACGCCTCAGATACTTTTCAATGTAATCAATAAGGAGAAAAATTTTCTTGAGGCGGCTCTGCGAAAATTTTTCACTTTTTAGAACCATGCTTGCGTGGAACACGCACGCATGATGACAGATAAATCCTTATTACGCGCGGAAATGAAATCCCACAGGGCGGTGCTGGCTCAGGCCGATCCGACCGCCGGTGACCGGCTGACCCACATGGCCGATATCGATGCCGCGGGCGTTGTTGCCGGTTACTGGCCGATCCAGTCCGAATTATCACCCCTGCCATTTATGCAAAAACTATCGGAGCAAGGCTGCATGCTGGCCCTGCCGTGCCTGATTCCGGCGGAAGGCGGCGGCTATGTCATGGCGTTTCGCCGTTTTGAGTTGGGGGATCATCTGGAACTCGGCCCTTACGGCATCAGTCAGCCCGACGCCGATAAGCCATTGATCCTGCCCGATGTCGTGCTGGTGCCGCTTTTGGCCTTTGACCGTAAGGGCGGTCGGCTGGGCTATGGCGGCGGGTTTTACGATCGCGCTTTGGACTTTCTTAAATCGCAAAAAGAGATTAAAGCGTGGGGCATTGGCTTTGCGGGGCAGGAACTCGACGAAGTGCCGTTAGAACCCCACGATCAGCGCCTTGACCTTATCCTGACGGAAGCGGGTGCTATCCATATATAAGGCAATCTTATGCGCTTTGCGTTTTTCGGTGATGTCGTTGGTAAATCCGGCCGGGATGGCCTGACACAACACCTGCCGATGATCCGCAAAAAGCTGGGGCTGGAATTCGTCATCGTCAATGCCGAAAACGCCGCTTCTGGGTTTGGGATTACCGAAAATACCGCGCGTGAGCTGTTTGAGGCCGGGGCCGATTGCCTGACACTCGGCAACCATTCCTGGGATCAGAAGGAAGCGCTGACCTATATTGTGCGTGAGCCGCGCCTGATCCGGCCTAATAATTATCCACGTTTGGCCGATGCGCCGGGGCGAGGGGCGAACCTGTTTCAGACCGAAAGCGGCAAATCCATTCTGGTCGTCAATCTGCTTGGCCTCGTCCACATGGCGTCAATGGATGACCCGTTCGCCAGCGCCGACAAAGAGCTTGAGGCCTGTCCGCTCGGCGTGGCGGCGGATGCCATCGTTATCGACATGCACTGCGAAGCCACGTCTGAGAAAATGGCGATGGGCCATTTCTGCGATGGCCGCGCGTCGCTGGTGGTCGGCACCCATACCCATGTCCCGACGGCGGACGCGCAAATCCTGCCCGGCGGTACAGCCTACCAGACCGATGCCGGGGCCTGCGCCGACTACGACAGTGTGATCGGCAACGACAAAGAAGAACCCCTGCGCCGGTTCACCACCCGCATTTCCCGTGACCGTTATCGTCCGGCATCGGGGCCTGCGACCGTGTGTGGCGTGTTTGTCGAAACCGACGATAAGACCGGACTTGCACTACGCATTGAGCCTATCCGTTTTGGCGGACGCCTCAAGCCGACCTTGCCAGAGGTTTAGGTTTTGGTTTAGAAGCGACACAAACCAACCTTCGATATTGAGAACACAAAAAATGTATTTGGCGGCTACGCCGAAACTTTTTTGTGAGAAAGACATTTATGGCCGGCCATAGTAAATTCAAAAACATCATGCACAAAAAAGGGCGCGCCGATGCTGTGCGCTCAAAGCTGTTTTCCAAGCTGTCGCGCGACATCACCGTG
>DDPE01000100.1 GCA_002342035.1 Asticcacaulis sp. UBA2476 | reverse complement strand
GCCTCCAGACGCGCCACTTCCTGCGCGCGGGCCTCCGTCGCCAGACGTTCCTGCTCGGCCCGTTCGGCTTCGCGACGCTCAGCTTCCTGACGGGCGATTTCTGTGCGCAGAGCCTCGGCACGGGCGGCTTCGGCGCGCGCCGTTTCGCGGGCGGCCTCCTGACGGATGACCTCCAGTCGTTCGGCTTCCAGACGTTGGGCCTCAAGGCGGCGCGCCGCTTCAAAGCGCTGGGCTTCGAGGCGCTCGCTCTCCAGACGCTGGCGTTCCTGTTCGATCAGGCGGTCGCGCTCAAGGCGTTCTGCGTCAGCCTTTGCGGCCTCCAGACGCGCCACTTCCTGACGGGCAGCGTCAAGGCGGGCCGCTTCCTGACGGATCAGTTCTTGGCGGGCAGCTTCCTTAGCGGCCTCTTGAGCCTGTCTTTCCTGCTCAAGGCGGGTCTGCTCGGCCACACGGGCGGCGGCCAGAGCCTGCGCCTGACGCATGGCTTCTTCGCGCAAGCGGTCTTCGTTTGCGCGGCGAGCATCCTCTTCCAGACGCCGTGCCTCTTCGGCGCGACGGGCGTCATCGGCAGCGCGCACAGCGTCAAGGCGCTCAAAATCGTCACGCATTTTCGCTTCGGCCTGCGCCTTCATCAGGGCGGCCTGAACGGATTCGCTCATGATAGGCACATCGTCTTCACCGCCGGTCGCCACCGTCGAGGCGGGCGGATAGCGGACAATATCGACGGCACGGGCACCATAAGGCGTATCCAGTACCGACGCGGTAGACGCCACAGGCTGCTGTACTGGGGGCTGAGGTACTGGGGGCGTTTGAACGGGGGGCGTTTGAACGGGGGCCAAAACCGGTTGATGGTCATCCGCCGGACGCACGACCATGCCGGGTGAAAGTTGCGGCGCGGTCGCCTCATCTTCGGTCGGAGTCAGGAACAGGCTTTTCTCAGCCGCGCGACGGCGGATCAGCGGGGCCAGCACATAGGTCTGCCCGTTGAACTCGGCTGAACTCCAGCTATCCATAGCCAGAGCCGCTTCGGTCAGGCGACCTTCGTTGATGCGTTTCAGCACCACCGATTGAGCGAAATTGTCCATGCCGATATTGAAGCAAAATGACACAAGCGCATCAAACTGGTTCTGATTGAGCGGATGGTGCACCATACCGTTGATGCCATCAACAATCGGCAGCAGGTCAAAGCGCAGCAGGGCATCGGCATCTTCGGGCCCGACGCGCGCGCCTTCGCGGGCTGAAAACGTATGGCCATAACCCAGCGTCCAGCGCCCATCGGGCAGCTTCGCCGCCACCTGACGCAGGCCCTCGAAACTCTTGATCAGTTCGACCCCGGCGCGGGAAATTTTCAGGCGCCCACTCATCTCAAATCCTGACCCAAAACGGTACATAATTCTATCGCTACTCCCCTGTAGCAAAAGCCAGGCCGACATCAGGACTTCGGGGCGATCATAGCTACGGCCCCCACCTTAGCGCAGCTTGGTTAATAACAGCCATAACGGCTGAATTTTACAACAGAATTATGCCCGCCAGCCCAAGGAAACTAAAAAATCCGATGCAATCGGTCACCATGGTCACAAAAATCGGTGACGCCACCGCCGGATCGCGGTCCAGACGCGACAGAGTAAGCGGCACCAGCGTACCCGCCAGCGACGCCGCGGTGATGTTGATCATGATAGCCAGCGCAATCGTCACCCCCAGCAGAAAGCTCTGTTGCCACAGCCCCGCCCCCAGCCCGAGCAAAAGCGCTATCACCGACGCATTGATCCAACCGACCCGCACCTCACGCCAGACCGTGCGCAAGGCGTTGGTCGTGGTCAACTCACGCGATGACAGGGCGCGCACCGAAACCGTCAGCGCCTGCGTGCCGGAATTGCCGCCGATGGACGCCACGATCGGCATCAGCACCGCCAGGGCCACCAGCTTTTCAATTTCCTCGGAAAACACCGAAATCAGGCTCGACGCTAGAAAGGCGGTGAACAGATTGACACACAGCCACGGCAGGCGCGACTTGACGACCTCAAACACGGTCGAGCCCCGGCCCTCTTCGTCCGACACACCGGCCAGCGCCAGAATGTCTTCGCGGCTTTCTTCCTGAATGATGTTGACGATATCATCGACCGTGATCTGCCCGACGAGACGCCCGCCATCATCGACGACCGGCGCCGAAATCAGGTGATATTTGCCGAAGATATAGGCGATCTCTTCCTGATCCATATCGACCTGGATTTCCGTGATCGGCTCCATCAGGTCTTCGAGCTTGACCTCGCGGCGCGACCGCATCAGCAGCGACACCGGCACGGCTCCCACCGGCTTATGGGTCGGGCCTATCACATAGATATCAAAGAACAGTTCGGGCAGATCGTCGCCGTGGGTGCGCATGTGCTCAATGGTGTCGCCGACGCTCCAGAAAATGGGCGCGGCCACCACTTCGCGCTGCATCAGGCGCCCGGCGGTTTCTTCTTCGTAGCTTAAGGTCGTGACCATGGCCTCACGGTCGGAGGCGGTCATAGCGGCCAGAACTTCGCGCTGCTGGGCCTCGCCCATGTCTTCAAGCACGGCGGCGGCGTCGTCGGAATCCAGTTCCTGCAGCACCTCAGCCAGATCGCCCGGACGCAGGGTGTCCATGACCTCTTCACGGATATCGTCATCCAGTTCCGGCAGAACCTCAGCCAGGGCCGAGGCCGGAATCCACGGAATGACCTGCTCGCGATAGTCTTCGGATAAGAACCCCAAAAGATCGGCCACGTCAGCGGGATGAAGCGCATCCAGCAACTCACGCAGGCGCATACCATCGCCGCGATCGGCTGCATCAACCACCAGTTCGATATATTCCGGGTTCAGGGCATAGTCGTCCTGTAGCGCGAAATCTTCGATCTCTTCGGGGGTATTCAATAATGGGCGGTCGTCTTCATCGCGCTCAAGCAACTCGGCCTCAGCAGCCATCATGCGGGCGCGGATGATGTCTATATCATCAGCCGTATCGGTGGCGGCAGGCACATTGGGGGCTTCGGGTTTTTGAGACATCGAAACACCCCTTCTCTTTCACGTCAAATCAGACCGCACGATTGTTGATAGATGGCGGGCAATGTGCCTGAAAAGCTAATAAATGCAACCGCAAAAGGTTATATCTTAAGGCATAAAAAAAGCGCCCGTTAGGGGCGCTTTTTTTAATCCGGTTGGTGCGGTCAAGAAGACTCGAACTTCCACATCTTGCGATACAGCGACCTCAACGCTGCGCGTCTACCAATTCCGCCATGACCGCGCACAAACTGGAGGCGCGGGGAATAGCAATCCTTGGTGCGTTTGTGAAGCGCTGAATTGCAATTAATGTGAATAATTTCTTTTTAGTCCCTCGCCGGGCGGCGGCT
>DDPE01000101.1 GCA_002342035.1 Asticcacaulis sp. UBA2476 | reverse complement strand
TGTAGAACCATTCCGGCTGCGCGCCGACCTTACCGGCTTCGGGCTTGCCGCCTTCAACGCCCATCAGGAACATGCGCATGGAATCGGTCAGGTTTTCTTCGCCGGACGCGGCGGCCTGGTGCATCTTGTTGCGGCTTTCGGCCGAACCTAAGTGCGTGAGGCCGGTGCCGGTGACGTGCAGGTGGGCCGAATCGGGGTGATCGATCGGCGCCAGAACGCGGCCTTCGGACAGGGCCACAGCGATATCGACCGCCTCACCCAATCCCAAAGCCGTGACCTTGGCATCCAGCGAAATCCCTTCGCGAATGGCCGCGGTCGCCAGTTCGTAGGTCGAGGACACGCCGTTCACCACTTGCGCCGAACCGTCATCCTGAGCGGCGGCAACACGGCGTTCGCCTGTGGCAGTTACGAATTGAATAAGGCGCAGGGTCATGACGGGCTCCCGTATATGGTTTTTGGGCGTGTTCCGCACGGAACATCAGGCCGATTGATATAGTCAGACAAATATGCGTCGTAAAGCGCAAATCACGGGCCTGATTAAAAATAACTTTGTCAAATATCAGCGAAAATGTCATGCATTGATCATGAGGAAACCAACGCTTACCGATAATAAAACACAGCATCCCCTGACCTTCACCCCCGCGACGGGCGGACATGACATGTTCCGCGCGGCGTTTCAGGGACGCCTGCACGGCGCGCTGGCGCACAATCTGGGCGTTCAGATCCTGGGCGGGGTCTATAAGTCCGGCGATATCCTGCCCAATGAGATCGACTCCAGCGAATCGCTCGATATATCGCGCTCGGCCTACCGTGAAGCTATCCGAATTCTGGCCTCCAAAGGGATGGTGGAAAGCCGCCCCAAGATCGGCACCCGCGTCACTGAGCGTGATCGCTGGAACATCCTCGACCCGGAAGTTTTGGGTTGGATGTTTGAGACCGAACCGTCTGAGGATTTCATCAAGGGGCTGTTTGAACTACGGCTGATTACCGAGCCCGCCGCCGCCGCCCTTGCGGCCGAGCGACGCACGACGGATCAGATCGAGCGGATGCGCAAGGCGCTTGAGGTCATGGAAGCCGAAACTTTAGCCAGTGAGGCCGGACGCATGGCCGATCTGGAATTTCACCACACCCTGATGTTTGCCACCCATAACGAAGCTCTGGCCTCGCTCAGCACGACCATCGGGGCAGCGGTAAGCTGGACCACCCGCTATAAACAGCGCCATCAGTCCCTAAGCCGCGATCCTATCCCTGATCATGCCCGCGTGTTTGAGGCGATTGAGCGCGGCGATGCCTCCGCCGCCCGCTGGTGCATGGAATCGCTGGTGCGCATGGCGCTAGAGGACACGCAAAAAAGCATGTCGCCGCAAACCTAACCCTTCCGGCCTGAGCCTTTTTCAGGGGATTGCCTCAGTGCGGGCCGCCTTATTTTGTATGATAATAAAATCAGCTATTGTCGGACTTTAGTCACAAGGCTAAAAGACTGGCTGAACAGAGTCTGACATGGCCCCGATGACTTCGGCATCATGACGCAAGACCGAAGACCTTACACAGGAGAGACCGATAATGAAATCTTTTGCCGTAGCTGCAGGCCTCACGCTTGCCAGCCTTTTGATGTCTTCGACCGCGCTGGCCGCCACCGCCACCAAGGGCGACTTTGGCGCGTTGAAAGACGGCACCAAGATCGAAGCCGTCGAGCTTAAGAACTCCAAAGGCGTTTCGGCCAAGGTCATTGCTTATGGCGCGACGCTTCAGTCGCTGATCGTGCCGGACAAGGCGGGCAAGACTGACGATATCGTTATCGGCTATGACACCATCGATGGCTATGTCGATACGCCGCAGTATCTGGGCGTCACCGTTGGCCGCTATGCCAACCGTATCGCGCTCGGCAAATTCACGCTCGACGGCAAGGAATATACCCTGGCCACCAACAATAACGGTAACCACCTGCACGGCGGCCTTAAGGGCTGGGACAAGGTTGTGTGGAAGGTCGAAGAGGTCAAATCCGGCCCGACCGCATCAGTCACCCTGTCTTATGTCTCGCCAGATGGCGAAGAAGGCTATCCCGGCACCGTCAAGGTTTCGGTCACCTAC
Source organism: Asticcacaulis sp. UBA2476 (assembly GCA_002342035.1). Classification (GTDB taxonomy): domain Bacteria; phylum Pseudomonadota; class Alphaproteobacteria; order Caulobacterales; family Caulobacteraceae; genus Asticcacaulis. The sequence continues at coordinate 9,067 of DDPE01000101.1, read as the reverse complement.
GCGCTTAGCGACACCAACGACCTGACCATCAGCTATAAGGCGACAACCGATAAGCCGACCGTCGTCAACCTGACCAACCACTCTTTGTTTAATCTGGGCGGTGTCGCCTCTGGCCGCAGCGCGCTGGACGCGGCCCTGCAATTGGAAGCGGACTCCTATCTGCCAACCACGGACACCGCCATTCCGACCGGCGAGATTGCTTCGGTCAAGGGCACGCCGTTTGACTTTACAACCCCGGCCCTGATCAGCTCCAAAGTCCGCGATGCCCGTCATCCGCAAATTCTGGTTGGCCTCGGCATCGACCATAACTATCTGGTGCGCGGCGGTCTGACCAAGACCCCGAAACTTGCGGTTACTTTGACCGACGCCACGTCCGGGCGCGGCCTCAAGATCCTGACGACCGAGCCCGGCGTCCAGATGTATACCGGCAACTTCCTCGACGGCAAAATCCCCGGCAAGGGTGGTCAGGTGACCCGCATGGGTGATGCGGTGGCGTTTGAGACCCAGCACTACCCCGACAGCCCCAACCGTCCGGAATTCCCGACCACACGCCTGAACCCCGGCCAGACCTATACCCAGACCACGGTTCACCACATTTTCGTAACCCAATAAAAGACCGAAGTACTTAGCCTTATGTCCGATTCCGTTTCCCGTTCCAAAACCCAGCTTCGTTCGCGCGCCTGGTTTGACAATCCCGACAATGCCGACATGACGGCGCTTTATCTTGAGCGCTACATGAACTTCGGTCTGTCGCTCGAAGACCTGCAATCGGATAAGCCGATCATCGGCATCGCGCAGACGGGATCGGACCTAAGCCCCTGTAACCGCCACCATATGGAACTGGCCAAGCACATCCGCGACGGCATCATATCCTCCGGCGGTATTCCGCTGGAGTTTCCGGTTCACCCGATTCAGGAAACCGGTAAGCGCCCGACCGCGGGCCTTGACCGTAATCTGGCCTATCTGGGGCTGGTTGAGATCATCTATGGCTATCCGCTAGATGGTGTCGTCCTGACCATCGGCTGCGATAAGACAACCCCCGCCTGCCTGATGGCCGCCGCCACCGTCAATATCCCGTCAATCGCTCTGTCTGTCGGGCCCATGCTCAACGGCTGGTATAAGGGTGAGCGCACGGGTTCCGGCACCATCGTCTGGAAGGCCCGCGAACTGCTGGCGGCCGGTGAAATCGACTATCAGGGCTTCATCAAGCTGGTGGCGTCATCGGCCCCGTCGACCGGCTATTGCAACACCATGGGCACGGCTACGACCATGAACTCTCTGGCCGAAGCGCTGGGAATGCAATTGCCCTATTCCGCGGCTATTCCGGCCCCGCACCGCGACCGTCAGGAATGTGCCAACCGCACGGGTAAGCGCATCGTTGAGATGGTTCATGAAGACCTCAAGCCGTCGGACATCCTGACCAAGGAAGCGTTTATCAACGCCATCCGCGTCAATTCGGCCATCGGCGGTTCGACCAACGCGCCTATCCACCTCAACGCTCTGGCCCGCCATATCGGCGTGGACTTGAAGGTTGAGGAATGGCAGCAGTACGGCGAAGAAGTACCGCTGATCGTCAACCTGATGCCCGCCGGTGAATATCTCGGCGAAGACTATCACCATGCCGGCGGCGTCCCCGCCGTTGTGGGCCAGTTGATCAAGCACGGCCTGATCCATGAAGACGCCCTCACCGTCAACGGCAAGACCATTGGTGACAACTGCCGTAATGCCATTATCGAAGACGAAAATGTCATTCGCCCGTTTGAAAAGCCGCTTAAAGAAAACGCGGGTTTCCGCGTCCTGTCGGGCAACCTGTTCACCTCGGCCATCATGAAGGTGTCGGTGATCTCACCTGAGTTCCGTGAGCGCTACCTGAACAACCCGGCTGATCTCAACGCCTTTGAAGGCCGCGCCATCGTGTTTGACGGTCCCGAAGACTATCACCACCGCATCGACGATCCTGCCCTTGGCATTGATGAACACTGCATCCTGTTCATGCGCGGGGCCGGACCCATTGGGTATCCGGGCGCTGCCGAAGTCGTCAACATGCGCTGCCCTGATTATCTGCTGAAACGCGGCATCAAGTCACTGGCCTGTATCGGCGATGGCCGTCAGTCCGGCACGTCGGGCTCGCCGTCGATCCTCAACGCCTCTCCGGAAGCGGCGGCGGGCGGGAATCTCGCCATTCTGAAAACCGATGACCGCGTGCGCGTTGACCTCAACACCAATACCGTCAATGTGTTGATTTCGGATGCCGAGATCGCTGAGCGTCGCGCCGCCCTCGACGCCGCCGGTGGCTTTAAGTACCCTGAGCATCAGACGCCGTGGCAGGAAATGCAGCGCGCCGTCGTCGGCCAGATGGATACCGGTGCCGCCCTTGAAAACGCTGTGGCCTATCAGCGCATCGCCCAGACCAAGGGCCTGCCCAGAGATAACCACTAAAAATAGAGCCGTCACGAATTACCATTTAAGGGTTCCGCATGTAATGTGCGGAGCCCTTTTTATTTCGGTTTCAAAGACATAACCTCTTTAACTCCGTGGTTATTCACCTCTATTTTACATTTATACCGCTCAATCAGGATCGAAACGATCCCTAGGGGATGGTAGTAAGCGTATGTGGGGTCTTCATGTCGATCCGATCGAGGTTTCTGGCGCTGGTCGCCGGGTTTGCCGTCATGGCACTGGCCATTGCCGTATTGGGCGTGGTCAGCATTGCCGACTACAGCCGCATGCTGGCCCAGTATACGCAAACCCATGAAACCGCCCATAAGGCTGAGCACCTCAACGGGTTGGTTTCTAGCGCTGTCGCGGAATCGCGCGGCATCTATCACGCCCGCAACACCGAAGACGCCAAGTTGTTCGCCGCCCGCCTTGAGCGCAACCTTCAGGACATCGAGACCGTACTGAACGAACCGCCAACCCTGAGCCCTGAGCTTGTTACCCAGACCCAGGCCTTTGTCGCGTTCCGGCGTGAGCTTATTCGCCTCGGCACGCAGGTCTCTCCGGCCGCCGCCGACCGTCATGGTAATAATGAAACCAACCGCCATACCCGCACCCAGTACCAGGCTGATCTTAGCCACTGGGTTGATATGAACCGGCGTGAACTTGATCGCCATCGTGAAATCGCCCGCAACTATGGCGACGGGCGCATCATGCATTTTGTGGTCATCGTCGGCTTTGGGCTGGTGAGTATGATCGGCCTGTCGCTATGGTGGGCCATGGCCTATATTTCCCGACCGATGCAGACCCTCGCCCACTCTATTATCCGTGTGTCCGAAGGCGACTATGATGCCCCCCGGAACGCACCTTCGGATACAAGAGCCGGCACCGAAATCTCAGCCGTATGGAAAGCCCTGTCGCTTCTGGCCGACCGCGCAAAAATGGCCGAAGTCACCGCAAAGGCCGAAAGAGACGCCGAGGAGAAACGCTCCCTCGAAATGCGTCAGATCCTGCTGGATTAAGGTGCGCACAATATTCGTTCGCACCCGCAAAAGTATTGCGTCACCGAAAACAGGTCTTGCCCGCATCACGAAGGCCTGATTTATCAATCATTGCTATTTGCGCGTTTAGGCATAATATATTCAGTACATCAAAAACCTTACCGGCTGAGTAAGGCATAAAACTACCACAGGGAAATACACGCCGATATCCGGTATCTGCGTGCAGAAACATAAAGGCAGGGAGATACCCATGTCGATCAAGTCCAGAATACTTGCCCTTGTCGGGGCGTTTGCGGTCATGGCGCTGGCGATTGCCGCGCTGGGCGTACTGACCATCCGCGACTATGACCGGATGATGAAAAATTACGGTCTGTCCTATGACAACACCTATTACGGCGAACACCTCAACTATCTGGTCTCCAGCGCCGTCATGGAATCACGCGGCATATATCTGTCAAAAGACACCACCTCAGCCCGCGTCTTTGCCAAGCGGCTGGAGAACGACCTCACTGAAATCGAACAGACCCTGGAAGACTGGCGCGTCAATGGCGGGCCGGCCAAGTTGGCCAGCTTTGGGGTTATCGAAAAGCAGGCCGCGGATTTTATAACCTTCCGCCGTGAACTGATCCGGCTGGGGACGACGGTATCGCCCGCCGAAGCGGACAAACTGGGCAATAATGAGCGCGCCCGCGCTCGCCGCATCGCCTTTCAGGCCGATGTCGAAAAGGCAGTTCTAGCCTCACGTAAAGATCTGGCCAACCATCAGGCCATCGCACGCGAATATAACGCCAAACGCGCCATTCATTTCATGACGGTGGCCATTATGGGGATCGTGCTCATGGTCGCCATATCGGTGTGGATCGTCGTGGAGTTCATCTCAAAGCCGCTTAAGACCATCGCCAACGCTATCATCAGCGTATCCGAGGGCAAATACGACACGCCCATTCCTGACGCCCATCCGCACCACGACCCGGCCCATGTCCATCATTCGCACGACGAAATCGCGTCGGTCTGGCGGGCTATTGAACACCTGCGTGACCGGGCCATCGAGGCGGATCGGCTGGCGCGGGAGCAGCGCGAAATCGAGCGCCTGAAGCAGATGGAACTGCGCCAGATTATACTGGACTAAAGCCTATGGAGCGTTGCGCAGAAGGAATATCTTGACCTTTTATCTGTAATGTCCGGGCCATGACCGCCGCCTTTTACCGGACAGAGACGATACCCGCCACCGAACCGGCGGATCGCTGGGCTGTGCTGATCCGCGCCGCCGAAGTCGCCCTGACCATTTTCTGCGTGTTCATGTTCACCGAAGCCCTGTGGGCGCCGCTATTTGCGCCCAATCAGGAAAACGGTGGCGAAACCGCATGGATGCGCCTGCTATGGCTGCCGGTGTACGGTGCCACGGCGCTGCTGTGTGCCTTACGAATTCCCAGTTTTTTGCGCGTAATCCCGGCCCTGTTTGCCACCGGCATATTTGTAGGACTGGCCTATCTGTCATCGGTCTGGTCGATCGCGCCCGATGTTTCAAGCCGACGTGCCATTGCATTGGCCTTCACCAGCCTGTTCGGGCTTTATCTGGGGGCGCGCTATAAGGGCTCAGACCTGACCCAGATTGTCGGCATCACCTTTGTAGGTCTTGCGATCGGTTCCTATCTGGCAGCAGTTTTGTACCCAAAGATGGGTATCGCTCACGACATCAATGCCGGCGCCTGGCGCGGGCTATGGCACGAAAAGAACCAGATGGCCGCCATGATGGTGCTGGGGTTTATCGCCGCGTGTGCCTCCGCCTTTCAGGTGCCGGAGCGGCGCAAGGCATGGATCGCAGCCGCCGTAATGATATTCGTATTGGTCGTGCTGTCGCGCTCAAAGACCTCCCTGCTGGCGTGTTTGCTCAGTCTGGGAGCCATGCCGGTGCTGGTGGCCATTCAGCGCGGTGGCCTGATCAGCGTCGTCATTATCTGGTGCGCTACAACGGCGGCCACCATAGGCACCGTCGTGTTTATGACCATCCCCGATGTGGTTTTGAAAGCCTTGGGCAAGGACCCGACGCTAACCGGCCGCACCCAGATCTGGGAAGCGCTGGGGCGGCTGTCCGAGGAACGCCCCCTGCTCGGCTATGGCTACAAAGCCTTCTGGGCGGAAGGATCGGTGCCCGCCCTGATCGTGCGGCGCGAAACCCATTGGCCAGTACCGTCGGCGCACAATGGCTGGCTGGATTTGCTGGTGCAGTTGGGCTGGGTCGGAGTGATCACCTTTGGGGTGTTTTTGGCGATCTGTTTCCTGTGCGCCCTGTTTCGGTTCTCAAAGGTGAATGACGGTTTTTTCTCGGTGCTGATCCTGTGTCTATTCAGCTTTTTGATCCTGTCAGAAAGCTTTATTCTGGGGCAAAACAGCTTAATCTGGGTACTGTTTGTGGCGGCGGCGGCCCGTCTGACCGCCAACCGTTTGCAGGAGAATTAAGCGCAAAGGTTTGGAAATTGACTATTCAATTCTCCTCCCTATCGAAGATGGGGAGGTGGCTGTGAGCATAGCGAGCAGACGGAGGGGTATATTCCTGTAGTTATGTACCCCTCCGTCTGCTCGCTATGCTCACAGCCACCTCCCCACTACGTAGGGAGGAGAGTCATTTACCGCGAATAATGCACCTGCGCGTGGGGCCCCAGCGGCAGATCAAAATGCACCCATCCAGCGGTCATCGCGATCCCCGCCACCATGAAGCACAGGGCATAGGGTAGCATCAGGGCCAGCAATGACCCGACCCCATAGGTCGAATCCCATCGTCGGCAGAAGGCTAGAATTAACGGAAAATAGGACATCAGCGGCGTCATGATATTGGTGTAGCTGTCGCCCATGCGGTAGGCTGCGGTCGTCATTTCGGGCGAAATACCGACCAGCATAAACATCGGCACGACGACGGGGGCCAGAGCCGACCACTTGGCCGAGGCCGAGCCGATAAACAGATCAAGCACCGAGGAGAACAGCAGCACACTGACCAGCAGCAGCGGCGCGGGCAGGTTCCAGCCTTTGAGCACCTCGGCCCCGTTGATGGCGGCAATTGGCCCCAGCCCTGACCAGTTGAACATAGCCACGAAATGGGCGGCAAAAAACGCAAACACGATATAGGGGGCCATGGAGCGTATCCCCTCCCCCATCATGCGTACCACGTCGTTGTCTGATTTGACCGTGCCCGCCTTGACACCAAACGATATACCGGTGGCCAGAAACAGCAGGAAGAAGCCGGGGATCAGGGCCGAATAAAACGGCTGCAATTGCGCCGGGCCGGTCTTTGTTTCATCAATCAGCGGCGTATAACCGGGCCATAGGGCCAGGGCCGCAAACAGGGCGATGATGACTAAAGCGGCAATCCCTGCGGCCTTAAGGCCCTTCTTTTCGGCCTCGGTCACTTCGGATTTGGCCAGTTCGGCTTCGATTTCGGTGTCCTTGGTGCCGCCCCATTTGCCGAGGCGCGGCTCGACGATTTTATCGGTGATGAACCACACGATCGGGGTGAATAGAAACACAATCGCCACAATGAACCACCAGTTGCCGATCGGGTTCATCGTCCATTCGGGATCGATAATGCGGGCCGCTTCCTGCGTGAAGCCAAACAGCAGAACGTCGATCTGACCCGGCGTGATATTACCGGCATAACCGCCGGAGACCGCCGCAAACGCGGCCGCCACACCTACCAGCGGATGCCGACCGACCGAGGCATAGATAAGCGCGGCGAGTGGAATAAACACCACATAGCCGGTATCGGAAGCATGGTGCGACAACATGCCGATCACCGCCACGCACGGCGTCAATATGGCCTTGGGGGCATTGCGCAGACTTGAGCGGATCAGGGCGCTGAACATGCCGGTGCGCTCCGCCACCGCTGCCCCGTACATGACCACCAGCACGACGCCCAAGGGCGCAAATCCGGTCAGGGTCTTTGGCATATCGACCAGCAGGCGGGTGATGTTTTCCTGGGTGAACAGGCTATCGGCGGTATAGGTGACGACCCCGTTTTCTAGCGTCGAGAATGGCGGAGCGGTATCGCCGGAAAAGGGGATCGAGGCCGACCAGCCAAGTTGCGCGCCGATGGTCGACAGCACCATCAGAACCAGAATCAGCCAGACAAAGATCATGACCGGATCGGGCAGTTTATTCCCTAACCGCTCGATCAGTCCCAGAAAGCCCTTCTGGCGTTGCATCGCATCGCTATTCGTCATGATCGATCCCCATACCACAGCAAAACCCTGAGCTTAGCGGTAAGTGCTTCGCTGTCAAACGCAGATAGTATCGAAAAGAACGATTTAAGGATTGCGGGCCTGACCACATTACCAGCAAATATTTCAAATCGTAAATAAAACCAACACACTAAGACCTCGGAACATTCAGATAGGGTTCATAGGGCAAGGATCATTCTAAGGGCATCGGAACACAGTATGGAAAAGGAGAGACCCAATGAAACAGATATTCGCCGCCTCTATGATGGCCATTATGATGGCATCCGCGGGCCTCAGCGGCACGGCTATGGCGCAACCGCGTCCTGATGACCGTCATGAGCAGGTGAAGGGCAAGACCGAAGCCCGTCATGATGACCGCAAAGACGACCGCCATGATGACAGACGCGGGCCACCCAAGGGCTGGCACAAGCACGATAAGTCGAGCTACAAAAAAGGCGGCTATGTTGCCTACAATGACTGGCAGCGTGGCAAGGCGGTCGATTATCGCCAGCACAAAAAGCTGAAAGCCCCGCCGCGTGGCTATGAATGGCGTCAGATCGACAACCGCTATGTTCTGGCCGCCGTTGCGACCGGCGTTATCACCACCATTATTATAACGAGATAACTTAAAGAGCGGCGCCCTAACCGGCGCCGTTTTTATGCCTTGGCCAGTTTGATAATATCCGCCTCGCTAAAGCCCAGCGCTTGAAGGGCCGCAATGGCAATCCCTTCCGCATCAAGGCCCGCATCTGCGTACATGGCGTCGGGCTTATCGTGATCCTGGAATCGATCCGGCAGGGTCAGGGTGCGGATCTTGAGGCCCGCATCGAGCGCACCCTCTTCGGCCAGAAAATGCAGCACAAACGCGCCGAAACCACCGATCGCGCCTTCTTCGACGGTGATCAGGCACTCATGATGCTTGGCCAGTTGGCGGATCAGGTCTTTGTCGAGCGGCTTGGCAAAGCGGGCATCGGCCACCGTGGTCGATAGTCCCTTGGCGGCCAGAATGTCGGCGGCCTTGAGCGCTTCACTTAAGCGTGCGCCCAGCGACAGGATGGCGACCTTTGAGCCTTCGCGCACAATCCGGCCTTTGCCGATCGCAAGCGAGGCCGCCAGTTCAGGGATCACCGCTCCCGTGCCTTCGCCGCGCGGATATCTGAAGGCCGATGGGCCGTCATCATAGGCGGTGGCGGTGGCGATCATGGCCGCCAGTTCGGCCTCATCAGACGCCGCCATCAAGACCATGCCGGGAAGTGCGCCCAGATAGCCCACATCAAACGTGCCGGCATGGGTCGCCCCATCGGCCCCGACCAGTCCGGCCCGGTCAATGGCAAAGCGCACCGGCAGATCCTGCAAGGCGACATCGTGCGCCACCTGATCATAGCCGCGCTGCAAAAAGGTCGAATAGATGGCGCAGAA
>DDPE01000016.1 GCA_002342035.1 Asticcacaulis sp. UBA2476 | reverse complement strand
CTCCCCGGCGCGCCGGGGAGGTAAAAGTAAGGCTGATCTTTTCCTTCATACTCCCCAACTTGTTGGGGGAGGTGGCAGGGCGCGGAGCGTCCTGACGGTGGGGGCTTCTTGAAACCTAACTGCTGTCTGTGATGGCATCCGAAACACTGTCCGGCAAGACCAACTTGACCTCACGGCGGGCGACGCGCCAGTACATCTCACCGCCTTCAGCTTCAAACCAAGGTGGATGCTGAGTGGCCAGAATCGTCCGCTCATCCAGCCACAACAGGCCGGTCTTCGAATCGAGGCGCGGCGGGCATTTCGGCGCATCCTCTGGCTCATCCACCAGATCATCATCAAGGTCGTCATCAATCCCGAAATCGGGTTCCGACAAATCAAGCCCCTTGATGCACTTGATCAGTTCATCCGGCGTTATAGGGGCTGGCTGCGGGTCGATTTTGGGGGCCAGTTTCGCGCACACCGCGTCATGATTTTCACGCAAAGCCGCCAGTTTCAGGCCGAACTCTTCGCGGTTACGGGCGACCTCTTCTGGGGTGAGTTGTTTAGAGGCCGTGCGCTCGGACGCATCGAGGCGGGCATAGAGCCGCTCGATCAGCAGTCCCGTGCGAGTCATTTGCTCAAGTTCAGGCACATCCTGCGGCGACGGCAGATCGTCCAGCCGCTCCAGCATCCGGTCGGCAAACGCACGCAACCGCGCACGCCGTTCTTCGGGCGTAAAGCGTTCCTGAGTTGGCGCGTCTGCGTTCATCCCCTCAGCATGGGGCAAACGAGGCGTGAGGGGATAAGTTCACCTTCTCCTCCCCTGTTTACGGGGGAGGTGGATTTTGCGTTAGCAAAAGACGGAGGGGGCAGCACCGAGACATATTAAGCGCGCTGCCGTTACAAACTTGAGTACAGGACAACGACAGTGCAATCCCCCTCCGTCTCGTCGCTCACGCGCCGATCCACCTCCCCATCTTCGCTAAAGGGCTTGATAGGGAGGAGAAAAAAGCAGTGCCCCCTCCGTCATCCCACCTTTGGTGGTCTGCCACCTCCCCCGTAAACAGGGGAGGAGGAAATAAGAGCACCGGCCTGGCCGCTGTCTCCAAGTTCCGGGTGCAGGGGCCGTGCCCCTGCCTGTAAAATTCATAAAAATGACCGCCTTTAGGGGTTCTTAAATCTGTGCCGGTTATGGTGAATACCAATTGTGACCATTAGTACCATTTTGAGGACCCCTCTCCCATGTCGGAAAAAGCTCAAATCATTCAGGTTCCCAACACCTTACGCGCCAAGGTCGGCGGCAAGATGGGCGCCCTTGATCAGGCCGCTATCGCCAAGGCCGAAGCCGCTATTGCCGACCTGTCGTCCAATTTCGGGGAATGGCTGCTGGACGAAGTCAAGAAAATCGAAAACGCGCAGGCTGAAATTAAACGCAGCGGCTTCACGCCTGCCAATGCCGATAAGCTCTATTTCCACTGCCACGACCTGAAAGGGCTGGGGACGACCTACGGCTATCCGCTGGTGACCCGCATCGCCGGATCGCTGTGTAAGATGATGGATGACGAAGCCATCCGTCTGAAAGCGCCGCGCGTCCTGATCGACGCTCACCTTGACGCCATCCGCGCCGCCGTGCGTGACAGCATCAAGGAAGACACTCACCCGGTCGGTAAAATCCTAGCCGACACGCTCGAGGCCCGCGTCAAAGAACACCTCAACGCCATTGGTCATAAAGAATAGGTGGCGGCCACAAAGAATAGGCGTCAAACACCAACAATAAAAAAAGCCGCCGGAGTGATTTCCGGCGGCTTTTTTGTTATTAAATTGGGTGATTAAGCCGCTTCAAATTCTGACTTCGCCTCTGACTCACCCTTGGGCAGATTGGCCCATGAATGGCCTTTGTGGTCAAAGTCCAGACGCTCCATCAGATAGGCGATATCTTCGCGCGATGCCGTGGGGGTCTGGGTCAGGAAGCGCTCGATCAGGCGTTCCTGCAAGCGGATGGGGTCGAGGTGCCCCTGCTCGGCCTTAAGATCGTGATAGGTCTCGACCGCCGCCTTGAAGGTTGCGAACATGCCCGCTGGCAGGCCCGCCCGATCATATATGGCCCGTAAGCCCAGCGACCCGGCATCATGGATCATCAGCCAGGTGCGCTCATGCGGCACACCGGATAGCTCCGCCAGAGCGTATTCAAAGAAGGTCATTTGCCCGCGCACCAGCGCCCTGAGCATCAGGGACGGCGTCATGCGGCCAAAATCGACCAGATGGCGCGCCAGTGTCTTGGGGTCATGGGCATTAGGGCTGCGTCCGGCCATATCGAGGGTCGCGCGCTCCTGCACCGCCTCGGAGATCCGCGCCGCCGTCTCCGGTGTCACCGCATGGCGGGCCACCAGTTGCTCGCGTAAGGCGCCACTGACCAGATGCACCAGCTTTTCCGTCACCGTCACCGGCAGGGCCTGACGATGAACCAGCACCGACTGCATGATCTCAGACTCACCAAAGCGGTCCATCACCCGCCCGAAACCGCCCTCATCAAAGCGGGCATTGTCGTTGGCGCAGGCAATCACCACCGCCTCTTCGACACCGTGGGTCGCTAAGGCACCGGTCACGACTTCGGATAAGGTGTCACGTTTGGCAATCGCGATCTGACGCGCCGGATTGCCGGCTTCGATGACCGCCCGCAGATCGTCGTCGCTGAAGACCGGCGAATAATGCAAAACCGGCACGGCCACCGACACCACGTCCTGAGCCAGCTTCATGGCCACGTCGTGCGGCAGCAGTTCTGACGTGCGCATGGTCACCGACAGGGCGCGCCGGACCAGTTCGGCGGCATCATGGGCCATCAGGCGGATAATTTCATGGGCGGCTTCGCGCTCAGCCTCACTGACCACCTGACGCTCCATCACCCGGCAGATCTTATGGGCCGCCACGGCGCGGTCGTCGGCATTATCACTTTTCACCAGACGCTTAAGGTCTTCGTCGGACAAAACCAGTTTTGAGGTCATCATGGGTCGAAATCCTGAGAGCACGGATATGAGCCCTGATTGTCGCGTCTTATCCCTAACGAAGCTTTACTTTTTGGTCATAAGTTCGCTTAAAGCGCTAAAAACCGATCACATTATCTTGAGAATGACCCAAAAATACAACCTTAAGAATATATAGTGCATAATTTTCGCAGCCAGTAACGGGACTTAAAGATGTTTGAGCTAACGTTCACACCCAGTACGGAGCCGTTATGTCACCCCACGATCAGCCTTTGACGACTCAGTTTCCCGCCGTCGATGAGGCCGTTATCCTCGATTACGGCCTGCGAGCACAGGCGCGTATGCTGCCCTATGCGTTGGGGTTCTTTGGTGTGGGGTTGCCGCCGTATCTGTGGGCGGCGTCCTATTTCATGCCCCCGGCCTTTATCGTGCTAAGCCTGACCCTGTTTGCGGTCAACTGGGGCTTTTTCCATTATCTGCGCGCCAAGTCACGTGCCCTGCTAACGCCCGAAGATCAGGTGCCGCCGAAAGCCTTTCTGGCCCGCCGCATGGCTTATCAGGGGGCCAGCGGCGCCTTATGGGTCGTGGGCCTGATGATCCTCAGCTATGTGGCGGCCCTGTCTGGCCACAATGCCCATATCTTTCTGCTGATCTGTGCGGGTGCTGCCGTCGGCATCATCTTCTTTTGCACGCCGGTGCTGCGGTTCCTGCTGACCCTGGGGCCTCTGGCGGCCGCGGGCCCTGTGATTGCGCTCAAATCCGTGCCGGGTGGGCAGGACCTGAGCAATCTGGCCATAGGCGGTATGGCGCTGGCTCTGGCGCTGGGGTTCATTCTCAATCGTCATTTGCGTGAGCATTACCAACTGGCCCACGATCAGTTACGGCTGGCCAGAGAGCGCAACGCCGCCGTCGATACCTCTGAGAGCTTAAGCGCCAGCAAGATCGCCCTGATGCACACCCTGTCGGATGAACTGCGCACGGGCCTTAAAGGATTAAGCGCCAGCCTGCACACCGGCCTCACTCAGGCCAGCCGCGCTCCGGCCATTCGTCAGCACATCTATTCGGCGCTAAATGAGGCCCAGCATCTGGAAAATATGCTGGTGACCACCCTCGATAATGACACCGCCGAACAGGGGCTGATGCAGATCACCCCCGAAGCGCTCGATATCGATGCCATCTGCGTGCGGGTCATTGAGGATTTCAGCGCTCAGGCCACCGCCAAAGGCCTCGAACTGGCGCTGAATCTTGAGGCCATACCGCATAAAGGCGCGGTTATGGCCGATGGGGCGCGGGTTACCCAGATCCTGTCCCACCTCGTCTCCAATGCGCTGGCCTACACGGCGCGCGGGCGGGTGGAACTTAAAGTTTCCATGACGGCGGAGGATGTGCTGCGGGTCGATGTCCTCGATACCGGCCCCGGTCTTGATACTGACGAACTGGATCAGGCCTTCAAAGCCCACACCCGCATTGCCCGCACCGCCGCCGGTCATTCCGGTGCCGGACTGGGCTTAAGCTTGTCAAAGCGGCTGATTGCCATGATGGGCGGTCGTATCGGCGCCGACAGCACGGTCGGCCTTGGGTCCAAGTTCTGGGTGGAACTGGTCTATGATCGTGAGGCTCGTCGCCCCGTAAAGCCGGTTGAGGTCATCACCCCTGCCGAAAACCGTCAGGGTTTGGGTGCCAGCTTACGCGTTCTGCTGCTGTCCAATGACAGCTTAAGATCGGCCCAATTGCGCGACAGCCTTGAGCGGCTGGGCCATAAGTGCCTGACCTCGACCACGCGTGAGCGCGCACTCAGCCTGGCGGGTAAGGCCCAACTGGACGCCTGCCTGATCGCCACCGGCCCGCTGAACGAAGTCGCCGACGCCGATGGCCGCGAAACGCTGGAGGCCTTTTTATACCGTCTGCGCACCAGTCAGTCAGAGGCGGCGATACAGATTCTGGCCCTGCTGCCGCAAGGCGATCATGCCGATACCTTGCGTGATATGGGCGTAAAACCACTGATCCTGCCCCAAAGCGAAGCTGACCTGAACCGCGCCCTGTCGGCCTGATCCGGTGTCACAAACCGACATAAACATCACAGATTTCACAAAATAGGGATACCAAAGGTATTCAAGTATTCGCGACCTGTGCAACTGCTCACATAAACAGCCCCTAAAACCGCAAAAAGCTTACGCTGTCGTAAACTTTGATTTGTCTGGAATTTTCACCCAATCCCATACAAAACACAGTTATATCAACCCCCTGTTTCCTTTAGGTTAGGTGATGTTTCATTGTGCATCGCCGCAATATTTGCCCGTTGTGTTTCTTAAGCCTTGTGTCATACATTTTTGATAAGTGTAGAGGGTTACTTGAATTTCTAAGTGCCCGTATACCGCACAACAAAAGTCTTACAGGTTACAGGAAACACGGAGAATGATTTTCAAATGCTCGCACCGCGAATATTTGAGTTTCAGACCCTGATTTACCCAAGGGAAACGGCATGCGTACCATGACATCTTATCGCGGCGGCAAATTTTTTAACAAAATCTTACTGACCGGCACCTCGCTGGCCCTGCTGGGGACGGCCCTGCCCGCTCTGGCGCAAAACGACGCCCCGCCCGCAGATGAGCCGGAGGAAATCTTAGAGATCGTCGTCACCGCCCAAAAGCGCGAGCAATCGCTGCAGGACGTGCCGATCGTGGTCACCACCCTGTCGGCTAAGCTGCTGCAGGACGCCGGTGTGCGCGACATCAAGGACATGCAGGTATTGACGCCCGGCCTGACCGTGACCTCAACCCAGAACGAGTCCCTGACCACCGCCCGTATCCGCGGCGTCGGCACGGTTGGTGACAACCCCGGCATGGAATCCTCCGTCGGCGTAGTGATTGACGGCGTTTACCGTCCGCGTAACGGCGTGGGCTTCGGCGATCTGGGTGAACTGGAACGCATCGAAGTCCTGAAAGGCCCGCAAGGCACCCTGTTCGGTAAAAACACCTCGGCCGGTGTGATCAACATCATCTCTAAAAAGCCGTCCAGCGTCTTTGGTGCCGAAGCCGAAGCCACGGTCGGAAACTATGACGCGCGTGGCTTTTCCGCCGCTGTCACCGGCCCGATTGCGGGCGAGGAAGTTTTAGGCCGCCTCTATGTCGCCAAGCGTGAACGCGGCGGTTATTACGATGTGGTGACCGGTGATGGCCCACGCACCGCCACCGAAGACGCCACTCAGGATTTTCAGACCGTGCGCGGTCAGTTGCTGTTCGTGCCGAACGATGATCTCAACATCCGCGTCATTGGTGATTGGTCGAGCCGTGAGGAACGCTGCTGCGTGACCGTGCAGACCCGCACCGGCCCGACCGGCGCGCTGATCAACGCCATAACCACCGGAGGCCAGGGTATCGACCTGACCGCCAGCCCCGAAGACATGACCGCCTATGCCAACCGCGATACCCGTCAGTTCATTGACGATAAAGGCATCTCGATTGAGACCAATCTGAAACTCGCGTTCCTCGACTCGACCCTGACCTCGGTCACCGGCATCCGTAACTGGAAAAACGTCAACGGTCAGGACATTGACTACACCGGCGCGGATATTCTCTACCGCCGCGACAACGGTGATTTCTCGGCCGAGTTCAAGACCTTCTCGCAGGAACTGCGTCTGGCCGGATCGACCGATAAGCTCAACTGGCTGATCGGGGCCTTCTACGCCGAAGAAGACCTCGACCGGATGGATTCGTACGTTTACGGCACCAAGTACGCCGCCTACATCAGCGCTTTGTTATCCCAGCAAATTCCGGGCACAACCCCGTCAAACGTCCTGCCCCTCCTGACAGGCCGCGCCGCCGGGACGAACTACGTTGCCGGACAAGGCGCGCTCGATCACTATACCCAAAGCGCCAAGTCGTTCGCCCTGTTCACCAACAATAGCTATCAGGTGACCGAGGCCTTAGAGCTGACCCTTGGCCTGCGCTACACGGCTGAAACCAAAGAGATGACGGGCGTTTACACCAACTCGGATTCAGGCGCGACCTGTGGGGCGGCCATTGCCCGCTCTGGCTTAGGCGGCGGCACACCGACCGGCATATGGGCGCTGATACCGACGGCCTCACGCCCAACGGTCTTAGGTGGCCTGTGCGCCTTCTGGGCCAATCCGGCGTTCAATAATCGTCAGGTCGCCGACGAACAGGAAGAAAAAGAATGGTCCGGCACCTTTAAGGGCGCCTACCGCTGGAACGACAACATCATGACCTACGCCTCCTATGCGCGCGGGTATAAGGGCGGCGGGTTCAACCTTGACCGGGCGTTGACAGGCTTGACGCCCAATTCATCACTCTATTTCCCGGCAGAAACGGTCGATAGCTATGAACTGGGGGTAAAGACCTCCCTGTTTGACAAAAAAGTGCTGTTCAACCTGACCGCCTTTGATCAGACCTTTAATGACTTCCAGCTCAACACATTTTTAGGCACGGCATTTGTGGTCGAGTCCATCCCGGAACTGACCTCAAAGGGCTGGGACGCCGATGTCTATTGGGCCACGCCGATCCGGGGCCTAAGCTTTCAGGGCGGCATCGCCTATGCGGACACCCAATATGCCGACTTTGTCGCCGCTGACCTGAACAATCCGGGCAGCTTCGCGCAGTTGTCGCTGCTGCCGGGTGCCCAGATGTCGTTCGCGCCCAAGTGGACGTCGTCGGGCGCCGTGACCTATACCCGCTCGATCGGCGGATTGCGCTGGCTGGCCAACCTGTCGGCCAAGCATACCTCCAGCTACAATACCGGCTCCGACCTGATCCCGTTCAAGATGCAGGAGTCCTTCACCCTGCTCAATGGCCGCATCGGCATAGGGTCTGAGGATTCGCGCTGGATGGTCGAAATCTGGGGCCAGAACCTGACGGATGAGAGCTATAAGCAGGTCGTGATCAACGCCCCGCTGCAAGGTTCAGGCTTCCAGTCGACGGTTCAGCCCGATGGCACCTTCTATAACCGCGGTCTGGATTCCAACACCTACGACGCCTTTATGGGCGCGCCCAAGACCTACGGTATCACGCTTAGAGTGAAATACTAATATTGCATTCTGATACGCGACGCGCCATGCCAGGGGCATGACCTATGCCCCTGATCCGCGCCTGCTCCATAGCGGCCTTGACCTGTTTGATCCGGTCAAGGCCGCTGACTTTCCGCAAACTATTCTGCGTTACCGCAATGATCGCGCCGCAATGACCGTCGGCCTTGACGGCCTGAATGATGCGGCATGGATAAGCCATCTTGGCCGGTTTAGCCCCTTGCCCGACAATCAGCCTAAGCCGCTGGCCCTGCGCTATCACGGCCATCAGTTCCGGCATTACAACCCTGACCTCGGTGACGGGCGCGGCTTTTTGTTTGCGCAACTCCGTGACGATCAGAGGCGACTGCTCGACCTCGGCACAAAGGGCTCAGGCCGCACGCCCTGGTCGCGTGGCGGTGACGGACGACTGACGCTCAAAGGTGGCGTGCGGGAGGTGCTGGCGACCGCCTATCTTGAGGCGCTAGGGGTGCCGACCTCGCGGACATTTTCGCTGATCGAGACCGGTGAAGCGCTGCATCGCGGCGATGAGCCCTCGCCCACGCGGTCATCGGTGCTGGTGCGGCTGTCGCACAGCCATATACGTTTTGGGACGTTCGAGCGGCTGGTCTACCTCAACGAGTTTGAGACCATGCGCGCCCTGATCGGCTTCGTGGCGGACAATTATTACCCTGATGCCGCCGGTCTTGAGGGCGAGGATCAGGTCGTGCGTGTGTTCGATCTGTGCGTCACCCGCACCGCGAAACTGGTGGCGCGCTGGATGATGGCGGGCTTTGTCCACGGCGTTCTCAACACCGATAATATGAACATTACCGGCGAAAGCTTTGACTACGGCCCGTACCGGTTTTTGCCCTATTACGATGCGTACTTTACCGCCGCCTATTTCGATGAAGGCGGGCTCTATGCCTATGGCCGTCAGGTCGATGCGGTGTTCTGGAACCTGACGCAACTGGCGCGTTGTCTGGCGCAAATCTGTGATGGGGCGCGGCTGATTGACAGCCTTAATGACTTCGGTAAGCGTTACGAGGCCGCTGCCCGCGCAGCCGTGCTCAACCGGCTGAATCTCAAGCCTTTGACCGCCGACAAAGACCAGGCACTGGTTGAGGCGACGTTTAAACTGCAGGCCGCTTTGCATCCGCAGAACGGCTCATTCGAGGGCGTGTACTTCGACTGGTTCGGCGGCACGTTAAGCCATGACCGCGCCCTGTCCGGCCCGCGCGGTCAGTTCTATACCGGCGAAATCTTTGATAATTTCAAAGGCTTACTGGGAGATTTTGAACCGAAAGACGCAGACCTCTTGAAACATCCGTTTTTCACCGCGCCTGAACCCGTCAGCCTGTTGATCGACGATATCGAAGCCCTGTGGGCCGCCATTGCCCGCGACGATGACTGGTCAGGCTTTCACGCCAAGCTTGATGAAATCGAAACCTACCGGCAGGCGTTGGGTTTGGCGGCGGATTAAGCCCCCCTCTGTCACTGCGTGACATCTCCCCCAAGTGAAACCTTTACATAGAAATGAAACAAAGTGCGTTGGGGGAGTAAAAAATACTATTACTCCCCCAACGCATTGAATTGCCAGTCTATGTAGATTTATCATTTGGGGGAGATGTCACGAAGTGACAGAGGGGGGCTTACGCCAGCCCTTAACCGCTCAATGGCCATCAACCACACCCCGTCGGCCACGTCATCAGCCCGCTCAAATATATCCTTAGCCGGAATGCGCAAAGTCTCAATCCCCTGAGTTTGCAACCATTTGAGGCGCACCTCATCATTTTGCGCCTTCGCTGGCAAATTATGAACCTCACCATCGACCTCAACGGCTAACCGCGCCTTGATACAATAAAAATCAAGGACATAGGCGCCGATGGCATATTGCCTGCGGAATGTCGGGCCGTCCGGGTGCCTGCGCTTTATCCGCTCCCACAGCATGAATTCAGGCGGTGTGAGGGCCTTGCGAAAGGTTAGGGCCAGTTGGTATTTCGGTTTCACAAGCCCCCCTCTGTCACTTCGTGACATGGCACGGGCCACCCCGCTCCCCCAAATGATACGCCGAGTATAGCCGTTAAGATTGTGCGTTGGGGGAGTAAAAAATACTATTACTCCCCCAACGCACTTTGTTTCAATTCTATGTAAATGTTTCACTTGGGGGAGGTGGCGCGCAGCGCCGGAGGGGGGCCTTCTAGGCCCTAATCACAACACGCTGCAATTGGTCAGACGGCTGAAGTGCTCCAGCGCCGAGACGCCGACCACCGACGTGCCATAGCGATCAAGCTCCGGCGACCAGACGGCCACCGCCGCCCGGCCGGGGATGACCGCGACAATGCCTCCACCGACGCCGCTTTTGGCCGGCAGTCCGACCCGGTATGCGAACGATCCGACCGAGTCATAAATCCCGCAGGTCAGCAACAGCGCATTCAACCGGCGCGTCAGGCGCTCAGGAAATATGCTCTCCTCGACCACCGGCGAATAGCCCGCCGCCGCCAATGGTAAGGCCGCCTTGGCCAATTGCCGGCAGGTGATCGACACCGCGCATTGCCGGCAATAGGCTTCAATCACCGCCGAAGGGTCATGGGTAATTGTGCCCTGGGCGCGCATCAGATTGGCAATGGCGCGGTTCTTATAGGCCGTATCCATCTCGGATTTCGCCACGGCATCGTCAATGGTCAGCGACTCCCCGGCCAGCACACCCATGAAATCGCGCACCAGATGGGCCGGTTCCCTGACCACATCCAGCAGTATATCGGTAATCGCCAAGGCGCCCGCATTGATGAACGGATTGCGCGGCACACCGGCCTCTTGTTCCAACTGCGACAGGTAGTTGAACGGCGTCCCCGACGGCTCCTTGCCCACCCGCGTCCAGACTTCGTCGCCCAGCCGGTTAAGCGCCAGCCCCAGCGCAAACAGCTTGGTGATCGATTGGGCCGAAAACGGCTCATCGGCATCGCCGACGCCGTAGTCTTCGCCCTCAATGGTGGCGACCGCCATGCCGAATATCATGGGGTCAACGGCGGCCAGTTCGGGGATATAGTCCGCAGGCCGCCCCTTGCCAAAGTGCGGCTTCACCAGCACCGACACCTCATGCAGTACATCGTCTAACGAGGTCACTTCCTTCGGGGGCAGAGGTCGGCGCATGGGGGGCCTTTGGGCGAATCAGAAGTGATTTACGCCTATTTTATACGTACGCCATCGCCGGACTAGTGTATTGTAATTGATTTTCAATCAAGTAAAATAATACCTATATATAAGTCGCTAAAAATTCCACTTATCCGGATCATCTAAAAGTTTAATTTCATCTTCAAACACAATATTCCAAAGCGAACTGCCCGCACTCCTAATCTTGTGCAGATGCTGTGCGACCAAAGTTTTTGCCTCCTTAAAACGCCCCTTAGCATCCGGCTTATATTTCCTATAGTCTACGAAGTGATACCCCCACTCATACTCTCCCTTTTTACTCCCTTTTATTGGGCCTCCGTGAATTATGATATTTCGTTCTTTCGTGAGATCGGAAAGAATCCCCAAGCATTGAAGCAGTGGGTCGTCTTCCACACTCTTTTGCATAGAAATTAGCCAAATAAGAAATTCTACCTTTGCCCCCTCCCCGTTAAAGCTTTTCAGCAATATGTCCGTGTTGTCAGGAGAGACTCCCAATCGGATAGCGGCCAAACTGCGTAGTAATTCATGGACAGAACCCCAAACAGCTACAACCCGACCTATATCTGTAAGAAGCTCTTTGTCTTCCTCAAATATTGAACCTAATAATTTATTGTCTTGAGACATTCCCCACACCTTACAAGCTCCCAATTCTATAGCCTGAATCTTGGCATAAAAAAGGGGTGAAGCCATCCGGCTTCACCCCTTAGTAACAACGAACTGCGAACTTCACTTCGTCTCCGCGGTGTTTTCTTTCAGCCAACCGGTCACAGTCTGGTGCCACAGCAGGGAGTTTTGCGGCTTAAGCACCCAGTGATTTTCATCGGGGAAGCGCAGGAATTTCGACTTGATGCCCTGACGCTGCAGCGCCGTGAAGGTGCCGATCCCTTGCTCCGGGATCACGCGGTAATCGAGGTCGGAATGGATGACCAGCATCGGCACCGACCAGTCTTTGGCGTGCAGGGCCGGATTGAACTTATCGTAGTTGGCCGTGTGATTATAAACATCGCCGCCGTTCTCATATTCCGAGAACCACAGTTCTTCGGTGGCATAGCCCATAGAACGGGTGTCAAACAGGCCGTCATGATTGACCAGACACTTCCACGGTGCTTTCCATTGCGAGGCGATCCAGTTGATCATATAACCGCCGTAGGACGCCCCCAGCGCACAGGCGCGGTCTTTGTCGATAAACGGATATTGGGCTAACGCCGCCGCATAACCTTTTTGCAGATCTTCGAGCGGGCGGTCGCCCCAGTGTTCGGATACGGCGTCAGTGAACGCCTGCCCATAGCCGGTCGAGGCATGGAAATCGATCATGACTGCCACAAAGCCTTCTCCGGCATAGGCTTGCGGGTTCCAGCGGTACGACCAGGCATCCGAGAATGAACCCTGCGGCCCGCCGTGGATGATGAAGGCCAGCGGATACTTTTTCTTCGGGTCGAAATCGGCAGGCTTTACGATGTAGCCATAGACCGTATCGTCGTTCCAGCCTTTGAATGAAAATTGCTCATACTGGCCCCGCGGACGCAGGTCGAGGCGGGATTTGTTGAACTCGGTCACCGGTTTAGCGGAGGCATCGATCAGGGCCGAACGGTCATGACCTTGAGACTTGGCTTGCAGATAAAGCTGCGCCGGAGCCGCCAGAGAATCCTTAAGGAACACAGCGCCCTGCGGCGTAAAATCAAAGCCGGCGATATGGCCATCCTTGGTCAGCGGCGATACCTTGCCCGTCGCGACCTCAATCCTGAACAGGCGGGTTTTGCCGACATCAGCGGCGACCACATAAAGCGCCTTACCGTCCTTTGACCAGGTCAGGCTGTCGGGGGAGCGGTCCCAGTCGTGGGCCAGTGGCGTGACCTTACCGGTGGCGATATCTTTCAGGTAAATCCAGTAGCGATCGGCCTCAAACTTCGGACGCTTCATGGCCTTATAGGCCAGGTTTTTGCCATCGGGCGACACGCGCGGTTCAGCATCCCAGGCTTCGTTGTCGGGCGTCAGGTTATGGGGTGCGGTCGCGCGCAGTAATTCCGGCTTTTGGGCGATGTCCTGCGGGTACTGCATATCGACCTGCCAGACATCGAAATTGGTGCTCCACGGCTCGGTCTTTCCCGCCACCCGCGCCGAGAAATAGACCGTGCGGCCATTCGGCGCAATCTCATATTCGCCTTCATCGCCAAAGGGCTTGGACGGCACATCACCATCAAAACCATCGGTCAGCGGCGTCGCGAAGGTCGCGGTCGTGCCCGCATTAAGGCCAACGTAAAACAGATGATTGCGCTTGAAGTCGAACCAGCTATCCCAATGACGCACGAACAGTTTATCATAGATCACGCCGCTCGATTTCTTAACCTTTTGTGCCTCATCGGCCTTGAGCGTACAGGCAATTTCCTCGCCCGCGCAGCCCTCGGTAATGGCCATCGACACCACAAAGCCCTTGCCATCGGGGCTGACCTTAAAACTATCGATACTGATCGGCAGTTTGGTAACTTGCGTGCGCTCGGCCCCTTTGGCATCGGTCATGTAGATTTGCCCGCCGGACAGGTAAAAAATCGACTTGCCGTCAGCACTCCAGGCCGGGCTTGAGGCGCCTTTGTCGGATACCGGCAGACGCCATTCTTTCAGGGCAGGATTGCTGAGATCCTTGAGCCACAACGAGGTCACGCCCTTGTTTTTCTCTAAATCCGTCGCCCGCACCGCCATAACCGCGAACCGGCCGGTCGGGTCAACTTTCAGAGAACTAACGCGGTCCAGCTCAATCAGATCGTTGTAGTTGAAGGGTTTGGTTTCTGCAGTAGCCATGCCCCCTGTCAAAGCCATTACCGATACCGTAGCCGCAAAAGCGGCCATTTTCAGCGATCTAATCATAATCTGCAAAACCCGTCACGTTTGAAACGAGCCGCACTTAAGACCGTTTTGCGGACATGATCAAGGGGTTAGCCGCTGACCACCACCAAGGGCTCAGGCTTTTTTGCAGGCTTTTTGCCTTTCAGATCGTCCGTGAATTTGATGCGCCAGCTTACGACATCGTCATTCATAATGCCGTGGATCAGACCCTCATAGCGCGCGACCCGCTGCTTCAACGGCATGGACAGGGCCTCATGGATCGCTTCAGACACCGCTTCACGGTCGAACGGGTTGACGATCAGCGCATCACTCATCTGCGCGGCCGCACCGGCAAATTCCGACAGCACCAGCACGCCGGGATCGGCCGGGTTCTGAGCCGCGATATACTCCTTGGCCACCAGATTCATACCGTCCCGCAGCGGTGTGACCAACCCGACATGGGCGGCTCGGTAAATGCCGGCCAGTTCATCACGACGATACGCGCGATTGACATAGCGCAGCGGCACCCAATCAATCGTTGAGTGCTCGCCATTTATATGCCCGGACAGGGTATCAAGTTTGCCGCGGATGTCCTGATAGGCATCGACTTCACCGCGTGACGGCGTGGCTATCTGAAGCAAAAAGACATTGCGTTCATACTGCGGATAGTCGCGCAAGAACTGATCATAGGCGACAAACCGCTCCTCCAAACCCTTTGAATAGTCTAGCCTTTCGACGCCCACGATCATCTTGCGCCCGGCCTGGGAGTCGCGCATCAGATCCCAGTAATCCTTGGCGGTTTGCGAGCGACTGGCCTCAACAAATTCCTTGGCATCAATCCCAATCGGGTAGAAGCCGACCTGTATCGTCTTGCCATAGGCGCGCAAACGGCCATCACCTAAGTCTTCGCCGCCCGCTTGATTGATCACATATTCGGTGAAGGCGTGCATATTGTCTTCGGTCTGAAATCCGACCAGATCATAGTCGAACATCGTCTCGACCAGTTCACCGTGCTTAGGCAGGGTCATCAGCACCCGCATGGCCGGCCACGGAATATGCAGGAAAAATCCGATGCGATTTTTGACGCCCTGCTCACGTAGTTTTGAGGCCAGCGGGATCAGGTGATAATCCTGCACCCAAATCAGGTCATCCTCGACAATCAGCGGCGAAACGGTATCGGCAAAGCGCTGATTGACGCGGCTGTAACCCTCATCAAACGACCGCTCAAACGCGACCAGATCGGTGCGGTAATGAAACAGCGGCCACAGGGTTTTGTTGGCGTAGCCGTTATAATATTCCTGCACGTCCTGTTCTTCGAGGTGGGTCAGGGCCACCGTCACCCCGCCGATCTTTTGAATGGAAATCTGGCCTGAGCTTTCGGCCACCTCCCCGCTCCAGCCAAACCACATGCCGTTTTCTTCGCGCAATGCTGCTGACAAGGCCATAGCCAGTCCGCCGACCGAAGCGTTACCCACTTCGGCCGGCGGACTGACCCGGTTGGAGATAACAATTAATCTGCTCATTTTTAGTCCTTCCCACAGCCATCACTGACCGTGATTAGCGAATGTCTTTCCAGGGCCGGCTCAACAGAACCGCGCAGTTGATAATGCCCACCAGCGAATAGGTTTGCGGGAAATTACCCCACAGGCTGCCGTCGTGAAATGAGGTGTCTTCGGACAACAGGCCCGACGGCGTGCGCTGATTAAGCATCCCCTCAAACAATTCCCGGGCCTCATCGGTACGCCCGGCATAGTGCAGGGCCTCAATCAGCCAGAAGGTGCAGAAATTAAAGGCGGTTTCCGGCTCGCCAAAATCATCGGGCAGTGCATAGCGCAGCATGTGCGGTCCACGCCGCAGCATTTTTTCAACAGCCTCAAGCGTGCTCAGAAAGCGCGGATCGTCCTTTGAGATATAACGCAGGTCGATCATTTGCAGCAGACTGGCGTCGACCTCATCGACATCAAAGGCTGATGAATAGAGATTATCGTCAGCCCCGTCCCTGATAAACAGTGCACGTGAATCAATTGTTGACTTTATCGTCGCCGCCCGCTCTTTCCACACGGCGGCGCGATCAGTCAAACCCAAGATAAGCGCGGCATTTTCCAGCCGATCGCAAGCCGCCCAGCACATGACCGCCGAATAGGTATGCACCTTGGCAAAGGTCCGGAATTCCCACAGACCGGCATCAGGTTGATCGAAAACCTCAAAGGCTTTTTCACCAATTTTCTCAAGCTGTTCAAAGTCTGCTACCGTCCCTGGCCGCAGCAGGCGATGATCGAAAAACGCCTGCACCGACGACAGGATGATCTGCCCGTAAACGTCGTGCTGATGCTGAACATAGGCCAGATTACCGACCCGCACTGGCCCCATGCCGCGATAGCCTTTAAGATGTTCGGCAATGGATTCCGTCAATATTGATTCGTAGCCGATACCATAGACCGGCTGCATCTTGCCATCGACGGCACGATCGACAATATTGCGCAGATATTTAAGATAGTTCTCCAGGGTTTGCATGGCCCCCAGCCGCGTCAGGGCCTCAACGACGTAATAGGCGTCCCTGATCCAGCAATAGCGATAATCCCAGTTACGCTGCGACCCCGGCGCTTCGGGGATCGAGGTGGTCATGGCCGCTATAATCGCACCAGTTTCTTCGTAGACGCACAGTTTCAGGCCAATAGCCGCGCGGATCACCGCTTCCTGATATTCCATCGGCAGGGCCAGACCCCGCACCCATTCGCGCCAGTGCAGGTCGGTTTTTTCCAGCATATCGCGCACGCCGGTGCGGATATCGACCGAAAAGCTCTCATCCGGCCCTAAGAAAAACGCCAGTTCTTCCTCAAGCCGGAACTCACGTTCCTCCAGCACATGACTGACCGCACAGTTGGTCGATAGGCGTAAGATAGCCTCAGACGCGTAGTAGCGAATATGGTTCGACCCGGACGTGGTCTGGGCTTCGCTTTCGCCGTAGTTACAGGCCGGCCGCAAGCGGATGCGAATGCGCGCCGCCCCCTTGGTTGGCCGCACGATCCGGCAGAACGACACCGGGCTGTAGAGCCGGTCATTGCGTTTAAAGCGCGGGCAAAAATCAATGATTTCAACCTCGGCGCCGTGGGTATCGGTCAGCCAGGTATGCAGGACGGCGCTATTGCGGCCATAGCTTTGGCGCACATGGGCCAGATCCAGCACATCAATGGCCCATAACCCCAGCGCCTGCGGATCGTTTGTGCCTACGCCTGAGACCAGATTACAAAACGCCGGATCGGAATCAAAACGCGGCACGCACCCCCACACCCATGTCCCGTTAGAATCGATCAGGGCCGAAACCATGCAGTTGCCGATGGGCGACAGATTGAGGCTGTGGGTTTGCCAATGCTGCGCCAGAAAGGTCTGGGTCGCATCCGCGGTCACAGGTGCCGCCTCAGCGGCGGATGCGGTCATGTCAGGCATAACAGGCTCTCCTCCAGCCAGGTTGTGACCGCCGCCACATCCTTAAGACCATAGCGGGCCACCGAAGATCCCGCACCGACCCGGACGCCAAAACCGCCCAGACTGTTCACCGCTTCAAAGCCAACCTCATCGGTCAGGTCATCGCCGACAAACACCGGCATATGGCCAATAAACGGCGCTTCGCACATGAAGGCGCGGATGGCATCGCCCTTGTTCGGACCGGGGGTGCGCAGTTCGATCACCTCATGGCCGGGCTGAAGCCGCAGACCATGGGTTTCCGCCATACGGGTAGCGAGTGCTATAATATTGGCCTTATGATCGGGTTCGTGACGGTAATGGACGGCAACACTTACGCCTTTATCCTCAACAATCAGCCCTTCCAGCACGCGGTTAAGGGCGCGAAATTCACTGACGACGCTATCCAGCGCGGCATGAGCCTCAGTATCCTCACGCTGGCCCGATGCCGTGCGCCGCTCTAAGCCGTGAGCCCCGGCCACCGACGCCACAGTTCCCTCGGTAATGCGATCAACCGCACTGACCGAACGGCCGGATACGACCGCCAAACGGCCCTCAAGCTTATCATTCAACGCTTTCAGCAGGCCATTGCGGGCGGCTTCGGGTTCGACATCATCCGGGCGCGGCATAATAGGCGCAATCGTACCATCCAGATCAAGGAACAGGGCGACCTTGAACAGATCTAAAGGCTCAGGTTTAGGCTTCATCTCATCCTCTTTGGCGCCCTCTGGGGACGCCACAAATTGATATGAGTTTTAAGTGCAGCGCACAGGTTAACTATTCTCAGGCCTTACACGTAAGAAAACAATAAGGATTATGCCTATGATTTTGCTTGAGTTTTTACACAATCACATAACAATTGCGTTACCCCGCACTGCGACAGGATGAGATGAACCTGAGTTTATGTGATTTTTATTTGCCTCACAGCCGCCATGCCCATACCCTGAGATCACATGTGAACCCCTTGATTCATTTAAGCCTTATTTTCAGGAAGCCCTCTTGCTCAAAACCGTCAGCGCCAGCGCGATTGCCTTGGCTGCCGCCCTCACGGTTTGGGCGCCGCTGACCTGTGCCCAAAGTGCGCCGCCGGTCGAAATAGCGCCCGCAGATGCCCCGATTATCACGGATCAGGATTTCGACTCCGCCCTGCCTGCACTTGATGACGGCCCAAACGAGGACACTCCGGTGCCCGGGCTGCCGCCGCAGCCCGCCGCAGAAAATGATGCTCTGGTCACCGAGGCTGTGGCGGAAACCCTGCCCGAAATTCCGCCCGTCACCGATGAAGCCCTGACCGAGCCCTTGCCGTCGCTGGCCGATTTTGACAAAATTCCACCGCCCGCAGTGGTCGCCGCTGCCGATGAGCAAGTGCCCGAAATCGCTTACGACACGACGCTGAATGGCCTGAAAGACCTGAACCTAGAGAAAACCTTCTGGGACTTGAGTGCCTTAAAAGAAGGCAAGGGTAAGGCCGCCAATGCCGTCATGCTGCGCGCCCGTCTCAAGCAGGATGAGGTGCTGGCGCTGCGGTTGCTGAAGGCCGAGGGTTATTATGACGCCACCGTCGTCACCTCAATGGAAAATTTGCCCAATCAGCCTGGTCGCGTGCGGGCGACCCTGACCGTAGCCCCTGGGTCGCAGTACCGCTTGGATGAAATTGTGATTACGGCCGGACCAACCACGCCCCCTGATCTGATCCGTGACGCCCTGCCGTTGAAAACCGGTGACGCCCTGCTGGCTGACCTGGTGGTGGCGGCTGAGGCCAGTGTCAGCCTGAAACTGCCCGAAAACGGCTACCCGTTCGCTGAGGTGGGCATGCGCGATATCCTGCTTGATAATACCACCTATACGGCCGATTACACCCTGCCCGTAAATATCGGCCCGCGCGCGCGCATACGTAAGTTTACCACCGAAGGTCGTCAGGCATTTAGCGTTGATCACATCGAAACCATTGCTCGCTTTGGTGAGGATGACCTTTACGACAGCCGCATGGTCGATGATCTGCGTCAGGCGCTGGTGGCGACCAATCTGTTCCGGTCTGTGTCGGTTGAGCCGGTGCGTACCAACGCCCCCGCTGCCGACGGCACGGAATATGTTGATATTCTGGTGCGCCAGCAAACCGGACGGGCGCGCAAACTGGCCGCCGATATCGGCTTTTCGACTGGTCAGGGTGTGCTGCTCAAAGGTAGTTGGATTAACCGCAACTGGCGGCCACCTGAAGGGGCGCTGATTGTCGAAACGACCCTCGGCAGCAATGAACAGACGCTGGGCGTAAGTCTGCGCCATTCCAACTATCGCAAGCGCGACCTGACCCGCCTGATTTCGTCCGAACTGGCGCGCTCCGACTACGACACCTACGAAGCGCAAGGCTTGCGGCTGGGTTACAGCCTGTCGCGGTCATCGACCCCCATCTGGCAAAAGCGCTGGACCTGGTCAGCAGGGGTTGAACTGAGTGCCATTCGGCTGAACTCAAAGCTGCATAAGATGCTCGGCGATAGCTGGATCAACTACTACACCGCCGACATGCCGCTTAAGCTGGCGCGAGATGTGACGGACGATCTTCTTAATCCAACCAAAGGCTTCCGGGCCTCTATTGAGACGACGCCACAGGTGTCATTATCAGGTCTGTTTGGCAATAATATCAAGAACCAGTTCGATGTCTCGACCTATCGGCAGGTCAATGACCAGACGATTCTGGCCGCGCGTTTTCGCGCTGGCACCATCATCGGCAGTGATTTTGTCGATGTGCCGCTAACCACGCGCTTTTACGCCGGTGGCGGGGGCAGCGTGCGCGGCTTTGGCTATCAGGAACTGGGCCCGCGCGATGCCGGCAACACGCCGACGGGGGGCCTTAGCCTGTTTGAAGTGGCATTTGAGGCGCGATATCGTTTCAAAAATATCCTCGATGGCAATCTGGGGGTCGTGCCGTTTATTGACGCCGGTCAGGTCTATCAGGGTAAGACGCCGGACTTTAACGACATTCGCTTTGGGGTCGGCATCGGCGCCCGCTATTATACCAATTTCGGGCCGATCCGGATAGATGTCGCTACACCCATCAGCCGACGGGACGGCGAGTCACCCGTATCGCTCTATGTCGGGATCGGGCAGGCCTTCTGATGACCAACACACCCGAAACCTCACCAGAGCCCAAAGCCAAGCCCAAGCGCACGGCCACCATCGCCAAAATCGCGGGGCTCACCGTCGCGTTCATCGCCGCCCTGCTGTTGCTGGCGGTATGGGGGCTGGATAGCGGGGCGGGTAAAGGCTTTCTGCTTGACCGGGTCAATAATCTCAAATTCGATAATGGCCTGAAAATCAACGTCGGGCGCATTGAGGGCTCGCTCTACAAACGCGCCGTTATCCGCGATATCAAAATTTCCGACCCCAAGGGCGTGTTTGCCCAAAGCCCGGCGGTGACGCTCGACTGGCGGCCGTTTGCGTACCTGAATAAGCACGTCGATGTCCGCGAACTGTCATCCGCGCGGATTGATATTCTGCGCCGCCCTGAGTTTAAACCGACGTCCGAAAAACCGAGCGAACCGTTCAAACTGCCGGATATCAAGCTTGATATCGAAAAGCTGTCGGTGGCGCGGATCAACCTGTCGCAAGGGGTGGCCGGTGACGCACAAACCCTTTCCCTCAAAGGGGATGCGCATCTAAAAAAAGGCCAGATACTGATCAATGTCGCCGCAAATTCGACACGCGCCGATCGGCTGGCCCTCAAACTGGATGCCACCCCCAAACAGAACCGATTGATTATCGACGGCCTACTGATCGCCCCTAAAGACGGCGCCGTCATAGCGCTGATCGGGCTGGACGAGGCCCTGACCGTCACGGCGGGCGGACGCGGTAACTGGGACGTGTGGGATGGCCGCATTGAGGGGCATCTGGGCGATAACGGTCTGGCAGATGTGGCCCTGACCGGGCGCAATGGCACCTTTACCGCCAAGGGAAATGTTCGGCCCGATCTGCTGCTGAGTGGTGTCACGCAAGCCCTGGTGACGCCCGCTGTCAATATTGATCTGACCAGCACATTCAAGGATCGTGTGGCCGATGGTCGACTGGCCCTAAAATCCGATGCGCTCGATATCAAGGCCGGTGGGGTCATTGATCTGAAAAACGCCCGCTTCGGCAAGCTGAGCATCGATGCCGAACTGACTAAGGCGGCGGTCATCGATAAAAACCTGTCGGGTAAAAACGTCCACCTTAAGGCCCTGATCGACGGTGACTTCAAGCGCCCGCTGATTGATTATGACCTGTACGCCGACTGGGTGAAGTTCAATAAAATCACCGTCGAAGCCGCAAAAATCGAAGGCCGGTCGCGCATCGATGGCGACCACATCATCATTCCGGTCAAGGGCGGCGCTAAGCGCGTCTGGGGTGTCAATGCCGCCGCCGATGGTCTGCTGACCAATGTGCGGCTGGATGGCGATCTGGCCTATAGCGACAATCGCCTGTTAAGCGACAATATGAAGATCCGTTCGGATAAGCTGAACGGCACGGCCTTGCTGGTGGCGGATTTTGGCACCGGCATCTATCAGGGCGCGCTCAAGGGCCGCATCAATGACTACCGCATTGACGGCTTAGGCATCGTCAGTATGGTCACCGATGCCGAACTGGTGCAGCGTCCGGTCGTGAATGGTCAAGGTGGGGGGTTTGGTATCAAGGGATCGTTCCAGGTCCAGTCCAAGCGCCTGTTTAATGAGGGGCTGCAAAGCTTTCTGGGCGGCAATGCCAAGGTTTCCGGCGCGTTTTCGACCGCCGCCAATGGCGACATGATCCTGAACAATTTCAAAGGCACATCGCCGTCCTTTAACCTGACGGCTCAGGGCCGCTATGCCCTCAAAGGCGGCGGGATTACCCTCAAAGCGCAAGCCACATCGAAACAATACGGCCACCTCGCCGCCAATGTGTCGGGCACGGCCAGCAACCCGAAAGTGGTGCTGACGGCCGCCAGTCCCGGCCTTGGGCTTGAGTTGCGTGAGGTGGTGGCGACCCTGACCACCTCCAAAGTCGGCTATGAGGTCAGGGCCGAAGGGGCCTCAGCCTATGGCCCGCTGCTGGCCGATGTCGATATCCGCTCAGGCGAAGGCCCGCTGACCCTCGACATCAATCAGGCGCGAGTGGCCGGTATCGACGCCCAAGGGACGATCCAGCAGACCAAGGGCGGCAAGTTTGCGGGCGACCTCAATCTAAGTGGTTCCGGCATTACCGGCGTGGCATCGCTGATGGAAATCAATGATGTACAGGGCGCCAAGATCACGGCCCGCGCACAAGGGGCCACCCTGCCCGGTGATTACAATATTCAGGTCGGGCGCGCTTTGATTGATGCGACTATTGCCCTTTATGAAAAGCCGGAAATTGTTGCCGATGTTCAGGCGCAAAACCTCAACTATAACGCCACCTTTGTGGAAAAAGGCCGCGTCAAAATCAACTATCGCAATAATCAAGGCACGGCGCAGGCGGTGCTTAACGGCTCATCGGGCGTGCCATTCACTCTGGCCGTCAATGCCGATCTGTCGCCGGAGCTTTACCGGGTTGCGGCGAATGGCGTCGTGAACGGCATCAACGTCAAGACCGAAGCCCCGGCGCGGATTGTCAAACGCGGCACTGGCTATCAACTCCTGCCGTCCACGCTTGCGACCAATCAGGGCAAGGTACAACTGGCCGGGCAGTTTGGCAACGCCATCAAGGGGCAGGCCCGCTTTGAGGGTTTTGATCTGGCCATCATCAATGCGATCGCCCCGGATGCAGGCATTGGCGGTACGGCCACCGGCAGTGTCGATTATACCCAAAATGGCGATGATATCCCGGATGTCCGCGCCCGTTTGACCATCGATGATTTCACCCGTTCCTCGATTGCGGCGGTATCCGCACCCGTCGATATCAATATTGACGGCACGCTTGATGCTGAGCGTGGCGACCTGCGTGCCGTCTTCCGCCAGAACAGCGCCAACCTGCTGGGCGGCGTTATTGGCCGGATGCAGGTACAGCTTGATCCGGCATCCGCTGGCGACGGCTGGGTTGAGCGCCTACGTCAGGGCGGCATTACCGGCGGCATTCGTTATAACGGCCCGGCCAGCGTGCTGTTTTCACTGGCGGCTCAGGGCGATCAGAGCATGTCCGGCAATATTGCTGTCGCCGCCGATATCTCCGGTCAGGTTCGCGACCCCCGCCTCAGCGGCGTCATGCGCGGCAATGGGCTGGCGTATGAGCACTCAGGTTTTGGCACCCGCATCACCCGCATTAATCTGGAGGGGGAATTCAGCAATGACCGGCTGGAGATCCGTAAATTCGATGGCCGCGCCGGTGACGGTACGGTGTCGGCCACCGGCTGGGTATCACTGGCAGCGGACAATGCCTTTCCGCTGCAACTGAACGCCAAGCTCAACAACGCCCGTCTGGCGGCGTCGGATCAGATATCCTCGACCGTTTCGGGGACGCTTGATATCACCAATGGCGATGACGGCGCGCTGATCAAGGGCAACCTTAGCCTGCCGCAAACGCGCTATAAGATCGTCACCCAAGGGGCGGCGGAAATCACCGAATTAGAGGGTGTGCGCCGCCCGGCCATCAAAACCGCCGGGCCTCCCCCGCGCCAAAAGGCCCCGCCGAAAGACTGGCGGCTTGATGTGCGGGTGCGCGCCGACAACCAGATTTTTGTGTCTGGCATGGGGCTGGAGTCGGAATGGCGCGCCAATATTAACGTTGGCGGCACGACCCGTGCCCCGCGCGTGCTGGGTAATCTCAATGCCATTCGCGGCACCTACAATTTCGCCGGCCGTGAGTTCAAGCTCGATACCGGCGTGATCAGTTTTGAAGGCGGGCAACTGACCAATCCGGAAATTGAGATCACCGCTACGACCGTGGTGGAGGATATCACAGGCACCATCAATGTCACCGGCACCGCCCAGCGACCGTCAATTGCGTTTTCCTCCGATCCGTCCCTGCCGCAGGATGAGGTGCTGTCGCGGATTCTGTTTGGTGAAAGTGTCACCAACCTGTCGGCCACTCAGGCCCTGCAACTGGCGGCGTCGCTTAATCAGCTCAGTTCCGGCGGCGGCGGTGTCAATCCGCTGGGCACGCTGCGGGCCGCAACCGGCATAGACCGCCTGCGCGTGCTGGGCGAAGATGACGCGACCGGGCGCGGCACGGCGGTGGCGGCGGGGAAATACCTGACCAACAATGTCTATGTTGAGATTGTCACCGACACCAAGGGCTTCATGGCGACCCAGTTGGAAATCTCCCTGTCGCGCAGTTTGAGCATCCTGTCGCAGACCGGCACGGCGGGCGGCACCGCCGTTAACCTGAGATATTCGCGCGATTACTGATTGCCAAACGGGCGCCATTAACCCTTAATCAGTTCGCCTAAGCCGCCCGGCGAGGGACAAAGGATCATGGGGGCTTAAGGTGATCGATCAGGGGCTAAACTGGGTTAGCGCACATACCGACTATCTGTGGGTCGCGGCGGGGCTGACCTTTCTGTTTATCGGCGGCGAAGGGCTGGTGCGCGGGGCCACGGCCCTGGCGCGCAAACTCAAGCTGTCAAACCTGATTATCGGCCTGACGGTCGTGGGCTTTGGTACCTCCATGCCGGAACTGATGGTCAGCTTACAGGCGGCGCTAAAAGATACGCCCGATATCGTCGTTGGCAATGTCGTCGGTTCCAACATCGCCAATATTTTACTTATCATGGGTATGGGCGCGCTGATCTATCCGATGGACAGCAAAAGTGCCGGTATTCAACGCGATGTGGCGGTGATGATTGTCGCCACCATTGGGCTGCTGGTGCTGGCCTATCGCGGCGGCATTGACCGTCTGGATGCCCAGATCATGCTAGGCTGCCTTGTCGCCTATCTGGTGGTGGTTTACTTGCTGGAGCGCCGCAATCCTGAGCCGGAACATGCCGTCCATTCCAGCGTGTCTGAGATGGGCATATTCATGGCCATGGCGGGGGTGTCTATGGGCCTTCTGGCGCTGGTGGTCGGGGCCGACAGTCTGGTCAAGGGCGCCACCAACATCGCCCGCGACTTTGGCATCAGCGAAGCGGTTATCGGGCTCACTCTGGTGGCGGTCGGCACATCATTGCCCGAACTGGCCGTCACCCTGATCGCGGCCTTTAAGCGCCAGAGCGATATCGCGCTTGGCAATCTGATCGGCTCCAACATATTCAATATATTGGGTATTTTAGGGATAACGGGCTTAATTGCGCCCATCGCAATAGATGCCCGCTTTACGCAGGTCGATATCCCGATTGCGCTGGGGGTGGCTGTAGTGGCCGGTCTTTGTGTCTATATTTTTGGCAAGATAGGCCGCCTGATCGCGCTGGGCTTTTTGGCGGCCTATGCCGGTTATATGGCCTTTTTGTTTATGATCTGACTACTTCTTTTCGGTCAGAATATCGTCGAGATAGGCCGGTTTACCCGCAATGCGCTCAAGGCGCGGATAGCGCAGGCCGCCCTTATAATCGATCGTCACAGTGCGATAAGTTTTGCCCTTTTTGATCAGCAGTTCGATCGGCTTGGCGTCAGGCTTAGCAGCCTCTGTGACCGCCGCCTTGAGGCCATCGGCCTCATAGGCCACGCCGTTGACCGCCACCACCGACATGCCCTGCCCCAGACCGGCCTTGAATGCGGGACCGTCCCACAGGGTCGCGGTAATATCGCCCGTCGCATTGAGCGTAAGCCCTAACGAATAGCTCAGGTCGGTGTTTTTCTGCACCTTTTCACGCGACTTGATCCAATCGGTCGGCGTCGCACTGTAGACCAGTTTGTAACCACCGCGCTCAAGGCCATCCAATGGCGCGCCGGTCATCGGCTTATAGAGCCGGTCCTTCAGGAAGGTGTCCCAGTCATAGGCATAGACGCTGTTAAGGGTCGCCACCACATCCTTGAACTCATAGGTTTCCGGCACCCACGCACCGTCCTTGACGCCAAAAAATGCCCCCGCAAAATCATCGAGCGACTTCTTATTGCCGGTCTTTTCGCGGATCAGGGTATCGGCATCCAGCCAGATCAGCAGGCCAACATTGTAGTAATCCTCAGAGCGCTGCATCGACAGCCAGTTCTTCGGCGCACGGCTGGAAATCACCGGATCATTGGTGGTGTCGACCGTCGGGCGCCATTCCGTGCCTTTGAAATTGTCATAGATGGCGGCAATCAAGGCGATGGCCTCGCGCGTTTGCTCCTTAGTGAACATGCCTGACCGCGCCGTCAGCATATAGCCCCAGTACTGGGTTTGGCCTTCGTAGACCCACAACAGGCTGCCGCGCATCGGCTCCTGAAAATCGGGGGTATAGAGATCGGCCCCGCGCCGGAACTTGCCGTCCCAGGAATGGGTGAACTCATGGGCCAGCAGGTCACGGCCGATATAGCTATTGGTCCAGTCGGTGAAATATTTGATATCGTGGCCGTTTTCCGATGAGCGATGATGCTCCAGGCCGATATCGCCCAGTTCTTCCGACAGATGCACCAAAAAGTCATAGTGGTCATAATGTTCAGATTTGAACAGCTTAACCGACTGGGCCACCATCTTACGGTGCAGGTCGATGACTTCGGGCTTGGCCTCCATATATTCGGGCTTATCGGCAAAGACATTGAGGCGCACAGGCTTTTTGCCCGCCGGGGTCAGATCCCACTGCTTATAATATTTGCCCGCAAACATCGGCGAGTCGATGAAGTTGCCATAGGAAATCGGCTTGAAGGTGACGGTATTATCTGCGGCCGTGGACTCGACCTCCAAAGCGCTGGCGTGCGACCAGCCTTGCGGCAGTTTCAGGGTCAATTGGATGGGGATACGGCTGGTGAAATAGCCAGCCGGATACATGGAGGCCAGTTCCCACTGAAAATTCGCCATCAGGTCGGTCTGCACCACCCGTCCCGCGGTTGAGGTCATCGGCGCCAGATATTCAAACTCAGCGACCACTTCGGTCACCCCATCCGGCACCGTAAAGCGAAACGCATTGACCGCCACCGGATCACGCAGCCAGGTCAGGGGTTGCCCGCCCGCACTAAAGCGGACATTGGCGATTTTGTCAGAAAACTTTTGCGCCGAATGTTTACCCGGCAGCCACAGCGGTGTCATCAGTACCATCTCACCGGCCTTGTCGACCGGCACGACCTGACGCACCACCCAGCGGCGATGATCCAGATCGGTGGCATCGACCGACACCTTAAGCGTGCCGGGATAGGCAATATCACGCGCGGCGGGAATGGCGGGGGTTGGCGGGGCTTGATACGGCGTTGCGGTCTGAGCCAAAGCGCCTGAAACCAAGGTCCCTGACGCTAATACTGCCGATAACACCAGACCTACTGACGTGCTAAAGCTCGCCGCCGACACCCGTTTTTTCATAGAAACGCCCCTGCTTAATCAACGCAAAGACGACACTATTGAAAAGCGGTTCGGGTTTGTAAAGCCCTAAAAATTACAAATGAAACGGCTTAACCCGCCGATGGCACCGCGCGCAGACGGGTGTCACGCGTGATCATGTCGCTGCGAACCTGCTGATGGCTAAGGTTCACGCTGGCATCGGCCATGGATGCATTGAACGCGCCATCAAACGGCAAGTCAAACTTAGTGACCTGAAACAAAAGCAGACCCCAGACCACGAGGCTAAATGCAAAGGCGCAAGCATAGCCGCCAACTACATAACCATTCAGGACTTTTTTCTCATACATGGGTTTAACTCTTATACTTGTTACCGGTCTCGGCACCTACCGAGGGAGGAATCCGGCGCGTTTTTCGCCTGTGAGGCAATAAAGCGCATATTAACCCTAATGAAAAGCAAAAAATAAACATAGCGGTCAAAATTTTTACTTGAACCCACCCCCAAAAGGTAAATGAATAATTAATTTTGATAATTTTACATTTAATTTCAATGGTTTAATTTTTTGACGAATCCGTTAAAAACGTGAAATAAAATCAGTTAAAATTTGTAAATTTTTAGTAAAAATGCGCATTTGAAGTCTAAACGCGTCTCTTATGGCATAGAGATGGCCACCCACCTCTATGCTTACGGATATACTTGAACTGGGGATTTTGGCCCGCTATCAGGCCCGATTTTGCGCCGGTACATCGATATCGGGCACCGTCTCGATCGCCGTATCCGACGCCAGTAACGTGCGCTGAACCGGACATTTGGACGCAACCTCGATCAGCTTTAAGCGCTGATCATCACTCAGTAGGTCGCCGGTTATGTGGACGGATTTGGTGAACACATCCTGGCGTCCGCGCTTTTCGTGGGTGACGCGCACCTCAATCTGATCGACCGGCCATCCCTGACTTCGGGCATACCAACGCACGGTCATAGCCGTACATTCGCCTAAAGCAGAGGTCAGCAGATCATAGGGCGACGGCCCCAGGTCCAGTCCGCCCTTATCGGCCGGTTCATCACCGATCAGGCTATGGGCACCGACCTCAATGGCGACACTATAGGTACTGGCATGGGTCTCATAAACGCGAACTTTGGTCATAAGGTTTTCTATTCTGGTAGAGGGATAAATTCGATGTCGTCACCGGGCACCTTGGGGAACCGGCCAGCTTTCCAGTCGGCCTTGGCCTGCTCGATCCGCTCCGGCCGTGAGGAGATAAAGTTCCAGTAGATATGGCGCTCATTCATGCCCTCACCGCCAATAATGGCGATACGGGCATCCACCGTCGCGGTCAGGGTCGCCGTCGTTCCGCGCTTAAGGATCGCCATGTGGAACTCATCGACCGGAACGCCGTCAACTGACACGGCTCCTGCCGCGACATAAACCGCCATCTCATCAACACCTTCCGGCAGTTCAAGGGTTTGTCCGGCAGTAAGCGCCGCCTCGGCATAAAGGGTTGGCGAATAGGTCTTGACGGGCGAAGACACGCCAAACGCCTGCCCCATCATGACCCGTACCGGTACGCCACCAATCTCAGTTTCAGGCAACACAGCGCTATCATAATGAAAAAATACCGGATCAATTTCCTCATCGGCTTCGGGCAGGGCCAGCCACAGTTGCAGGCCGTGCATACGGCGCGGCTGATTAAGCGTTTCCGGCACTTCGCGTTCCGAATGGACGATCCCGCGTCCGGCGACCATCAGGTTAATATCCCCCGGCACGATCGTGGCGACCGACCCCACCGAATCGCGGTGCAGGATCGCCCCTTCAAACACATAGGTCACGGTCGCCAGATTGATATGCGGATGCGGCCGGACATTCGATCCGGCGCCCGGCGCAAACTCAACCGGCCCCATGTGGTCAAAGAATATCCACGGCCCGACCATGCGGCGTTTGGCAAACGGCAGCAGCCGGCGCACCTGAAACCCACCCAGATCCTTGGCGCGGGGCGACACGATCATATCAATAACGCTCTCGGTCACACCTGAATTTTCGGCAGACATGATTACCTCTCAAATGCTGGGGCTATTACGGACGGAACCTATGATTTTTCAGGAATAACGTCACCTCAAATATGGGGGAGTTCTTCATAATTTCGCCTTCGCTCGAAATATTTTTTTGAGCGTTACGTCAAAAAGCGTGCGCGTTAATCTCGCATTAATCAAAAACAACTATCTATGGTTGCATGAGACGTACCGCAGACGACATCTCAGAAGTGAAAAGCGCGTCCGGGCCCCGCCGCAGACCAAAGCCTTGGACGCGCTTTTCTCGAACCTCAATTTTCCGCCATTTTGCCCGCAACACGCACGCCGCCACCGCGGTCGAGTTCGCCCTGATCAGTCCGATCCTTATCCTTATGTTAGCAGGGATTGTCGACTATGGCGGCTATTTCTGGACCTCCCATGCCGTCCAGCAGATGGCCAACGATTCCGCCCGTGCCGCCATTGCCGGAACCACGGCGACGGAACGGCTAAGCCTCGCCCAATCCATGTTTGATGTTCAAAAATCCGAATACGACTTTATGACGCCCGGCGATCTATCAATCAATCTTAACGAGCAAACCGATACCTATCAGGTCACCATCACCTTTACGCCCGATGATGGCAGCTTTGACCTGATCGGCGCCCTGCCCGGCATGCCCACCACCATTACCCGTACCGCCGCCGTGGCCCGCGGCGGCTATTAAAGGCATTTCCCATGTTCCGCCGCTTCTTTAACGACGAACGCGGCGCCTCGGCCATCATCATGGCATTGTCGATGAGCATGGTGATCTGCCTGGCCGCTTTGGCCGTCGATATCGGCTCGATATTTCTCCATACCCGTAAGCTTCAAGGCGCGGCCGATCTGGCCGCCATGACCGCCGCCGCAGACCTCAGCCGTGCCGATGCCGCCGCATCAGCCACCGTCGCCGCCAATCTTACCGGCACCACGACGGTCACCGAAATCGGTCAGTATGATCAGGCCCTCAGCCACGGCAACCGCTTTAAGACCACGGCCCTGACCTCGGCCAATGCCGCGCGCGTCACCTTAACGGCTCAGGCCCCGCTCTATTTCGGGCAGGTGCTGCTGGACAAACCCTCCATCACCATCAGCCGCATGGCTACGGCCAGCCAGACGCAACTGGCTGCGTTTAGTATCGGGTCGCGGCTGGCTTCGCTCAACGGTGGCCTGCTCAACAGTCTGCTGAGCGGCCTGACCGGCTCCAGCGTCAGCCTGACCGTGATGGATTACAATCACCTGGTCAGCGCGCGGGTGGATTTGTTGAGTTATGTCAGGGCCCTGCATGAAACCGTTGCGCTGGATGCCGCCAGTTTCGATGACACCCTGAACGCCGAGGTAAAACTGGGTGACGCGCTCAATCTGCTGGCCGAAGAGGTCGATCTCAATGCCCGCGGCCCGTTAAAGGTTCTGGCCGCCACCAACATCAAGGACACCAAAATCAAGCTGAATGACCTGATCGATCTGGGGGTCTACGGCGATCAGGACTACATCAAGGGCGGGCCGGACTCAGGCGTTTCGGTCGATTCCCTGTCGCTGGTGAACGCCATGCTGACCACCGCCAACAAAAACCGTCAGGTCGAGTTGAACCTGTCGTCTGAGGTGCCCAGTTTAAGCGCCCTCAAGGTCTGGCTGGCCATAGGGGAGCGGCCCAATGCATCGCCGTGGATCACCGTCACACGCTCAGGTGAGCCCATCATCCGCACTGCCCAGACCCGGCTTTATGTCGAAGCCTCCATCGGCGGTGTCGGATCGGTGTTAAGCGCACTGGGGGTGAAGGCGCTTAAGGTGCCGATATTTGTGGAACTGGCGTCCGGCGAGGCTAAACTTCACAGCATCACCTGCACAGGCTCAAAAAGCGTGACATTAAGTGTGCGCCCCAGCATCGGTCAGGTCAATATCGGCGAAATCAATGTGGCCGATCTCAATAATTTCAAGAAATCCCTGACCGTCAATGACGCCACTTTGGTCAACATCAGCGCCTTGGGCATCCCCGTCATCAGCGCCACCGCCAAGGCCCAGATCAAACTGGGCGGCGAGACTTGGAAATCGCAGGCCTTCACAGCCGACGATATCAAAAACCACACCATCAAGACCGTCAAAACCGATGATGCCGTCCAAAGCCTGACCCAATCTCTGGTCGATAAGGTTGATCTGACCGTCGTTTTAGCCGGCATTAAGATAAAGGTGGGCCCCGCAGTGTCCGCGATCGGATCGCTGCTGAGCTTTGCCGCCCCCCTGATCGACGGGGTGCTCAATGCGCTTTTGGGGACGCTCGGCATTGGTCTGGGCGAAGCCGACGTTCAGGTCCACGGCCTGCGCTGTTCGGGCGCCGCCTTGGTGGGCTGATGTGGCGTCACCATCCTTCATGTAGACAGCCCGTTCGGCGCAGAATAAACAGAAGTCATGCCTAACGACCTTCTCCCCCCGCCCGAATCGCCTGCTGAACCCACTAACGCCGCACCCTATTCGGTATCCGAACTGGCAGGGGCGCTGAAACGCACCTTAGAGACCACTTACGACCATGTGCGGGTGCGGGCTGAGATTTCCAAGGTCACGCGCCATTCGTCGGGCCACGTTTACCTGACGCTCAAGGACGACCGCGCCGCCATCGACGGCGTCATCTGGAAAGGCAATGTCGGTCGTTTGAAAGCCCAGCCGGAAATGGGGCTTGAGGTCATTGTGACGGGCAAGATCACGACCTTTCCGGCCTCATCCAAGTACCAGATCGTCATAGAGTCGCTTGAGGCCGCGGGTATGGGCGCGCTGCTGGCCCAGCTAGAGCGGCTCAAAGGGAAACTTAATGCGGAGGGGCTGTTTGATCCGGCCCGCAAAAAGCCTCTGCCGTTCGCGCCCAAAACCATCGGCGTCATCACCTCGCCCACCGGGGCGGTGATCCGCGATATCCTGCACCGTATCCGCGACCGCTGGCCATGCCGGGTTATAGTCTGGCCGGTGGTGGTTCAGGGCGATGCCGCACCGGCGCAGGTGATCCGCGCGATCAAAGGCTTTGAGACTGGTGAAGCCCCTAAACCGGACGTGCTGATTATCGCCCGCGGCGGTGGCTCGGTCGAGGATCTGTGGCCATTCAATGATGAAGCTCTGGCGCGGGCCGTCGCCGCCTGCCCCATCCCGATCATTTCCGCCGTTGGCCACGAAACCGACACCACCCTGATTGATTTCGTTTCTGACCGGCGCGCACCCACCCCCACAGGGGCGGCCGAGATGGCGACACCGGTGTTGAGCGAACTCAAAGGTTTCTTGCTTGATCTTGAGCGCCGCCGGGTTGGCACCTTCGGGCGGGCTATGGAAAGCCGCCGCGAACGGGTGACGCTGTTGAGCCGCGCGCTGCCCAAGCCGCAGGATCTGATCAACTCCGCCCAGCAACGCCTCGATTACATCGCCCATCGTCTGGATGGCGGCCTCTTGAAAAACTTAAACCTGCATGAAACCGGTTTTGTGCGGGTGGCGGGGCGCTTTAGTCCGGCCCTATTGACCCGCCCGCAGGCGCTTAAACGCGATCAGGTGACACAGTTATCCACCCGTGCCCTGGCCGCCCTTGCCCGCCGTGTAACCTTAGCCGAATCTCACGCGCGCCTGCCAGCCTTGGCGCAGCGTATGGATGACGCCGTGCAGCGCCAGTTGACACAACGCCACGATCGGCTGTCATCCCTTGAGCAATTGCGCCAAAGCCTGAACCCTGACCGGCCCTTAAACCTGGGTTTTGCGCGCATACACCGCAAAGATGGCACTCTGGTAACGTCTGCCACCGCCGTGAACCCCAACGATGCGCTGGAACTGCATTTCAAGGACGGCATCGTCGATGTGGTCGCCACCACCGAGGTACCACCGCAAACGTCTTTGCCCAAGCCCGCGCCCAAAAAAGTCACACCGCCCCCGTCTTCGGATCAGGGGAGCTTGTTTTAGGCCGCCATCTGCCCCTATATTACGATAATGAATATGCACACCCCTTCCCCCCTGCCCGATCAGGCCGTTCTGCACTATGGCGACGGCGAATATGTCGTCATGAAGCCCGGCAAGTTCGTCATCTGCGCCGTATCGGGCAAGCAAATCCCGCTGGAGGCCTTGCGCTACTGGAACCCCACCGCTCAGGAAGCCTATGCCGGCCCTGAAGAAGCCACGGCCCGATGGAAAGCCCAGAACGAGCGCTGAACCGTAGACACGTTTTGAAAGCCGCAGGCCTGATGGGCCTTGCGGCCATGCCCGCCTATGCGGTGCCCCTGATCCCTCGCACCTTAAACCTTCGCGGCCGTTTTAAGCAGGGCGGCTATGCCATAGGCCAGGCCGATCCCCACGCCGATGTCTGGGTGGACGGGGAATGGCGCACCAAAGCCTCTGATATCGGCAGCTTTTTCATAGGCTTTGATCGCGACAGCCCGCCCCAGTGCCTGATCGAACTAAAAGGCCCCGTCTCCGGCCAGTACCAAAAGACGACCTGCGAAATCTACCCTGCTACCTATGACGTGCAACGCGTTGATGGCCTGCCGCAAAATACCGTCACCCCCAGCGATCCGGCCCTGTTGGAGCGTATCGCCGCTGAGGTGGCACTCAAGAACGAAGCCTTTGCCCACCGTGAAGATGCCGACTGGTTCCGGGATGGCTTTAGCTGGCCGCTCGATATCTACCGCGTGTCCGGCACGTTTGGTAATCAGCGCATCTTAAACGGCGTGCCGTCGCGGCCGCACTATGGTTATGATATGGCCGCTCCCGTTGGCACGCCGGTTCATGCCCCTCAGACCGGGCGGGTGGTGCTGGCGGAGCCTGATCTGCACTTTGAAGGTGGCCTGATCCTGATCGATCACGGTCAGGGGGTGATTTCCATGTACCTGCACCTGTCGCAACTGTTTGTCACCAAAGGCCAGTTGATCCCAAAAGGCGAGTTGATCGGCTATGTCGGCGCCAAAGGCCGCGCCACCGGCCCGCATCTGTGCTGGCGACTCAAGTGGCGTGACCGGGCGCTCGACCCCAGCCTGATGGTCACCGCCTGAGACCAATTGGCGTCAAATTCGCCATCAAGAGCGCATACTATTGCAAAATGCGTCACATTTTATGGAAATATTGTGTCCACCATGCTCAATCAGCGACAATATGTGTGCGCCACACTTGATCTTTAGGACGGGTTTGCTTAACCGCTGGCACGGATCGCCCCTTCAGTTTCTAAAACGAACGGTGCCGATCCCATCAGTAACGCGTACCTCCTTTTTAGATTTCAAGTTAAATCATCTGCCGTGTTGAGGCAGAACGGACTTATGTGTCATGACTGATTATAGTGCCCTTAAAATTCTGCTGGTTGAAGACAATCAGCACATGCGCTCAATCGTCATGGCTATCCTCAAAGGCACGGGTCTGCGTAATATCCGCGAAGCGCGCGACGGTGCCGAGGCCCTGGAGATGCTGCGGCAATACGAAGCCGACATTGCGATTGTCGATTTCAACATGCAGCCGATCGACGGGGTTGAATTTACCCGCATGCTGCGTAATTCCAGCGACAGCCCCAACCCTTATCTGCCGGTAGTGATGATCACCGGTCATTCCGAAAAAAGCCGCGTGATGGAAGCCCGCGATGCCGGGGTCAATGAATTTGTGGTCAAGCCGCTGACGGCGCGTGCTCTGTTGG
Organism: Asticcacaulis sp. UBA2476; assembly: GCA_002342035.1. GTDB lineage: Bacteria > Pseudomonadota > Alphaproteobacteria > Caulobacterales > Caulobacteraceae > Asticcacaulis. The sequence goes on along the minus strand of DDPE01000016.1, from coordinate 16,321 downwards.
GGCGGATCGACACCATCATCATGCGTCCGCGTCCGTTTATCCGCTGCTCAAACTATTTCGGGCCGGATCGCCGGCGAAAGACCGATGAAGGCTACAAAGGCCCTTACCGGCGCAATACCGACGGTATGTTTTAGGCTTAAAACCCAAAAGTTAACGCCGCACTTTGCGTCAGATGAAAATCACCCCATAGTGCGCTGTACGCGTATTAGTGATTCTTCAGGACCACGCATTCATGGCTAGAGCCACCCCTGCCCTGTTGATGGGCACCTACATCTTTCTGTCGTTGACGGTAGCCGCCCTGTTGTGGCGCGGCGGCTCAGACGGCGGTGCATGCGTAGCGGCGTTTCTGGGCACCATGGGCCTGTGTACCGGGTTCCATGTGTTTGTCGGCCAAAAGCTGATGGCCGCCCGCATTGATAAGGACCTCGACCGGGTACGCGAAGCCCATCGCCTGATGGTCGAAGCCATTGACGCCACCCAAAAAGACATGCTCGATCTGGCCGACAGTGTGCAGCACCAGCGCACCACCCGCACCGAAGAACTGACCAGTGAAGTCAAAATGCTGGAGGGCCTGGTGCTTAAGCTGGGTGAGAGCATCGAAGATCGCTTGAATGAATGGCAGAACCGTGCGCCCGCCCCAAGCGCGCAGCCAAGTTATGCACGCGGCCCCAATGCTGCCGAGGCCGTGCGTCAGATGTCCGCTAAGGAACAGCAGGCCATAGCCCTGATCGAGACCGTGCGTGAGGCCCTGATTGAGAACCGTGTTGATCTCTATCTGCAACCCGTCGTGTCCCTGCCACAGCGTAAGACTGTGTTTTACGAAAGCTTTTCGCGTCTGCGCGATGAGACCGGTCGCGTGATGATGCCGGCGGAATATCTGACCGTGGCCGAACCCGAAGGTCTGCTGCCGTCGATTGACAATCTGTTGCTGTTCCGCTGCGTGCAGATTGTGCGCAAACTGGCCAAGAACGACCGCCGCATTGGTATTTTCTGCAATATCTCGCTCTCGACCCTGCGTGACGACAGCTTTTTCCCGCAGTTTCTGGAGTTCCTTAAGGAAAACAGAGACCTGTCCGGCGCGCTGATTTTTGAACTGGGTCAGGATGCCTTTATCGCCCGCGGATCGGCTGAGGCCCGCAATATGGCCAAGCTGGCCGATCTCGGCTTCCGCTTCTCGATCGATAAGGTCACGACGATTGATTTCGACGTTCATGACCTGCAACGCTCAGACGTGCGCTTTGTCAAGATTTCGGCCAAGCTGTTGATGGAGCAGTTGCTCGACATCGACGGTCGCCCGGCCATGAAGTTCCTCAAGGATATTCACGCTGGTGATTACGCCTCGCTGCTGGCGCGTTACGGCATCGAAGTCATTGCCGAAAAGATCGAGTCTGAGCGTCAGGTCGTTGACGTGCTCGAAGCCGATATCGGCTATGGTCAGGGCCATCTGTTTGGTGAGCCCCGCGCCATCAAGGAACAGGTCTTGCTGGAAACCGCCCCGCCGGCTGGTTATGCCCGCTCAACCCTGCCGCCATTACGCCGCAGGGCCTAATAAGGGGGCAAGCCCCCTTAACCCATAAATGGAGCTTGCGGAAATTTCTGCGAAACATCCTGCTTCATATGTCACTGTAACTTGCGGATAGACCATGCCCTCCCCTGAATTGATTACGTCCCTTGCCTCGCTTTCCAGTAAATATGACGCTGTATTTTGCGATATCTGGGGGGTGATCCATAACGGCAAATGGCATTTCCCGACAGCCTACGCCGCGCTGAAAACCTTTAAGGCCACGGTTGGGCCGGTGGTGCTGATTTCCAATTCGCCGCGCCCCAATGACGGGCTGGCCGCGCAATTGGCCGAACTCGGCGTTTTTGAGGATGCCTATAGCGCCATCGTCTCGTCCGGTGACGCCACCCGCACGTTCCTAAGCCAATATGCTCCGCTCGGCTCCGCCTGGATTGTCGGCCCTGAGCGCGACGACCATCTCTATACCGGCCTTGAGCTTGACCGCAGCGGCACGCCGGAAACGGCGGCGTTTATCTCCTGCACCGGGCTGTTTAACGATGAAAGCGACACGATTGAGCAATACCGCGACACGTTCGCTATCGCCGCCAAACGCGGCATTCCGCTGATTTGCGCCAACCCGGACCGCATCGTTCAGCGCGGCGATAAGATTATTCTGTGCGCCGGATCGCTGGCCGATCTTTATACGGCACTCGGCGGTGAGGCCATCATGGCCGGGAAGCCCTACCCGCCGATCTATGACCTGTGTTATGCCGCGTTGGAAAACCTGACCGGCAAAGCCGTTGATAAATCTCGCATTCTGGCGATTGGTGATGGTTTGCCGACCGATGTGCTGGGGGCCAATGCCCAAGGGCTTGATCTGCTGTTTATCGCCGCCGGTATTCACGCGGTCGAAGCCACCGGCGCTGATGGCAAGCTTGATCCGCATCTTCTGACCGCTGTGCTGCAATCCCAGAACGCCCAGGCTAAATATGTGGCGGCTGAACTCGCTTAAATCACAAAAAACCGGCCGCGAGGGGATTTCGCGGCCGGTTCTTCACCATCACCAGATCTTCGTCTGATTATTCTTTGTTTAGCTTAATCAAACAGGGCGTCGATATCGTCCTGTGAGTTTGTCTTGTTCAGGTCTTCGGGGCTCATGTCGAACAGTGAGTCGATATCGTCCTGAGAATTGGTTTCCGCGACCGCCGCGGGGGCTGGGGCGGGGGCAGGTTTGGGTACCGGAGCCGGTTGAGGTGCGGGCTTAGGCTCTGGCGCTTTGGCCACAGGTGCCGGTGCTGGCTTTGGAGCCACCGGCGCAGGCGCTACGGGCGCCGGAGCAGGTGCCACCTTAATTTCGGGTTTAGGTTCGGGTTTAGGCGCAGGCTCTGGTTCCGGTGCCTTAGCTACAGGTTCAGGAGGGGCTACCGGTTCTGGCGCCTCGACCACAGGTGCAGGGGCCGCTTCAATCGCATCAAAGCTGTCGAAACCACCGGCAAACAGAGCATCAATCGAATCCTGTCCGGTTTCAGGCCCACCGATGGCCGGACCGTTCAGCAGCAGGTCACGGTCGCGCTTTTCACGGTCGGTCAGTTCAACGCTCTTGTCCTCGATGCCCAGCTTATCGGCCAGGCGCGTGACGCGGTCTTCGATCTGCTTTAAGACATTGACAACCTTGGAGACGCGCTGGCCCGTGATGTCCTGAAAGCTGCACGCCTCAAAAATCATCATGACCTGATCATCGACCGCCGCCTTATAGGCTTTGGGGTCGTCACCAAAATCCTTAACCGAAAAGCCCATCATGGCCTCGGCGCAGTTCATGATCGTGTGGGTGGCGTTTTCAGTATCGCGGGTGATGGCCTCAAGTTCGGCCCCCGCCGTCGGAATACGGTCGTTCGACAGATCATGCGGGCGCAGTTCGCGGATCTCTTCCTTAGCCTTAGCGATATAGCCCGCGATGATTCTGAACTCATCGGAGCGACGCTTATCAAGCTGCTGGAAAAAGCCACGCATCAAAGCGACCAGCGCTTCGGATTGCTGCATCAGATTGATAAGCTTAGGCTCAAGTTCCTGAACCAGAGCGGGGTCGAACCCGTCCATGTCAGTCTCTGCCTTATGTGATGCCTGGGCCATTGATGAACCTGTTATTATGTTAGTTTAAGGCTACTGTTAGTCAGTTTAAAGCTTAGAAATCACCAAGAACGGCGGTGATTTTTTGCTTCAAAGTCGCGGCGTTGAACGGTTTCACGATATAGTTGTTCACACCGGCCTTTTTGGCCGCAATCACGTTTTCAGTCTTGGATTCAGCCGTAACCATGATGAAAGGCGTGCGCTTAAGCGAATCGTCCGCGCGGACCTTCAACAGCAGTTCGTAGCCTGTCATCGGTTCCATGTTCCAGTCAGAAATGACCAGACCATAGGAGCCTTTTTTCATCTTATCGAGTGCTTCGGTGCCGTCCGAAGCTTCTTCGACATTTTCAAAGCCCAATTGCTTGAGCAGATTGGAAATGATCCGAAGCATGGTTTTGTAGTCATCTACGACCAGCACCGGCATGGACATATCGATGGCCATGTAAAGCCCCACCTATTTTTTTGGACCCGCAACACGCGACGCCCTTCATTTGAAGACAGGGCCATCATGACAAAGACAGACAAAAATTCGGTTAAGAGCCGATTTTATATTTATTGTTTAAATTCAATGATATACCTTAAATTAACCACGATTATGGTGAAATTTTGGGACAGGTGTAAAAATTTTTTGTCAGTTTGGGACATAATTTCAAGGATGAAACTGCAAAAAGATTTGGCAATTGGCACCGTCACATAATAACGGTGACGCTTAATTTCTTTAAGCGACTTAAAGCCACCATGTCCGATTCCGCCCACACTGTGTACCTCGAAGACCTGATGATCGATCAGGAGATTACCCGCACCTTTCAGGTGACGGACGCCGCTATTGCCGCCTTTGCCGAAGTCTCCGGCGATCATAACCCGATCCATGTCGATGAAGCCTATGCCGCCGCGTCGCCGTTTAAGGGTAAGGTTGCCCACGGTATGCTGGCCGGGGCCTATATTTCGGCAACGGTTGCAGGCGGCCTGCCGGGCTGGGGCACTATATATGTGGGGCAAACTTTGAGCTTTAAGCGCGCTATCCGTCCGGGCGATGAGGCGACCGTCCACATTCGCGTCAAGGACATCAACCTGAAAACCGCCCACGTCCAGCTTCAAACCACGGTCAGGGTGCGCGGCAAGGTCTTTGTCGACGGCGTGGCCGAAGTTCTCGCGCCGAAAAAGCCGGTCACAGTATAATCGTGTCCCCGTTCACCGCCCATCATATCAAAGCCTTTCACCTGCGGCTGACCGCGGAGGGTAAGCTTGAGGCCTATGCCATCAACGAACCCGCGCATGGTGAGGGCATCCCGCCTCACCTGTGTGTAGCGATCGGCAGCTTTGACGGCGTCCACGAAGGCCACCACAGTGTGATTGCAGCGGCGACCGAGACCGCCCATGTCCGCGGCCACAAAAGTGCGGTCATCAGCTTCGATCCGCACCCGCAGCAGTATTTTCAAAACCTCAGAGGCATTGACGCCGAACCGTTCCGCCTGATGCATGTCCCGCAGCAGCTTCGCGCCTATGAAGCGCTGGGGGCGGACTACGCCCTGATCTGCGATTTCGATGCGAACCTGCAGGCTTTGAGCGCTGAGGACTTTGCGCGCATTATCCTGAGTGAGCAGTTACGCGCCTCCCACGTCAGTGCCGGGTTCGATTTTAGCTTCGGCAAGCGCGGCCCGAACCAACCGGCGGGTCAGGCCGCCGATCTGGTCGCTTTTGGCCAGAAATTTAGCTTTACGACCACCATTCTGGATCGTCAGGACGACGCCGACGGTAACAAACTGTCGTCGTCTGCCGTGCGTGAGGCTTTGCAGACAGGTGATTTTGAACGCGCCACGGCGATACTCGGCCACCCGCAGGCCTATATGGGCACGGTCGTTAAGGGCGATCAGATCGGCCGCACGCTCGGTTTTCCGACCCTGAATGTAGATTTGGGCGATTATGTCCGGCCGAAATACGGCGTCTATGTCACCCGCACCCGCTTTGAGGATGGGCGGGTGTTGGGCTCGGTCACCAATCTGGGCCGCCGCCCGACGATTGCTGAGGGTTTGAGCGAACGGTTCGAGACCTATGTGTTTGACCTGCACCATGAGGTGTACGGCGAGACGATTGAGGTCGAGCTGCTGCACTATCTGCGCCCGGATATGAAGTTCTCATCGCTGGATGAACTTAAGGCGCAAATCGCGGCCGACACAGATCAGGCAAAGAACTGGCTAAATGCGCACCCGCCTAAGTAGTTGATGCCGCACCTGCGAACACAGCCTTAGCAGACTCAGCTTGAGTTTGAGCTGTCGTTACAGACTACACGACCTAATAACATAGCGGTGATCAGTTATCACTTTCGTTATAGCTAACGGGTTTCGCCCTTTTTTATCCACACCCTTATGCCTAACTATATACCTCAAATGGGGTGAATATGCCGATACCCGATAGACGGTATAATCGCCTCATGAGAGAGTAGGTTCATAAAGTACAGGGTTCGGAACATAAAAAGGCAAAAGCCATGTCGATCAGAGGCTATGGGTTTTTGAGCATCATCGCGTTTTGTGCCGCCATGTGGTGGCTTGTGATCAGTGCGATTTTTGCACCGCGACAAGACTGCGCCTCATTTGGCGCGCCATCTCAGCCCGGCTATCAGTGCGAATACCAAGGCGGTCGATAGGCTTAAGATTGGTAAGATGAGCATGTCAGGCACGACTAAGCCCAATATTTGGAAGTCAGGTATGCCAGGGCCTTTATTAGCCGGATTAAGCATTATCGGAATTGAGAGCCCTATCGAGACCAACATAAGAACTGTTGCCGACATTTTTTGCTTACGCGCCAGACCAATGGCTTTGGTCAAAAGTAACACGACAATCAGCCATATAATTCCGGCAATGTAAAATAGGAGTTGTCCGCCAGCCAAAAGCTCGTCGTGCGGAACCACGTAGAACTCAATCACCCACAAAAGCGGTGATAAAAAAAGCCCCACGACAAATCTTGGCCAAGATAGTGCTTTCTTGTCTGGCATCCCCGCCCCTTTCAGCATGTCCCAAAAGTCGAATGACACGCCCAAAAGCGCTAGGCAATCAAAGTTCGCTCTGATAAACGCTGAGGCCATGTTTTTTGCCGGTGCGATGCCCTGTGTGCCCGCGTAACCCGGCCTGATGAGATTACCCCAATGGCTTCCGAAACTGACACCACCACCGAACAAACTGCACGCGACTACCGCGAAACGGTGTTCCTGCCCGAAACCGATTTTCCGATGCGCGGCGGCCTGCCCAAGGCCGAGCCGGAGATGCTCAAAAAATGGGCCGAGGCTGACCTCTATAACGAAGTGCGCAAGGCCCGTCAGGCCAAGAATGCGCCTTTGTTTGTCATGCACGACGGCCCGCCCTATGCCAACGGCAATATTCACATCGGTCACGCGCTCAATAAGCTGCTGAAAGATTTTGTCGTCCGCTCGAAGTTCCTGATGGGCTATGACGTTGATTACGTACCCGGCTGGGACTGTCATGGTCTGCCGATCGAGTGGAAGATCGAAGAAGAATTTCGCGCCAAGGGCCGCAAAAAAGGTGATGTCCCCGCCGCTGAGTTCCGCAAAGCCTGCCGCGAATATGCCGCCAAATGGATCGACATTCAGCGCGAAGAGTTCAAGCGTCTGGGGGGCTTAGGCGACTGGGATAACCGCTATGCCACCATGGACTTCGACACCGAAGCCAAGGTGACCGAAGAATTCCACAAATTTATGATGTCGGGTCAACTTTATCGCGGCTCAAAGCCGGTCATGTGGTCGCCGGTCGAACGCACCGCCCTTGCCGATGCCGAGGTCGAATATGCCGATCATGTCAGCCCGACCGTGTGGGTAAAGTTCCCGGTGAAAACCGCTAAGTTCAATGATGGCGCGCATACCCTCGACGAATATCTGGCCGCAGACCCTACCTATGCAAATAACGTCGAAGCCCTACCTCACCCCCTAGGGGCATCCGTGGTCATCTGGACGACTACACCTTGGACAATTCCTGCGAACAGAGCCGTCAGCTTTAATCCAAAAATTTCATACGGATTATATTTAGTTGTCGGTGTGGCGTCTGAAGAGACTTTGGGCTTCGCGCCGTGGGCAAAAGAAGGTGATCGCCTGATCATTGCGGACAATCTCGCTGAGCAAGTCTTGAAAGCAGGTAACGTAATTGCTCACACAAGGTTGAACCAAGTCCAAGATAAAATCTTAGACGGCCTAACCCTCTCCCACCCGCTCGCGGCGCTGGATGAAGGCTACGGCTTTGACGTGCCTATGCTGGCCGGTGATCACGTTACCGATGATGCCGGTACGGGCTTTGTGCATACAGCGCCCGGTCACGGCGCAGACGACTATCTGGTCTGGTTGAAGTCGGGCTACAGCCTCGATTCTATCCCGGACACGGTTGATCCCGACGGCGCCTATTATCCGCATGTGCCGCTGTTTGCGGGCCTTAAGGTGCTGGAAACCGAGGGCAAGAAGGCCGGTAAGTTCGGTGACGCCAATAAGGTCGTCATGGAAAAGCTGATCGAAGCTGGCAACCTATTGGCGCGCGGTCGGGTCGAGCACTCTTACCCGCACTCATGGCGCTCGAAGGCTCCGGTCATCTTCCGCAATACGCCCCAGTGGTTTATAAGAATGGACGGGGGGCTTAGGGATACTGCCCTTAAAGCCATCGACCAAACCGCCTTCTATCCCGCGCAGGGCAAGAACCGTATCCGCTCAATGGTCGAGACCCGCCCGGACTGGCTGATCAGCCGTCAGCGCAACTGGGGCACGCCGCTGGCCATGTACGTCAATAAATCGACGGGTGAGCCGCTGCGCGACGAAGCCGTCAATAAGCGCATCATCGACCGTATCCGCGACGGCGGGGCCGATGCCTGGTTTACCCTGCCCGACGCCGAGTTTCTGGGTAACGGCTATAATCCGGACGACTATGAAAAGATCACCGATATTCTGGACGTGTGGTTCGATTCCGGCTCGACCCACGCCTTTACGCTGGAGGGCCGCGAAAACACGCGCAGCCCTGCCGATCTCTATCTCGAAGGCTCGGATCAGCATCGCGGCTGGTTCCAGTCGTCCCTGCTGGAATCGTGCGGCACCCGCGGCCATGCCCCGTTCAAAGGCGTCCTGACCCACGGTTTCGTCCTCGATGAACAGGGCGAGAAGATGTCAAAGTCCAAGGGCAATGTCGTCAGCCCCCAGGACGTGGCTAAGGAATCCGGTGTCGAAATCCTGCGCCTGTGGGTCGCCCTCAGCGACTATTCCGAAGACCTGCGCATCGGTAAACAGATACTACAAACCACGATCGATGCCTATCGTAAGCTGCGTAATTCGATCCGCTATCTGCTGGGCGCGCTCAACGGCTATAGCGATGCCGAACAGGTCGCCTATAAGGACATGCCGTCACTGGAACGCTATATCCTGCACCGCGTTCACGCGCTGGATGCGCAGGTGCGTGAAGCTTATAATGTCTATGATTTCGCCGGTGTTATCCGTCCGGTGGCGGATTTCGCCTCACAAACCTTGTCGGCGCTCTATTTCGATATCCGCAAGGATTGCCTCTATTGCGACCGCCCCGACAGCGTGAAACGCCGCGCCACCCGCACCGTGCTCAATATCCTGTTTGAGCGCCTGACCGCGTGGCTGGGGCCGATCATGAGCTTCACCACCGAAGAAGCGTGGTCGTACCGATACCCCGATGCGTCGGAAAACGTCTTCCGTACGCTTAGCCCCGTCCCGGCCGAATGGCACAATGAGGCCGAGGCCGCGCGCTGGGAAAAGATCGAGCATGTGCTGGATGTCGTCACCGGAGCACTCGAAGAAAAACGCCGTGAAAAGGTCATCGGGGCTGCGTTAGAGGCCGCGCCGCATGTCTATATTGATAATGACGTGCTGATGGCCGCCTTTGACGGCATTGACGCATCTGAGGTGTTCCGCACCTCTCAGGCGGTTTTGTCCAACTCAATGGGGCCGGAGCATGCCTTCCGCCTTGAGGAGGTCAAAGACGTCAGCGTGGTGGTGCTGCTGGCCCACGGCCAAAAGTGCCAGCGCTCATGGCGCATCCTGCCTGAAGTCGGCACTGATCCGCGCTACCCCGACCTGTCGCACCGTGATGCCGACGCCGTTGCCTATTGGGACAAATTACATGGTTGATATATTGAGCGGGATTGAAACCCGTTTGAAGGGCCGTGTGAGCCGTTATGGTGCGCTGGGCCTGATCGTGGCCACTATCGCCCTGATCCTTGATCAGATCTCAAAGCACTGGATTCTGTTCGGCATCAATCTGCCGGTGCAGCAGCAGATCGAGGTTTTGCCGTTCTTTCACCTCAGCATGGTGTGGAATGACGGGGTAAGCTTTGGCCTTCTGGGTGCGGACGGTTTGGGCCGGTGGTTGCTGGTGTTGTTCTCAATCGTGGTCTCCATCTTCCTGATCAACTGGGTGCGTAAGGCCGAGCGGCCGTGGCTGGCCTGGTCACTGGGTCTGGTTATCGGCGGGGCTATCGGTAACGCGATTGACCGCATAAGATTCGGGGCCGTGGTCGATTTTCTGGACTTTTCCGGGCTTTATTTCCCGTGGGTGTTCAATATTGCTGATGCTTGTATTTCGATCGGCGTGGTCATGCTGATCTGGGAAGTGTTCACCACCAAGGAAAGTGACGCAAAAGCTTAGTTACGGGCGAAAAAAAGGCTTAATTGCCGGTTAGGTTTCGTCATCTTTGGGGGCTTGGCACAGCCGCTTAAACACAGTAACGGTTAGTTTGTTAATTTTGGTGCCTAGCCATTACAGGCAGGTCTGGAGCGAAATATGAAGTCGGTTAAGGTCGTTTTGGGTTTAACGGTGTTGGCAGGGTTAGCCCTATCGGGTTGCGAATCCACCAAGTCCGCGCTGGGCCTCAACAAGGTTACCCCCGATGAATTCCGCGTGGTCACCAAGGCCCCGCTAATCGTACCGCCCGATTACGCCCTGCGCCCGCCCGCGCCCGGTGAGCCCCGTCCGCAGGAGCTTCAGCCCGAAAGTGCCGCCCGCGAAGCTCTGCTGGGTCAGCGTCAGGGCTTTACCCGCTCAGAAGGTGAAAAGATTTTTGCCTCAAAGACCGGGGCTGACCGCGCCGATCCGCTGGCGCGCTATGTGGTTGATGATGAATTTGGCGATCTGACCTATAAGGAAAAGTCGTTTTCCGATTCGGTCATGTTCTGGAAAAAGCCGGAAACAAACGTGGTTGCTGGCTCTAACGCCGCCCTCGGTGCCGAAGTCGCACCGCTGGATGCCGCCGCCGAAAAGGAACGCCTGACCAAGCTGGTCGGTGAACAGCCGATCATCATCGAGCAGAAAAAAGACGCTAAGTTCAAGCTGCCGGGCCTGTAAGATTTAGAGACATAAAATTTAAAAAGGCGGCTCTTAACGGGCCGCTTTTTTTGTTAACGCGGATGTAACTTGCATCCCTGACGCCCTCGCCTATCCTCCCGCCACCTGACCGCAGGAGGAAAAACCATGCGCCTATATAAAAGCCTTGCCTTAGCCCTTATTCTGACCGCCCCTATCGCCGGCGTCCCCGCGATAGCCCAGACCGTCACCGCCGAAGCGGCCACAAAAATGGTCGATGCCGCGATGGCCGCCTCCGATCGACCACCTCAGCACACGGAACGCGATGCCGCCCGTAAGCCGGAAATGGCATTCCTGCTGCCCTATCTCAAAGCTGGTGACACCGTGCTCGATATGGGGGCTGGCGGCGGCTACACGTCTATGCTGATGTCCACGGCGGTTGGAGATACTGGTAAGGTCTATGTGCAAAATCCGGCCAGTTGGGTCGAAAACTATAAGATACAGCCCGCGCTCGATTACCTGACCTCAAAACGCGCCAATGTCAGCGTGGTTGTGGCACCGTTTGAAGATATCCCTGCCCCCGCCAAACCCTATGATGTCATCTTAGCGGGCATGATTTATCACGACACCTTCAATGATCCGAAGGCCGATGTCGCCAAAATGAATAAGGCCCTGTTCAGCGCTATAAAATCAGGCGGCTATTTCATCATCACCGACCATAAGGCCCCGGATGGCTCAGGTCTGCGCGACACCAACACCACCCACCGCATCGATAAGCAGACCGTGATTGAGGGCGTCACCAAGGCCGGTTTCAAGCTGGTGAACGACTCTGGCGCGCTCAGCCATCCCGAGGATGACCGCAGCCTCAATGTGTTCGATGCCAAAATCCGCGGCAAGACCGACCGCATGGCGCTGGTGTTCCAAAAGCCTTAAAGGAATCACTACAAAATGCTTACCAGTTTCTGTATTGTGATTACTCAAGGCTTTAATCCGCCGTACCGAAAGCCTTCAGTTTGGATGAGATGCCAGGCGTCAAGCGCCGCAGGTACATATATATAGTACCTGCAAGCGATCACAACGCCGCAGATCGCCAAAATCAAGGCTTTCGCATGTCCGTCATCGCCCGCTTACCTACCGAAACCATCAACCGCATCGCCGCCGGCGAGGTGGTCGAGCGCCCGTCATCCGCCATCAAGGAACTGGTTGAAAACGCCATTGATGCCGGGGCCCGCTCCATCGACATTCAGGCCGAAATGGGCGGGCTGTCGCGTATAATCATCGAAGACAACGGGCGCGGCATGTCTGAGATCGACCTGCCGCTGGCGGTCGAACGGCACGCCACCTCAAAGCTTAAACCGCAGGCCGATGGCACCTGGGATCTGCTGCACATTCAGACGCTTGGCTTTCGCGGTGAGGCCCTGCCGTCGATGGGATCGGTGGCGCGCCTCAACATCGTCTCCAAACCCGCCGATCAGGACGGGGCTTTTGCCATTGAAGTCGACGGCGGACGGATCGCCCCCTTGCGCCCCGCCGCCTTTTCGCGCCCGCACGGTACGCGGGTTGAACTGAAAGACCTGTTCTACGCCACCCCGGCCCGGCTCAAGTTCATGAAGACCGACCGGGCTGAAAACATGGCCATTGCCGAAGAGGTCAAACGGCAGGCCATGGCCCACGAAGATGTCGGCTTTACGCTGGAACTGGACGGCAAGCGCCAGTTGCGCCTGTTTGCCGAAACGCAGGGCTTTGAAGGACGGTTAAAACGATTAGCCGCCATATTAGGTGAGGATTTCGGACGGAACTCCCTGCTGATCGATCAGGGCCGCGAAGGGGTGCGCCTGACCGGCTATGCGGGTCTGCCGACCTTTTCACGCGGCAATGGCCAGCATCAATACCTGTTCGTCAATGGCCGCCCGGTGCGCGATAAGCTGCTGCAAGGGGCGCTGCGCGGGGCCTATGCCGACTTTCTGGCTCGTGATCGCCACCCGATGGCCGTGCTTTATCTCGATATCGACCCGCAGGATCTGGACGTCAACGTCCATCCGGCCAAGACCGAAGTGCGTTTCCGTGATCCCAATCTGGTGCGTGGCCTGATTATCGGGGCGCTTAAACATGCGCTGGCCTCCGCCGGTCACCGCGCCGCCACCACCGTCGCGGATCAGGCGCTGTCGGGACTGCGCCCGCAAATTGCGCCGTTTCAACCCAGCTTGGGGTACCAATATCCGACGCCCGCCCCTCGTCCGGCCTATTCGCTTGACGCGCCGCATCCCAACTATATGCCGACGCCCGCCGCCTTTATGCCCCCCCCTGCCTTTATGCCATCGGGGCGGGTCGAGGCTGATATGGTGCCGCACTACGGCGAACTGGCCGAGGCTATTGCCGATATAGAACTGTCTGCCCCGCCCGCAGACACCTCCACCCAGCACCCCTTGGGTGCCGCCCGCGCGCAAATCCATGAAACCTACATCATTGCCCAGACCACTGACGGACTGGTCATCGTCGATCAGCACGCCGCCCATGAACGGCTGGTCTATGAGCAGATGAAAACGGCGATGGCGCAGGGCCATGTCGCTCGCCAAAGCCTGCTGATCCCGGAAATTGTTGACTTAGAACCCGCCGACGTCTCCCGGCTAATGACCAAGCAGGCTGATCTTGATGTCATGGGACTGGCCATCGAAGCCTTTGGGCCATCATCCATATTGGTGCGCGAAATCCCCGCTCTGCTGGGTGATTGCGATGTCGGGGCTCTGATCCGCGATCTGGCCGATGATATTGCCGAACACGGTCAGGCTCTGGCGCTCAAAGAACGCATGGCCGAAATCTGCGGTAATATGGCCTGTCGCAATTCGGTGCGCGCCGGCAGACGACTGACGGGCGAAGAGATGAACGCCCTGCTGCGCCAGATGGAGGCTACCCCCCACTCCGGCCAATGCAATCACGGACGCCCGACCTATGTTGAGTTAAAACTCAAGGATATCGAAAAGCTGTTCGGGCGGCGTTAAGTCGCTGATAATCCCGCCAAGACTTGAGGCTGGGGCTTGACTCTTAAGACGAAACCGCGCAAAAGGCCCGACACATTGGCGCCCTAAAGCGCTTTTGACATCAAACCTTCGCCATCATGACCCCGGCACTGCGACCGGACAGGGATGGGAAGGCTCCCCGACAACGCGTGGCGTTCTCGGGGTCTTTTTGTTGTTCAAAATCGCAGGTGCCAGATATGAGGATTTTGAGGTTTGACTCGCTACCATGTTTGATAGCTTAAACGAGCGCCTATCGGGACTGTTTGACCGACTGAGTGGCCGTGGCGTCCTTTCGGAAAAGGACGTTGACGAAGCCCTGCGCGAAGTGCGGGTCGCCCTGCTAGAAGCCGATGTCGCCCTGCCGGTCGTGCGCAAGTTCATGGACAAGGCCCGCGAACTGGCCACCGGTGAAGCGATCATCAAAGCCATTAAACCCGCCGATCAGGTGGTCAAGATTGTCTATGACGGCCTGATCGACATGCTGGGCGGCGAAGAGCCGGAACCGCTCAATCTGGCCGCCGTGCCGCCAGTCGTGATCCTGATGGCGGGTCTGCAAGGGTCGGGTAAGACCACGACCTCGGCTAAGCTGGCGCTGCGTCTATCCAAATTTGATCGTAAAAAGGTCATGATGGCCTCGCTCGATACCCGCAGACCGGCGGCTATGGAGCAACTGAAACTGCTGGGTGATCAGGTCGGCGTCGATGTCCTGCCAATCGTGGTGGGTCAGTCCGCGATTGAAATCACCCGCCGCGCCCTGCAATCGGCCAAGCTTCAGGGCTTTGATGTCCTGATCCTCGATACCGCCGGTCGCACCACGCTGGATGAAACCCTGATGGCCGAGGCGGCTGAGATTGCCAAAATCTCATCGCCGACCGAGACGTTTCTGGTCGCCGACAGCCTGACCGGTCAGGATGCGGTGCGCACCGCCGAAGCCTTCCATGCCCGCTTGCCGCTGACCGGCCTGATCCTGACCCGCGCCGATGGTGATGCGCGCGGCGGGGCCATGCTGTCGATGCGCGCGACTACTGGTCTGCCGATCAAGTTCTTAGGCGCCGGTGAAAAGATTGAAGCGCTCGATGTCTTTGATGCCAAGCGTATTGCGGGCCGTATTCTGGGACAGGGCGACGTCGTTGCTCTGGTCGAAAAGGCCGCCCAGGAGCTTGATGCTGTCAAGGCCGAGCAGATGGCCAAAAAGCTGTCCAAGGGCCAGTTTGACCTCAACGATCTGGCTGATCAACTGGGCCAGATGCAAAAAATGGGCGGCATGTCCGGCATTATGGGCCTGCTGCCCGGTGTGCAAAAGATCAAGAAGCAGATCAGCGATCTGGACATGTCCGATAAGATGTTCGCCCGTCAGGTGGCGATCATCTCCTCCATGACCAAGCTGGAGCGCAAAAAACCCGATATCCTCAATGCCTCACGCAAGCGCCGCGTCGCCGCCGGGGCCGGTGTCGATGTCGCCGAAATCAACCGCCTTTTGAAGCAGCACCGCCAGATGGCCGACGCCTTTAAGATGATGGCGCGCAATACCGGCGGGCGCGGTGGCGGCATGGGCGCTATGGCCAAGATGCTGGGTATGGGCGGCGGTCCAAACATGGCTCAGATGCAGCAAATGGGTAAGGCCCTCAAAGGCGACCCGAACCTCGCCATCGGTGAAAACGCCGCCGTCGATATGGAGCGGCTGAAACAACTGGGCGCAGGTAAATTACCAAATCTTCCTGCTGGCGGGCTTCCGGGATTACCCGGCCTCGGCAGTGGCGGACTTCCCGGACTTGGTGGGGGCAACCCCTTCGACCCGAAAAAGAAATAACTGAAACACTTTAAATCTCTATCTCTCAAAGGATCTTATATCATGTTGAAAATTCGTCTGTCGCGCGGTGGCTCCAAGAAGCGCCCGTACTACCATATCGTTATCGCTGACGCCGCCGCCCCGCGCGACGGTAAGTTCATCGCCAAGGTTGGCTCCTACAACCCAATGCTGGGCAAGGACAACGAGGCCCGCGTCACGCTTAAGGTCGAAGCCATTTCTGAATGGCTGAAAAAAGGCGCGCAACCCACCGACCGCGTCGCACGCTTTCTGGCCAAAGAAGGCCTGGTAAAATGGGAACACGGCAACAACCCGCAAAAGGGTACGCCTGGCAAAAAGGCTCAGGAACGCGCCGCTGAACGTGCGCAGCGTGAGCAGGACCGTCAGGACGCCGAAGCCGCTGCCAAGGAAGAAGCTGCTGCTGCGGCTGCCGCCCCGGTTGAAGAACCGGCTGCGGTTGAAGAAGTGGCTGCTGAAGAGGCTCCGGCTTCCGAAGAGTCGACCGAAGCTTAATTGCTTTGTTTTAGCGGCGGCATCCGCCGCCTTGGCCGCCGCCGCAATG